>NZ_VMHK01000003.1 GCF_007559275.1 Bifidobacterium apousia
AACAAACCTCCCCAAAGGATTCAAACGCTTGGCTGACCCAGTCCCCCGCAACCATGGGCAGCGCATGAGCAAATCGTATCACGCACCGATGTGAGCGTCGAATCCCCCGGCAATTCACCCAGGCTCAGCTGGCCGCCACGCCGCCCACTGCGGGCAGGGCGCCGACCATGAGCATGATGGCCACGAAGATGGCCAGGCCGATCCGGTAGATGACGAATCCCCGGTAGGAGAAGCGCGAGACGATCTTCAAAAAGGCGATGATGACGATGTATCCCAGCAGGAAGCTGACCACGGTGGCGCAGATGGTGGCCCCCCAGCCGGGGAAGGCGGCGTCCGCGTTGATGTTTTTCAAGGATTTTACCGTCTCGAGGATGCCGGCGCCGAAGACGGCGGGGATAGCCATGAGGAAGCTGACCCGGGTGGCGGACTCGCGGGTGTAGCCCAGGGCGCGACCGAAGGTCATGGTGCCGCCCGAGCGGGAGACGCCGGGGATCAGGGCCAGCATCTGCCCG
This sequence comes from Bifidobacterium apousia, assembly GCF_007559275.1. Taxonomy (GTDB): domain Bacteria; phylum Actinomycetota; class Actinomycetes; order Actinomycetales; family Bifidobacteriaceae; genus Bombiscardovia; species Bombiscardovia apousia. Next base: position 513 of record NZ_VMHK01000003.1, read on the forward strand.
ATGCCGAAGAGCAGGGCGTCGCGGGCGCTCATCTGCCGGATCTCCTTGTTCTGGCGGCCGTGGCGGTCGAAGTAGTCCAGCAGCAGGCCGAAGACGATCAGCACCACCACGGTGATCCAGAGGTTGCGCAGCTTGGTCTCGATGATCTTCTGGAAGAGCAGTCCCGCCACCACGATGGGCAGGGTTCCCAGAATGATGTACCAGCCCAGGGCCGCGTCATGGTCCTTGGAGCCCATCCGCTCACGCCAGGAGGAGCCGTCCTTGCCGGCCAGGCAGCGGAACCAGTGGGTCAGTATGCGGGCAATGTCATGCCGGAAGTAGAGCAGGACCGCCAGCTCGGTGCCGAATTGGATGATGGCTGTGAAGGCCGCGCCCGGGTCCTGGCCCAGCAGACCGCCCACGATGCGGATATGGGCGCTGGATGAGACGGGGAAATACTCCGTCAGGGCCTGCACCAGGCCGAACAGAATGGCTTCGAAGAAATTCATGGACCCCTCTTGCTATGTCGGACAACAATGGCAAGCATAGCCACCGCGCGGGGCAGGCAGAGCCAAGGGCCGGGCATGTCTCGCAGAATGCCCACAATGGGTCTTGTCGGAATCGACGACTCGACGATTAGGGGTGTGGATCATCATGGCCAAGACCTACAGAAAATCCAGGGGCGGGGCCCCGGCGGGATTCTTCGAGTGCGAGGGGCGCGGGCTGCAATGGCTGGGCCAGGCCCAGGCGCAGGGCGGTCCCCGGGTGGTGGACGTCTACGACTGGGGCCCGGACTACCTGGACATCGAGGAGGTGGCCTCCGCCTCCCCCACGCCTGGTGCGGCCTACCGTTTCGGCGCCCAGCTTGCCCACATGCATGATGCCGGGGCCGACCACTTCGGTTCCGCGCCCGAGGGCTACACGGGCACCTGCTACTTCGGACCCCTGCAGGATCCGCTGCCCATGGATGTGGGTGCCTGGGACGACCCGGCCACCTACTGGGCCAAGGGGCGGCTGGAGCCCATGGTGGGCATGGCCATGGATCGGCGCGCCCTGAACCGCGAGGACATGAAGATGACCGAAGAGGTGATCCAGGCCCTGCCGGAGCTGCTGGGCGCGGCTGCCAATGACAAGCCCGCCCGGGTCCACGGGGACCTGTGGAGCGGGAACGTCATGTGGACCAGGAACGACGGGAACACCCAGGCCGTCCTGATCGACCCTGCGGCCCATGGCGGCCACCGCGAGGAGGACCTGGCCATGCTGCAGCTGTTCGGCATCCCCTACCTGGGGCAGATTCTGGACGGCTACCAGAGCGTGCATCCCCTGGCGGCCGGCTACCAGAACCGGACCACGCTCTGGCAGCTCTACGCCATCGCCGGGCACTGCGCCTTCTTCGGCGGTGGCTATGTGAGCGAGTACCGGTCCATGTGCCGGTCGCTGCTGGGCGGACTCAGCCGACTCAGCTGAAGATGTCCTTGAGCTTGCCGAAGATCCCCTTGCGGCCCCCGACTCCGGCAGGCTTGGCGCTCTGCGGGACCTGCCTGGCTTCGGAGTCGTGGCTGTTGGCGAAGTCTTCAATCAGGCGGCGCTGATCGTCGTCCAGCTTGGTAGGGATCTGGACCAGCACGTGGACGATGATGTCGCCGCGCTCCTCCCGGTTGCCGAGCCTGGTTACTCCAAGGCCCTTGATGGTGATCTCCTGGTCGGGCTGGCAGCCGGCGGGGATATCCACCTGGCGCTGGCCGTCGAAGGTCTCCAGGTCAACCTGGTGGCCCAGCACGGCCCAGGTCATGGGCACGGCGATCCAGCAGTGCAGGTCCTGGCCGCTGCGGGTGTAGTGCTTGTCGGGCTTGATGGTGATGTCTATGTACAGGTCGCCGGCGGCACCGCCGCCCTCGCCCACCTCGCCCTGGGAGGCCAGCCGCAGCCGGGAGCCGTCAGCCACGCCTGCGGGCACGTTGACGCCCACCTCGCGCCGGGTGCGCACACGGCCGTGGCCGTTGCAGACCGGGCAGGGGTGCTCGATGATGGTGCCGTGGCCCTCGCACCGCTCGCAGGGTGCCTGGCTCATCATCTGCCCCAGCAGGGTCCGCACCACCTTCTGGGCGTAGCCCTTGCCGTTGCAGACCGGGCAGGTCACCGGGGAGGTCCCCTTCTGGGCCCCCGAGCCGCCGCACTCCTGGCAGAGGCCGTAGGTGCTGATGGGGGCGCGTACCACGCCGCCGAAGATGGCGGTCTTCATGTCCACGGAGACCTGGGCCAGGGCGTCCCGGCCGGGCTGGGTGCGCGGAATGGGCCCCTGGGCGGCGCCCCCGAAGCCGCCGCCGAAGAACTGGTTGAAGACGTCGCCCATATCGAAGGGGCTGCCTCCCTGGGAGGCCTGCGGGTCGTTGGGGTCTACGCCCGCGTCGTACATGCGCCGCTTCTCGGGGTCGGAGAGCACCTCGTAGGCGCTGTTGACCTCCTTGAACTTGTCCTCGTATTCAGGCCCGGCGATGTCCGGGTGGTACTTGCGGCTCATCTTGCGATAGGCACGCTTGATGTCCTGATCGCTCGCGCCGCGCTCGACTCCCAAAACCTCGTAGTAATCTGCCACCGATCATCCTTTTCGTTTGATGCCCTCTCGACCCATAGTTGCATGGGCCCACGATACCTATGACTTATGCGTTTGCCTTGACGGTCACGGCTCCCCGTCGCCGGCCAGGAAACCGGTCAAATACGAGGCGACGGCACGAACCGCGCTCATGGTAGCCGGATAGTCCATGTGGGTCGGGCCGATGGAGCCTACGAAGGCCACGGGCTCGTCGGCTTCGGAGCCGTCGGTCTGCCTGGACCGGGCATGCCCGTATCCGCTGGTCACCACCGAGGCGTGGGCCAGCTCCGGGGTCCGGGTCTCGGTGCCGATGGCCACGCTAACCCCGTTGCTTTCACGTGAGAGCTCACTCTGGGCCCGCATGAGCCGCATGAGCACCACCTGTTCCTCCAGGGCGTCCAGCAGCGAGCCCAGGTCCCCCAGGGAGACGGCCTGGCTGTGGGTCAGCTGGGAGGTGCCGGCCATGTAGAGGCCGCTGGTCTGTTCCCGGGTGGCCATCTCGTCGAAGACCGTGGCCACCAGGCGCAGCATGGACTTGTCTCGGCCCTCGGTGAGGGAGTCGGCCAGCATGCGGCAGCGGTCGGCGGCGCGGTCCAGGGGCAGGTCCTGGCACTGTCGGTTGATCTTGTCGGACAGATCCGCCAGGGCGTTCGGGTCCTCCTGCAGGGGCCCGTGCAGGGTGCGCTGGACCACCCGGCCGGTGTCGGTGATGACCACCATAAGCACGGTCCCCCGGCTCAGTCCTATAAGCTCGGCCCGGCGCAGGTTCGAGCTGGCCAGGGAGGGCGAGGCCACCACGGCGATCTGCCCGGTGATCTGGGCCAGAAGCCGGGCGGCGTGCTGCAGGGTGTCCTCCAGGTTGACCGACCCGGACAGGAAGGCATTGATCCCCCGGCGCTGCGCGGCGGACAGGGGCACGATGGTGGCCAGCCTGTCGACGAAGTAGCGGTAGCCCTTCTGAGTGGGGATGCGGCCGGCCGAGGTGTGGGGCTGGACCAGGTAGCCCTCGCTCTCCAGGGCCGCCATGTCGTTGCGCACGGTGGCGGAGCTGACTCCAAGCTGATGATTTCTGGTGAGCGAACCTGACCCTACCGGCTCGCGAGAACGAATATAGTCCTCGACGACCGCGCGCAGCACCAGCATGCGTCTGGTATTAGGCAATGTCGCTCCTTCCGTCATGGTTTCATTATTAGCACTCGGGCCATGAGAGTGCCAAAATGTCGCGCGAAGAGCCGAATTGTGTCGTCTCAAACCGATACGATGGAAGCGCAATGTGAAGGTAATCGAACATTTTCGACACAAGTCGAACATGGAGACCTCTAGATTGGAAGGAAAGCAGCACCATATGGCAGATTTCACATGGTCCGAACTCGATGAGCGGGCTGTCAAGATGGCCAAGGTCCTCTCGGCCGACGCGGTCGAGAAGGCCGGAAGCGGCCACCCCGGCTCCCCTATTTCGCTGGCGCCCATCGCTTACGCGCTCTACCAGCACTTCATCCGTCACGACCCCAACGACCCCGACTGGGTTGGGCGTGATCGGTTCATTCTTTCCGGCGGCCACGCCTCGCTGACCCAGTACGTGCAGCTCTACTTCTCCGGGTACGGACTGACCCTGGATGATCTGAAGCGTTTCCGCACCGCCGGCACCAGGACCCCCGGCCACCCCGAGTACGGCCTGACCCCCGGCATCGAGATGACCACCGGCCCGCTGGGCCAGGGTCTGGCCTCGGCCGTGGGCTTCGCCTATGGTCAGCGCTACGAGCGCGGTCTGCTGGATCCGGATGCACCCGAGGGGCAGTCCCCCTTCGACCATAAGATCTGGGTCATCTGCGGCGAGGGCGACGTCGAGGAGGGCGTCTCCTCCGAGGCCAGCTCCCTGGCCGGCGACCAGCGCCTGGGCAACCTGACCGTCATCTTCGATGCCAACCACATCCAGATCGAGGGCGACACCCGCATCGCCCTGGGCGAGGACATCCTCAAGCGCTACCAGGCCTACGGCTGGTACACCGACGAGTTCAGCTTCATCCAGCCCGACGGCTCCTACAAGGAGGACGTCGAGGGCCTGGCTGCCGTCCTGGAGAAGGCCGAGCAGGTCACCGACCGGCCCAAGTTCATCAAGGTGGACACCCTGATGGCCTGGCCCACCCCCGGCAAGACCAACGATCCTTCAGCCCACGGCTCAGCCCTGGGCGCCGAGGCCGTCGCCGGCCTGAAGAAGACCCTGGGCTACGACCCTGAGCAGAGCTTCCAGATCGACGAGGAGGCCCTGGCCCACGCCCGCGAGGTCGCCCAGCGCGGCCTGGCCGCCCACAAGGACTGGGACGAGAAGTACCAGGCCTGGCGCAAGGCCAACCCCGACAAGGCCGACCTCTACGACCGCATCCATGCCGGCAAGCTGCCCGAGGGCTTCGACAAGGCCCTGGACGACCTGGAGGCTGGCTTCGAGCCCGGCTCCAAGGTGGCCACCCGCAAGGCCTCCGGCGCAGTCATCAACGCCCTGGCCCCCATCATGCCCGAGCTCTGGGGTGGATCCGCCGATCTGGGCGGCTCCAACAACACCAACATCAACGGTGCCGTCTCCTTCGCCCCCGAGGCCGACAAGACCGTCCAGTGGCCCAAGGCCAGCAAGTACGGCCGCCAGCTGCACTTCGGCGTGCGTGAGTTCGGCATGGGCGCCATCACCAACGGCATCCTGCTGGGTTCGGACACCAGGCCCTACAACGGGACCTTCTTCCAGTTCAGCGACTATGAGCGCCCCTCGGTGCGCCTGGCCGCCCTGATGGACATCCCCAACCTGTATGTCTGGACCCACGACTCCGTGGCCCTGGGCGAGGATGGCCCCACCCACCAGCCCATCGAGCACCTGACCGCCATGCGCGCCATCCCCCAGATGGAGGTTGTGCGCCCGGCCGATCAGTACGAGACCGCTGAGGCCTACCGCGCCTTCTTCGAGAAGGACAACACCCACCCCACGGCCATGATCCTGACCAGGCAGGGCGTGCCCACCCTGGAGGAGACCAAGGCCAAGGCCCGCGAAGGCGTGCGCAAGGGCGCCTACGTGCTGGTCGACACCGAGGGCCAGCCTGATGTGCTCATCATGGCCACCGGCTCCGAGGTGCAGCACGCTGTGGTCGCCTCCAAGACCCTGGCTGAGCAGGGCGTCAAGGCCCGCGTCATCTCCGTGCCCTCGCTGGAGTGGTTCGAGGAGCAGGACGACGAGTACAAGGAAGCCGTTCTGCCCGCCTCCGTCAAGGCCCGCGTCTCCGTCGAGGCCGGACTGGCCACGCCCTGGTACAAGTACCTGGGCAGCTATGGCAAGCCCGTCTCCATCGAGCAGTTCGGCCTGCAGGGCAGCGGCGACGAGAACATGCGCGACCTGGGCATCACCGCCGATCATGTGGTCGAAGCAGCACAGGCCTCCCTGGAGGAAGTCCGTCGGGCCCGCTGAACCCGGCATCGTGATCAATCGGGGGCCGTCCGCGACGCCGGCCCCCTCCCCTGCAGGCACGCCCGAAACGCGGGTCTGCGGGAATACAGCAACAGACTTCCCGGTAGTGCATAGTGAATGTGATTCCATCGGGAACCCAAATAAGGAGTGACAAGATGGCAGAAAATGCAAACACCCAGCGCACCAGTGATTCAGGTGTCTCGATCTGGTTGGACGATCTGAGCCGCACCCGCATCGAGTCGGGCAATCTGCAGCAGCTCATCGCTGAGCGCAATGTGGTGGGCGTGACCACCAACCCCTCGATTTTCCAGAAGGCCCTGAGCCAGGTGGGTCCCTATGACGAACAGCTCAAGCAGCTGGGCCGCATCCCCGTCGAGGAGGCCGTCCGCGAGCTGACCACCACCGACGTGCGCAACGCCACCGACATCTTCCGCGAGGTCGCCGAGAAGACCGACTACGTGGATGGACGCGTCTCCATCGAGGTTGATCCTCGTCTGGCCCACAACACCGAAGAGACCGAGAAGCAGGCCGAAGAGCTTTGGAACAAGGTTGACCGTTCCAACGCCATGATCAAGATCCCCGCCACCCTGGAGGGCCTGCCTGCCATCACCGCCACCCTGGCCAAGGGCATCTCGGTCAACGTGACCCTGATCTTCTCCCTGGAGCGCTACAAGCAGGTCATCGACGCCTTCATCGAGGGCATGGTCCAGGCCGACAAGAACGGCCATGACCTGAAGCACATGGGCTCGGTCGCCTCCTTCTTCGTCTCCCGCGTGGACACCGCGGTCGACAAGCTGCTGGAGGCCAACGGCTCTGACGAGGCCAAGTCCCTGGAGGGCAAGGCCGCTGTGGCCAACGCCCGCCTGGCCTACGAGCTCTTCGAGAAGGCCTTCGACAGCGATCCCCGCTGGGCCGACCTGGAAGCCAAGGGCGCCAAGCGTCAGCGTCCGCTCTGGGCCTCCACCGGCACCAAGAACGCCGCCTACTCCGACTGCAAGTACGTGGACGAGCTGGTGGCCCCTGACGTGGTCAACACCATGCCTGAGAAGACCCTGAACGCTCTGGCCGACCACGGCAACGGCGCTCCCTCGGTCAAGGGCACCTACGAGGAGAGCCACCAGGTGATGCAGAAGCTGGCTGACCTGGGCATCAGCATCAAGGACGTGACCGACAAGCTGGAGGCCGATGGCGTCGCCGCCTTCATCGACTCCTGGGATTCGGTCCTCTCGGACGTGCAGAAGGGCATCGACCGCGTCAACGGCTGAGCGCCTGATGACAGTCGCTGACTGACAGTCGCAGCTATTAAAAATTGTGCCCCGTCCGATTTGAACCGGACGGGGCACAATTGATATCAGTTACTCGTTGATATCGGTTACTCGGCCTTGGTCTCCTCGACCACCTGCTGCAGGGTGGCGATCAGGGCTGGGCTGTCGTTGGGCATGTTCAGCCTGGTCAGGGTGCCGCCGGCGGACTCGATGGCCTTGGCCAGCTCCATGTCCACGTCATAGCAGATCTCCAGGTTGTCGGCGATGAAGCCGATCGAGGCGGAGACGATGGTCTTCATGCCGCTCTCGGTGATCAGATCCTTGGCCACCTTGACGAAATCAGGGCCGATCCAGGGCTCCTGGGTGCGGCCAGCCGACTGCCAGGCCAGCACGTACTGGTCCTCATTGAGACCGGCGGCCTGAGCCACGGCATTGGACAGGCCGATGACCTCATCCTTGTAGGGGTCCCCTCCCTGGATGATGCGCAGGGGCAGGGAGTGGGCGCTGAAGATCACCTTGGTGTCCGGCCGGTCGGTCAGATCCTTCTTGGCCACCAGCTGGTCGCTCCAGAAGTGGATCAGCTCCTGGTGGTTCCACCAGGAGCTCACGGGCAGGTATTCCATGCCCGGATGGGCCTCGACGGCCTTGCGGGCACGGTTGTGGTAGTCCTCGCTCGAATAGGAGGAGTACTGCGGGGCCAGCGGCAGGCCGATGACCCTGGTGATGCCGTCGGCGGCGATCTGGTCGACCGCATCCTTGATGAAGGGGGCGATGTACTTCAGCCCCTCGTAGACCTTGTAGGCGCCGGGGTGGGCCTTGTCCAGCGCAGCCTGGAGGCCGTCGCGCTGGGCCGTGGTGATCCTTGCCAGGGGCGAAGGCAGGCCGATGGCCTTGTAACGGCCGACCAGCTGGTCCATGAGCGGCTTGGGCGGCTCCTGCCCATGGCGGATGTTGGTGTAGTACCCCTTGATGTCGGACTCCTGGTAGGGGGTGCCGTACGCCATGAGGAGGACTGCTGTAGGTTCAGTCATCAGCAACTTCTTTCTGTGAAAATGGAATGCAGTATGTCAGGCCGATATTGACCAGGGCTATGACGATGACCACCAGGAACATGTTCCTGTAGGAGGCCAGCCCGGCCTGTCCGCCCGACTTGCCCAGCTCAATGGCTGAGGCGAAGAGCAGGGGGGCGATGGTGGTGCCGATCTTCTTGCAGGCCGACAGCCCGCCGATGGCCTGCATGCGGTTCTCGGGCCCGGCCAGCCTTCCGGCGATGACCTGGAGCGGCGAGGACATCATGGAGCCCATGCCCACCCCCATCAGGAAGGACAGGACCATGAAGAGCTGCAGGTTGTGCAGGGTCAGGGTGATCACCAGGGCCATCAGGCCTATCAGCGACGATGAAAAGACGAGCGTGGTCCGGTAGCCGAACTTGTCGACCAGGAGACCGCCCAGCCAGGACCCGACCACAGAGCCGAGCCCGACGCCGACCATGACCATGCCGGCCGAGCGGACCGGGAGCCCGAAGACGGAGTGGACATAGGTTGGAATGTAGACGAAGAGGGAGAAGAACATGCCTCCCAGGGTCCCCAGCAGCAGGGTGAGCCCGTAGGAGGGCAGCTTGAGCAGGCGGATGGGCAGGAAGGGCATGGTCTCGCTTGAACCGCCCAGATTGCGCTCATGCACCAGGAAGACCGCGCCGGCCACCACGGTGACCAGGAGGCATCCGATGATCAAAGCCAGATAGGTCGTGCCGTACTGCAGGAAGGTGATCGCCACCATCAGCAGGGCCAGAGCGATGCTGAAGGAGCCCAGGCCCAGGTAGTCGGTCTTCCAGGCGCGGTCGGTCTTCGAGTCGCCCATCATGAACCAGGCCAGAACAAACAAAATGGCCAGGAAGGGCAGCATCATGAAGTAGTAGGCCCGCCATCCGTGGGTGATGCCCAGGAGCATGCCCGAAAGGACCGGGCTGACCATGGCGGAAAGGCCGGCGATGATGCCCACCGTGGAGACCTTCCTGCCCTGGTTGTTCCTGCGGGCGCGCTGCAGCAGGACGTTCATGGACAGGACCATGATGCCGCTGTCTCCCAGGGACTGGATGAACCGGCCCAGCAGCATGACCGCATAGTTGGGCGAGACCGCCGTCATCAGACATCCAAGGAACCAGAAGGCCAGCTCCCAGAGGAAGACCTTCCTGGTCCCGTGGGCGTCGGAGAGGTTGGAGGTGATGGGGGTGCCCACCACCAGTCCCAGGGTGTAGAGTCCGACCACCCAGGAGGAGCCCATGGTGGTCAGGCCGAAGGTCCGTGTGATGGACGGCAGCATGGTCGGCACCGCTCCCCCATCCAGCTGGGTGATGAAGACGATGACCATGAAGAACCATATGGGCGTGGAAAGGATCGATCTTCGCTCTCTTGTGGACATGGTGCTACTGTCCCAACTGGTCCGTGAGCAGCCTGTCGATGCGCTCAGGATCGGTCCGGGTGCCTACCAGGAAGTAGGGGAATTCGCCGTAGATGGAGCTGGCTTCGATGTAGCGCATCTCGGTGACGATCTTCTTGAATTGGACAGCGTCGTCGGCGAAGAGGGTGACGCCCCACTCATAGTCGTCCAGGCCGATGGAGCCCGTCAGGATGATGGAGACCTTGCCGGCGTAGGAACGGCCGATCTTGCCATGGTCGTGCATGTAGGCCTTGCGCTGGTCGTAGGGCAGCGTGTACCAGTTGGCGCCGGGGACCCGGGTCTTCGACATGGGATAGAAGCAGATGTAGGGCTTGTCAGGGGTCTTGGGATGCAGACTGGCGTTGACGTAGGACCAGCCACGGTCCGTGGTCGGTTCGCCCGAGTAGAGGCCCACCTCGGTGACCGACACATAGGAGATGGTCGGCTCCAGATAATCGGAGATGCGCAGCTTCTCCAGGGAGGTCTCGACCTCCTGCAGCTGATCCAGGGTCTCCCTAAGAACCATCAGGCCCAGGTCGGCCTTTTGCCCGTTGACCTGGCACCAGTAGTGGCTACCCTTGCCCTGGGACTGGACCTCGTCCAGCTGTGCGGCCAGGGCCTTGAACCCATCCAGGCATTCCCGGCGCTCGTCCTGGGGCACTCGGCGCCACTTGGCCCAATCGATCTTCCAGAAGAGATGGAGGCAGAACCAGCCCTCCAGGCTCGGTGCAGCTTGCTCAGCCATGAGCACATCCTTTCGCTTGCTTAGCTTGCACGACAACGTGTGATATGCCGCTAATTCGGCACACAGTTACTCACTCTATCCGTCAGCCGGCTGGATCGTTGGATTATCGGTGCATTGTGAATGACATATTGTGGTAATAGTCAAGGACTATGGACCTTGCATTAAAGTCGCCCAGATATGGAAAAACCCCGGTCGATGCCGGGGTCAGGTATTGCAGGTATTGGTTGCTGGAATCAGGCCAGCTTGTACTTGGTAATGAGATCCAAGGCGATGATGATGGCCACCCAGATCAGGGCCACGATAATGGTCAGCCGGTTCAGATTCTTCTCGGCTGCGCCTGAGGTGCCAGCGTTGGAACCGATTCCGCCGCCGAACATGTCGGACAGGCCGCCGCCCTTGCCCTTGTGCAGCAGAATCAGCATGGTCAGCAGTATGCTGGCGAGGATCACAACGACTTCGAGCACAATCTTGACAATGGTCACGGCACATACCTCCATGTAAGGAACTGGGAACAAGTATACAGACACCCGGGGAAAAACGCATCAGCCCTTGGCAGCCAGTCGCACGATCCGCGCGAACTCCTCCACATCAAGGGAGGCGCCGCCCACCAGAAAGCCGTCCACGTCCGGCTGGGTGATCATCTGGGAGGCGTTCTTGGAGGTGACCGAGCCGCCGTAAAGAATGCGGACGGCCTGGCCGGCAGGCTCTCCGAACTTGCCTGAGATGTGGTCGCGGATGGCCCGGGCGGCCTGTTGAGCGGTGTCCGGGGTGGCCACCATGCCCGTGCCGATGGCCCAGACCGGTTCGTAGGCCACGATCAGGTTTTCCATGTCCTCCTTGGCCAGGTCGCGGGTGACGTCGTTGACCTGGCCAACGGCGAAGTCCAGCTGGATGCCCTGGCGGCGCTCCTCGTAGCTCTCCCCCACGCAGAGGATGGGCTTCATGCCTGCAGCCAGGACGGCCCGGACCTGGTCGACGATGTTGGCATCGTCCTCAGGATGGTACTTGCGCCGCTCGGAGTGGCCCACGATGACGTAGCTGCAGCCCAGCTGAGCCAGCATGTCCGCGGACACATCCCCGGTGAAGGCGCCCTGGGCGGTGACTGAGACGGCCTGAGCCCCGTATTCGATGGGCAGGTTGTCGGCCTCCACCAGCACCTGGACGGAACGCAGGGCGGTGAAGGCGGGCATCAGAGCCACCTGGCAGCGCCTGCGGTCGAAGTGGGCGTCGCGCAGGAGCCAGGCCAGCTTCTGCACGAAATAGGTGGCTTCCAGGTGGTCGAAGTTCATCTTCCAATTGCCGGCCACCAAGGGAATGCGTGCCATACCAGACCTTTCCATCCGCGCAACAACAACAATGCCGGGCCGCCGGATGCGAAACCCGGTGACCCGGCATTGCCCGTCTGTCTGCCGATTTTACTCCAGCACCTTCAGGCCCGGAAGCTCCTTGCCCTCAAGGAACTCCAGGGAGGCGCCGCCGCCGGTGGAGATGTGCGAGAAGCCATCCTCGGGGAAGCCCAGGTTGCGCACGGCCGAGGCGGAGTCGCCGCCTCCGACGATGGTGAAGGCTCCGGCCTTGGTGGCGTCGACCAGGCCCTGGGCCACAGCCCGGGTGCCATCGGCGAATGCCGGGAACTCGAAGACGCCCATGGGACCGTTCCAGACCACGGTCTTGGAGTCCACGATCTTGTCGTGGAAGAGCTTCTGGGAGTCGGGACCGATGTCCAGACCCATCTTGTCTGCAGGGATGCCGTCGGCAGGAACCACCTGGTGGGGCGAATCCGCCTTGAACTCGTCAGCCACCACGATGTCGGTGGGCAGGACCAGCTCCACGCCCTTCTCGCGGGCGGTGGCCATGTAGCCCTTGACGGTGTCGACCTGATCCTCCTCCAGCAGGGAGGAGCCGACCTCATAGCCCTCGGCCTTGAGGAAGGTGAAGACCATGCCGCCGCCGATGACCAGACGGTCGGCCTTGCTGAGCAGGTTCTCGATGACGCCCAGCTTGTCGGAGACCTTGGAGCCGCCCAGGACCACCGTGAAGGGCCGCTCGGGGTTCTCGGTCGCCTTGGACAGGGCCTTGACTTCCTTCTCGACCAGCAGGCCTGCTGCGGAGGGCAGGAACTTGGCCACGGAGTAGTTGGAGCCCTGGGCGCGGTGGACCACGCCGAAGCCGTCGGAGACGAAGACATCGCCCAGGTCGGCGATCTTGCGGGCGTAGGCGTCACGCTCGGCCTCGTCCTTGCTGGTCTCCTCGGGGTTGTAGCGCACGTTCTGCAGCAGAACCACGTCGCCGTCGTTCATGGCGGCCACCTTGGCATGGGCATCGGGACCATAGGTGTCCTCGGCCAGGGGGACCTGCACGCCCAGCAGCTCGCCCAGGCGGGCGGCCACGGGGGCCAGGCTCAGCTCGGGAACGACCTTGCCCTTGGGGCGACCCAGGTGGGCCATGAGGATGACCTTGGCGCCCTGGCCACGAAGCTGCTCGATGGTTGGCAAGGCGGCGCGGATGCGGCCGTCGTCCGTAATGGTGGTGCCGTCCAGCGGCACGTTGAAGTCCGCGCGGACGAGCACGCGCTTGCCCTTGAGATCACCGAGGCTCTTCAGTGTTTTCATGCGTATCCTTTCTGACTGCGGGTCCATGCGCCCGCTCCCCTGCCATGGTACTCAGGCAGACCGACCTGTGTGAGCTATCTCACTCTTGTGTGGCCTCTTCCTCGGCCCTCTTCTTTTCGACCTTGGTGGCCAGCTGCAGCAGACGGCGGATGCGTCCGGCGATGGCATCCTTGGTGACCGGCGGGTCGGCCAGGCGGCCCAGCTCTTCCAGGGAGGCCTCGCGGTGGTCCAGACGAAGCTGGCCGGCCGCACGCAGGTTCTCGGGGATGTCATCGCCCAGAATCTGGAAGGCCTTGGTGACCTTGGCGCTGGCCTCGACGGCGGCCTTGGCGGAGCGGCGCATATTGGCATCGTCGAAGTTGGCCAGGCGGTTGGCCTTGCCGCGGGATTCACCGTCGCTGCGCTTGCCGGTCCACTCACGGGAGGACTTGGGGGCGCCCATCAGGTTGAGCATGCGTTCGATCACGTCCGGGTCGCGCAGAGTGACACGCTCGGAGCTGCGCACCTGGCGGGCCTTGGCGTTGATGCCCAGACGGCGGGCGGCGCCCACCAGGGCCAGGGCGGCTTCGGATCCAGGGCAGACGATCTCCAGGTAGGAGGCCTTGCCCGGGTCGGACAGCTCGCCATGGGCCAGGAAGGCCCCTCGCCAGGCGGCCTTGACCTGGGCGATGTTCCCGGAGACGATGTCGGCGGGGAGACCGCGAACCGGATGCTTGCGACGGTCCAGCAGGCCGGTCTGCAGGGCCAGGGCGCCGCCCGCCCGCAGCACGCGGACCGAATAGCGGGTCAGGTTGCCGGTGGGGGCCTGCCGCTTGACCTGGATCAGATCGGAATCATGGCCGTAGACGTCCCTGATGGTGTTCTGCAACCACTGCGCTGCCGGCAGGGAGTCGAATTGCGCTTCCACCACGATGTGACGCTGAATGATGTGCAGTCCGCCGCCAAAGCGGATCATGGCCGCCGATTGTGCTTTCTTGGCAGAGGGGGGTTCGTTGTCAATCGCGGCCAGCTCGCTTTTGACATCATCAAGTAGGGCCAAGAGCCGTCCTCCTACGAAAAAATACTGAAAAATGAATACTTCTTGGCCGCGCGACACACCTGCCGCGCCGACCACCGGATTACTGTGATACCGAATATCTTGGACAAATTGCGCCTTTGGCTATCCGCGGGAACGGTGCGGCAGCTCGCGGGCCGAGACCGTCACCTCCATTCCCCGGGACCGCAGACGGGCGGCCAGAGCGTCCGCCATGGCCACTGAGCGGTGCTGTCCGCCAGTGCAGCCAAAGGCGATGGTCACATAGTGCTTGTCCTCGCGCGCATAGCCGCTGAGCGCGGTCAGAATGGCCGTCGTGTAGGCATCCAGGAACTCCTTGGCGCCCTTGCTGGCCATCACATAGTCGCGGACCGGGCCGTCATGGCCGTTCAGGTCCCGCAGCTCGGGGACCCAGTAGGGGTTGGGCAGGAAGCGCACGTCGGCTACGAAGTCGGCATCGATGGGCAGGCCGTACTTGAATCCGAAGCTCATGATGTGCACGCCCACGGTGGTCGGGCCGGAGCCCAGGACCATTTCGTACAGGCGGGTGGAGAGCTGATGGATGCTCAGGTTGGAGGTGTCGATGACCATGTCGGCACGCTCCTTGAGCCCGCCCAACAGGCGGCGCTCCTCATGGATGCCGTCGATCAGGCGGCCCGAGCCCTGCAGGGGGTGGGGTCGGCGGACGGACTCATAGCGTTTGACCAGCACCTGGTCGGAGGCATCCAGAAAGAGGATGCGGCAGCGCACGCCTAGATCGTCCAGGTGGCTGAGCACGGCCGACAGGTCGTCGAAGTAGGAGCGGGACCGGACGTCGATGACGGCAGCCAGGCGGTGCAGGGAGCTTCCGGCCGAGGTCATCATGTCGACCAGGGGCACCAGCAGGCGCGGGGGCATGTTGTCGACCACATACCATCCCATATCCTCCATGGAGTCGGCAGCGTGGGAGCGGCCTGCGCCGGACATGCCCGTGATCAGCAGTACCTCGAAGCCTGCGAAGGGCGGTTTTTCCGTCGTCATCGTCATGCCTCCCTCAAGGCTTGGTCCATGGCGGCCACCGGAACAGCGGCCAAGGGTCGGTCGGTCATCAGCGCCACCTGACGCACGGCTTGATAAAGCAGCATGCGTTCACCGCTGATGGCCCGTGCGCCCGGCCGACGGCAGAAGGCCTTCATGAGCGGGGTGGGCCGGGGGTCATAGGCCACATCCAGCAGGACCGGGCTCATGCGGCCAGGGTCGTCAGCCGTATTGAACAAATCGGCCAGGGGGTCGGCAGCACCCGAAGGCAGGGTAGAGACGACAATATCGGCCCCGGCCAAGGCTTTTTCGGCTGCCTCAGCCTGGTCCATGGCGGTGACGGTTGGCTCAGGCAGGTCCAATCGGGAAGCGAGGTCCAGCATATGGTCGCAGTGCTTCGGATTGCGGGCCAGCAGATCCACACGCACGACCCCCAGCACCTTCAAGGCGCAGAAGGCGGACTCGGCGGTGTTCCCGTTGCCGATGACCAGGGCCCGCGCTCCCCTATACGGCTGGTCGGGAAGCTGGCCCTGCCGACCCTGACCTGCTGCCTTCAGCAGGGCGGCCAGATCGTCAGGGTCTTCGCCGGGCCGGCAGCGGCCGGCAGCCTCCAGCAGGGCAGCCACAATCCCCTCCACGTCGGTGTTGTACAGGGACAGCCCATTGGCGGGGCCACCCTGCTCAAAGACTGCGGTGTTGGCTACGCCCAGGATCCTGGACCAGCAGTCACGAAAATCGCCCAAGGGGCCGACGGCACTCTTCAAGGGCATGGTCAGGCTGAGACCGGCCCAGGACGGGTCAAGGCCATGGATAAAGTCCGCCAGGCCGTCAGCGTCCATGCGCACACGGTCGTAACGCCAGCCGTCCAGGCCAAGCGCGGCATAGGCTGAGCGATGCAGGAGGGGCGAAAGGGAATGGCTGATGGGGTCGCCCAGGACGGCACAACGACGATCAGGCCCATTCATATCTGCAATCACGCACCAATCACGATCAGGGCATGGCCTTCTGCCAGCCTTCTGAGCCATTTTATCGCTGGCTGTCCCCGGCCTGATCCTGGTCGCTGTGCAGGGCCTGGTAGATGGCCTCGGCCTTGGCCGAGCCGATGCCCTTGACGGCCTCCAGCTCCTCCTGGGATGCCTGGCGCATGCGCTTGACCGACCCGAAGTGATTGAGCAGCTTCTTCTGGTAGGCGGGGCCGATGCCCGGAATCTCGTCCAGGGCCGACCGGAGGGCACCCTTGCGCCGGGTCTGCCGGTGGTAGGTGATGGCGAACCGGTGGGACTCGTCGCGCACACGCTGCAGCAGGTACATGCCCTCGGACTGGCGTTTGAGGATGATGGGATAGTCGTCGTCAGGCACCCAGACCTCCTCCAGGCGCTTGGCCAGCCCGCACAGGGCCACGTCGTCCACCCCGCAGTCGTGCAGGGCCCGGGCGGCGGCGGTCACCTGGGGCTTGCCGCCGTCGACCACGACCAGGTTGGGCTTGTAGGCGAAGTGGCGGGCCGCGGTGTTCTGCTGGACGATGGCCCCCTCCTCCTGCTCCACCAGTTCGGGCGCCTTGTCGCTGGCCTTGCGCTCGGCCTCCAGGCTGTCGCCGCTGTCACCCGCAATGTTGCCGTGTCGGAAGCGCCTGGTCAGGGTCTCGTAGATGGCGCTCATATCGTCCACAGCGCCCTTGCCGTCCTCGCCGCGGATGGCGAAACGGCGGTATTCGGACTTCTTGGGGACTGCGTCCTCGAAGACCACCATGGAGGCCACCTGGAACTGGCCGCCCACGGTGTTGGAAATGTCGTAGCACTCGATGCGCAGCGGAGCTCGGTCCAGGCCCAGTGCCTTGGCCACGTCGTTCATGGCCTGGGTGCGGGTGCCCATGTCGCTCATGCGGCTGAGCTTGCTGCGCTGCAGGGCCTGGCGGGCGTTGGCGTTGGCCCGGTCCATCAGGGACTTCTTCTCACCCCGGCTGGCCACCCGGATGGTCACTGAGGACCCGCGCAGCCCCCGCAGCCACTCCTGCAGGTCGCCGGTCCGGTCGGGCTGGATGGGGACAATGACCTCGGGAGGCACCGGGGAGATGGGGGCCAGCAGGTCGGCGCGTCCGGTCTGATCCTGATGGCGATGCCGGCTCCTGGTGGCCTTGGCCCGCGCTTCGGCATCCAGGGCCGTGACCTTCTGGGTGGAACCCATGGCGTCCCTGTCCTGGCTGATGGAGACAGGAATGTCGGAATCCCCGGGCAGCTTGTGCAGCTCGCTGTCGTTCTCATTCATCAGATCCGAGTAGACCTGCACCAACAGGTCGCTGATCAGTTCGCTGTCGGAGACGTCCTCGACCCGCTCCACGCTCCAGTTGCGTTCGCCGCGGATGGCTCCCGAGCGCACGAAGAAGGCGTGGACCGAGGCCTCCAGTTCGTCCGAGGCCACGCCGAAGACGTCCACATCCACGTTGGAGGCGAAGGCCACGGCGTTCTGCTCGATGACCGTGTCCAGCATGGCGATCTGGTCGCGCAGGCGGGCGGCCTTCTCGAAGTCCAGATCCTTGCTGGCCTTCTGCATGTTCCTGGTCAGCCCGGCCCGGTAGCTCTTGCCCAGCCTGCCGGTGATGACCCCGGTCAGCTCAGTGCAGAGACGACGGTGGTCGCTGGCGCTGATCCGGCCCACACAGGGGGCCGAGCACTTGCCGATGGAGGCCAGCAGGCAGGGGCGGCCGCTGAGCTTGGCCTTGCGGAAGACGCCGGGAGTGCAGGTGCGCACCGGGTAGGTCTTGAGCAGGGCGTCCAGGGTGTGCTTCATGTCCCAGACCTTGGCGTAGGGGCCGAAGTAGCGGGTGTCGTGCCGCTTGCGCACGCGGGTCATCCATACCCGGGGGAACTCCTCGCCCACGGAGACGGCCAGGTAGGGGTAGGTCTTGTCGTCGCGCAGCTTGACGTTGAAGCGCGGGTCGAACTCCTTGATCCAGGTGTATTCAAGGGTCAGGGACTCCAGGTCGGTGCCCACCACGGTCCACTCCAGGCTCCGGGCCGTCAGCACCATGGTCTGGGTGCGCGGGTGCAGGTTCTCCAAGGGCTGGAAGTAGTTGGTCAGACGGTTGCGCAGGTTCTTGGCCTTGCCCACGTAGATGACCCGGCCGTCGCCGTCCCGCCACTTGTAGACCCCCGGCTGGGCGGGGATGTCGGAGGTCTTGGGGCGGAAGAGGTCACGGCTGTCGCCCAGCAGGGGCGCGCCGTTCTTGTTGACGCCGGTCGTAGCGCCGGTGGCGGACTCCTCCTCCAGGGCTTGGGCGGTGCGTCGCCATACCTGCGGCGTGTGCCGCTCGAAGCAGCTGCGGGTCATGATCGTGTGGCCTTGGCTACCTTGGCGGGATCCAGCATGGGCTTGAGGTACTTGCCGGTCCAGCTGTCCGGGTTGGCGGCCACCTGCTCCGGGGTGCCCTGGGCCACCACGGTGCCGCCGCCGTCGCCGCCCTCGGGACCCAGGTCGATGATCCAGTCGGCGGTCTTGATCACATCCAGGTTGTGCTCGATGACGATGACCGTGTTGCCCTTGTCGACCAGGCCATGCAGGACCTTGAGCAGCTTGCGCACGTCCTCGAAGTGCAGGCCCGTGGTGGGCTCGTCCAGGATGTAGACGGTCTTGCCGTCGGAGCGCCGCTGCAGCTCGGTGGCCAGCTTGACCCGCTGGGATTCGCCTCCGGACAGGGTGGGCGCCGGCTGGCCCAGGCGGATGTAGCCCAGGCCCACGTCCACCAGGGTGTCCAGGTAGCGAGCGATGGAGGGATAGGCCTTGAAGAAGCGGGCGGCCTCCTCGATGGGCATGTCCAGCACATCCGAGACGGTCTTGCCGTTGTAGGTGACCTCCAGGGTCTCCCTGTTGTATCGCTTGCCATGGCAGGTCTCGCACTGCACGTAGACATCGGGCAGGAAGTTCATCTCGATCTTGATGGTCCCGTCACCGTGGCAGGTCTCGCAGCGGCCGCCCTTGACGTTGAAGGAGAAGCGGCCTGGACCGTAGCCGCGCACCTGGGCCTCGGGGGTCTTGGCGAAGAGCTGGCGGATCTTGTCCCAGACGCCGGTGTAGGTGGCCGGGTTGGATCGCGGGGTGCGGCCGATGGGGTTCTGGTCCACGTGGATGACCTTGCGCACCTGGTCCACGCCCTCCACCCTGGTATGCTTGCCGGGCACGATGCGGGCGTTGTTGAGCTGGTCGGCCAGCACCGGATAGAGGATGGAGTTGACCAGGGTGGACTTGCCGGAGCCGGAGACGCCGGTGACCAGGGTCATGACCCCCAGCGGGAAGGAGACCTTGAGGTTCTTCAGGTTGTTCTCCCGAGCCCCCACCACGGTCAGCTGCCGGGTCTTGCTGGTCTTTCGACGGCGCTTGGGCACCTCGATGGAACGGCGACCGGCGATGTAGTCGGCGGTGATTGAACGGGAGGCCTTGACCAGATCCTGCGAGCGCCCGGAGAAGATGACCTCCCCGCCGTGCTCGCCGGCTCCCGGGCCGATGTCGACCAGCCAGTCGGCCTGGCGGATGGTGTCCTCGTCGTGCTCGACCACAATCAGGGTGTTGCCCAGGTCGCGCAGCCGCTGCAGGGTCTTGATCAGCCGGTCGTTGTCCCGCTGGTGCAGGCCGATGGAGGGCTCGTCCAGCACGTACATGACGCCCACCAGGCCCGAGCCGATCTGGGTGGCCAGGCGGATGCGCTGGGCCTCGCCGCCGGAGAGGGTGGCTGCCGCCCGGGACAGGGTCAGGTAGTTCAGGCCCACGTCGTTGAGGAAGCGCAGGCGGGCGCGGATCTCCTTGAGGACTTCCCCGGCGATCTTGGCCTGGGCGCCCTCCATGTGCAGGCCTTCGATCCACTTCAGGCTGGCGGACACGGCCATGTCGCAGACCTGGGCGATGGACAGGCCGTCCACGGTCACGGCCAGCACCTCGGGCTTCAGGCGCTTGCCCTGGCAGACCTGGCAGGGCACCTCGCGCATGTAGGACTCGTAGTACTGCTTCATGGGCTGCGAGTCGGTCTCGTCGTGGCGGCGCATCAGGGTGCGGACCACGCCCTCGAACCCGGTGGTGTACTCGCGCAGGCGGCCCCAGCGGTTCCGGTAGGAGACGTCCACCTTGAAGTCGTGCCCGTACATGACGGCATGGCGGACTTCCTCCGGCAGATCCTTCCAGGGGGTCGAGGTGGAGAAGCCCATCTCCTTGGCCAGGCCGTCCAGCAGGTGGCCGTAGAAGCGCTGCTGGCTCTTGGTGCCGCTCCAGGGCTCCACGGCCCCGTCCTTGAGGCTCTTCTCCGGGTCGGGCACCACCAGCTCGGGGTCGATCTCCAGGTTGAATCCCAGGCCGGTGCAGGCCGGGCAGGCTCCGTAGGGGGCGTTGAAGGAGAAGGTCCGGGGCTCGATCTCGTCCAGCTCCAGCTCGTGGCCGTTGGGGCAGGACCGCTTTTCGGAGAAGGGCTGGCGGCGCTCGGGATCCTTGGCATCCAGATCCACGAAGTCGGCCACCACCGTCCCCTTGGCCAGTCGCAGGGCGGTCTCCACAGAGTCGGTCAAGCGCTGGCGCATGCCCTCACGGATGACCAGCCGGTCCACGACCACCTCGATGGTGTGCTTCTTCTGCTTGGTCAGCTTGATGGAGTCGGACAGCTGGTGCATGTCCCCGTCGATGATGGCCCTGGAGTAGCCGTCGGAGCGCAGGAGCTCAAGGGTCTCCACGAACTCGCCCTTACGGCCCTTGACGATGGGAGCCAGCAGCTGGAAACGGGTCCCCTCCGGCCTGGACATGAGAGTGTCGACGATCTGCTGCGGCGACTGGGCGCGCACCTCGGCCCCGCAGACCGGGCAGTGGGGAATGCCTGTCCTGGCGAAGAGCAGACGCAGGTAGTCGTAGACCTCGGTGATGGTGCCCACGGTGGACCGGGGGTTGCGATTGGTGGTCTTCTGATCGATGGAGACGGCAGGGCTCAGGCCCTCGATGAAGTCCACGTCGGGCTTGTCCATCTGGCCCAGGAACTGGCGGGCATAGGCGGAGAGGGACTCCACGTAACGGCGCTGACCCTCGGCGAAGAGGGTGTCGAAAGCCAGGGAGGACTTGCCGGAGCCCGACAAGCCGGTGAAGACCACCATCCGGTTGCGGGGTATGGACAGGTTGACGTTCTTGAGGTTGTGGGCCCGGGCGCCCTGGATGACGATCTTGCGGTCGTTGGGCACCATGGACAGGTCCGCCACCAGGGACCCCTTGGATTCGATCATGCGCGGGTTCTCGATGGCCGCGTCCACTGTCGACTTAGGCTTGTTCTGCTGCTTCACGTGCTTCCCATCCGCTTCCCTGAAGACCCATGGCCAAGGCTGAGGCCAAAGCCTGACCATACTATCGCCGGGGCCGAATAATTCGAACAGGTGTTCGATGACGGCTTAGATGGCCGGGGCGGGCGGATCCAAGGGCGGACGGCCGCAGCCATTGAGGAAGCAGTCGTGCTGATGGTCGTTGATCATGCCGGCCGCCTGGAGAAAGGAATGGACGGTCACCGGCCCCAGAAAGCGCAGGCCCAGGTCGCGCATGTCCTTACAGACGATGGCCGACAGGTGGTCATAGCGCGGTATGGAGGGATCGTCCGGGTAGTCGTGGTTGATGGTCAGCCCGCCGGTGAAGGACCAGCAGTAGCGGTCGAATGCCTCCCCGGGAAATCGGCGGGCGATCAGGGCGGCATTGGCGACCGTGGCTTCGATTTTCCGCCGATTGCGGATGATGGCCGGGTCAGCCATGAGAGAGTTGATTCGGTCGGCATCGAAGGCGGCGACTGCTTGAATATCGAAGTTGTCGAAATCCTTGAAGAGGGCCTGGCGGCGGTGCAGGACCAGCTGCCAGCTGAGCCCGCACTGGAAGATCTCCAGGGAGAGCATGGCGAAAAGCCTCTGGGAGCCGTGCAGGGGGCGGCCCCACTCATGGTCGTGGTAGCTGCGCATGAGCGGATCGTCCACCTGAGCCCAGTCGCAGCGATATACAGGTTCGGCCATCTGGCACTCCCCTCTCCAGTTTTCGGCTTCAGGCTAGCACCGACGGGCGCCCGGACCGGGTGGTCAATACCGCTGAGTCTGGCAGGTCGTTTTAGAGTTGAAGCAGAGGCCGGTCGGCCCATGCCCGGGGCCATCCCCATGGCGGCAGTACGGTTGCGGCCGGCAAGGAGAGGAAGCATGTGCCATGACTGACAAGGACAATCCGCGCAGACTCTGGACCGACGACGAGGACCCGGTCGAGAGGGCCAAGCGCACCTCCCCTGCCATGCAGGGCGGCCAATCATCCGCGAACTCGGCAAGTGCACGTTCGGCATCTTCAAATTCGTCGACTTCGAATAGGTCAACTCCAGACTCGTCCAGCTCAGGTTCATCGCCTTCTGGTGCCACAGCCAAGCAGTCTGGTGATTCGTCGAAGAAGGCGCCGGCTGGAAAAACCAGTGCCGCCGAGACCGCCAATGGAGGCGAGACTCGTTCTGATCGCAGCGGCGATGAAAATGAGGCAGAGAAGGAATCAAATCAAGCCAAGGAACCGGAACAACAGCAGGGTCAGCCTGAAAAGGAGCAGGAATCCTCCAAGGGGCGCGGCTGGAAGCTCTTCGAGGACATCCTGCTCTGGGTGGCCTGGGTGGCCATGGTGGGCTTCAACGGCTATGCGGAGGTCTACCACTTCCATGGCACGACCGTGGGCGGGCTGGCTCGCAAGGTCGACCTGTGGATCATGCCTGCCGGTTACGTCTTCGCCATCTGGGGGGTCATCTACATCGCCCTGGCCATCTGGCTCTTCCGCTTCTGCCTGGCCGGGCCAAGCCGCAAACGCCTGGGCTTCCTGCCCTTTACGCTGAGCGGGCTGCTCTTCGTGGCCACCTGCTGCCTGAACATCGCCTGGCTGGCCCTGTGGCACATGGAACGCAACTTCTGGGCCCTGGTCATCATCATCATTCTGACCGTGCTGGCCTGGATGCTCTACGCCCTGGTGCGCCGGGACGCCACCAAGGCCGGGACCCCCACCGCCGCCAAGGCCTTGGACTGGATTCCCCTGTCCATCTACGCCAGCTGGCTGAGCGTAGCCACCCTGGTCAATGCCGGATACATGGTGGTGGCCGGGCACAAGGTCGGCAGTGCCGTCCAAGGATTCGCCACCATCATCGTGGTCGGCGCGCTCCTGGCGGTTGCCTACCTGATGAACAGGCACGGCAAGGACTGGGTCTTCGGCCTGGTGGTCATCTGGGCCTGCATGGGCATCGGCATCAGGATCTTCTCCTTCGCGGCCGCCATGGGCGTGCTGGTCATCGCCCTGACCGCCGTGGGCGCCTTCCTGGTCTACTTCCCCTGGAACAAGTTCAGGCTGGTCCGCCGCTGATCCATCCATGATCCATCCATTGCCCCGTCAGCCGAGACGCACTGGCGGGGCTTGCTTCTTGCTACCATGATTCCTTGCAAGTTTTGAATCCATAAGGAAAGCGGGGTCGGAGGCGGCATGGCTATTGAGGCGCAGGGACTTGAGATCCGGATAGGTGCCCGACTACTGCTGCAAGCCACCGACTTCCACGTGACCAAGGGCGACCGGATCGGCCTGGTGGGCCGCAACGGCGCCGGCAAGACCACGCTGACCCGGGTCATCACCGGCGACATGCTCCCCTCGGCCGGCAAGGTGCGGGTGACCGGACAGCTGGGGTACCTGCCCCAGTCCACCCATGCGGGCGACTCCGAGCAGAGCGCCCTGGACCGGGTCATGAGCGCCAGGGACATCGCATCCATCATCCAACGGATGCGCAAGGCCGAGACCGATATGACCAGTCCCGACCCCAAGGTCATGGAAAAGGCCATGAAGCGCTACGACAAGGCCCAGCAGGACTTCGAGAACGCCGGCGGCTATGCGGCCCAATCGCAGGCCATCGTCATGGGCGAGAGCCTGGGGCTGAGCCAGGAGACCCTGCAGCAGGCACTGGGCACCCTCTCCGGCGGTCAGCGCCGACGGGTCGAGCTGGCCAGGATCCTCTTCTCCGACGCCGACACCCTGATTCTGGACGAGCCCACCAACCATTTGGATGCCGACTCCATCGAGTGGCTCAAGGGCTACCTGCGCCGGTTCGAGGGCGGCTTCCTGATCATCTCCCACTCCACCGAGCTGCTGGACGAGACCGTCAACCGCATCTGGCACCTGGACGCCCAGCGTTCCTGCATCGACATGTACACCATGGGATGGAAGGCCTACCTGCGCCAGCGGGTGGTCGACGAGGAACGCCGGCGCCGTGAACGCGAGGTGGCCGAGAAGAAGGCCGACCGCCTGATGCGGCAGGGCATCCGCCTGCATGCCAAGGCCACCAAGGCCGTGGCCGCCCAGAACATGATGCGCCGTGCCCAACGCCTGCTGGCCGACACCCAGGAGGCGGAGAAGGCCGAAAAGGTGGCCGACCTGCGCTTCCCGGATCCCGCCCCCTGCGGCCGCACGCCCATCATGGCCGAGGACCTGTCCAAGGTCTACGGCTCCAACATCGTTTTCGCCGGCATCAACCTGGCCATCGACAAGGGCTCCCGGGTGGTCATCCTGGGATACAACGGCGCAGGCAAGACCACCACCCTGCGGCTGCTGGCCGGCATCGAGCAGCCCGACACGGGCAAGGTGACCCTGGGGCATGGGGCCAAGATCGGCTACTTCGCCCAGGAGCACGACACCCTGGATAACGACGTCAGCGTTCTGGAGAACCTGCAGCATGTGGCCCCTGACCTGGACAACACCCAGGCGCGGACCATCCTGGGCTCCTTCCTCTTCTCTGGGGACGACGCCATGAAACCCACCAAGGTGCTTTCGGGCGGCGAGAAGACCCGCCTGGCCCTGGCCACCCTGGTGACCAGCCGGGCCAACGTCCTGCTGCTGGACGAGCCCACCAACAATCTGGACCCTGCTTCACGGGACGAGATACTCAAGGCCATCGCCAAGTACGAGGGAGCCATCGTGCTGGTCACCCACGACGAGGGGGCCGTCAAGGCGCTCAACCCCGAGCGGGTGCTGCTCATGCCCGACGGTGATGAAGACCTCTGGAGCGACGACTACCTGGATCTGGTGGCCGAAGAGTAGGCAGCCGCAATAGCGAGCGGGTCAGTCGTCCTCCCCCAGGACCTCCACGCCTTTGACCCCTGGGGTCTGACCGATGGATTCGACCAGCTCGGTCACGTCCCCCTTGCCCAGCAGGTTGACGGTGACATCGGCGCCCTTCCAGGCATTCCGGTGCAGCTCGTGGATGGTGAGCACCCGGGATTCGAAGCCCATGCGGGTGGCCAGCAGCAGGGATTCGCGCAGACAGCCGTGGCCGTCCTGATATACGATGCGCAGGACCGTGTTCTGACGGTTGCGCAGGAACCACTTGAGGATGGGCGCGATGACCAGGACGGCCAGAAAGTAGAAGATGACCGCCAGGATGGCGATGGCGAAGAGCTGGACCCCGCAGGCCATGCCCACGGCGGCGGCCACCCAGATGGCGCTGGCCGTCGTCAGGCCCTTGACCGAGTCGTGGTTGAAGAAGATGACTCCGGCGCCGATGAAGCCGATGCCCGAGGCCACGCCGGCCGCGATTCGGGAGGCATCCCAGGAGTAGTTGCCCACAGCGGCCTGGATGCCGTAGAGGGAGACCATGGTGAACAGGCAGCTGCCCAGGCCCACCAGAATATGGGTGCGGATGCCAGCGTCGTGTTTGAGGAACTCGCGCTCGAAGCCGATCAGGCCACAGAGCACCACCGTCAGGACTACTGCCATAATCTGGCCCTGGTTCGGCATTACGAATCCCTGCATGTATTTCCCTTCCTGCCCTGGTAAATAGGCAGACCTTATAACGCTTGCAGGACAAGGCCATCGGATAGAGTGGAGCCAGCACGTGGCCGGCCGTGCCGCCGCACGTGGATCTTTTGAATGAGGGGTGTGATGCCATGAATCCGTCACCAGATGAACGCCGCGAAGCCCGCCGGACCCTTGCCACCAGCGCCTATACCGCTGACATGATCCGATCCTTGGAGCAGCCGTTTTTGGATGACGGGGTGCCCCTGATGCGCATAGCCGCCGGATCCCTGGCCTCCGTGGCCGACGTCATGCTGACCCAGGCCGGGCTGGAGCCGGCAGGCGCCAGGGTCGTCCTGCTGGCAGGGGCCGGCAACAATGGCGGCGACGGGCTCTATGCCTCGGCCGATCTGGCCGGACACGGGGCCGACGTGACGGTGGTGGCGACCGGGCGCAGCCTGCACCAGGGTGGGCTGGATGCCCTGTTGCGGGCCGGCGGCGTGGTCACGGCCCTGGATCCCCAGGCAGCCATCCCCGGCAGCGAGGCACCGGCCGGCCCGGACCAGGCCTCCGAAGAGCTGGACCAGGCCCTGGAGCTGTGCCGACAGGCGGATCTGATCATCGATGCCATGACGGGCATCGGCCTCAAGGGGGCGCTGCGCGGCATCCCCGCCGCTCTAGCCGCGGAACTGGGCATGGAGGGCGGTCTGCCCGACAGGCCCGCCTGGCACGACCCCGCCGGACAGGATGGGCCCCTGGTGCTGGCTGTGGATACTCCCTCCGGCGTGGACATTGATGAAGGCACCCTGCCCGGGGCCTACATACCGGCGGATGTGACCGTGACCATGGGAGCCATGAAGCCCTGCCTGATGCTGCCTCCGGCCGCCTACGTCTGCGGAAGAGTCGTCCTGGTGGACTTCGGCTTCGACACCTCGGCCCTGGTCCCCAGCGTCTCCTGTATGAACGCCGAGGACTGCGCCGGACTTTTGCGGGCGCCCCGGGTGGATGACACCAAGTACAGCCGCGGCGTGGTCGGCCTGGTCACCGGATCCGCCCTCTACCATGGCGCCGGGCTGCTCTCCAGCAGGGCGGCGGCCAGCGGCAACGTGGGCATGATCCGCTACTGCGGCCCCGAGCAGGTGGGCGATCTGATCCTGCAGGAGCTGCCGGAAACAGTCCTGGGCCGCGGAAGGGTCGAGTCCTGGGTGCTGGGTTCGGGTGTGCCTACCCGGCAGGCCCAGGAGGCTGCTGGACCTGAAGGCCAGGACGGCCAGCGGGATCTGATTGCCGACATACTCAACCGACAGGCCGCGGATCTGGACGAGGACGAGGCAGCGGCCGATCCGCCGGTGGTCGCCGATGCCGGAGCCCTGGACCTGCTGCCGGACCGGCTGGGGCCACGCACCGTCCTGACCCCGCATGCGGGCGAGATGGCCGCCCTGCTCAACTCGCATGGCGAGAACGTGGACGGCGACCAGGTCATGGCCGAACCCCTGCACTGGGCTGTCCGCGCCTGCCAGCTGACCGGGGCCACCATTCTGCTCAAGGGGGCCATCACCCTGGTCGTCGGCGAGGACGGCACCGACCGCCCCCGGGTCATGACCACCGGCTTCGGTCCGGCCTGGCTGTCCACAGCCGGCTCAGGGGACGTGCTCTCCGGCACCATCGGAGCGCTGCTGGCCCAGAACGCCGGACCGATCCAGGATGATGCCACCCTGATGGCGGATCTGACGGCAGCTGCGGCCTTCCTGCATGGACTGGCCGGTTCTTTGGCCAGCGCCGGCAGGCAGACCGGCTGGGAGCAGCCGCTGATCTTCGACCCCCGCAAGCCCCAGGATTTCGCCGATCTGGTAGCCCAGGACAGCCAGCGGGATGGTCACGGGACTGTTGCAGGGCCCATGGGACAACCGATTCGCGCCGGGCAGGTGGCCGATGCCCTGCCCAGGGCCATAGGGCTGGTCATGTCAAGAGCCGAGGGAACTGCCGACCAGAACGACCAATCCGCCCAGGATGGGGACGATGCCTCTCAGTTCTTCGAGAACAGCTCGCTTTGGTTCTAAACACGTCATCAGCAAAGGAGTCTATTCGATGACCGCGCAGCTCATCGTCATGCGTCATGGGGAAAGCGTCTGGACTCAGAAGTCGGTCAACCGTTTCGCCGGTTGGGTGGACGTGCCCCTGACGGAACGCGGACTGGATCAGGCCCGCCATGCCGGACGGCTGCTCAAGGAGTCAGGCCTGCTGCCCGACCTGGTCTTCACCTCCCTGCTGACCCGCAGTATCGTCACCGCCAATACGGTGCTGGATCTGGTTGATCGGGCCTGGATTCCGGTGGAGCGCACCTGGAGGCTGAACGAGCGCCACTATGGCGCCTTCCAGGGGCAGACGCGACCGGCCATGCTGGAACGCTACGGCCAGCAGCAATTCGACATCTACCGGCGTTCCTACGATGTTCGGCCGCCGGCCATTGCAACCGATTCGCCATACTTTCAGGGACGGGATCCGCGCTATGCCCCGGCCATGCGCGACGGGCTGGACAGCCGGAATCCGGCCGAGATCCGTGCCGAGTGCCTCAAGGACCTGCTGCTTCGCCTGCAACCCTATTGGCGCAGCCGGATAGCCCCGAACCTGGCCCAGGGCCGGACTGTGCTCGTCGTCACCCACGGATCCGTGGTCCGCAGCCTGATCAAGGTCCTTGAAAAGGTTGACGACAAGGACATCAGATCCATCAACGTGCCCACTGGCGTGCCCATGGTTTACAGCTTCGTGAACGACGAAGACGGCAACCCCCAGGTCCAGGGTCCGGGTCGCTATCTGGATCAGGAGGCCGCCGACCAGGGTATGGCTGAAACCGCGGCCCTGGGCCGATAGGGCCTTAGGTATAGATTGGCTTGTATGACACTGCTCCAACTGCGCTACATCGTCAAGATCGTCGAATGCGGCTCGATGAACGAGGCCTCGCACGAGCTCTACATCTCCCAACCGGCACTGAGTTCATCGGTCAAGGAGCTGGAGAACGAGCTGGGCATCGAAATCTTCACCCGCCACTCCCAGGGGATCGCTCTGACCGTGGACGGGGCGGAATTCCTGACCTACGCCCGACAGATTCTGGACCAGACCGACCTGCTGGAGGCCCGCTATAAGCAGGTCAGGCCCCGCAAGCAGCTCTGCCGGGTCTCCACCCAGCACTACATGTTCGCAGTGGAAGCCTTCGTGGAGATGATCAACTCCATCGATTCCGACGAGTACGAATTCACCATACGGGAGACGCGCACCAGGGACATCATCGACCAGGTGGCCACCCTCCAGTCCGAAATCGGCATCATCTACGAGTCCGACTTCAACAAACGGGTGTTGTCCAAGATGCTCCGGGAGAAGCACCTGGACTTCCACCCCCTCTTCCGGGCGGACCTGCATGTCTTCATCGCACGAACCAACCCCCTGGCCGATCGGGCCATGGTGACCATGAAGGACCTGGAGCCCTACCCCTTCCTGCAGTACGAGCAGGGCGAAGAGGGTTCCTTCTACTTCGCCGAGGAGGCGGTCTGGCCCGATTACTCCCCCAAGCAGATCACCGTGAGTGACCGGGCCACCATGCTCAACTTCATCGTCGGGCTCAACGCCTACACGGTCTGCACCGGCATCGACAACGAGGACCTGAACAACGAGAAGATCGTCAGCGTCCCCCTGGAGTCGGATGAATCCATGCTGGTGGGCTGGATCGTCAACAGCCGGACCAAGCTGTCCCATGCCGCCGAACTCTACTTGGACAAGCTGCGCCAGGTGGTGTCCAGCCACGGATACTCGCTGATTGAGCAGGAGCCAGGCGAGTAGCAGCAAAGCAGGCATCTGCCAAAAACGGCAACAGCCGATTCTCAGCGATCATTATTGAATTTCGTTGCTGGTTGCCAGTTGCTTGTGACAGCTATCTCAGTGGTCGTGGCTTACTCTATTTTCAGTGCTTTCCCCTGTGCTCCTATAGATGGCATCTTCCCCTGGTGGCCCACATCCTGCGATTTGAGTCCCAGGGCCTTGAGCAGGGCCCGGTCCAGATGCTCCAGTCCGCCCTGGCTCTTTGCCGCTGCGCTCAGATCCCAGACCTTGCCGTTGATCATGATGGTGGGGGTCGAGAACTCCCCCTTGGCATCCTTGGCATCCTTGCGGGTGATGGCGTAGGCGTTGACCTTGTCCACCCATGGCCTGTAGGTTCCCTGGGCGAAACGGTCTGCCAGAGACCTAGGGACCCCTACCCCCACGGCCTTGTCGGCCAGTCGAGCGTCAGAGACCGCCTGATAGGAGCTTTCATCGGGCTGGAAGTCGGATGCAAAGACGGCGGCAGCAAAGGCCGGCAGATGGTCCGGATCCTCCTGGGCCACCATGGCCAGGGCGTTGTCCACACGGCTGGAGTACTGGTCGCTGGAGGCCGAATCCAGGAAGTTCAAAAAGTTGTAGGTGACGTTGATCTGACCAGCGCTGATCATGCGCTGCAGCTGGGGATCAATGACCCGGCCCACCTTGCCGCACCAGGGGCACATGGGGTCCATGAAGATCTCAAGGGTCGGTGCGTCGGCAACCTTCTTCTTGCTGCCGACACCCTTGGCTGAAACGGTCAGCCCTCCCTGGTCATCGGCCACCGAAGGCTTGACGGTGACCTCTTGCAGGGCCTTGTAGGCCTTGGCATCCCCGCTGGGACCATGGCTGACTTGCGCGGTCGACGCTCCTGATGAAGGATTTTGGGCTGACTGGCTGCCTGCTGAACGATCAGCCCACAGCATGTATATGCCTGCGGCAAGCACCAGCACAAGAGCCACCGCCACCAGTATCAACGGAACCCTCCGCGAGCTCTGTGCAGGTGCACTTTCTTCAGGCTCGCTCACCTGAGGCTGGCCTGTCTCTGCCGGCTTCTCCTCAGTCGAAATTCGCCCGTCGGCAGGCTCCGCCGCATCCACCGCGTCGATCCCCGTCTGGTCCGGTTCCTCATGACTGTTCTGCTCCAGCGGTTTTGTCATGATCCATGGCCTTCCTTGCGATGATGATCCGCCGGCCTGCCCGCCGGACCTTTACCAATCTACACGAGGGTCGGCCGACAGCATGACCGTCCGAAGAATGTGCGCCGATATGAGCCGGTCACCTGCCTCAGGCCCCGTAGCGCTCCAAGTAGTCTCTGGCGGCATCGGCCGTGCGCTGATCCAGAATGGGCGACCCGTCCGGGCCTTTCATGGAGACGGCCGCATCGAAGATCTGACGGACGTTGACGATGCTGATGACCGGGAAGTGGAACTCGTCCATGATGGATTCGACAGCCGAGCCCTGGCCCTGTCCGGTGCGCTCCATCCGGTCCACGGAGAGCACCAGGCCGACGATGGTCACCTTGGCCTGGGACATGATCTTGGGCACCACCTGGCGCACCGCGGTCCCGGCGGTCATGACGTCATCCACCAGCAGCACCCTCATGCCATCCCTGAGCTGGGTGCCGACCATGAGGCCTCCGTCGCCATGGTCCTTGACCTCCTTGCGGTCAAAGGTGTAGCCGACCGGCATGCCGTGCGCCCCGCTCAGGGCGATGGCGGTGGAGACGGCCAGGGGTATCCCCTTGTAGGCCGGACCGAATACCGTGTCGATGTCGGCGGGCAGGGTCCCCTGCTTTACGGCTTGCACGATGGTCCTGGCGTAGAACTCCCCCAGCAGGGCGATCAGCCGTCCGTCATTGAAGGCTCCCGCGTTGATGAAGTAGGGCGAGCGCCGCCCCGACTTCAGGGTGAAGTCACCGAACTTGAGCGCTCCGCTCTGCAGCAGGAAGCTGGTGAAACCCTCCTGGATGCGGCGGGTCTGCTCCTGGGCATCCCCGTCATGCTCGGCTCTGTTTTCTGTTGCGGATGCGCTCATCGCCAGCACTCCCCTTTCCTGAGCAAATCGGCCAGATCGGGCCGCTCGTCCAACAGATCGTCCAGCTCCCGGGCCACTCTCATGGGCGCCACAGGATCCACCAGGGCCGCAGCCCCAACCTCCACGGCGTTGGCTCCGGCATAGAGGAATTCCAAGGCCGTGCGTCCCGAGTCGATGCCCCCGATGCCGATGATGGGAACCTCGGGCAGTGCCTGGCGCACCCGCCAGACGAAAGACAGCGCTATGGGCAGGATGCAAGGGCCGGAGACGCCGCCGGTGCCCTGGGCCAGGATGGGCCTGCCTGTGTTGATGTCGATGCGCATGCCCACCAAGGTGTTGATCAGGCTGAGGGCATCCGCTCCCCCATCGACGGCCGCCCGGGCCACTTCGACAATGTCGGTGACGTTGGGGGTCAGCTTGACCACCATGGGCTTGTCGGTCAGACCCCGCAGCCTGGTGATCAGCCGGTTCAGGGCCTTGGCGTCGGTGCCTACGGACATTCCACCATGTGAGACGTTGGGGCAGGAGACGTTGATCTCCAGCATGTCAGCCGGGGAGTCGGCCAGCCGTTCCACGACTGTGGCATAGTCCTCGTCGCTGTGGCCGGCCACATTGGTGACCACGTTGGCTCCCAGGGCCTTGAGCCTGGGCAGCTCGTCCACCAGGTAATGGTCCACGCCCGGGTTCTGCAGGCCCACGGAGTTGACCATGCCGGCTGGGCTCTCGGCGGTCCTGGGCGTCGGGTTGCCTTCCCAGGGCACCGGCGAAACCCCCTTGGTGGAGATGGCACCCATCTGGGAGACGTCGTAATAGTCGCCGCATGCATCCAGGTTGAAGGTGCCCGAGGCCGTGCCCACCGGGTTCTTCCAGGGCATGCCGGCCACAACCGTGCCATGCCGCCAGGTGTGCGGCTCAAGAGGATCCATGATTGTCAGCCCGCTCATCGTGCCTCCTTCTTGTCCCCGCCTGCATCCCAGATCAGACGGTCGGCGGCAAAAACCGGACCGTCCTTGCAGACCTTGAGTCTGCCGTCCACGGTGTCGACCACGCAGGCCACGCAGGTGCCATAGCCACACCCCATCCGGGACTCCATGCAGCACTGGGCAGGCAGGCCGGCCTTACTGGCCCAGGCGGCCACGGCCCGCATCATGGGCAGGGGGCCGCAGGTCAGGATGATGGTCCGCCCGGGATCGATGTCGCCGCGAACCCGGTCCAGAAGGGTGATGACATCCCCGGAGGCATTGTCGATGGACTCCAGCTGGTCGGTCAGCGAGCCCATGATGGCATCGGCAAACCGGTGGTCCCTATAGCCCAGCAGGGCGGTGGTGCGCACTCCGGACCGGCCTTGCAGGCACTGGGCTGCGCGGATCAGCGGGGGGACGCCCAGACCGCCGCCCACCAGCAGATAGTCAGCCGGCTTCTCCAGGTCGAAGCCATGGCCCAGGGGCCCCAGCAGGTCCACAGCCATGCCTGGCTGCAGGCGGGAGAACTCATCGGTCCCCTGGCCCACCACGGCAAAGATGATCTCAATCTGCTCGCTCTCCAGGACCCGGCTGATGCCGAAGGGCCTGGGCATCATAGTCATGCGGTCGGCCGAGTAGAGGTTGATGAAGGCACCTGCCGGGGCGTGGGCTGCCAGGTAGGGGTCGCGGATGGTCATCCGCCAGACCTGCCGGTCCAGAGGCTCCATGCCGGTGACCTGGGCGGTACGCCGTCCGGGCAGCCGACCTGCCTCTTGGGCCTGCTCCTCCACCTGGCTGGTGGATATGAAGAGGTTGGGTTTCATCGGGCCTCCTTGATCGCCTGATTGAGATCGTCCTTCATGGCCTGCGCGGCTTGGCGGGCGTCGCGGGTGACCATGCCCAGGGCCGCCTGAACGCTGAGCTGCGGACTGTAGTCCGGATCCTTTCGCCAGGCTGCGATGATCCCCCGGGAGGAATTGACCACAGCGCCGCCGCCGGACCGGTCGAACATGGGTGCCACGTCTGTCGCCGAACCGCCCTGGGCACCGTAGCCGGGGACCAGGAAGAAGGTGTGGGGCATGGCCCGGCGCAGCAGAGCGCCGTCCTCGGGATGGGTGGCGCCGACCACGGCGCCTAGCCGGGAGTAGCCCGATTGGCCCATGGAGGACTGCCCCCAGGATTCGACCAGTTCGCCCAGACGCTGATAGATGGTGCCGCCGCCTGAGTCCGCATCCAGCCCCAGTTCCTGGATCTGGCTGCCCGAGGGGTTGGAGGTGCGCACCAAGGCGAAGAGGTCGCCTTGGATGTGCTCGGCCGCCTGCAGGAAGGGTTCCACCCCGTCGGAGCCCAGGTAGACGTTGATGGTCAGGGCATCCTCGTACCAGGGGAACCTCCCGCCTGTCCGGGCCGACCCGTCCACTGCCTGCCCCGGGGCGAAGGGCAGGGGAAGCCCGTCCAGGTGGGCGGCGTAGGCCTCGGCCGTGGAGCCGATGTCCCCGCGTTTGACATCCCCGATGACGTAGAGGCCACGGTCGGCTGCGGCCCGGCAGGTGCCGGTGTAGGCCCTGATGCCCCAGGGTCCCAGGGCCTCGTACATGGCGATCTGGGGTTTGACTGCAGGCACCAGGTCGGCCACGCCCTCCAGGATGGCCAGGTTGAAGCGCAGATAGGCCCGGGCCAGGTGGTCCGCCCAGACGGCCTGAGCCTGCTCGCCCTGGTTCTGCTGCGGGTCCTTGGGGTCCAGGCCCATCTGGTCCATGCTCCCGGCGGCGCGCTGCCTGGCCTGTTCGATCAACTGGCTGGGCAGCAGTTCCGGTTGCGGATCCAGGCCGACCACCGTCGGATTGTGCTTGTCCTGAATGAGCGCGGTCAGTCGGTCCATGCTCGGTTCCTTTCCCTGGTGACGATGCGGCTTGCAGGCAGGCGGGAGAAGACCAGGCGCCCCTCCTTGATGGTGGCCATGACCCGTCCGGCCAGTTCCGCGCCGGCAAAGGGGGTGTTCCGTGCCTTGGAGTAAAAGCGGCTGGGATCAACCTCCCACTTGGCCTCAGGGTCCAAGATGACCAGGTCGGCAGGCGGCTGGCCGGCCTCGCTGCGCTGATCGACCTCCAGCTGAAGGTGACCAGTGTTGGCCTTGCGCGAGGGCAGGTCTTCGGGCAGGAGCCGCCGCATGTCCATGAGCTCGGCCGGGGCCAGGGACATGAGCTCTATCAGGCGGTCATGGCCGATGAGCCCGCTTGTGACCAGAACCTGGTCGCAGACCGCGTAGGCAGTCTCCAGGCCGATGATGCCGTTGGGGGCATCCTTGAGCCCCAGCGCCTTCTCAGCGGCAGTGTGGGGGGCGTGGTCGGTGGCGATCATGTCCACAGTGCCGTCGGCCACGGCCTCCAGGGCCGCCTGTTGGTCGGCGCGGGAGCGCAGCGGAGGGTTCATCTTGGCCATGCTGCCGCAACGCAGCAGATCCTCGTCGCAGAGAGCCAGATAGTGGGGCGCGGTCTCGCAGGTGACCGGCAGCCCACGGGCCTTGGCGCTGCGGACGGCCTCGAATCCTTCGGCAGTGCTGACATGCTGCAGATGCACCCTGGTGCCGGTGCGTTCCGCCAGGGCGATGTCGCGATTGATGACGGCGGTCTCGGTCGAGGCGGGAATCCCCTCCAGCCCCAGTTGGCGGCTCACGGCTCCGAGGTTGACCTGACCGTGCTCGTGGTGCTCACAGTGATCCAGGATGGGCAGGTTGACAGACCGGGCATTGGCGGCCACAGCCTCCAGGGTCTGATCGGTCACGGCCGAGCCGTCATCGCTGATGGCCACTACAGGGTGGGCCCATCCGTGGCCAGGCAGATGCCCCGACCAGTCGTCTGGGTTTGAGGCCAGACGGCCTGCCCGGTCCATGGTGGCCGCCACGCACAGGGCGTAGTCCACCGGCAGGTGCAGCCCATGGTCCCGCTCATAGGATTCCAGATAGTCGATGACTGTGCGCCCGTTGGCCATCCGCGCTCGGCCGTCCATGGCAGGCTGGGTGTTGGGCATGAGCAGTATCAGCCCATAGCCTCCAGAGGCTGCTGCAGCGGTGCCGGTGACCATGTCCTCCTTGTCGGTCTGGCCAGGGTCACGCAGGTGGACGTGCGGGTCGACCAGGGCCGGAGCCAGCACCAGCCCCGAGGCGTCTATCCGATCCGCCCCTGCTGACATGGCACCGGTCTCGTCGATCAGCGCACTGTCGACGGCCTGGGGAAGCACCAGATCGACCGCCTTGCCGCTGCGCCAATCAGTCAACCCCAGCAGCCGCATGTCAGTCTTCAGCCTTCTCGTCGCAGTAGTCGCAGCGGTAGACCCCGGCAGCGTCCAGGTGGAAGCGCTGGTCCACGCCGGTCTCCACCGTGGTCACACAACGGGGATTGACGCAGGTGATGACGTTGACTAGATGGCTGGGGCGGTCAGGCTGATGCTTGCTGACGATCCTGCCCTGCCGGACCACGTCGACGGTGGCCTCGGGGGCGATGAATCCCAGGGCGGTCAGATCCAGATCCCCGGTCTGCTCGATCTTGATGATGTCCTTGGACCCGTACTTACGGCTGTCCGTGTTCATGATCAGGGCCAGCCGGGTCTGCGACGGATCCACGCGCAGATAGTGCAAGACCTTCAGGGCTGTGCCCGCACGAACGTGGTCGATAATGATGCCATCAACAATGCTGGTGACCTTCATGCGGCCACCTCCTTCTGCTTGCGGTAACCGGGCAGCTCGTCACCCAGCAGGGCGCTCTCCAGGGCCATTCTGACCAGCATGCCATTGCGGACCTGCTGGAAGTAGGCCGCACGCGGATCATCGTCCACCTCCACGGCGATTTCGTTGACCCTGGGCAGCGGGTGGAGGATGGCCATGTCGGGTCGCGCAGCCCGAAGCTTGTCGGCATTCAGAATGTAGGTGTCGCGCAGGCGCAGGTAGTCGTCCTCGTTGAAGAAGCGCTCCTGCTGGACACGGGTCATGTAGAGCACGTCCAGGTCGCCGATGACCCCGTTCAGGTCGCCGGTCTCCCGGTAGGTGCAGTCGGCCGAGGAGCGGATCCTCTCCAGGACGTATTCGGGCGTGCGCAGCTCGTCGGGGCTGATCAGGACGAAGTCCACGTGGCCCAGGCGGCAGAGGGTGGTGATCAGGGAGTGGACGGTGCGGCCGAAGGTCAGATCCCCGCACAGGCCGATGGTCAGGTGGTTCAGCCGACCCTTGCGGGCGCGGATGGTGGCCAGGTCGGTCAGGGTCTGGGTGGGGTGCATGTGCCCGCCGTCGCCGGCGTTGATGACCGGGACCGTGGCTGCCTGTGAGGCCACCAGGGCGGCTCCCTCCTTGGGATGGCGGATGGCCACGATGTCGGCGTAGTTGGAGACCGTCTTCAGGGTGTCGCTGATGGACTCCCCCTTGGAGACGCTGGCCAGCTGGGCGCCGGCGAATCCGATGACCTGGCCGCCCAGACGGAGCATGGCCGTCTCGAAGCTGAGCCGGGTGCGGGTGCTGGGTTCATAGAAGAGCGTGGCCAGGACCCGGCCGTCGCAGGTATGGGCCACCTGGCGGCGATGGGTGTCGATGTAGGCCGCACGATCCAGCAGATCCAGGATCTGGGTCATGGGAATGTCGTCGAGGGTTACCACACTTCGCCCACGAAGGGGAACGACGGCGGAAGAGGTGTTGGATGCGTGATCAACTTGTTGGGACAACGGCTCACCTTCCTCAAGGTGGCCACCTTATGTGACCTGAACAAGCATACGACCCCGGATGGACCCAGGGTCAGCCCCCGTAGAAGAGCCGTTCCATGACCTGCCTGCAGCGGCGCATGGCCGCCAGCAGCTCGTTGACGAAGTGCTGGCCCCGGTGGGCCGGGTAGCCCAGGCAGACCGCGATGCCTCCCAGCACCTGCCCGTCGTCAGGCAGGATGTCCGCCTGGGATACCCTTCCCGACCAGAGGAAGTTGGCGTTGCGGGCTGCTGTGCAGAGCACCCAGCTGCGGCGCAGGGCCTTGGCATCCTTGGCTTCTATGAGACCCGCCGCCTCCAGGGCATCCAGGGCTGTCAGCGTGCCGGTGACCTGCAGCTCAGGCAGGTCGTGGGCGTGACGCAGCTGGAGGAGCTGCACTGTCCATTCCACGTCAGACAGCCCTCCCCGGCCCAGCTTCAGGTGTCGGTCCCGGCGCACGCCGCGCGGCAGCCGCTCGGCCTCCATCCGCGCCTTGAGCCGGCGAATCTGCCCCAGCTCCTCCTCGTTGGGCGGCTGCTGAGGGTAGCGGAGCGGATCGGCTGTACCCTCCAGAAAGTCCTGGGCCAGAGCGGCATTCCCGGCTGCGAATCTGGCCCGGATCAGGGCCTGATGCTCCCAGGTCTCCGACCATTCGCGGTAGTAGCGCTGGTAGGAGTCCAGGGAACGCACCAGAGGCCCCTGGCGTCCTTCGGGACGCAGGTCGAAGTCCAGGTCGATGCCGGGCTCCAGGCTGGCCCGTCCGGCCAGGACGGCCCGCAGGTCGGCGGTCACCCCTCGTGCGAATTCCGCCGCCTGGTCCTGGTCAGCGTCCGAGGCTGGACGGTAGATCAGCATGATGTCGGCATCCGAGTTGAAGTTGACCTCCCTGCCTCCGTAGCGACCCATGCCGATCGCGGCCAGATCGGCTGGCGCGCCAGCCTGTTCCGAACGGTGGTCCACGGCCCAGTCCAGGGCGGCATTGATGGCCGCATCGTAGACATCGGACATGCCCGCCAGGCAGGCCTGCTGATCGTCCACCCCACTCATCCAGCCCAGCCCGATCCGCTCGATCTCCTGGCGGCGCATGGCCCGCACTGCGGTGGCAAACTCCTCCAATGAGTCCGCATGGCGGGTCCGATAGGCTGCGGCGCGCTTGTCCAGGGTGGCTCGATCACGAGGGATCATATCCTGGTCATGGCCCAGCCAGGTCACTGACTGGACGGACCGGGCCAGGGCGCCTGACAGATATCGGGAGTTGGACAGCACATGGCAGAGGCGGCGGGCGGCCGAGGTGGAGTCCCGCAGGAAGCCCAGGTAGGTGCTCTTGCCGCCGAAGTGCTCCTCCAGGGTTCGCCAGCCAAGAAGTCCCATATCCGGATCCTGTCCCTCCCCCAGCCACTGGAGGACGGCGGGCATGAGGATGCGGTTGATACGCGCTGATCGGGTGACCCCTGTGGTCAGGGCCGTGACGTGGCGAATGGCTGCATCAGGGTCGGCAAAGCCGATGGAGGCGAACCGGGCGCGGGCCGCCTGGGGGCGCAGGCTGACCTCGTCCTCGTCCACCTGGGCGTTGATGGGCAGCATGGGACGGAAGTAGATGGCCTGGTGAAGGTTTCGGACTTCGATTCTGGTGGCCTGGTATTGGGCCAGCATCTGGTCGGCATGCAGACCGAAGGCCCGGGCCAGCCGCCGCAGATCGCGGTTGCTCTCCAGCTCCTCCAGACTGGGCGGCCGCTGGCCGAGGGTGCCTGAACGGTTGATTTTCGGAAAGAGGTGGGTGCGCCGCAGCTGCCACATCTGCAGACGATGCTCCATGACCCGCTCGAACCGATAGTCATGGTCCAGCTGGTCGCCATGCTTGGCAGAGATGTAGCCACCCTGGGCCAGTGCCTGCAGAGCATCCAGGGTCGCCGGGCAACGCAGATCGGGGTCGCTGGAGCCGTGAACCAGCTGGAGCATCTGGACGGTGAATTCCACGTCCCGCAGTCCCCCCTGGCCCAGCTTGATTTCGCGCTCCTTGCGGTCCTCGGGTATCAGCCGTTCTACCCGCTGGCGCATCCGCTGACAGTCGTAGACGAAGTTGGGACGCTGACAGGCCCCCCAAACCAGCGGCTCGATCATGGCCGTATAGTCCTGTCCCAGGGCCTTGTCGCCAGCGACCGGACGGGCCTTGAGCAGGGCCTGGAACTCCCAATTCTCAGCCCATTGGGCATAGTAGTCGGCGTAAGAGGCCAGACGGCGCACCAAGGGGCCGTCACGCCCCTCGGGCCGCAGGGCAGTATCAACCTTCCAAAGCGGCGGCTCGGTCGATCCGGGGATGACCGCCTGGCAGACCCGCTGGAGGAGGACGGCCATGGCAGTGCCCACGGCGATGGGATCGGTCACGTGAGAACCCGCCCCCGATGCCGGCTCCACCAAGTACATGAGATCCACATCGGATACGTAGTTGAGTTCCTGGGCGCCCAGCTTGCCCATGCCAATGACGGTCAGA
This sequence comes from Bifidobacterium apousia, assembly GCF_007559275.1. GTDB lineage: Bacteria > Actinomycetota > Actinomycetes > Actinomycetales > Bifidobacteriaceae > Bombiscardovia > Bombiscardovia apousia. The sequence goes on from NZ_VMHK01000003.1 coordinate 40,491, forward strand.
CGGCATGAATCGGCATTGGGAACCTGCCGGCAGGCGATGCTCAGAGCCCCTTGGAGTGCGGCATCGGCCATGTCGGACAGGGCCCGGCTGATTGCCGGCTCCAGCTCCAGGGGATCCTCGGCTGCCAGGTCACGGGCCATGACGGCAGCCAGCTGCAGCCGGTATTCGGACCGCAGTGCATCGGCGTAGGCCGCCAGCGAGGGCACGGAGTCAGCATTGGCCTCCACCCTGTCCAAGGCGTCCATGACCCGCTTCCGCCTGGTTTCCGCCGGGCAGTCAGCCAGGTGGTCGAGGTCGATGGCTGCCGCCTCTGCCAGTTCCGGCCGCGAGCGCATCAGCCGACCCATGGCCTCCGAGGCCCCCAGCACCCTGATCAGCGACTGTGCTCCCCCTTGGTTCCCCTGCGGGGATTCGGCCAGAAAGGCCGGACGGGTTCCTTGCGGATACTGCTCCAGAATTCGTATCAGCCCGGCAAGGGCTTCGTCCGGATCGCAGGCCTGGTCGAGGCTCTGGACCAGGGTTTGCTCCAGCTTCTGATCGTCAACCAGACGGGCAAGCCGATCCAGCCGAACCCGGGCCTTGTCCAGGTCGTGCAGCCCGAGGTGTATCAGGGTCGAAGTGGTCGGTTGCGCCGAATCTGCCATGAGTCATCCCCTGCCTTTCCTCGGGCCCGCAACGACACTGACATCCACGGGGCCGGTACAGGCATTATAGGGGGAACGGGTCGTCAGCCCTTGCGGCCCTCCCGGAAGGCGCAGACGGCGCAGTATACGGTGACGACGGCTAAGCACACGGAGAAGATCAGTGTGGGCCAGGTCAGCAGGCTGCCGTCCCGCACAGCCTCAGCCAGGGATTGGACCAGCCAGATGGCGCAGGCCGCAGCAGTCAGGCCATACATCCGAGAACGAGCCTTGCCGGTGATACGCACGATTGTGCTCCTTTGTAACGATGTTCCAAAGATGGTTGATCGGCGTGAGGGACGGCAAGTGCCCGTCCCTCACGCCGATGATTGGTCAGCTCTTGCGGCGCTTGGACATGACGTCGATAGCCACGGCCAGCAGGAGCACCAGCCCCTTGATGGTCTTGACGATGGCCGTGTCCACGCCCATGATGGACAGTCCCTGGTTGATCACACCCATGACGAAGGCTCCGACGACCGCCCCGGGAATGGTGCCGATGCCGCCGGTGACAGCCGTGCCGCCGATGAAGCAGGATGCGATGGCGTCCATTTCGAACTCCATACCAGCCTGGGCGGTGGCCGAGGCCAGTCGTGAAAGCATGCAGATGGCTGCCACAGCCGACAGGAAGCCCATGTGGACGAAGAGCGTGAAGTCCACCCGCTTGGCGTTGATGCCCGAGAGCACGGCAGCCTTGCGGTTGCCGCCCACTGCGTAGACATGCCGGCCGAAGACGGTCCTGGTGAGGATGAAGTTGTAGATCAGGACCAACACGGCCACGATGACCAGCATTATGGGCGTCCCGCCCTGGTTCTCATTGCCGGAGGAGGCCAGCAGGTAGGTCACGAAGAGGATGACGACTGCGGCCACGATGATCTTGCCGGTCATCAGGGCCTTGGGCTCAGGAACCAGACCTACAGCCAGGGTCTTGCGGCGGCGGGCAATCTGCGACCAGGCGTAGGCCAGGATGCAGATCAGGCCCAGCACCACGGTCAAGCCGTCAAAGGGGCCCCACCATCCCAGGATGTTGGGCAGGTAGTCACGGGCGATCCCCCTGAACTGCGCGGAGGTAATGGGCACGGACTCGCCGACGATGACCGTGGCCAGACCACGGAAGATCAGCATGCCGGCCAGGGTGGTGATAAATCCTGGAATGCCGATGACGGCTACCCAGAAGCCCTGCCAGATGCCGATCAGCAGACCCACGATCAGGGAAAGGCCGATGGCCACGATCCAATTGACCCCCATATGCTCCATGAGGATGGCGCACACGCCTCCGATGAAGGCCACCAGCGATCCCACCGACAGATCAATGTGGGTGGCGATGATGACCATGACCATGCCGATGGCCAGGATGATCACGTAGGCGTTCTGCTGGATCAGCGAGACGAAGCTGTTGGGCTTGAGCAGCACCCCCTTGGTCAGTATTTCGAAGACGACCACGATGACCACCAAGGCGCCGACGATGCCATACTGCCGGGCGTTGCTGGCCAGGGAGGCCAGAATACCAGGTCCTGCCTGTTCTTGTTCCACCGCCTGGGCGGTGCTCTTGTTGCTGTTGGGCGAGCTCATCTGGCTGCCACTCCCTTCTTTTCCTGGGTCATGCCCTTCATCAGATACTCCTGCGAGAAGTCCCGGCGCTCCACGTCGTTGGTGATGACCCCCTGGCTGACCGTATAAATCCGGTCACAGATGCCGATCAGCTCGGGCAATTCAGAGGAGATGACCACCACAGCCTTGCCCTGGTCGACCAGCCGGTCGATGATCTCGTAGATCTCGTACTTGGCTCCCACATCAATGCCTCGGGTGGGCTCGTCCAGGATGAGCACATCAGGATCCGAGATCACCCACTTGGCCAGCACGACCTTTTGCTGGTTGCCGCCGGACAGGGTGGAGACGGGCACATCGATGTTGCTGCACTTGATGTTGAAGTCCTTGCGGTACTCCTCCACCCGTGCCCTCTCCAGGTTCTCGTTCATGACTCCATGACGGCTCATTTTCTTGAGCGAGGCCAAGGAGGCGTTTTCCCTGATGTTCTGCAGCAGGTTGAGTCCGAAGACCTTGCGGTCCTCAGTGGCGTATGCCAGGCCCGAATCGATGGCCGACTGGACGTTCGGCAGCTCGACCTGACGGCCATGCATCTCGATTCTGCCGCTGATATGGCTGCCATAGGACCGCCCGAAGATGCTCATGGCCATCTCGGTGCGACCAGCACCCATCAGTCCCGCCAATCCGACGATCTCACCCTGGTGAACCACCAGATTGGCATGATCGACCACGGTGCGGGAGGGATCCTGCGGGTGGTGGACGGTCCAATCGCTGACCTTGAGCACCTCCTTGCCGATGTGCGGCACGTGCTCGGGATAGAGGTTGGTCAGCTCGCGGCCGACCATCTTCTGGATGAGCAGATCCTGATCCAGCGGGTGGTCTTGGTCGATTCGCATACCGCCCACCGTGGAGCCATCCCGTAGAATGGTCACCCCATCCGCAATCTGCCCCACCTCGCCCAGCTTGTGGGTGATGAGGATGCTGGTCACTCCCTGCTGGTCACGCAGCTGTCTGACCAGATCCAGCAGATGATCGGAATCATCGTCGTTCAAGGCGGCTGTGGGCTCATCCAGAATCAGCAGCCTGACGTGCTTGGACAGCGCCTTGGCGATCTCCACCAGCTGCTGCTTGCCCACTCCAAGGTCCATGACCCTGGTGTCGGGTTTCTCGTCCAGCCCCACACGCTCCAACAGACGCGAGGCCTTGGCCCTGGTCGTGTCCCAGTCCATGACGCCATTGTGGGCCTGCTCATTGCCCAGGAAGATGTTCTCGGCAATGGATAGGAAAGGGCTCAGCGCCAGCTCCTGGTGGATGATGACGATGCCGTCGTCCTCCGAATCATTGATGGTCCGGTAGCGGCAGGGCTTGCCGTCGAACAGGATTTCGCCGGTATAGCTGCCATGCGGGTATACCCCGGACAGCACGTTCATCAGGGTTGACTTGCCGGCCCCGTTTTCCCCGCAGATGGCATGGATTTCGCCCTTGCGCACATCCATGTCCACATTGGACAGGGCCTTGACCGGACCGAAGGTCTTGGTGATTCCCTGCATTCGCAACAAGATGTCCTCGTCGGACATGCTTTCACCTCCTGTGCGCCGACCGTCCCACCCCTTGACCGGAAGCGGGACGGTCCGGCGCGACTGTGATGCCAACCTCACTTGGTCAGCTGATCGAATCGTGCCTGGGTCAGGTAGTTCGCCTTGACCAGATCGGTCAGGTTGTCCTTGGTGATGGCCTTGGGATCCAGCAGCTTCGAGGGCACCTTGATGCTGTTGTTGTCAAAGGTGCCGTTGATGCCGGTGACCTTCTTGCCTTCGGCGATTTCGATGATCATGTCGTAGACGGCCTGGGCCAGCTTGTTGACGTCCTTGAAGACGGTCTGACCCTGCAGCCCCTTGGAGATGTTGGCCACGGAGATCTCCATGGCGTCCTGCCCGGTGATCTTGGGCCAGTTGTCGGTATTGGGCTGGATGTCGGGCCTCTTGGACTGGATGGCGTTGATGACTCCCTGGCTGATGCCGTCATAAGGGCTCAGCACGGCATCCAACCGCTCGCCATGGGCGTAGGTCGAATCAAGAATGGATTCCATGTCCTTCTGGGCCTGCTCGGTCTTCCAGGACTGGACGGAGATCTTCTGCCAGTCTGAAAGCTTGAAGTCCTTGGTCACACCGCCGCCATGCTGGGAGGGGCTGACCAGAACGCCCGACTTGAAGTAGGGCTGCAGCAGCTCCCAGGCGCCCTTGAAGAAGTACTTGGCGTTGTTGTCGTCGGGAGAACCCGTAAAGAGCTCAATATTGAATGGACCCTTGGCTCCGTTTTTGAGCCCCAGCTGGTCGATCAGCCAGTTGGCCTCCAGCACGCCGGTGCGCTCAAGCTGGAAGGTCGCATAGTAGTCAACGGCCTTGGTGTTCATGATCAGCCGGTCATAGGCGATGACCTTGGCCCCGGCATCCTTGGCCTTCTCGACAGCCGGCCCAACAGCGGTGCCGTCCTTGGAAGCCACCACCACGATCTTGGCGCCCTTGTTGACCATGTTCTCGATGTCGGCATTCTGCTGGGCGGGCTTGTCATCCGCGAAGGAGAGCACTACCTTGTAGCCTGCTTTCTCCAGTTTGCTCTTGAGGTTGTTGCCGTCCTTGTTCCAACGTTCCTCGGACTTGGTGGGCATGGACACGCCGATGGTGGCGCCTTTGCCGATCGATCCTCCCTCCTGGGAGGAGCTGGAGGCACGTGAACCTCCGCAAGCGCCCAGTCCGGTCAGCATGGCGACGCCGATGACCGCCGCCATGGCTCGTTGCATCATCTTCATGAAGACTCCTTCATCCTTGAATTCTCCGGCAGGCATCTCCGTCTGCCTGGGTCCCTTCATTGCAGGCCCAGTGGTCAGCATACCCAATTGCGTTAACTTTATCAACTCAACAAAGCTGATTATCTATTTATCTGTTTCGTACATGAATTTAATAATTTGTTCGAACTGTTGTCTTTCATCGGCGCAAGGGGTGCACTGGGCGGGGGCAAGCCACGATCTTGGCTACACTGGAACCTATGGCACATCGATTGTTCGGTTCACAGTCCTCACTGCGTGAGGCCAACCGTGCCCTCCTGCTGGATACGATCCGAAGATTCGGCGCCATGACCCAGATCGAATTGGCTGAAAATACTGGGCTCTCAACAGCCACTGTCTCCAACCTGGTACGCCTGATGGGCGAGCAAGGACTTCTGGAGACATCCTCCACCACCAGAAACGGCCGCCGCGCCACCCTGGTCATGCTGGCCCGCCGCAAGGGCCTCGGAGTCGGGCTCTACATCGGCCGTCACGAAATGCGGCTGGAAGTTGTCGACGCCAGCCATGCCATCCTGGCAGAGCATGATATGGCTCTGCCGCGGCAGCACAAGCCGGACACTACCCTGGAACGGGCCATGATCCTGATCAAGGAGACGCTGACTTCCATCGGCGCCCAATCGGATGAGCTTGTCGGCCTGGGCCTGGCCATGGGGGCCCCTGTGGACTGCAGAACTCACCAGCTGGCCATTCCCGGCATCCTGCGAGGCTGGGACAAGGAGGATCTGATAGGCACCTTCCATGAGGCTTTCCAGGTGCCGGTCCAGGTGGACAACGATGCCAACTTCTCAGCCATGGCCGAGCTGAGAATGGGCGCGGCAGTCGGCAGACGAAACTTCGTTTACATCCACGCCAATGACGGTGTGGGTGCGGGAATCGTCATCAACGGCGAGGTGTGGCGGGGCACCACCGGGCTGGCAGGCGAAATAGGCCATGTCCAAGTGGATCCCCTGGGCGATATCTGCATCTGCGGCAACCGCGGGTGCCTGAATACGGTGGTGGACGAGAGCCGTCTGGTCTCCTTGCTCAGCGTGACACACGGGAACATGACCCTGGAGGATCTGGTGGGCAATGCCGTCAAGGGGGATCCGGGCTGCAGACGGATCGTGGGCGACGCGGCCATCCGCATCGGCAATGTAGTAGCCGATCTGTGCAACGCCGTGGATCCCGAGGTAGTGGTCCTGGGAGGCATCCTGAGCACAACAGAAGATGTGTTTCTGGAACCCCTCCGGGAGACTCTTCAGCGCATGCTTTTCCCTGATGCCATGGTCCCCATGGAGGTGCTCCCTGCCCGCTATCCGATTACCGGATCGGCTCTGGGGGCGGCTATGATGGCTGTCGATAGCGTCAACGAACACATTGATGTGTCCAACAAATCCGCAGGTCGATCATCGTAGAGGAGGTGACCTGGATTGCATAAAACCGCTGTCTTGATGCAGATGGACGACCTCTGCATCAGGTTCGGGTTCGTTGAGGCCCTCAAACACATACACCTGGATATTCGCCAACACGAAGTGCTCGCCATCGTGGGCGACAACGGGGCAGGCAAGTCCACCCTGGTCAGGATTTTGTCAGGATTGATCCGGCCCGACCAGGGTACCTTGCTCTGGAAGGGCCGGCCGACCAGCATTCCCTCGATCAGAGTCGCCAATCAGTTGGGCATTGCAGCCGTTTTCCAGGGGCAGGACTTCTGCGACAACCTGGACGTCTCCTCCAACCTCTTCCTGGGCAAGGAATTGCGCGATCGTCACCATCGGCGTGACGACGAAGCCATGCGTCGACGCACCCGTCAGGTCCTCCAGTCGCTGTCCTCCCCCATCCGCGTGGGACAACCCATGGCCACCCTTTCCCTGGGGCAAAAACAGACCGTGTCGATCGCCAGGACCCTGCTGGACAATCCGGAGCTGATCCTGCTGGACGAGCCGACGGCCTCCTTGTCAGTCATGCAGTCCGCCGAGGTGCTCAACTACATCAAGCGCATGCGTTCCGAGGGGCGCAGCATCCTCATGGTCTGCCACGATCTGCCGGACGTTTTCGCGGTTTCCGACCGCATAGCAGTCATGCGGCAGGGACGGCTGGTAGGAGTCCTTCCTACGGCCGAGACATCTTATGAGACTGTCATAGCCTTGATTTCAGGCATTGATCCCGAAGATGTCATACAGGACCAGGAGCAGCTGGATGCCATGGCCAGAGCCAACGCCCGCGTCCACGCCCTGCGCGGCACCAGAAAGACCTTGCCCGAGCAATCATGAACAAAGGAATCCCAGAATGCAGCTGACCGATACCCTCCTGACCATCGTCTGCGCCCTGATAGGGCTGGCGGTGGGACTGATCTACGGACTTCTGCCCAAGAAAAACGACCGACTGACTGATTCACAGCAACGCTGGACACAGGTCCTATCCCTGATCGGGGTCGGCCTGGTGGTGATCCTCATTCTGCTGGGGCGCGACCTGGCCTCCTGGGTAACCATCGGAGGGATGGTCCTTGGCCTGTTGATTGGCATGATACCGCCCTTGAACAGAGCTGCGCTCAAGGTCTGGCCATGGCTGAGGCCCCGCACCGACAAGCAGGGCCAAAAGCGTCGCTGAAAGCTGGCGATCACGCTTTTGCCGTCATCGATGCGGGGCCTCACCCGCTCCTATGCACTTATTTTTGGCTGCTGACCGGCTCCTCCTTGGCCCCCACCTGATGGAAGAGGTGACGGACGTTGTGCCAGATGCGCCTGGTGACGCCGGAGTGGTTCATGGAGTAGAGGTGGATGCCGTCTACCCCGTGGGCCACCAGGTCGGCGATCTGCTGTGAGGCGTAGATGATGCCCGCCTCGCGCAGGCTGGCACGGTCGTCGCCCCAGCGCTCCAGGATGGACTCAACAGCCGCCGGGATCCGCGCCTTGCAGACCTCGCTCATGTGCCGTACCTGTCCCTCGTTGGTGATGGGCATGATGCCGGCCTCGATGGGCACCTGGATGCCGGCTGCCCGAGCCCTGTCCAGGAAGTCCAGAAAATCGGCGTTGTCGTAGAAGAGCTGCGAAACCAGATGATCCACGCCGGAATCCACCTTGATACGCAGATGCTCCATGTCCTCCTCGGGCGAGGCGGCCTCCGGGTGGGTCTCCGGATAACAGGCTCCGTAAATCGACAGGTTGGGCCGACGCGACCGGATGTAGGAGGCCAGGTCGCTGGCATGGTCGAAGACTCCGGCAGGCTCACGGCCCTCCACGCTGTCGCCGCGCAGGGCCAGCACCGCTGCCACCCCCGCGTCGTCGAACATGTCCAGGGCCTGGTCGATCACCTCGCGGTCCGCATACTGGGCGGTCAAGTGAGCCACGGCAGGGATGCCGTACTCGGTATGGATGGTCTTGGCTATGCGGGCCGTGGCTGTGCGGTCCGAGCGCCGGCCGGTCCCGTAGGTCACCGAGATGAAGTCGGGCATCAGCCCTTCCAGACCGTCCAGGGTGTCATAGATGGTGCCCACCGGGGCATCGCGCTTGGGGGGAAAGACCTCCAGGGAAAAGATAGGCTCATGCATGATCCGACTCCTGACTGGACGATAGCTCCGCACGCACCTGCTGTGCGGCGGCCACCATGTGCTCCAGGCTGGGCCAGGTCTCCTTGTCGCCTCGGGTCTTCAATCCGCAGTCGGGGTTGATCCAGACCTTGGCCGCATCCAGCTTCTTCAGGATGGCGTGGATCCGGTCCACGATCTCCTCGGTGGAAGGGATGCGCGGCGAGTGGATGTCGTAGACTCCGGGGCCTGCCTCGGTCTCGAACTTGGCCTCCTGGATGGCATCCAGGACGGTCAGGTCGGAGCGGGAGGCTTCGAAGGAGATCACATCGGCGTCCATGGCATCAATGTCCTTGATGATGTCGTTGAACTCCGAGTAGCACATGTGGGTGTGAATTTGGGTAGTGGGTTTGACCCCGGAATGCACCAGCCGGAAGGCGGGGATGGCCCAGTCCAGGTATCGGCTGTGCCAGTCGGAGCGCCGCAGCGGCAGCTTCTCGCGCAGGGCGGCCTCGTCGATCTGGATGATGCGGATGCCTGCGGCCTCCAGGTCCAGGACCTCGTCACGGATGGCCAGAGCCAGCTGGCGGGTCTGCTGCTTGTGATCGATGTCCTCGCGGGGCCAGGACCAGTTGAGAATGGTCACCGGACCGGTCAGCATCCCCTTGACCACATGGTTGGTGCGGGATTGCGCGTAGGAAGACCAGCGCACCGTGATGGGCCGGGCGCGGGAGATGTCCCCCCAGACGATGGGAGGCTTGACGCAGCGGGTGCCGTAGGACTGGACCCAGGCATTCCGGGTGAACAGGTAGCCCTTGAGGTTCTGGCCGAAGTACTCGACCATGTCGTTGCGCTCGAACTCGCCGTGGACCAGCACATCCAGGCCGATCTGCTCCTGGTGGTCGATGACCTGGTCGATCTTGCGGGCGATGAAGTCGTCGTAGTCCTCCTGGCTGATCTCCTTCTTGCGCAGGCGGGCACGCTCGGCGCGGACCTCGGCGGTCTGGGGGAAGGAGCCGATGGTGGTGGTCGGCAGCAGGGGCAGACCCAGCTCCTGGGCCTGGATCCTCTGGCGTTCAGGCCGGGCCGGGGTACGCACAAAGTCATCGTCCTTCAGGCCGGCCAGGCGCTGCTGCACCTGGGGGTCGGGCTGGACGCGGCTGCCGTCGAAGAGCTTCTGGTTGTCAGCAAGGGCCTTGCTGGAGCGGCGCTGACCCTCGTCGGCATCGGCCAGCTGGGCCAGGTCGTGCAGCTCGCCCAGCTTCTCCAGGGCGAAGGCGAAGTGCGGCCGCACGGTGTCGGCATCCAGCCCATCCTCGTCGGCCACGGTATAGGGCACGTGCAGGAGTGAACATGCGGTGGACACCACCACGTTCGAGGTCACCTGGTGCAGGGCATCCAGCAGGCCCAGGCTGACGGCATAGTCGTTGCGCCAGATGTTGCGGCCGTTGACCAGACCGGCGAAGATGGTCGTTCCCTCCGGCACGCCGTGCTCCTTGAGGGCAGCCAGATTCTCATCCCTGCCCTCGACCAGATCCAGGCCGATGCCGTCGAAGCCCAGGTCAACCAGCCGGTCGTAGCAGTCGCCCACATGGCCGAAGTAGGTGTTGAGCAGGATACGGACCTTGCCTTTGTCGCTCTGACGGGCCTTGAGGATGGGCTGGTAGAGGGTTTCGAAGAGGTCCTGGTCGCCCGGTTCCTTGTCCAGGACCAGGTAGGGCTCGTCCAGCTGCACCCAGTCGGCGCCCAGGCCGACGAACCGCTCCAGGATGGTCGCATAGGCCTTGGCCAGGTCCTGGACCAGTGCCGGATCGGGATCCAGCAGCTCGCCCTGGGGACCGCGTGCCAGCTTGAGGAAGGTGTAGGGGCCGATCAGCACCGGCTTGGCGGCGATGCCCTGCTCGCGCGCCTCCTGGAACTCCTTGAAGGGCTTGTCGCCTTCCAGGGTGATTCTGGTGTCCTGGTCGATCTCGGGAACCAGGTAGTGGTAGTTGGTGGTGAACCACTTCTTCATAGGCAGGGCGGTCACGTCACCCTGCTCCCCCTGGTAGCCGCGGCCCATGGCGAAGAGGGTGTCCTCGGGGCCCAGGCCCAGCTTCCGATAGCGCTCGGGCACGACGCCCAGGAGGATGGAGGTATCCAGGACCTGGTCGTAATAGCTGAAATCGTTGACGGGAATCAGGTCGACGCCGGCCTCCTGCTGAAGCTGCCAGTGCCTGGCCCGCAGATCGGCGGCCGTGCGCCGGACCTCGTCCAGATTCCGTTCGCCCTTCCAATAGCCCTCGATGGCCCTCTTGAGTTCGCGGTGCGCGCCGATGCGCGGGAATCCGGACACGGATGTAATCGCTGCCATGAAACCTCCCAGTTTCGTCCTGATGTCTTTGGTCAGCCTATCAGCGGCGGGGGGAGGCGGGTAATTGGTGCAAATAAGGTGTCGCCATAACCTGAATCGATAACGGCAGGACGGCAAGCGGGGGACTGAAGCCCGTCAAGACTGCCTGCAGCGGTGGCCTTGAGCTTGTTTACGCCGGTCAGTCCTCCAGATCCTGGGGGCCCAGAATGCCCAGCAAACGGGCCTGGTGGGTTCCCCAGTCGGTCAAGGGCCGCTCGGAGCCCAGCAGGACCATGGTGGCCGGCGGCAGTCCAAGATTGAGCAGGTCCAAGAGGTCGGGGTCGGAGTTGTCCTCGGCCAGCCACTGTGAGCAGATAGACATGGTGGGCTCATGACCCAGGATCAGGACCCGGCGGTCACGGTCCTCGGTCTGTGCCAGCTGGTCGAAGACCGCCTGCATGCCGGATTCATAGAGGGATTCCCGGTAGTCGACCCGGGGCCCGTCCCCCAGGGGCTTGAGCATGCCGTCCAGGGTCTGACGGGCCCGGGGCGCACCCGAGCAGATGATGCGGTCGGGCACCAGGCCCAAAGCGGCCAATCCACGGCCCATGATCCGGGCCTGCCGCTGGCCACGGTCGGTCAGCTGGCGGCTGCGATCGCCCTGTGACCCCTGGCGTTCGGTCTTGGCGTGACGCATGAGCATGAGGGTTCGGCTGCACCGCCGCAGATCCTCGGCCTTCAGACCTTTTCGCAAACCCATGCCATGCTTCCTTTCCCGAAGTTCCTGTCAGGCGTCTTCTCCATTATGGCAGAGCCCAGAGGATACGCCGGTCATGGGCGATCAGTCTTTCTGATCCTGTCCGCCCTGCAGAGTGCGCACCTGATGATCCAGGTCACGCAGCACCTTGCGCAGCTTGCGATCAGAGACCCGGCGCAACTCCAAATCCTCGAGGTCCTCAAGGTCTTCCTTTTCGCGCTCGCGGTTGGAGCCGCTGCTCTTGGCAGGCGGTCGGCCCTGATCGACGTCAGTCTGGTAATCCTTGGTAGCCCGGACATGCTTGCGCAGAGCCTGCTGGCCGGGAGCCATGGCCCTGCTGGTCAGCAGGAAGCCGGTGTGCCCGATCATCTCATGCTCGGGTCGGACCGCCAGACCGTCGGCCTTCCAGGAGCGCTCCAGGCTCTCCATGATCCCGGGCTCGGTCCATCGGCCGTCGGCGCGCAGGGCCTCGGCCAGTCGGCTGAGCTGGGTGGTAGTGGTCACATAGGCAGTCAGCACGCCGCCGGGGGACATGACCCGGTAGGCCTGCTCCAGACGGTTCCAGGGGTCCAGCATGTCCAGAACGATGCGGTCGAATTCGTCCTCGGGCAGGTCGGCCGCAAGGGTGTCGAAGTCGCCGGTACGCAGGTCCCACTGGGCAGGGCGGTGACCAAAGAACACGGTAGCGTTGCCCATGGCCACCCGGGCGAACTCCTCCCGCCGCTCAATGCTGGTGAGTTTGCCTTCCGTACCGATGGCATCCAGCAATCCCAGACTCATGGCCCCTGAGCCGGCTCCCGACTCCAGGACCCTCATGCCCGGACGGATGTCGCCCAGAAGGATGACCCTGGCCACATCCTTGGGGTACATGATCTGGGCACCGCGCGGCATGGAGAGTATGTAGTCCTCCAGCCGGGGGCGCATGATGGTGAAGGCCCATCCTCCAATGCCTCGGGAAGACTTCCAGGGCTTGGCCCTGTCAGGCGCCTGTGTGTCGGTGTCGACATCCTGCTGGTGGCGCATCTGCCGCCACTTGTCAGCCGAGATGGTCACCACCACGGATCCCTCGGGCAGGCCAATTATGGCCTCGTGCGGCAGGAGCCCATGGTCGGTCTGTGTCAGGCCGCCAGGTTCCAGCATGACCGTCAGCCTGCGGCCACGCCGGTCGGTCAGCTGGACCCGCTCCCCTGCGCTCAGCGGTCCTCGCCTTGGGCTCATGCCTTCTCAGTCCTCCTCGCCCTTGGTGAACTGGGAGTTGTAGAGGGAGGCATAGGCGCCGCCGCGCTCCAGCAGCTGGTCGTGGGTGCCCTGCTCGACCACCGAGCCGTGGTTGACCACCAGGATCAGGTCGGCATCGCGGATGGTGGACAGCCTGTGCGCGATGACGAAGGAGGTTCTGCCCTTGCGCAGGGTGTTCATGGCCTGCTGGACCAGCAGTTCGGTCCTGGTGTCCACCGAGGATGTGGCCTCGTCCAGGATCAGGATGTCGGGGTCGGACAGGAAGGCGCGGCAGATGGTCATCAGCTGGCGTTCGCCCTGGCTGAGCTCGCTGCTGTCCTCATTGAGGACGGTGTCGTAGCCCTGGGGCAGCTTGCGGATGAACTCGTCCACGTGGGTGGCCTTGGCGCCATCGATCATGGTCTGCTCGGGGATAGTCTGCCCCTCGTCCAGCCCGTAGAGCAGGTTGTCGCGGACGGTGCCGTCGAAGAGCCAGGTGTCCTGCAGGACCATGCCGAAGTGGCTGCGCAGGTCGTGACGGGTCACCCTGGAGGTGTCCACGCTGTCGATGGTGATGTGTCCGCCCTGGATTTCGTAGAAGCGCATGAGCAGGTTGACCAGGGTGGTCTTGCCCGCCCCGGTGGGTCCCACGATGGCGATGGTCTGCCCGGGCTTGGCCTCGATGGACAGGTCCTTGATCAGCGGCTCGGCCGGATCGTAGGAGAAGCGGACATGGTCGAAGCGGACATGGCCCTCGACCTTGCCTCCGGTCTCCTGGCCCAGATGGTCGGGATGCTCGATGTCCGGCACCTCCTCGGCCTCGTCCAGGAAGTCGAAGACCCTGCGGCAGGAGGCCAGGGAGGACTGGAGCATGGTGCCCATGGAAGCCAGCTGCCCGATTGGTTGTGAGGCCTGACGGGTGTACTGGGTGAAGGCCTGCAGGCCGCCCAGGCTCATGCTGCCATTGAGCACATGCACGCCGCCGACGATGACCACGATCACGAAGCTCAGGTTGCCGAAGAAGGTCGACATGGGCGTGACCAAAGCCGAGAAGAAGGAGGCCTTGAAGCTGGCCTGGTAGAGCTCCTGGTTGCGCTCCTCGAACTCCTCCTCCGCCTTGCGCTGGTGGCCGAAGGCCCGGACCACCATGTGGCCGGAGAACATCTCCTCCACGTGGCTGTTGACCTGGCCGGTGCGGATCCACTGCCTGGTGAACTGGGGCTGGGTCTTCTTGAGGATGATGCCCGCGCACAGGGCCATGACCGGGATGATGATGAAGGCGATCAGGGTCAGCAAGGGCGAGATGGTCAGCATCATGATGAAGGCGCCGATGATGGAGAAGACCGAGAAGAGCAGCTCGCCCAGGATCTGCTGCAGGGTGCCCGAGATGTTGTCGATGTCGTTGGTGGTCCGGCTCATGACCTCGCCGCGCGGGGTCCGGTCGAAGTACTGCAGGGGCAGCCGGTCCAGCTTGTCCTCGATCTGCCTGCGCATGGTGTAGACCGCGTCGGAGACCAGCCGGGTCATCAGGAAGTTCTGCACCAGCCTGACCAGGATGGAGATCAGGTAGATGCCGATGACGAACATGAGGATGGTGCCGAAGCGGCCCCAGTCGATGCCTACGCCCACCTGGACGTTCATGGAGTCGATCATCCGGGCGAACTTGTCCTGGCCGCGGGACTGCAGGTAGGCGACCACAGCCTGCTTGGGGGTGCCGGGCTTGGCGCCCATCTTGACCAGCATGGACCCCAGCAGCCCCTCGAAGAGGACATTGGTGGCCTCGCCCATGACCTTGGGGCCGATGACGATCATGGCCACGGCGGTCATGCCGGCGAGGACCATGACGATGACCCTCCAGGGGCTGGCCAGCAGGTAATGGACCAGCCGGCCCACGGTATGACGGCGGCTGCCCACGGCCTGTGAGCCTGCGTCTACGCTCAAGTCCTTGGCCATCTACTCGGCCCTCCCCTCGTCAATGCTGAGCTCTTCCACGTCGGGACCCTGCCCGCCCTGGGACTGGACGATCTCCTGGTAGGTGGGGCAGTCCTCCATGAGCTGGTCGTGGGTGCCCCGGCCGACGATGCGGCCCCGGTCAAGGACCAGAATCTGGTCGGCCTGGCGGATGGACGCCGCCCTCTGGGCCACAACGATCTGGGTGGCCTGGCGGGTGACCGGCACCAGGGCCTCATGCAGGGCGCGGTCGGTGGTCATGTCCAGGGCGGAGAAGGAGTCGTCGAAGGTGTAGATGCAGGGGTTGCGCAGGATGGCCCTGGCCATGCAGAGCCGCTGCTTCTGTCCACCGGAGAAGTTGGTGCCGCCCTCGGCCACGCGGGCATCCAGGCCTTCGGGGATCTCACGGACGAAGTCCTCGGCCTGGGCGATGCGCAGGGCCTGCCAGATGCGGTCGTCGTCAGCTTCGGGGTCCCCGTAGTGCATGTTGTCGCGGATGGTGCCGGTGAAGAGGGTGGCCTTCTGCGGGACCGGCCCGAAAATCAGAGCCAGCTGGTCGGGGTCGTACTCGCGCACGTCGTGGCCATCCACCAGGACCTGGCCGTCGGTGACGTCGAACATGCGGTTGGCCAGCCGAATGATGGTGGACTTGCCGGATCCCGTGGCTCCGATGATGGCCGTCGTGGTCCCCGGCCGGGCGGTGAATGAGATGTCCGAAAGAACCGGATCCTGGGCGCCCGGGTAGCTGAAGTCCACGTGTTTGAACTCCAGCAGGCCCTGGGGGTGCTCGTTGCGGTAGGGGCGTTCGGGAGCGGCGATCTCGCTGGTGGCCTCCAGGACCTCGTTGATCCTTCGGGCGGCCACAGCGGCCCTGGGCAGCATGACCGACATCATGGCGGCCATCATCAGACCCGACAGGATGATCATCAGGTACTGGATGAAGGCCTGCAGGGCGCCGATCTGCATGGCTCCGGAGTCGATGCGGCGGCCGCCGAACCACATGATGGCCACATTGGACATGTTCAGCAGGAACCACATGAGCGGCACCATCATGCTCATCAGCCGGCCGGTGGAGATCAGGACGCCGTAGACGTCGCGGTTGGCCTTGTCGAAGCGTGCGGCCTCGGTCTTCTCGCGGACGAAGGCGCGGATGACCCGCACGCCGGAGATCTGCTCGCGGACCAGACGGTTGACGGAGTCCAGCATGTTCTGCAGGCGGGTGAACAGGGGTCCCATCCTGCCCATGAGCACCAGGGCCACCAGAAGGATCAGAGGGACGATGACCGCCAGGGACCAGGTCAGGGGGCCGTCCTGGCGCAGGGCCAGAATCAGCCCGCCGATCAGCATGACCGGGGCCTGCAGGATGATCATCAGGGTCTGCATGGTGGTCATCTGCATCTGCTGGACGTCATTGGTAGTGCGGGTGATCAGGGAACCTGCCGAGAAGCGCTCGATCTCGTTGAGGCTGAAGCCCTCCACCGAGGCGAACAGGTCCCTGCGCAGCTCGTAGCCCATCCTCATGGCCAGCCGGGTGGCGCAGTAGACGGCGACCACGTTGGCCACGATCTGGATGGCGGTGATGCCCATCATCTGCCAGCCGATCCTGTAGATGGCATCCTGGTCGCCTACGGCCACGCCCTTGTCGATGATGTCCGCCTGCAGGTTGGGCAGGTAGAGGTTCAAGGCCGTCTGCGCCACCTGAAAGAGCACCAGAACGGCCACCTGAAGCCAGTATGGCCGCAGGTAGCGAGTCCATATCTTGATCACGTCAACATCCTTCACGCATACAAGTCCGCCGCGGTCCCCGGGCAGACAAACCACCACAGTCTATACCCGTGCCCTGGTGAACGAATCGCTATTCCTTGAGCTGATACGGGCGTGTCAGAACGTGTCCGCAGGCAGTGGCGTTCAGACGGCGAAGGCACCCCAGCGTCCGTCACGGTGGACCACGGTCAGATCCAGGCCGAAGAGCTCGCTCAGGCGCGGACCGGTCAGTCCACCCTCCAAGGGGCCCTGGTAGACGATGGTGCCCGGATCCGGGTCGCCGGTGTCTGCGGTGTCGGCAGGACGCCGGCCCATCATGGCTATCCGATCGAAGCCCAGAGGAATCTCCTCAAGCCGGTGGGTGACCAGGATGACCGTGCGGTCCTTGTCCCCCCTGCCGATGTCGCTCAAGGCCCTGAGCACCAGCTCCCGGCCGCCCAGATCCAGCCCGGTGGTCGGCTCGTCCAGGATGAGCAGGTCAGGATTGGCCATCAGCGCCCGGCAAATCAGCACCCGGCCGCGCTCCCCCTCGGAGAGCCGGTACATGCGCTTGCCCTTGAGGTAGGCGATGCCGAACCGGTCCATCAGGGCCAGGGTGGCCTCTTCCTGTTCGGCCGTAAAGGTCTCCCTCCAGCGACCGGTGGTATCGCTGAAAGCTGTCAGCACCACGTCGTAGGGATCCTCCTGGGGGCTGATGGTCTTGGCCAGGCCGGCCGAGGCCAGCCCTATCCGATGCCGGTAGGAGAAGACGTTCACCTTGCCCAGCCGGTTGCCCAAGATCTCCACGCTGCCGGTGCTGGGGAAGCCCCTGGTGCTCATCATGGCCACCAGGGTGGATTTGCCCACGCCGTTGGGCCCGAAGAGCACCCACTTCTGCCCCTGGCCCACTTCAAGGTTGACATCGTTCAGTATGACCCGGCCCTGACGGCGGAATCCCACGTGCTGCATGAGCACGGCCTGCTGTTCTGCCACGCTTTCGGTCATGGTCACAGGGCCGTTCCGTAGGAGTCCAGGCGTGGATTGTCCCGGTTGCCGCCGACCAGGAAAAGCCCCAGCACGCCCAGGCAGAAGACCGCCGCGATGGCGATGGTGGCCCAGATGGGAACGTGGGGCAGCCACATGCAGACCAGGAAGGCCAGGCCGGAACAAATGATCAGGGCCCAAACCAGAATCCGCAGCCACTGGCGCACGCCGCTGGGAGTCCTCAGCAGACGGGGGTTGCGGTCGTTGGGATCCACGGAGTCCTTCTGCACCAGGTCATCGGTGTGCCCGGTGGGCTTCCACTCGGCGCTCTGGCCTGCCTCCAGCCGACGGGAGCGCTCCTGCAAGGCCCGCTCGTCCATCACTCCGGCCCTGCCCTTGGCCGCCATCCTCCGGTCGTCGCTGCCGCCACGGCGGCTCCGCTTGGCCTGCGCCCTACGTTCAGCGCGGTTGGTCATATCCCACTGCCTCCATCCCTTCGATCGGCACCATACTTTTTCATATTAGCGTGGGCGCTGGTCGCCCGCAGGCAGGGTCATGGCGCGCTCATCGGCCCGGATGGGAGCAGGCAGTTCGGTGGCGCCGGTCAGATACCGGTCCACGGCCGCTGCGCAGGAACGGCCCTCGGCCAGGGCCCAGACCACCAGGGACTGGCCACGCCCGGCATCGCCGCAGACGAAGATGCCGTCATGATCGGTGGCATAGTCGGCATCCCGGGCCACGTTCCCGCGTCCGTCCAGCCCTACGCCGGTCTGTCCGGTCAGAGTGGCCGTCTCGGGATGGGCAAAGCCAATGCTGATCAGCACCAGGTCGGCAGGCAGGACCCGCTCGGTGTCGGGATGGGGAATGATTCGGTCCTGATCGTCACGGCTGACGTCCACCACGCGAACCCCGCGCACCCCTCCCTCACGGTCCCGGTCGAAGCCGGTGGGGGCGCTGGTCTGGTCCAGGCTGATCCGGTCATCGGAATCGTCGCCCAGGTATTCCAGGCTGTCCACCGCGTACTCGTAGTGGCCGCCCTCCTCCATGGAAGAGGTGGGATTGTAGAGCCGGGCGTAGGTTGGCCAAGGCCGGTTATCGGGCCTGGATGAGGGCTCTTTGGGCCGGATCTGGAGGACGGTGACCGACTTGGCGCCCTCTCGCAGGGCCGTGCCCAGGCAGTCCGACCCAGTGTCGCCGCCGCCGATGATGATGACGTCCTTGCCGGCGGCATCGATCTTGTTGATGGGCTCGCGGCCCATGAGTTTGCGGGTGGGGTCGGGCAGGAAGTCCATGGCGTAGTGGATGCCCTTGAGCTCCCGTCCGGGCAGGTCCACCACTCGCGGCTCGGTGGAACCGATGGCCACCACCAGAGCGTCATAGCGGGCCCGCAGCTGATCCCAGCCCAGGTCTCGGCCGATTTCGACGCCGGTGCGGAATCGAGTCCCCTCGGCCTCCATCTGCTCCAGCCGGCGGTCCAGCAGCGACTTCTCCAGCTTGAAGGCGGGAATGCCGTAGCGCAGGAGCCCACCAATGGCATCTGCACGCTCGTAGACCACCACCGTATGACCGGCCCGGGTCAGCTGCTGGGCGCAGGCCAGCCCTGCGGGACCGGACCCGACCACGGCCACGGTCATGTCGGTCAGCCGCTGCGGCGGCCGGGGCTTGACCAAGCCCAGGGACCAGGCCTGGTCGATGATGGTCTGCTCGTCCAGCTTGATGGTGGTGGCCGGCTGATGGATGGAGAGCACGCAGGAGGACTCGCAGGGAGCCGGGCAGATCCGCCCCGTGAACTCGGGGAAGTTGTTGGTCAGGCTCAGCCGTTCGTAGGCCTCCTCCCAGCGGCCCCGGGACAGCAGGTCGTTGAACTCGGGGATCAGGTTGCCCAGGGGGCAGCCGGTCATGCAGAAGGGGGTGCCGCAGTCCATGCAGCGCGCGGCCTGCTCGGCGGTCCAGGGCCCGGGGCCAGTGGATTGATGCACGTCGCGCCAGTCCTTCAGGCGTTCAGCGACCGGTCGCTCGGCGAGCTCGTGCCGGGTGCGTACCTTGAGGAATCCTTTGGGGTCGACCATATCAGTGCGCTCCTTCCATGACCTGGGCGTAGGTGGCGTCCCAGACGCCGGGCGCGTTGAAGTCCACCTGCTCGCGTTCGGCCTCTTCCATGGCCTGCTTCATGGCCAGATAACGGCGGGGGACCAGATGGGTGAACCGGGTCAGCGCGCTCGGCCAGTCCTCCAGCAGGGCGGCCGCAGCCTGAGATCCGGTCAATCGGACATGCTCCCCTATGAGTTCCTTGAGCATGGCCGCCTGGTCCTGGTCGGGCTCCAGGGCCAGCAAGGAGCCGTCATTCCAGGCTTCAGGATTGAGCCGGGAGGCATCCATGTCCAGCAGGTAGGCATCCCCTCCCGAGAAGCCGGCGCCGAAGTTGCGCCCTGTGGGCCCCAAAACCACCACCAGGCCGCCGGTCATGTACTCGCAGCCGTGGTCGCCCAGGCCCTCGACCACGAAGCGACCGCCCCCGTTGCGCACGGCAAAGCGCTCCCCGGCCCGGCCCGCCACGAACATGTCGCCCGAGGTGGCGCCGAATCCGGCTACGTTGCCGCAGATGACGGTCTGGTGCGGATCGAACCTGACGCCCTGGGCGGCGTGGAGAACCAGACGACCACCGGACAGGCCCTTGCCTGCATAGTCGTTGGCCTCGCCGATCACCCGGATGGTCTCGCCCCTGGGGATGAATGCACCAAGGGATTGACCGGCAGAACCGGTCAGCGTGATGTCCACGGTGTCCACAGGCAGGCCGGCTGCGCCGTATTGGCGGGTGATCCTGTAGCCCAGCATGGTGCCTACGCTGCGATTGACGTTGCGTACGGTTGTCTTGATGGCCACCGGCCGACCCTCGTCCAAGGCATCGACGGCCCGGTTGATCAGGTCCACATCCAGGGACTTGTCCAGTTCGTGATCCTGGGCCTGCGTGTGGTGCAGCACCGTGCCCGGGGTGGGGCCAGGCTTGCGCAGGATGGCATCCAGGTCGATGCCCTGGCTCTTCCAGGTGCGCACGGAGGGGTCCCTGCGCAGGCACTCCACGTGGCCGACCGCCTCCTCGAGGCTGGCGAATCCCAGGGAGGCCAGGATCTCCCGCACCTGACGGGCCATGAACATGAAGAAGTTGACCAGGTCCTCGGGCCGACCGGTGAAGCGCGAGCGCAGCTCCGGATCCTGGGTGGCTATGCCCTGGGGGCAGGTGTTCTTATGGCAGGCCCGCATCATGACGCAGCCCTCCACCTGCAGCGCCGTGGTGGCGAAGCCGAACTCCTCGGCCCCCAGCAAGGCGGCTATGACCACATCGCGGCCGGTCTTGAGCTCCCCGTCGCACTGGACCACGATCCGCGAGCGCAGGTCGTTCATGACCAGGGTCTGCTGGGTCTCGGCCAGGCCCAGCTCCCAGGGGGTTCCCGCGTGCTTGATGGCGTTGAGCGGGGCCGCCCCCGTGCCGCCGTCCTGGCCGGAGATGAGGACCACGTCGGCATGACATTTGGCCACGCCTGCGGCCACGGTTCCCACCCCGTGCTCGGAAACCAGCTTGACGTGGATACGAGCCCTGGGGTTGGCCATCTTCAGGTCGTGGATGAGCTGCTTCAAGTCCTCGATGGAGTAGATGTCGTGGTGGGGCGGAGGCGAGATGAGCTCGACCCCGGGTGTGGACCGTCTGACCTGGGCGATCCATGGCGGGACCTTGGCGCCGGGAAGGTGACCGCCCTCCCCCGGCTTGGCTCCCTGGGCCAGCTTGATCTGCAGGTCGGTGGCCGAGACCAGGTAGTCGCTGGTCACCCCGAACCGGGCCGAGGCCACCTGCTTGATGCGGCTGGTCCGAGCCGGGTCTGCAATCCGGTCCGGGGATTCGCCGCCCTCGCCGGAGTTGGACCGGGCTCCCAGCCGATTCATGGCCAGGGCCAAGGTCTCATGGGCCTCCTGGGAGATGGATCCATAGCTCATAGCGCCGGTGGAGAAGCGGGTGACGATGGACTCGGCGGGCTCCACCTGGTCTAGGGGTATGGGTGCCCTGTCGGAGTGCAGCTCCATGAGGCCGCGCAGGGTCATGCCCTGCTTGGCCGCCGCGTTCACATGGTCGGTGTAGGCCCGGAACAGCCCGTAGTCCCCTCGCTTGGTGGACTGCTGGAGCAGGAAGATGGATTCGGGGTCGTTCAGGTGGTCCTCGCCGGTGCGCCGCCAGTGGTAGTTGCCGCCGGTCTCCAGGTCATGCCCCGATCCTGCGGTCCACTCAATGGGGTAGGCCACCCGATGGCGCTGGGCCACCTCGGCGGCGATCTCCTCCAGGCCAATGCCGCCCACCAGGGAGGTGGTGCCGGTGAACCAGCGGTCGATGACCTCCTGGCTCAGCCCGACGGCCTCGAAGAGCTGTGAGCCGCGATAGGACATGATGGTGCTCACGCCCATCTTGCTCATGATCTTCAGGACCCCGGTGCTCAGGGCCCGGACCAGGTTGGCGGAGGCCTTTTCGGCGCTCACATGCAGGTCGCCGCTGTTGGCCAGGTTCTCCACCGACTCCAGGGCCAGGTAGGGGTTGACGCAGGCGGCGCCGTAGGCGATCAGCAGGGCCACATGGTGGACCTCGCGCACATCGCCGGCCTCCACTGCCAGGGAGACCTGGGTACGGGTGTGCCGACGAAGCAGGTGGTGCTGGACGGCCCCGGTCAGCAGCAGGGAGGGTATGGGTCCCCAGATGTGGTTGGAATCCCGGTCAGAGAGGACAAGCACATTGCAGCCCTCCTCGATGGCCTGGTCCACCTCCCCTTCAATGGCCTCCAGACGTTCCTCAAGGGCCTTGCCACCGCCGGCCACCTGGTAGAGGCCGCGGATCAGACGGGGGCGGAAACGGCCTTCCAGGACCGGTGCCCGGTCCAGTCGCTTGATCTGCGCCATCTGGACGGAGTCCACCACAGGCAGGTCGATGTGGATCTTCCAGGCGTGCTCGGGGGTGTCCTCCAGCAGGTTGGGCTCGGGGCCGATGGCCGAGGCGATGCTGGTGACCAGCTCCTCGCGCTCCCAGTCCAGGGGCGGGTTGGTGACCTGGGCGAACTTCTGGGTGAAGTAGTCGAAGAGCATGCGCGAGCGGCGCGAGAGCACGGCGATGGGCGCGTCATTGCCCATGGACCCGATGGGCTCGCTGCCGGTTTCGGCCATGGGCCCCAGCAGCATGGTCAGGTCCTCCCGGGTGTAGCCGAAGGCCTGCTGCCGGCGATGGACCGAGATGCGCGAGTAATTGACATGCTCGCGCTCGGGCAGGTCGTCCAGGCGGACGGTCCGTTCGGCGACCCACTTCCTGTAGGGGTGCAGACCGGCCAGCTGGCGCTTGATCTCGCTGTCGGGCACGATCCGGCCCTCTTTGGTGTCGGCCAGAAACATGCGTCCCGGCTCCAGCCTGCCCTTGGCGACGATGGACTCCTGGGGCGTATCCTCCAGGACGCCGGCCTCGGAGGCCAGGACCAGGTGGCCGTCCTCGGTCAGCTGCCAGCGGCCTGGGCGCAGGCCATTGCGGTCCAGCTGGGCGCCCACCAGGGTTCCGTCGGTGAAGACGATGGCCGCCGGGCCGTCCCAGGGCTCGATCAGGGCGTCGTTGTACTGATAGAAGGCCCTCAGGTCGGGATCCATGTCCGGATCCTGCTGCCAGGCCGGAGGCATCATCATGGAGACGGCGTGGGGCAGGGACCGCCCGGCCAGGTGGAGCAGCTCCAGGGTCTCGTCGAAGGTGCCCGAGTCCGAGGCTCCAGGGGTGTTGACCGGCAGCAGCGGGGCCATGTCCCCCAACAGCTCCGAGCTCAGCTTTCCCTCGCGGGCCGACATCCAGTTGCGGTTGCCCTGGATGGTGTTGATCTCCCCGTTGTGGGCGATCATCCTGAAGGGCTGGGCCAGGGGCCAGGAGGGGAAGGTGTTGGTGGAGAAGCGGGAGTGGACGATGGCCAGGCGCGCCTTCATGGCCGGATCGCCCAGATCGGGGAAGAAGCCCTGCAGCTGCTTGGTGGTCAGCATGCCCTTGTAGGTGATGGTCCGGCAGGACAGGGAGGCGAAGTAGACGCCCAGCTCGTGCTCGGCCCGCTTGCGGACCCGGTAGCCCAGCCGCTCCAGATCCAGTCCTCCGCGGCTATCCGGCCCGGCGTCACACAGGATGGGCATGAGGAATCTGGGCATGGAGGCCAGGGCCTGCAGACCCAGTCCGTCCGGGTCGGTGGGCACTGCCCGCCAGGCCAGGACACGCAGACCCTCCTGGCCGGCGATCGAGGCGATGGCCTCCTCCTGGCTGGCAGCCTGTGCCGGGTCCCTGTCCAGGAAGGCCATGCCCGCCAGATAGTGGCCGGTTTCAGGCAGATCCCGGCAGACCCGGGTGCGCATGAACTCGTCAGGCATGGAGAGCATGATTCCGGCCCCGTCGCCGGTGTTGGGCTCGGCTCCCACGGCCCCTCGGTGGTCCAGGTTGACCAGGACGCGGATGCCCTGTTCGACGATCAGCCTTTCATCCCGTCGGTTCAGGGTGGCCACCATGCCGAAACCGCAGGCATCGTGTTCCGTATCAGGGTCGTAGAGCCCTTGCGGGCCGTGGACATGCAGATCGAGAGGGGCCGTGAATGACACCGCAATCACCTCATTCGTGGACGCGGGCGGGGCCGGCATGCTCCACCCTTGAAGAGCCTGGTCATTGGTGAATCAACAGAATAATGCATCCACAGGTGACATCCGTGTAACGTTCCGCGGTGTCTAACGAATTCCTACCGCCTCCAGGACCTGGTCGATGACCAGATCGTTGAGCAGGCGGCCCCGGCGGGTCACCTGGATTCGGTCACGCACGGGCCGCAGGAGCCCCTGATCGACCAGATCCTCGAGGATCTTCGGATCGGCCGGACGACCCGCCTGCCTGGTCAGCCGGTCCAGCCCCAGGCCTTCCGGCAGGCGCAGGGCCAGCATGACCGTCTCCTCCAGGTCCTGCCTGAAGCCCAGAAGCTCCGCATCCTGCCAGGGCACATGTCCGGCATCCATGGCGGCGGCCCAGTCCCTGGGGTGGGCGATGTCCCAGGAGCGAATGGCCCTGGCTCGCCGCTCCCCCAGGCCAGGCTCCGGCGAAAGCCACCAGTGCGCCCCGGAATCGGCCTCCTGCGCTGCCGCTGTTCCTGTGGCCCTGAACCCAGGCGAGACGGTGGACATGGGCTTCTGTTCCCGGGCCTCTTCTGCCGGTACCATGCCTGTGTCCTGGCCTTCCAGAGCACGATAGTGGGAGTGGGCGCCTGGCCCGATGCCAGCCCAGTCCACGTTGTGCCAGTAGCCCAGGTTGTGGCGGCTCTCCTGGCCGGGTCGGGCCCAGTTGGAGATCTCGTACCAGTAGAGGCCTGCCTGGGAAAGCATGTCGTCGGCCATCTCGTACTTGGCCGCTTCGTCATCGTCGTCAGGGGCGGGCAGCTGGCCCCGGCGCACGGCTCGGCCCATCTTGGTGGTGGGTTCCAGGGTCAGGGCATAGGCGGAGACATGGTCCACGCCCAGGTCCAAGGCCGCCTGCAGGCTGGTCCGCCAATCCTCGAGCCGCTCCCCCGGCGTTCCGTAGATCAGGTCCACACTGGCCCTGAGCCCCAAATCCTGGGCAGCGGCCACATCAGTGGTCACATTGGCCGGAGTGTGGGTGCGGTCCAGGGTGGCCAGGACGCTGGGCACCGCTGACTGCATGCCGAAGGACACCCGGTTGATGCCGCCCTTGAGCAGCTGCTCCAGGTAGGCCCGATCCACGGTGTCGGGGTTGGCCTCGGTGGTGACCTCGGCCCCAGGGGACAGCCCCCAAAGGTCGGCCACGGCCTCGACCATGCGCACCAGATCCTGGGCAGGCAGAATGGTGGGTGTGCCTCCGCCGAAGAAGATGGTGGACACGGGCGGCTCTATCAGACCTCGGGAGGTCTGCCAGTCGCGGACCATGCGCATCTCCTGGATGGCCAGGTCGGCGTAGTGCTCCCGGCTGGCGCCCCCGCCCAGGTCCCGGGCCGTGTAGGTGTTGAAGTCGCAGTAGCCGCAGCGGCGCATGCAGAAGGGCACATGGATGTAGACCTGGTAGGATCCCACCCGTTCAGCCCTCCTTCTTGGCGGCGGCCCGGATCTTGTCCTTGGTGTCCCGATCCTGGGTCTGTCCAGTGCTCAGGGCTGCGATGAAGGCCTCCTGGGGCACCTCGACATGTCCCAGCATCTTCATGCGCTTCTTGCCGGCCTTCTGCTTCTCCAGCAGTTTGCGCTTGCGGGTGATGTCGCCCCCGTAGCACTTGGCCAGCACGTCCTTGCGCAGGGCGCTGATGGTCTCCCGGGCGATGATCCTCGACCCTATGGCCGCCTGGATGGGGATCTCGAACTGCTGGCGCGGGATCAGTTTGCGCAGCTTCTTGGTCATCATCACCCCGTAGGCGTAGGCCTTGTCCTTGTGGACGATGGCTGAGAAGGCGTCGATCTTCTCCCCCTGGATGAGGATGTCCACCTTGACCAGGTCGGCGGACTGGGTGCCGTCGGGCTGGTAGTCCAGGCTGGCGTAGCCCTTGGTCCGGCTCTTCAGCTGGTCGAAGAAGTCGAAGACGATCTCGGCCAGGGGCATCCGGTAGTGCATCTCGACGCGCTCGGGGCTCAGGTACTCCATGGTCCCCATCTGCCCGCGGTGGTCCTGGCAGAGCTCCATGACCGGTCCGATGAACTCCTTGGGTGTGATGATGTCGGCGCTGACCACCGGCTCCAGAATCTGACGAACCTTGCCATCGGGGAACTCGCTGGGGTTGGTCACCGTGTGCTCGCTGCCGTCCTCCATGGTCACCTGGTAGGTGACGTTGGGAGCCGTGGCGATCAGGTCCATGCCGAACTCCCTGCTCAGGCGCTCGGTGACGATCTCCATGTGCAGCAGCCCCAGGAAGCCGCAGCGGAAGCCGAAGCCCAGGGCCACCGAGGTCTCCGGCTCATAGACCAGGGCGGCATCGTTGAGCTTGAGCTTGTCCAGGGCGTCGCGCAGTTCGGGGAACTGGGCGTTGTCGATGGGGAAAAGTCCGGAATAGACCATGGGCTGGGGGTCCTGATAGCCGGGCAGGGGCTCCTTGGCCGGGTTGGCCTCGGTGGTGACCGTGTCGCCCACCTTGGACTGGCTGACGTCCTTGACGCCGGTGATCACGTAGCCGACCTCCCCGGCACCCAGGGCCTTGGTGGGGGTCATGTCCGGGCTGATCACCCCCAGCTCGATGGGGTCGTGCACGGTCGCCCGGCCCATCATGCGGATTTTCTGCCGCGCCTTGAGCTCGCCGTCCACCATCCGGATATAGGTGACGATCCCCCGGTAGGAGTCATAGACCGAGTCGAAGATCAGCGCCCGGGCCGGAGCCTTGGGATCCCCCTTGGGGGCCGGCACCTGGTCCACGATGCGGTCCACCAGCTCACGGATCCCCTGGCCGGTTTTGCCTGATACCCGGAGCACCTCATCCGTGGAGCAGCCGATCAGGTTGGCGATCTCCTCGGCGTGCTTGTCCGGCTCGGCTGAGGGCAGGTCGATCTTGTTGAGGACGGGGATGATGGTCAGGTCATCCTCAAGGGCCATATAGAGGTTGGACAGGGTCTGCGCCTCGATGCCCTGGGTGGCGTCCACCAGCAGAACCGCGCCCTCGCAGGCCTCCAGGGCCCGGGATACCTCGTAGGTGAAGTCCACATGGCCCGGGGTGTCGATCATGCCCAGGGTGTATTCGACGCCGTCCTTGACCCAGGGCAGGCGAACGGCCTGGGACTTGATGGTGATGCCGCGCTCCTGCTCGATGTCCATCCTGTCCAGGAACCGGTCGTGCATCTCGCGCTTGGGCACAATCCCGCTCAGCTGCAGGATCCGGTCGGCCACCGTGGATTTGCCGTGATCGATGTGGGCGATGATGCAGAAGTTGCGGATCAGCGATTGGTCGGTGAATCCTGGTTGGTTCTTGGCTTCCTGCACCGGTCTGCTCTCCTCACGTACGTCTGGTCTAACGATTCTAGACGATGCCCTGGGCCGAAGCGCCCGCCTCTGGCGGATTCTTCTCCCGGTCGGGTGCTACTATGGTGGGTTGTCTGTACAGATACATTCATCGTTTGGAGCAACATTGGCAAACATCAAGTCGCAGAAGAAGCGGGTCATCACCAACGAAAAGGCGCACCTGCGCAACAAGGAGGTCAAGAGCGCGATCAAGACCTCAGTGCGTTCCGTGCGCAAGGCCGTGGATGCCGGTGACAAGGAGGCCGCTCAGGCTGCCTTCCAGGTGGCCGCCCGCCGTCTGGACAAGGCCGCCGGCAAGGGTGTGATCCACCGCAACCAGGCCGCCAACCGCAAGTCCGGTCTGGCCAACGCCGTCAACGCCCTCTGAACCGGGTGCCCAGAAGGGCCGGTGATCCAAGCGCTTGGATCACCGGCCCTTCTTCGCATCCGGTTTCCGGTCGGAATCCTCGTCGGTGTGCTTGATGGTGACACTGATGTTCGACCGGCCACGCATCAGATGACGGATGGCCCTGGCCAGCTGGGCATCGTTGAGCGGCAGCCGGGCCGAGCGCCGGTCCACCGCCCCAGGCACCAGAATGTTGAATTTCACCGAGATGATGCGCAGGACGACCACCAGGGCCACGATGGCCAGGTCCAGGGCCATGTCGACCCGGGCCGGATAGAGCCCATGCTGCTGGGCGCGCGTGGAGGCTAGGGTCAGCATGCAGCCGATCAGGGAGGGCAATGCATACCAATGCTGGTCCTGGATGACCGCAGGCACCTGGTTGAGGAGGATGTCTCGCAGCAGGCCGCCGACCAGGGCCGTGGCCATGCCCATGAAGATGGCCGTCATGCCACCGGTTCCACTCATCAGCGCCTTGGCCGTACCGTTGACGGCAAAGGATCCCAGGGCCATGGCATCAGTGACCAGCATGGACCAGGTCATCCTGCTGATTTCAGGATGGGCGACAGCCACCACCAGGCCGGATGCCAGGGTGACGATGACCGAGCCCTTGTCGGTGATGCCGCTGGGCGGCACCTGGCCCAGCAGGACATCGCGGACCACTCCGCCTCCCAGCGCGCTGATCCAGGAGACCAGCAGAATGGAGATGATGTCGTAGCCCTTGCGCACGGCAGCCAGGCCACCCGAAAGCCCGCAGCTGAATATGCCCAGGTACTCGATGACCATGAAGATCAGGTTCCCCTCCAAGGCCGTCTTCATCCCGCGCTGCTCCTCCCGGAATCGTCCCGCACTCAAGTCTGTCTATAGATTAGCCAAGCACAGAGCTGAACAGGCCGGTGATGTGCGCAAGGCCACAAATATGAAGGAAGGCGACCCAAGGCGAAACGTCGCCCTGAAGTCGCCTTCCATTCAAGACCTGTCAGGCAGGAATGGGGTCAGCGCTCAGCAGACCTTCCACATCCAGTCGTGCGGATCCTCGATCTCGCCCAGCTGGATGCCCAGGAGTTCGTTGCGCAGGTCCATGGTGACCTTGCCTGAGCCACCGTCGGCCACCTGGACGTCGAAGTTCTCGGACTTGAAGCGCCCGATCGGGGTGATGATGGCAGCGGTCCCGCAGGCGAACACCTCGGTGACCTCGCCGGAGCGGATGTCGTCCAACAGGGTATCCAGGCGGATCATGGTCTCCACCACGTCGCGACCGTGGTCCTGGGCCAGGGCGATCAGGGAGTTGCGGGTGACGCCGGGAAGAATGGTTCCGGTCAGGCTGGGGGTCTCCAGGTGGCCGTCCTTGTGGACGGTGAACATGTTCATGCCGCCCAGCTCCTCCAGGTAGGTCTTGGTGGCCGCGTCGACGAAGCAGACCTGCTCGCAGCCATGCTCGGCGCCGCGGTTCTCACCCAGCAGGGAGGCCGCATAGTTGCCGCCGCACTTGGCGAAGCCGGTGCCGCCGGGGCCGGTGCGGAACCACTTGTCCTCCACCCAGATGCTGACCGGCTTGACCCCGCCGGCGAAGTAGGGTCCCGAGGGCGAGGCGATGACGCAATAGTCCACCGCATGCGGGGCGCGCACGCCCAGGAAGGGCTCGGAAGCGAACATGTAGGGGCGCATATAGAGCGTGTACTCACGCCGCCTGGGCACCCAGGCCGCGTCACGGCGGACCAGGGCCGCGACCGATCCCAGGAAGTCATCGGGCTCAAGCGGGGGCAGGGCCAGACGCTTGGCTGAATTGTAGAAGCGCTGGGCGTTGGCATCGGGCCGGAAGAGCCAGATGGAGCCGTCGTCGTGGTAGTAGGCCTTGAGTCCCTCAAAGGCCTCCTGGGCATAGTGGAGCACCGAGGCCCCAGGATCCAGACTGAGCGGTCCGTAGGCCTCAACCCTGCGATCCTTCCAGCCGTCATCCGAAGTCCAACCCATGTGGGTCATATTGTCTGAGAAGAGCTGGCCGAAGGCGGGCTTGTCAATCAGTCGGGCACGCTCCTCGTCAGAGGCGGGATGATCGTTGGGAATGACCTTGAAAGCGTCCGCCAACTCATTGAGTGCCTTCGGGTCGTGATGTGATTGCTCTGCCATTGTCTACCACTTCTTCTTGCTACTGTATTTGGTTGCTCGGGTGCGATGCTTATGGCGATGCCCGGTACCCGAACTATCGCATAGGCAGACCTTGACCTGTTCAAGACATTTCGCATAGTGACCGTCATACGCAAAAAGGCCACAGGATCCTGATGACCCCATGGCCTTGCACAACGAACCTCTAAGCTCACTCGCTCTGGGCGTCGGCCTCCGGAGCAGCTTCCGCATCGACCTGTTCGGTCTCCTCGGTGGGGGTCTCCAGGCTCTCCTCCTTGGGGATCTCGACGGAGACGATGGATTCCTCCATATCGTCGATGATCAGCTCGGAGCCCTCGGGCAGCTTGACATCCTTGGCCAGGATCTTGTCGCCCTCGGACAGGCCTTCCACGCTGATGTCGATACGCTCGGGCAGGTTGGACACGTCGGCCCGGACCTGCAGATTCTGGGTGTCGATCAGGGCCACAGCAGCGCCCTTGGTCTCGCCGCTGACGAAGACCGGCACCTCCACGGTGACCTTCTCGCCTGCGCGGACCTCATAGAAGTCGATGTGCTCCACCTGGCGCTTGACCGGGTTGCGCTGCACGTCCTTGACCACGGCGGTCTTGGTCTGCCCGCCGAAGCTGATGGAGAAGAGGGCGTTGGCGCGGCGCAGGGCCAGAGTGGTCTCGCGCATGGGCAGCTTGATGTAGTCGGGCTGGGCGCCGCCGGCGTAGATGGTGGCGGGGATCTGCTGGGCCACGCGCATGCGACGTGCCGCCCCCTTGCCGAATTGATCGCGGACTTCGCCCTCGAGCTTAATGGTGTTAGCCATGTTGGCTTCCTTCCTTGTCTGGTTCCTCAAGACCGACCTGGGCCGGTCCTGGCGCATCGCCGCGTCGGATTCCGGACCGCCCATAAGGAAAGGCCGCCGATGATCCAGCCGAGTCGATAACGGAGGCCATGAAGCCTCCCTCGCCAAAGCAACGTGCCTACTTTAGCACCCAGCCCGCCCTTCTCCAAGTGGGCGACTATTCTGGACATATCCCGCGATTATTGAAGGAGACAACGTGTCGTTACTAGCATCGGTCAAATCTTTTGTGGCACACCAGGTGGGTCATGGGGAGGGACCGACCGGCGAGGAGGCCGCGGATCCATCAGGTGCCGCCCAGGAAGCCCTCGCCCTGCCCAACACGCATTTCTGGTCAGCTGACTACGCCACCACCACGCGCATGGATCCGGCCTCGGGACTGCTTTCGGCCACCACCGCCGGCATGGGTCCGGTGCCAGATGATATGACCGTCTACGACATCTACGCCGATCGGGCTCGCCGCACCCCCGACCAGCCGGTCCTGCACTTCGTGGAGAACGGCAGCTGGACCTACCGGACCGGCCGAGAGATCCTGCACGACATCAGGACCACCGCCAAGGGCTTCCTGCACTACGGGCTGAAAAAGGGCGATGCCGTGGCCTTCATGTGCCGGACCAGCTACGAGTGGGACATCGTGGATGCCGCCGTCCTGTCCATCGGCGGGGTCATCGCCACCATCTACGACACCGATTCGGCCGAGCAGATCCGATTCATCGTCAACAACTCCGATGCCAGGCTGTTGGTGGTACAGACCGCTGAGATGCGGGCCAAGGCCGAGGGGGCCGACAAGGAGTGCCCCACCCTGGAGCGGATCGCCTGCCTGGAATCCGGGGCCCTGCAGGAGCTGCAAGCCTATGGGGAGTCGGTCAGCGACGCCGAGCTTGACGAGCGGATCAACTCCATCCGCAAGACCGACCTCTGCTCCATCGTCTATACCTCGGGTTCCACTGCGGCGCCCAAGGGCGTGGAGATGACCCATGAGCATTACTGCCAGCTGGCCAGGAACCTGAACGCCTTCATCCCCAATCTGACCCACGACCCGGATGGATCCATCCTGCTCTTCCTGCCCCAGGCCCACACCTTCGCCCGGGCCATCAGCTACGGGGTGGTCTACGGGACCATGCACGTGTACATCTCCTCCGGACTGGCCACCCTGCTGTCCGACCTGCAGGAGTCCAAGCCCACGGTCATCATCGGCGTGCCCAGGGTCTTCGAGAAGGTCTACAACGCGGCATCCCAGAAGGCCGGACACGGCATCAAGGGCAGAATCTTCAATGGAGCAGCCCGGGCGGCACGCACCTACATGGAGGACATCTCCCGCAAGGGCTGGCCGACCAGGCGCAGCGCCCTGCGGCGAGCTCTCTATGACCCGCTGGTCTATTCTTCGCTGCGCCAGGTCCTGGGCGGGCGGGCCAAGT
The DNA here is from genome assembly GCF_007559275.1 of Bifidobacterium apousia. GTDB lineage: Bacteria > Actinomycetota > Actinomycetes > Actinomycetales > Bifidobacteriaceae > Bombiscardovia > Bombiscardovia apousia. The sequence continues at coordinate 72,857 of NZ_VMHK01000003.1, forward strand.
GGATCGTCTCCGGCGGCGCTCCCCTGGACCCGGAGCTGCTGGGGTTCTTCCGGGGTGCCAATGTGCCGGTCTACGAGGGCTATGGCCTGACCGAGACCACCGCACCCTGCGCCTTCAACCCCCTGGGCACCCCCTACCATCGGGGCTCAGTGGGCATCCCCTTCCCGGGATTCACCATCCGCATCGCCTCAGACGACGAGGTGCAGATCAAGGGCGTCTGCGTATTCCACCGCTACCACAAGAACGAGGAGGCCACTCGAGCATCCTTCACTGAGGACGGCTGGTACGCCACAGGCGACCTGGGGCGGCTCTCCCGTGACGGGTTCCTCTTCCTGACCGGACGCAAGAAGGACCTGATCATCACGGCCGGCGGCAAGAACGTCTCCCCCAGGCCCATCGAGGAGGTTATCGAGCGTTCCGAGATCGTCTCCCAGGCCCTGGTTCTGGGCGACAAGCGGCCCTTCATCTCGGCCCTGGTCACCCTGAACGAGTCCGCTCTGCGGCCCTGGCTGGCCTCCAAGGGACTGGACCGTAACATGTCCCTGCAGGAGGCGGCCCAGAACGCCGTGGTCCGGGCCGAGGTCCAGGAGTATGTGGACCGGGCCAACGAGGGCGTCTCCCGTGCCGAATCGGTGCGCAAGTTCATCATCCTGCCCGAGGAGTTCACCCAGGACAACGGGCTGATGACACCTTCCATGAAGGTGATCCGGCCCAAGGTTATCGAGCGCTACGCCGACCTGCTGAACACCCGGATGTACACGGCCAAGCGCACCCCGGCACCCCGCCGCTGAGCAGGATCAGAACCCCAGGCGCTCCAGCTGCTTGGGGTCGGTCTGCCAGTTGCGGGCCACCTTGACATGCAGATCCAGCCGGACCTTGCGGCCCATGGTCCGGTTGACTGCGGTGCGCAGCTTCTTTTTCACCCGCACCAGATGCTCGGCCCCCCGTCCAATGACGATGGGCTTCTGGGAGTCGCGCTCTACATAAATCCCTATATGGATGGTGTCACGCCCGCCCTGTGGATCCGGATCGATGGACTCCACGCGAACGGCCAGGGAGTGGGGCAACTCGTCGTTGAGCTCCTCCAGGTAGGCTCCGCGGACCAGCTCGGCGATCATGTCTTCGGGACGTTCCTCGGTCAGCTGGTCGTCAGGGTAGAGCTGAGGGCCCTCGGGCATGGCATCCATCAACACCTGGGCCACCTCGTCCACGTTGTCAGCTTCCAAGGCGCTGACCGGAACAATCTGGGAGAAGTCGGCAAAGGCACCTATCTCCAGGAGCTTGTCCACCAATTGACCCTTGCTCAGCTGGTCAATCTTGGTCACCACGGCGATCAAAGGCTTTCGCCAGGTCCACTGGCCATCCTTGTCCTTGTGGGCGAAATCGGAGCGCAACCGGCTGAGAATGCGGCGATCGCCGGGGCCAATGGCCTGGTCGGCAGGCAGCAGGAATGCAATGGCATCGACATCCGATAGAGAGGCTTCCACCACGTCGTTGAGTCGCTGGCCCAGCAGGGTGCGCGGACGGTGGATGCCCGGGGTGTCCACCAGAACCACCTGGGCCTCGGGACGGGTCATGATCCCCCGGATGGCCTTGCGGGTGGTCTCCGGCCGGGAGGAGGCGATGGCGATGGGCCTGCCCACCAAGGCGTTCATCAGGGTGGACTTGCCCACATTGGGTCGGCCCACTACTGCCACGAACCCCGATCGGTGGGCCGGCGCCTTGGCATCGCTCTGTTCTTCCTTGGTCATGAATTCTCCTGACTGTCCTGCTCGGGTTGATCCCCGTCGGTCTGTTCGTCTTCCTGCTGCGCACCGTCCTCCAGGGCGATGCTGGATCCGTTGGCCGGCTCGACCACGATGGTCGCGATCTTCTTGCGGCGGCCGACTGCTTCGCCAGCGGTCAATCTTATGCCCCGGGTCACCGCCGATGAGCCTGAGACCGGCACGGAGCCCAGCAGCTTGGTCAGCAGGCCATAGACCGTGTCCACATCGTCCTCGTCGATGGTGATCTCGTAGAGCTCCTCCAGGTCGGTGATGGGCGTGCGGACCGGCAGTTGCCAGGTGTGCGGGCCGATCTGTTTGGGCTCATCGTGCTGGACCCGGTCGTGCTCGTCCTCCAGCTCGCCCACGATCTGCTCAATGGCATCCTCTATGGTGACCAGACCGGCGATGCCCCCGTACTCGTCCACGACCACGGCCAGGTGGTGGCGGGAGCGCTGCATGTAGTGGAAGAGGTCGTCCACCGGCTTGGATTCAGGTACCAGAACCGGCCGGCGAATGATGGAGGCGACTGATCTGTCGCCCTTGCGGCTGAAGGCCAGGGCGCGGACCACATCCTTCAAGTAGACGATGCCGACCAGGTCATCCACATCGTCGCCAATGGCGGGAATGCGTGAGAATCCCGACCGGGAGAAGAGCTTCAGGGCCGAATCCAGGCTGGCATCCTTGGAGATGCAGATCATGTCGGTGCGGGGAACCATGATCTCGCGCGTCAGCGTGGTCGACAGGGTCAACACGTTCTTCAGCATCTCGGAGATCTCGGGATCGAAGGCACCGGCCTCCACCAGTTGGTCGACCATGGCTCGACCCTGCTCGATCTGGATCTTCTCCAGCTCCTCGTCGTCGGAAAGGTCACCGCGATGGTTTTTGCGGGCACTGGCCTGGGCCTGCCGTCGGCGCTTGAAAGGCGTCAGAAGAACAGCCAGCCCGACCAGGCGAACGTGCTTGAGCAGTGCTTCCATGGGCTGGCGGGAGCGGCCATGAGGACCCAGGGTGACGGAGACGGCGGCCACCAGGATGGCCATGACCACACCGCACAGCAGTTGCTCCCAGAGGGGCAGGCCGCCAAGGGCAGCCATGCAGGCCACCAGGACGCCGACCAGGATGTCGCAGATGATGCGGACGTAGGCACAGGCACTGCCCGTCACCTGCCGCTGGGAGATCAGACTCTGGGCCCGATGAATGCGATCGATCCGCTTCATCCTGGAGAACTGGCTGAGCTCCTGGTCGGTCTGCAGGCCCAGGATCAGATTGTTGAGACTGGATCGGGTCACCCGGTTGAGCGCCCCCTGGGCCTCGGCCAGCGCCAGGGAGAGCACGACCAAGGCAATGGCGACCAGGATCATGACCACCAAGAGGGCAATGGTCCGCTCACTCATGGGATCTGCCTCTCCGGTGGGCATCACGGCCGTACCGTTCATAGATCTCCAGAGCGTTGGTGGCCCCGGCCGGCAGCCCGGCATCCGCAATGGGCCCCTGTCGCAGGGCCAGGAAGGTCAGCAGCAGCTGGCGTTGCAGACCGAACATCTGCTCCTCCTGCTCCCTGCTGGTGTGGTCGTAACCCAGCAGATGCAGGGTGCCGTGGATGGCCAGCAGCAGCATCTCCTCCATGGTGGAATGACCGGCTGCCAGGGCCTGCTGTGCCGCCACCCAGGGGCAGATGACGATGTCGCCCAGGATGCCCTCCTGCCGATGGTTCTCGTCCCCGGGGCGCAGCTCGTCCATGGGGAAGCTCATGACATCGGTAGGACCGGCCAGATTCATCCAGCGCTCGTGCAGCACCGCCATGGGCTCCGGGTCGTTGAAGATGATGGTCATGTCGGACTGGGTGCTCACCCGCATCTGGTCCAGCACCCATACTCCCAGGTCGGAGAAGGTCTTGGCGTCGATCAGCCACTGGGTCTCGTTGGTCACTTCTACGCTCATGCCTGCTCCCGTCTCCGTCTGCGGGCTTGATCGGCGCGGTCGTAGGCCCGGACAATCCGCCCGACCAGCTGATTGCGCACCACATCGGCCGCCTGCAGGTGTACGAAGGCAATATCGTCGATGCCGTGCAGCACCTGTTCGATGGTGGCCAGACCGGACGCAGGCCCGCCCAGATCCACCTGGGTGACGTCGCCGGTGATGACCATCTTGGTGTTGAAGCCCAGACGGGTCAGGAACATCTTCATCTGCCTGCGGGTGGTGTTCTGCGCCTCATCCAGGATGACGAAGGCATCGTTCAGGGTGCGTCCGCGCATGTAGGCCAGCGGGGCCACCTCAATGGTCTCATCGGCCAGAAGGCGGTGGAGCCGCGAGGTGCCCAGCATGTCGGCCAGGGCATCGTAAAGGGGCCGCAGGTATGGGTCCACCTTCTCATTGAGGGTGCCAGGCAGAAAGCCCAAGCTCTCCCCCGCCTCCACGGCAGGCCTGGTCAGAATGATGCGCCCGATGCGTCCGGCCCGGAATTCCTGAACCGCCTTGGCGACCGCTAGATAGGTCTTGCCGGTGCCTGCCGGTCCGATGCCGAAGGTGATGGTATGCGTTTCAATGGCGGCCACGTAGGCGGACTGGCCAGCGGTCTTGGGCCTGATCGGGCCCTTGGAGGCCTGGGTCAAGGGGCGGCGACGAAGAGCAGCAGGAGCTGCCTGGCGGGGTTGGTCAATGCCTTCCAGGGCGTTATCTCCCTCCGAGTCTGCAACAGCTGTCTCATGATAATTGCGGTCTGCAGGAGCATTATCCACAAAAGTATCGCTTGTCGTATTGCGATCCTGAGATTCGTGGCTTACATAGGTTTGGTCTGCCGTATTGATGCCTATAATTTTCTGGTCTTCTGGACGGGAGTAATCGGTTGCGTCGGCGGTCCCCAAGCGTCGGTGGTCCAGTATTCGTCCCACCTGATCGGCATCCAGGGGAACTTGATCGGCGGTCTGCATGAGTTCGGACAGCAGGTCACGGATCTGGGCCGCCTGCACGTCGCCCTGCCGATCCCGGGCCCTCAGCATGATCCGGTTGCCCCGAACCAGGATGGAGACCGCCGGGAAGGCGCGCTCGATCCTTTCGATGACTGCATCCTCCGGCCCCAGCACCTGAACCGGGTCGATCCCCTCCGGAATCTCCAGGGTTCGCGTAGTTACCGCCACGGATTCCCTTCCTGCACGACGACGATGGTGAACACGGGCCTCACTCAGGCAACACCTGTCCGGTCAGGACGTGGGCGTGGACATGGAAGACCGATTGGCCGGCATCCTCCCCCGTGTTGAAGATCAGTCGGTAGGCTCCGTGGAAATCCTGGTCGGCGATCTGCTGCGCCACCTGGACGATGTGGGCCAGGGTGTCTGGGTCGGCCTTGGCCAATTCGGCCACCGACGCGTAGTGGCGGCGCGGGACGATCAGGACATGGACGGCGGCCTTGGGATTGGCATCCTTGAAAGCGTAGACGGTCTCATCCTCATAGACCTTTTCGCTGGGAACCTCCCCTGCCACGATTCTGCAGAAAATGCAGTCCTCCTGCCGATCGTCATCGCTCATGACCACTCCTTATTCTTTGCCGACATTGCTGTTTTTGATCTTTTCGCTGTTTTCCATCTTATTGTCGAGGTTGTATATTGTGCGCGACTTCATGCGCTGGGCTCAGGGACTTCCGACTGCCAACGACCCAGCATGTCCGACAGCAGGGTCAAGGCCACTGGTCCGGCCAGGGCAGCCCGGAGGATGTTGCCCCCCAACCGAACCGCTAAGGCCCCCTCCCTCATCATGGTCTGGACCTCCTGATCGGCAATCCCGCCCTCTGGGCCCACAACCACGGCGATCGACGAGTTCTCTGGCAGCTTGTCTACGCGTTTGCGGACCGCATCCCATTCGAGGTCGGCATCCTGGTGCAGTATCAGGACCATGCTTCCCTGGTCGGTCGCCTTCCGGCACCAGGAGGCCAGGCCATGGCTGTCCATCTTATTGAGCAGTCGAGGACGGTAGGCCCTCCGGCTCTGCTCGGTCGCGGCATCCAAGGCGGACTGCCAGTGCCGGTCGTTGCGGCCCGGCCTCCATTTGGCTATAGACCGGTCAGCCTGCCAGGGCATGACCTGATCGACTCCGATCTGGGTGGCCATGTCGATGGCCTGCTCGTCCCTGCCGCCCTTGGCCAAGGCCTGGACCAGAATCAATTCATTCTCGGGAGGTGCCTGCCGCCCTACTGCGGTGACCTCCACCAGGCCGGTCGAAGCATCCCTGACCAGGGCGCTGATGCGTAGGCCACCCCCGTCAGAGAGATCCAGCTGGTCCCCGTTCTTCAGCCTCATGGAGCCCAGGGCATGACGACGGATGTGCTCGGGCAGGGTCAGGCGCCAGCCAGTGTGGAGCTCATCGGTGGCCAGCGGGGAATCATCGTGGTCGGGATCCAGCAGGAAGAGGGGTGCAGTCATGGTGTTAGGCTACAGCCCGCCGCCGAAAAGCACTCCCCGTAACGACACGCTCCCACAATCGCCCAGTGCGCAATGCCGCCTGAGATGCTATGATTATCTCCGTTGCGATTACGCACCTGTCCGGGTGGCGGAATGGTAGACGCGCTAGCTTGAGGTGCTAGTGCCTATATATATACAGGCGTACGGGTTCAACTCCCGTTCCGGACACTCGATTCCACGTCGTTGGGGACTACGGGGATCTCCATCCTGCTCACATATTCATCGAAGTCATTGGACTCATATTCGCCGATGAGGCAGAACTCCAAGGGATCCCCGTCCACACGGTAGCCCATGGTCTTCAGATCTTCCAGCATCTTGCCATGGATCTGTCTGCAGCGGGCGAAACTGCCCACAAAGGTGCAAGAGGCATAGGTGCCGGCTGGCAGATCATAATCACCACTGAACCCCGGATCGGGGCAGTAGAGCAGGATGGCCTTGGGCGGGAACCAGCCCTTGACCGGGCGTGAAGCATCCACTTGATAGCAGGTCAGCGTATTGAGGATCTGCAACGTCTCATGGTGCAGTGCCGTGTAGTGGGCGAATGCAAAGGGGATCCGGTCATAGTCGATCATGTGATCAGACACCAAAGCGCAATGACGCAGGGGACGGTGGACGATGACGGTCCGTGCCGGGGATATGGAGGTCATGGCCTGCGCATACTTCTGCAGGCTGCTCAAGAGGCCTCGCTTGATGGAGGCCAAATATCGCATCTGGCTGTCCACGTGTTCCACTTCCTCGTCAATCAAGGACAGTGTGGCATCGAAGGTGCGATTGTCCAAGTAGTGTCCGATGCGGTCCAGACTGAAATCCAGCTTCCGAAGGGCCTGAATGACGTTGAGCCGAGCGAAGTCATCTGGTCCGTAGAGTCGATAGCCGTTGGCCGGATTGCGCCGTGGTACCACTAGCCCGATCTGCTCATAGTAATACAGGGTCTCAGTGGTGATGTCATACAAGCGCGCCGTCTGACGGATAGTGTAGCCCTCCTCCGCCAGGCTTGCTGTTTCGTCATCCTTGACCTCCATAAGTACCTCCTGCAAGGGTCTGGTCCGACCCTAAGGTTTTTCATGCCCCTCTCACCTTGACCTTTTATGGACGTAATCCATCATATCAGCCTGGAAACCTTGCTCTGCCAAGGTTTTGCCCCCTGTCTGCATCTTCAGATTCAAACGTCCGCAATGACAATTTGCTCGATTTGACCCTCGTCTCACACCAGGCCATAGGGTGAAATTCATCCAGGGTCGACGGGGACACAACCGCCGACCGGGCACTACCTCGCGGAAAGGATAATCATGCCAACCGTCACCACAGAATTTGGCACCTACCACGGCATCACCACTCCACAGGGGACCGTTGCCTACCTCGGCATCCCCTACGCCAAGCCTCCCGTCGGCGCACGACGCTGGAAGGCCCCTGAACATCTGGATCCTGAGCACCGGGACTACGACTGCACTCACTATGGTGACTCCGCCCTGCAGAAGTACGATCCCGTCATGTATGCCTCCCGCCGTCAGCAGAGCGAAAACTGCCTGAGCCTGAACGTCTGGGTTGGTCATGAGGGCGCCCAAAAGCTGCCCGTCATGGTCTTCATCCACGGCGGCGCGTATGTGGAGGGCGGTTCGTCCGACCCCATGTATGACGGAAGCAACTTCACCAAGCGCAACGATGTTGTCTATGTCACCATCAACTACCGGGTCAACCTCTTCGGGTACATGAACCTGGCGGGGCTGCCCGGAGGCGACGAATACCGGCAGTCAGGCTATCTAGGGCTCATGGACCAGGTGGCTGCCCTGCAGTGGGTCCAGGAGAACATCGCTGCCTTCGGCGGAGATCCTGACCGGGTCACCCTCTTTGGCGAATCCTGCGGTTCGGGCTCCACCATGCTGCTGACCGTCGCACCAGCCGCCAAGGGACTCTTCCAAAGGGCCATTGGCGAATCCGGCCCCATCCAGCTCTACAACACCCCGGAATCCACGGCTCCCTATGCCCAGGAATTCATGGAGATGATGGGCTGCAAGACTGCCCAGGAGCTGGCGGCCCTGCCCGTCGGCGACATCATGATGAAGTTCACCGGAGATTTCTTCGCCAAGCATATCCATGAGATCTCGTTGATCTTCGCTCCCACCACCGACGGCGACTACCTTCCGGCCAAGCCTCTCCAGGCATTCAAGGACGGTGCCGCCAAGGACGTGGAGATCATGCTGGGCTGCAACGCCGACGAGTTCGCTTACTGGAAGCTCTACTTCAAGGACTTCGCCAACGAAATGCCCGACTTCTGGCACCACCAGGCCATTTTCCACTTTGACGGCAAGCTGGACTCCGAGCGCTACGAGAAGCTTTGGGAGCAGGCTCACCCCGGAGAAGACCCCGCCGAGCGCTACCTGGAGTACACCAACCAGATCGGCTTCAGGGTTGGCACCAACCTCATGTGCGAGTACCAGTCCAAGTACAACACCGTCTACCAGTACCTGTTCACCTACGCCTCCAAGATCCCCGGCATGGGCTCCTGCCATGCCATTGAGCTGCCCTTCGTGCTGCATAACACCCAGCGGCCCGACCTGCCCGAGACCTTGACCGGCGAGGTGCCGCCCATGCACCTGTCTGATGAGATGAACGACGCCTGGTGCTCCTTCGCCACCACCGGCCGTCCTGTCAGCGGCGCCGGGGATGCCTGGGAGTCCTACAGCGTCGACCATCCAGACACCATGGTCATCGACGAGAACGGCTGGAACCTGCGCCGCGACGTCAACAAGGAGAACATCGACCTGCTTCGGCCGGCATTCGAGGAGTGCCTGCTGGACGGAGACCGTCACTAGGCCGCCTGTTCCACGTAAATCGTGGAGGGAGAGAACATGAATACTCGAAAATCATCCAATTACCGCTGGGTCATCGCGGCCGTGGTCTGCCTGATCGGCATTCTGTCCAACTACATGCAGTACCAGATATCCGCCCTTGCGGTCTACCTGATGCCCATGCTGCACATCGACCAGGCCGGATTCTCGACCCTGCTGCTCATGCCCATGCTGACCGCAGTATTCCTCAGCATCCCCATGGGCACCATCGGTGACCGTGTCGGCCCCAAGAAGGTAGTGCTGACCGGTCTGGCCATCGCCGTGGTCGGCGCCTACATCAGGACCTTCGGCCTCAACTTCCCCTTGCAGATGCTCTCGATGTTCCTGTTGGGGGCTGGCATCGCTGCCCTGAACGCCAACCTGGTCAAGATCTTCAGCGTCTGGTTCGGCGATCAGACGCAGATCGCCATGGGATTCTTCTACGGCTCGGCCGGCATCGGGGTCATCCTGGCCCAGATGGTTGCTCCCCGGTTCTCGGTGCGCAACTCCTATCTGAGCGCAGCCATCATCCTGACCGTGGCAAGCCTGCTCTGGGTCTTCCTGATTCGTGACGCACCTGAAGGAGTGCAGCTGCCGCCAGCCACCGATTCTCCGCTCAAGTACTTCAATGTCGCGGCAAGGAGCCGCAATGTCTGGCTGATCGCCCTCTGCTACGGCTGCTCCATGGCCGCGTCCACTGCCTTCGCTGGATTCATTCCCCAGACGCTGATCAACAACAACGGCTTCAACAAGACCTCAGCCGGTCTGGTTGCCTCTGCAGCTGCCTTGGGATCCATCGCAGGATCCATCATCGGACCCATGATCAGCTCTCGTCTGGGCAAGTGGAAGGGCTACCTTTTCGCCACCATTCTGGTGGGTACTGCACTCATGGTCTACTTCTGGGCAGTGGTGCTTATGCTGAAGAAGGCCCCGGTCGTGGGTCTGCTCTGCTGCATCATGTTTGTTTCGGGCGCCTTCGGTGCCATAAACGGCCCCATCGTCCAGGCTATGCCCTTCGCCCTGCCTGAGATTCGCGGCAAGTACGCGGGCAGCGCCGGCGGTCTGGTCAGCACTGTTGGCCTGCTCTGCGCCTTCCTGCTGCCCATCATCATCTCCTCGGTCAGCAAGGGCAACTACGTGCTCAACCTGGGACTGGAAAGCATGATCTTCCTGCTCTCCGATGTCTTCGTTCTGCTCCTGCCCGAGCTCGGCCCTCAAGGCGAGATCGCCAAGCGCATCGCTGCCTCCGACCGTCAGGCTGCAGAAGAGAAGAAGTGATAGCTCAGCAGAGTTGAAACTCCGACTGCCTGAGGCGGCGCGACCGGTTGTTTTCGGTTGCGCCGCCTATGCTGTTGTCAGAACGAGAAGGAGGAGCGGCAGGCGTGCTCAGGGTGAAAATCGACTCCATAGAGGATGACAGAATCGAGGCCTACACCAGGCTGACCGAGCCTCAGCTGCGCAATCGTCTGGAGCCCGCCAAGGGCTTGTTCATCGCCGAGTCCCCCAAGGTCATCGCCCGCGCCCTGGATGCCGGGGTGGAGCCCATCTCCTTCCTGGTGGAAGAGCCCTGGCTAGAGGGGATGCGCTCCATGTTCGACCAGGTGGACGCAGCCTTCGGACCCAACGTTCCCGTCTACGTAGCCAGCCCCGCACAGCTGAAGACCATCACCGGCTACCGGTTGCATCGGGGCGCACTGGCCGCCATGAGACGCTGGCCCCTGCCAACCGTGGAGCAGATCTGCCGCTCAGCAAGGCGGGTGGCCGTCATGGAGAATATTGTTGATCACACCAACATCGGCGCCCTGATGCGTTCGGCAGCAGCCCTCCAGGTGGATGCCGTCCTGGTCACCCCATCCTGCTCCGACCCTCTTTACCGCAGGGCCGCACGGGTCTCCATGGGCACGGTCTTTCAGGTTCCATGGACCAGGATTGGCGGCGACGACGTCCACGCCTGGCCCGACCAGGGCATGAAACAGCTGCATGATCTGGGCTTCACTACGGCGGCCATGGCCCTGAACCGGAATGCCATCAGCCTGGATGAGCTGACAAAGCGTCTAGAACCCGGGCCCGACCAGATCGATCGCCTGGCCCTGATATTCGGTACCGAAGGCGACGGGCTGAGCCACAGGACCATCGCCCGTGCGGATTTGACCGTGCGCATCCCCATGAGCCACGACGTGGACAGTCTGAATGTAGCTGCCTCAAGCGCCGTGGCCTTCTACGCAACCAGACCCGAACACGCTAGCTGATCCCAGCCAGCTGACTGAGTTAGCCAACCGACTGAGCCCTCTGCTGCGTAGCAAATCCCTGCCGCCCTGAGTCTTTTCACTGCCTGGCTCAATGCCGGGTGAACCTGACGCAATCAGCTCTCTCGGGAGACAGCCTGCGAATCCTCATGAATGTAGTCGTCGGGGTCAATGGTCCCCCGCCAGCGGCCGATGGCCTTGAGACCGTGGTACATGACCAGCGTGGCCACAGAGCCAATAGCGATGCCGTTGAAGCTGACCCCGGCCACCGCGAAGGTGAAGTCCGCGATGCCCACGATCATGACGACGGCGCCCACGGTCATGTTGACGGACTTGCCGAAGTCCACCTTGTTCTCCACCCAGATGCGGATGCCCAGCATGCCGATCATGCCGTAGAGCATGGTGGTGACCCCGCCCAGAACGCCGGTGGGGATGGTGTTGATGATGGCCCCGAACTTGGGGCAGAGGGAGAGCAGGAAGGCGAAGATGGCGGCGCACCAGTAGGCGGCCGTGGAGTAGACCTTGGTGGCGGCCATGACGCCGATGTTCTCCGCGTAGGTGGTGGTGCCCGAGCCTCCGCCCAGTCCGGCCAGCGTAGTGCCCAGGCCGTCGGCCATCAGGGCGGTGCCGATCTGGTCGTCATAATCGCGGCCGGTCATCAGGGCTACAGACTTGACGTGACCGATGTTCTCGGCCACCAGGACCAGCACCACAGGGATGAACATGGCCAGGACAGACGGGTCGGCCTGAGGGGTGTGGAAGTGTGGCAGACCGAACCAGGCGGCCTTTTCCACAGCTGCAAAGTCGACCTGGCCCTGGGTGACTGCGAAAATGTAGCCGACGATAACGCCCAAAAGGATGTTGAGTCGGCCGATCAGACCCTTGAAAAGCACGGCTATCAGCATGACGGCCACCAGGGTGACCAGGGCGGTCAGCGGGGCCGACTTGAAGTTCTTCCAGGCCGAGGGGGCCAAGTTGAAGCCGATGATGGCCACGATGGCACCGTTGACCACCGGGGGCATGATCAGATCAATCCATCGCGAACCGGCGAAGTGGACGATCAGGCCGATCAGGAAGAGCAAAGCACCGGTGACCATGATCCCGAAGGAGGCCACAGCCAGGCCCTTGTGGGCAGTGGTCACTGCCAGGACCGGGGCGATGAAGCCGAAGGAGCTGCCCAGATAGGAGGGCAGACGGTTGCGGTTGATCAGCAGGAAGAGGGCCGTGGACATGGCCGTGAAGAAGAGGGTGGTAGAGGGGTCGAATCCGGTCAGAATGGGAACCAGGAAGGTGGAGCCGAACATGGCGATAACGTGCTGGGCGCCGATGCCAGCCGTACGTGGCCATGTGAGTCGCTCATCGGGTTCCACAACCTCGCCCGGAGCCAATGTTTTCCCGTCGCCGTGCAGTTTCCAGCCCATGGACAATGCCATTTCACTGTGCTTTCTCTCGTGCGCCGTGCCGGTCACGGCGGACCGGAATCATCAGTATATTCGCACGGGAGGACCCGAAATGGGCTAGAGGAAGGAATGCCTCACTGATAGGTAGGCATGTTCTCGAAGTTGAAGCCGATGGCGGCCAGCTGCTCGCGACCCTCAGGGGTGATCATGTCCAGGGTCCAGCGCGGCGACCAGGTCCAGTCGATGCGGAACTCCTCGACCAGGCCCGCCAGGACGCTGGCGCACTGGTCCTCGATCAGGTCAGTCAGCGGGCAGGCCGGCGTGGTCAGGGTCATGGTGATGATGGCCCGTCCCAGTTCGTCGATTTCTATGCCATAGACCAGCCCCAGGTCGACCACGTCAATGCCCAGCTCGGGATCGATGACCTGGTGCAGGGCCTCCCTGACATCCTCCGCGGTGGCCCGGCCGATGTCGTCGACAGCCTTGAGAGGGATGGCCTCTTCAGCGGCGGCCTCGGTATCAGCGGCATTTTGATCCGCAGCTTTCTCGCTATTGGCGGCCGGCTCGCTGGCCGAGGATTCGTCACTCGAGCTCTGATCTGCATCGGACTTCTTGTCCGCCTGGCCGTCGACCTGACGCATGGAACCGCCTTCGGCCGACTTCAGCACCGTTTCCGCGCCCAGGGGATTGCTGGCCAGGGCCTGTGCCGTGCCGGGATCGCTGATGGCCCTGCCCACCGAGGCCAGGATGGAGTCCTGGGGCTCGGGTACCAGATTCGTATTGCCGCTCATGCCTGCTCCTCCTTCTCACCTTTGTCGCCCTCTCGCCCAGCTGACAGGGCCTGGGCCACCGAGGCCTTCATGCCCTCCCAGCCCAGCAGGGCGCACTTGATTCGCATAGGATACTTGGACACGCCCTGGAAGACCATGGCATCACCGAGAGCGTCCTGCGCCTGCTCGTCCTCGATTCCAGCGCCACGCGATTCCATAAGCTTGCGGAAGTCTGCAGCCAGATCCATGGCATGGTCAACGGTCTGCCCCTGGACCAGATCCACCATGATGGACAGGCTGGCCTGGCTGATGGAGCAGCCTGAACCCTGCCAGACGATTCGCTGGATGAGGTCGGGACCTCCCTGCTCGCCAGGCGCCACTTCCACATGAATGGTGGCCTGATCCCCGCAGGTGGGATTGAACTGGTGGGACTCGGCAGCCAGGCAGGCCTCGTGCTCCACTCTGATGGTCACACCGTCGCCGTCAGAGTCTTCTCCCCCATCAGCCTGATCCCCTACACGCCCGTGAGGATCCCGGGCTGCGTCCAGGATCACCTCCTGGTACATCTGCTCCAGTTCTTCGTCATCCATCCCGAAATCCGCCATGTCCTCAAACCTACCAGTATGTCTTTGCCAAATCCGTCTATGCGCTGCCGGTGAAGACCCTCAGGCTACCCGGAAGAACTTGCGGACCCCGGCGACGGCTTCCAGCAGGGCATCCGTGTCGGCCACGGTATTGTAGACGCCGGTCGAGGCCCGGTTGGAGGCCATCAGGCCGAAGTGCCGATGGACCGGCTGAGCGCAGTGGTGGCCTACGCGGATGGCAATGCCGCGCGAATCCACATACTGGCCCACGTCATGGGGATGGACCCCATGCACATCGAAGGCGATTGTGCCGATCCGGTCCTCTGGAGTGGTCGGCCCGAGGATGCGTACCCCGTCCAGCTCCCCCAGCCTCAACAGACCAGTGGTGATGGCTTTCTCGTGTTCGGCGATGTTCTCCATGCCCAGATCCATCAGCCAATCGGCAGCTGCGCCAGCACCGATCATCTGTGCCACCGGCTGGGTGCCGGCCTCGAACCGGGCCGGAGGATCCATGTAGCTGGCTGGACGGTCCAGATAGGCCAGCTCCACCATGGATCCGCCGAACGATGCCGGGGGCAGAGCCTCAAGCAGTTCACGGCGACCATAGAGGAAGCCCACGCCGGTGGGGCCATACATCTTGTGAGCACTCCAGGCAGCGAAGTCCACATCCATGGCATGCAGGTCCACAGGCAGGTGAGGCACCGACTGGCAAACGTCCAGCACCACCAGGGCGCCCACCTGATGGGCACGGCGGACGATGGGCTTGATGTCAGTGATGGCGCCGGTCACATTGCTGACGTGGGTGACGGCGACCACCTTGGTCCGCTCGGTGATGACCTGGTCAGCGGTATCGGCCAGAACACGGCCTTCCGGGTCCAGATCGAAATACTTAAGGACGGCTCCGGTCCGGTAGCAGAGCTCCTGGAAGGGCAGGAGGACCGAGTGGTGCTCGGCCTTGCTGACCACGACTTCATCCCCCGGCTTCAGGGCGAATCGACGTGCCGCCTTGCCTCCACGACCCAGGCTGGCGTTGCCGAAAGCGGTGGCCAACAGGTTCAGAGCAGCCGTGGCCCCGGCGGTGACGACGATCTCCTCGCCGCCTTCCTGGCCCTCTGCGCCGACCAGGGCGGCCACGCGTGAGCGCGCATGCTCAAAGGCCACAGTGCTGCGGGCGGCCAATTCGTGCGCGCCCCGATGCACCCCGGCGTTGTCCTTCAGGTAGAAGTCCCGAACGGCATCGATGACCGCCAGGGGCTTCTGGGCAGTGGCAGCCGAATCCAGATAGACCAGGGGGTGGCCATGCACCTGCTGGTCCAGAATCGGAAACTGCTGCCGAATGCTGTCATCAATGACCATTGCGGACCTCTTCTCTTATCCTCAGGCCAGGGCTGATTCCGAGTCGGCGCCCTCGGGCAGGTACTGGTCGTACCCGGTCTCCTCCAGGGTGTCGGCCAGCTCGGGGCCGCCGGTCTTCACAAAGCGGCCGTCGGCGAAAACGTGGACGATGTCGGGCTTGATGTACTTGAGGATCCTGGTGTAGTGGGTGACCATGAGCACGCCCATGCCGGTGTTCTCCTTGGCCCTGTTGACCCCCTCGGAGACGATGCGCAGGGCGTCCACGTCCAGCCCGGAGTCGGTTTCGTCCAGGACGGCGAACTTGGGCTTGAGCAGCTCCAGCTGCAGAACCTCGGCCCGCTTCTTCTCGCCGCCCGAGAAGCCCTCGTTGACGGAGCGCCGGGCGAACTTGGGATCCATGCGCAGCCGCTTCATGGCATCATTCAGGTCCTTGGTCCACTGGCGGATGGCCGGGGCCTTGCCGTCGACTTCGGTCTTGGCCGTACGCAGGAAGTTGGTCATGGACACGCCAGGTACCTCGACCGGGTACTGCATGGCCAGGAAGAGCCCGGCCTTGGCCCGCTCGTCCGGGGTCATCTTGAGCAGATCCTGCCCATCCAGCAGGGCCTGGCCCGAATCCACCTCGTACTTGGGATGGCCGGCCAAAGTATAGGCCAGGGTGGACTTGCCCGACCCGTTGGGCCCCATGATGGCGTGAGTCTCGCCGGAGTTGACGGTCAGCGTGGCCCCCTTGAGGATCTGCTTGCGACCCTCCTTGGTCTCCACTGAGACGTGCAGATCCTTGATTTCCAATGTGGACATGTCAGTTCTCCTCCAAAACGTGCTGCATCTCTTGATCCTCGCCGGCCGCCAGCCTGCGGTCGATGACCCCCATCAGGTGCCCGGAGACGCTGGGGACGTCGATCTCCTCCACCAGTTCGCCGAAGAAGCCTCGGACCACCAGCTTGCGGGCCTCCTGCTCGGGGATGCCGCGGGACTGCAGGTAGAAGAGCTCCTCGTCGTCGAAGCGTCCGACCGAACTGGCATGGCCCGCCCCGATGATGTCGCCGTTCTCGATTTCCAGGTTGGGCTCGGAATCAGCGATGGCCCCGGGGGTGAGCACCAGGTTGCGGTTGAGCTCGTAGGAGTCGGTTCCGGGCGCAGTCGGCTGAATGAGCGCGTTGCCCACCCAGGTGGTGTGCGCGCCGATGCCGTCCAGGGCCCCCTTGTAGACCACACGGGACTTGCAGTTGGGATGGTTGTGCACCACCATGGTCCGGTGTTCCATGTGCTGGCCGGGATCGACGAAGTAGATGCCTAGCATGTTCAGGTCGCCCTGCTCGCCACCGAAGTCCTGGTCCATGCGCAGCCGTACGACATCGCCGCCAAGGCTGACCACCGAGTGGCGCAGGGAGGCCTCGGCTCCCAGGTGGATGCGGTGGTTGCCTATGTGCTTGCTGCCCTTGTCCCACTCCTGAATGAAGGTGGTCGACATCTGCGAATTGTCACCGATGTCGATTTCAACCCCCTCGGCCAGACGTGCCTGCCCCTGGTGCTCGACCACCAGATCGGCCTTGGTGCCCGCTTCGGCCTTGATGACCAGGTGGAAGGCATCCAGTTCGGGGCCGCCGCCGTTGACACGGACCAGCACAGGCTGATCCAGGGTGCCCTTGAGGTTCACCACCGTCGCCTGCTTGCCGCTGGCCCACTCCACAGCGGCCGCTCGGTCGCTGGGCTTGAGGACGGTGCCGCAGGGGGCCTGATCCATGGGAACCTGGCTGAAGCTGACCTGATCTGCAGGCGGTTCAGACCCGTCGATCATGGTGACTGAGACCTTGGTCAGGCCGCTGGGCTGGAAGACGGTGAAGAACTCCTCCATCCGGTCGATGGGGGTGAACCGCCAGTCATCCTGCTTGCGGGTGGGCATGGGGAAGTCGTCAGGGTTGAAGGAGCGGGGCTCCTTGTCGGCGCTGGACGGCATGGTGGCCGGGAAAGCATAGGGATCCTTGGGATCCGCATGCGGAATGGTTATTTCGCTGTTTTGTGACATCAGCCTACCGAACCCTCCATCTGCAATTCGACCAAGCGGTTGAGCTCCAACGCGTACTCCATGGGCAGCTGCCGGGAGATGGGTTCTACGAACCCGCGCACGATCATGCCCATGGCCTCCTTCTCCTCCAGGCCACGGCTCATCAGGTAGAAGAGCTGGTCCTCGGAAACCTTGGAGACGGTGGCCTCGTGGGCCATGGAGACGTCATCCTCGCGGACGTCCACGTGCGGGTAGGTGTCCGAGCGGGAGTAGTCGTCCACCAGCAGGGCGTCGCAGACCACCGAGGAGGAGGACTTCTCGGCTCCCTTGATGATCTTGACCAGGCCCCGGTATGCGGCCCTTCCCCCGTTGCGGGAGATCGACTTGGAGACGATGGTGGAGGAGGTATGGGGTGCCAGGTGGATCATTTTGGCGCCCGTGTCCTGGTACTGTCCCTTGCCGGCGAAGCCCAGGGAGAGGGTCTCGGCCTTGGCGTAAGGCTCAGCCAGGATGCAGGCCGGGTACTTCATGGTCGCCTTGGACCCGATGTTGCCGTCCACCCACTCCATGGTGCCGCCCTCGCGCACGTAGGCGCGCTGGGTGACCAGGTTGTAGACGTTGTTGGACCAGTTCTGGACCGTGGTGTAGCGCACGCGAGCGTGGGGCTCGACCACGATCTCCACGTTGGCCGCATGCAGGGAGTCGGTGGAGTAGATGGGGGCCGTGCAGCCCTCCACGTAATGGACGTATGAGCCCTCGTCGGCGATGATCAGCGTGCGCTCGAACTGGCCCATGTTGGGCGTGTTGATGCGGAAGTAGGCCTGCAGGGGGATGTCCACATGGACGCCCTTGGGCACGTATACGAAGGAGCCGCCCGACCAGGCCGCCGTGTTCAGGGCGGCGAACTTGTTGTCGTCCGGGGGAATGACCGTGGCGAAGTACTTGCGGAAGAGGTCCGGGTACTCTTTCAGGGCCGTGTCCGTATCCAGGAAGATGACCCCCTGTTTGCGCAGATCGTCGCGGATGGAGTTGTAGATGACCTCGGACTCGTACTGGGCGGCCACGCCGGAGACCAGCCGCTTCTTCTCAGCCTCGGGGATGCCCAGCCGGTCATAGGTGGTGCGGATGTCGTCGGGCAGGTCCTTCCAGTCCTTGGCCTGCTCCTTCAGCGGCTTGACATAGTACTTGAAGTCGTCGGCATCGAACCCGCTGAGATCCACGCCCCACTTGGGCATAGGCTTCTCCATGAAGGCCCGATAGCCCTTGAGACGCATCTGCAGCATCCAGTCAGGCTCGCCCTTATCGGCCGAGATGGCCCGGACCACGTCCTCGTCGATGCCCTTGTGGGCGTTGCGCCCGGCATCGTCGGAGTCGTGCCAGCCATAGGTATAGTCGCCGAACTCGGAGATGATCTGGTCGTCTTGTTTGATTTTCTCTTCATTGACGCGGGAGCGGTCGGCCACGTACTGGCTCATTTCCACATCCCGCGATGTGTCTGTCCGCTGCGAGGTGCTGTCCACGAGCTGAGACCTCCTAACACACGCACGGCCGCCATATGCGGCCGCTCACACCATTACAGAATAACCAGGACAGTAGTAAACCGCCAGACCTGGGCTTACGCTCTCTAAGGAATCCAGCCGACCCTCTTGACAAAGCCGTCGATACGGACGATCGCCCGCTTCCCTGCGAGGGGGAAACGAGCGATCATACCGAAAATGTTCGAAAAGGATCGGCCTCAGGCCGCCTCCTGGCCTCCGTGCTCCAGGCTGGCCTTGACCAGGCCGGCGAAGAGGGGGTGCGGCTTGGTGGGCCGGGACTTGAACTCGGGATGAGCTTGGGTGCCCACATAGAAGGGGTGCTGGTCCTGGGAGAGCTCCACGAACTCGGTCAGCTGCCCGTCCGGGCTGGTGCCCGAGATGTGCAGGCCCGCCTTGTCCAGCCGCTCCTTGTAGGCCACGTTGACCTCGTAGCGGTGGCGGTGACGCTCGGAGATCTCGGTGGAGCCGTAGAGCCGGGCCACCAGGGAGTCGGGCTTGAGCACTGCCGGGTAGGCGCCAAGCCGCATGGTGTGGCCCATATCGCCATGGCCGGCCACGATGTCCTTCTGCTCCTCCATGGTGGCGATGACCGGGTTCTCGCAGTCAGGCTCGAACTCCGAGGAGTTGGCGTCCTCCAGACCCAGGACATGGCGGGCGAACTCGATGACCATGGACTGCAGGCCCAGGCAGAGGCCCAAGGCAGGCAGGCCGGTCTCACGGGCATAGCGCAGGGCGCCGATCTTGCCTTCGATGCCGCGGATGCCGAAACCTCCGGGGACCACGATGCCGTCCACGCCCTCCAGGGCCTTGCGGGCGCCATCCATGGTCTCGCAGGTGTCGGCCGCCACCAGCTTGACCTGGACCTGGGACCGGTTGGCGAAACCGCCGGCCTTCAGCGCCTCGATGACCGACAGGTAGGCGTCGGGCAGGTCGATGTACTTGCCCACGATGGCGATGGCCACCTTGGTGCGGGGGTTGTGGACCCGGTCCAGCAGGTCCTCCCACTCGTTCCAATCGACATCGTGGAAGGGCAGCCCCAGCTTGCGCACCACGTAGGTATCCAGACCCTCCTTATAGAGGATCTTGGGCACGTCGTAGATGCTGGGCGCATCCACGCAGTTGACCACGCCCTCGGCATCCACGTCGCACATCAGGGAGATCTTGTCCTTGATGGCCTGGTTGAGCGGCCGGTCCGAGCGCAACACCAGGGCGTCGGGGGCGATGCCCAGCTGGCGCAGGGCCATGACCGAGTGCTGGGTGGGCTTGGTCTTGAGCTCGTGGGCGGCGGCCACATAGGGCACCAGGGAGACATGGACGAACATGCAGTTGTCCGGGCCGATATCCCGACGCACCTCGCGGGCGGCCTCCATGAATGGCTGGGACTCGATGTCGCCCACGGTCCCGCCGATCTCGGTGATGATCACGTCCACGTCGTCGCTGGCCTGGGCCCGCATGCGGCTCTTGATCTCGTTGGTCACGTGGGGAATGACCTGGACGCACTGGCCCAGGTACTCCCCCGCCCGTTCCTTGCGCAGGACGGACTGGTAGATCTGGCCGGTGGTCACGTTGGCTTTCTGGGAGAGGAAGACATCGGTGAAGCGCTCATAGTGGCCGATGTCCAAGTCGGTTTCGGCCCCGTCCTCGGTCACGTAGACCTCGCCGTGTTGGAAGGGGTTCATGGTCCCCGGATCGACGTTGATGTAGGGATCCAGCTTCTGTTGAAGAACGCGGATTCCGCGGCTTCTCAGCAGTCGGCCCAGAGATGATGCGGTCAGCCCCTTGCCCAGTGAAGAGACCACGCCGCCGGTGACGAAAATGTGTTTGGTGATATGCCCTTGCGAATTTCCATGTTCTCTGACCATGGAACTTCAGCCTATCAGGCAGGAGCGACCAGAAACCGGCCAACACTCGAGGAGGAGGGACGGATTCAGGGGCGGCTCGGATGCAGGTGGTCGGCCAGGTAGCGGCCGGTCACCGAATCCGGGTTGCGGGCCACGGATTCGGGGTCGCCCTGTGCCACGATGCTCCCGCCTCGATCGCCGCCCCCCGGGCCCATATCGACCACATGGTCGGCGTTGGCGATCATGTCCAGATCATGCTCGATGAAGACCACGGTGGCCCCCTTGCTGACCAGGCGCTCCAGCACGCCGATCAGGACGCGCACATCCAAGGGATGCAGGCCGGTGGTCGGCTCGTCCAAAACGAACATGGAACCATTCTGCTTGCGGCCCAGTTCGTTGGACAGCTTCAGCCGCTGGGCCTCCCCGCCGGACAGGGAGGGGGTGTCCTCCCCCAGGGTCAGGTAATCCAGACCCAGGTCCTTTAAGGTCTGCAAGCCTCGGCGGATGGCCGTGTACTCGCGGCCCTGTGCGAAGACCTCCAGAGCCCGGCCCACCTCCATGGCCAGCAGATCAGGCAGGCTCAGCGGCTCCGGGTGTGCCGGCGTCGACAGGCGGTAGTGCTCGGCCTCCGGACGGTACCGACGACCCTGGCAGCTGGGGCAGGTGATGGGGATGTCGGGCAGGAACTGCACGTCCAGGCTGATCTGCCCGGTGCCGTCGCACTGGGGGCAGCGCAGGGATCCGGTGTTGTAGGAGAATGCCGAGATCCCCAGCTTGTCCTTTTTCGCCTGGTCAGTGGCCGCGAAGAGGCGGCGCAGCCGGTCCATCAGCCCCGAGTAGGTGGCCACCGTGGAGCGCACATTGATGCCGATGGGCGAGGAGTCCACCAAGCGGACCCTGTCGATGCCGGCCGGATCCAGACTGTGTACATGCTTGGGCATGGGGTCGCCCTGGATGCGGGCCTGCAGGGCCGGGACCAGAGACTCCAGGATCATGGTGGTCTTGCCGGAGCCGGATACACCGGTCACCGCCGTCATGCATCCACGCGGAATGGCCAGGTCCAGAGGATGGACCGTGTGAATGGGTCCTGACTGCATGCGGATCCAGTCACGCTCTGCAGGCATGGGATGCCGATCCCGAACCAAAACGGGCTCGCTGCCATCCAAAAAACCGGCGATGCGCGAGTCCTGATCAGCGGCGATTCGCTCAGGAGCCCCCTGGGCCAGGATCCTGCCGCCGCGCTCCCCTGCTCCGGGACCCATTTCGATCAGATAGTCGGCTGATTGCAACACCTTGACATCATGGTCGACGAAAACCACCGAATTGCCGTCGGCCAGCAGGTCGCGCATGACCCCTATCAGCCCCTCCAGGTTGGCAGGATGCAGACCGGTCGAGGGCTCGTCCAGCACATAGAGCACACCGGTGGTCTCATTGCGGACAGCCCTGGCCAACTGGGCCCGCTGCCGCTCCCCGGTAGACAGCGAGGCGCTGGAGCGGTCCAGGGTCAGGTAGCTCAGTCCCAGCTGGATCAACCGCCTGCCCATCTCATCCAATGTCTTGCAGAGGGCCGAGGCCATGGGCCGCATGGGCTCAGGCAGCGTGGGCGGCAGCTGCCGACCCCAGTCCAGCACCCGATCCAGGGGCCAGGAGGTGACCTCGGCCAGATTGTCCCCGTTGATCTGAGGCAGACGCGCCCGTTGGTTGAGTCGGGTGCCCTGGCAGTCCGGGCAGGTCCGTTCGGTCAGGAACTTGGCCACCTTGGCCAGACGCTTGTCGTCGTTGGCCCTCTTGAGTTCCTCGGTCACGGTCAGCCGTGCGTTGCGGAAGGTGAAGTCCAGCTCGTGGACACCCTTGATCGACGTAATGGTGATGTGCTTCTTCTCGGCCGGCCCCTCGAAGACGATCTTCCGCTCCCGATCGGTCAGATCCCGCCAGGGCACGTCGGTGCGTACTCCGAACTCGCGCACAATGTCGGGCTGGACGTTGAAGCCGAAGGTCCGCCAGGGCACCACGGCCCCCTGATCGATGGTCAGGCTGTCGTCGGGAACCAGGGTGGCGTCGTCCACCTCGCGCACGGTTCCGGTCCCCTGGCAGGTAGGGCAAGCACCCAAGGAATTGAAGGCTAGTTCCTCGGCGCTGGGAGGCTCCACCTTAGCGCCGCAGATCGGGCAGATGATAGGCATCTCGGCCGCCACAGCCAGGGTGGGCTCCTGGCGATGGCCATTGGGGCAGACATGGCTGGCCAGCCGGGAGAACATCAGCCTGAGCACGTTGAGCAGTTCCGTGGCGGTGCCGAAGGTGGAGCGCATGCCGCCCACGCCCGGCCGCTGACGCAGAGCTAAAGCCGGAGGCAGGAAGCGCACCGAATCAACCTGGGGACGCTGGGCCTGGGTCATCCGCCTCCTGGTGTAGGTGGACAGGGATTCCAGGTAGCGCCGGGACCCCTCGGCGTAGAGGACCCCCAGAGCCAGGGACGACTTGCCGGAGCCCGAGACCCCGGCGATGCCTACCAGGTGATTCAGAGGGATGTCGACATCCAGGTTGCGCAGGTTGTGGACCCGGGCGCCGCGGACAAGGACGGCCTTGGGCGGTGCGGAGAGTTTCTTGCCGGTCTCCCCGCTGTCGCTCATGCGTTCTCCAGCAGGTGGGCCACAGCTTCCAGGGCCAGCCGGTAGCCGTAGAAGCCCATGCCGGTAATGGTGCCGGTGGCCACCGGCGATATGACGCTGCGTCGGCGGAAGGCCTCCCGGGATGAGGGATTGGAAATATGGACCTCCATCAGCGGCAGCCCTGCCTGGGTGACCTGGACGGCGGCATCGGCAAGCCCATAGCTGTAGTGGGTGAAGGCTGCTGGGTTGAGCACCACCGCGCTGCCCTGATCCACGGCCTGATGCATCCAGCGGATGACCTGGCCCTCGTCGTCCGATTGCAGCACCTGAACATCCAGGCCCAGCTGCTTACCCCAGTCTTCGCAGTCACGGGTCAGCGTCGCTAGATCCTGACGACCGTAGACATCAGGGTCGCGCACACCCAGCCGACCCAGGTTGGGTCCGTTGACCACCAGAACCGTCTGCCTGCCCTTGTCGGCATCCGCCATCTGTCATTCCTCCTTGCGTATGGCCTGGAAGGCCTCCTTGAGCGCCGAGACCGGCGGGTCGTCCAGGTGGGTGGGTTTGCCCAAACCATCAAGAATGATAAACCGCAACTTGTTGCCACGGGCCTTTTTGTCCCGATGCATGAGGGCCAGCACCTGGCCGAAGTCCCCCCCATTCCACCAAGTCCTCAGACCCAGGGAGGACAGCAGCTTCCTGTGGTAATCGACCGCTTCCTGATCCAAGTGGCCGGTGATCCTGGCCAGCTCGGCTGCAAAGACCATGCCCACGGACACTGCCTGGCCATGCCGCCAGGTGAAGTGTTCGATCTTCTCGATGGCGTGGCCCAGGGTGTGCCCATAGTTGAGGAACTCCCGCAGGCCGGACTCCTTGAGGTCCACTGAGACGTGCCGGGCCTTGACCTCTACGGTACGTTCGATCAGATCCTGGACCACCGTGCCCAGCCACTGGTCGGACTCCTGACCGTCGAAGGCACGCAGGGATTCGGCCCGCTCCTCCAGCTCACGCAGGATGCCGCCGTCCATGATGAACCCGGACTTGGCCACCTCGCCCAGCCCCTCTACAAAGATCTCATTGGGCAGGGTCCGCAGGGTCCGCAGATCAGCCAGGACGCCGGCAGGGGTGTAGAAGCTGCCGACCAGATTCTTGCCCTGCTCCAGGTTGATGCCGGTTTTGCCGCCGGTGGAGGCATCGACCATGGCCAGCAGGGAGGTGGGGCAGTTCACATAGCGGATGCCCCGCATCCAGGTGGCGGCAATGAACCCGGCCTGGTCTGTGGCCGCTCCACCGCCCAGTCCCACCACCGCGTCAGAACGGGTGAAGCCCTCGGTGGCCAAGCGCTCCCAGATGCCCTGGCTGACCTGGATGGTCTTGCCGGCCTCCGCGTCGGGAATGGTCAGATCCACTACCTGGTAACCGGCTTGTCGAAGCAGGGCCCGGGCATGGTCGGAATGACGCTGGACAGGCTGGGTGTGGATCAGGGCCACACGCATGGTCTGGTCGCCAAGCAGCTCATGCAGCCGCCCGGTCACGCCTGCACCGATCCTCACATCGTAGGGGTCGGGACCGCTGACGTGGACCACCCGCTCAGTCAAGGCATCCGCCAGCCGTCTGGCCAGGGCTCGAGGGGTGGTGTTCCTGGATTTGAGAGTGATGGTGGCCAGCTCCTGGTAGACGCTGCGACGCTCACGGTAGAGAGCCATCCAGCGCTCCGATGCGCCGCCGCGGAGTAAGGGACGATGATCCGACCGAGCTGCTCGGCTGACCCCCTCCTCGGGGTCTACCTGCAGGTAGACCACAGCGCCGCCTGCCCGCCGATAGTCCTGCAAGGCCTGGAAGACCTCGGTGCTCATGGGTGCGCCTCCACCCAGGGACAGGATGCCGCCGGAAAAGTCCTTCAAGAGGTCCAGGACCGCCCTGGTCTCCATGCCGCGGAAAGCCTGCTCGCCCTGAGTATCGAAGATCTCGCTGACCGATCGGCCTGCTTCCTCCTCGATGCACTGGTCCGTATCCCGGAAGGGCGCCTTGATCAGGGCAGCCGTCTCCCTGCCCAGACGGGTCTTGCCCGCACCGGGCATGCCGATGACGACGGCCTTGGGCATGCTGCTGCTTTCAATCATGCAAGTCCGCCCCTCACCGCAGATGCTCGGGCCAGGACTGGAGGTAGGCCTGGGCGTTGCGCCGAACCTCGTCGAGCGAGTCGCCGCCGAACTTCTCCAAGGCGAACCGTGCCAGGGTCAGGTTCATCATGGCTTCGCCGATCACTGCGGCGGCGGGCACGGCGGTCACGTCGGAACGTTGATGGATGGCCTGGGCAGGCTGGCCGGTGGCCACATCCACCGTGCGCAGGGCCCGAGGCACCGAAGAGATGGGCTTCATGGCGGCCCTGACCCTGATGGGCTGGCCGTTGGAGGTGCCGCCCTCCAGGCCTCCAGCGTGGTTGCTGAGCCTGCGGATGGTGCCGTCAAGACCGGGCTCCATTTCGTCATGGGCCTGTGATCCGGGGCGGTCAGCCTCGCTGAAGCCATCGCCGATCTCCACGCCCTTGATGGCCTGAATGCCCATGAAGGCGCTGGCCAGGGCAGCGTCCAGGCGGCGATCATCCTCCACATAGGTGCCCAGACCTGCCGGCACACCATAGGCAATGACCTCGAAGACCCCTCCAGCGGTGTCGCCGTCCTTCTTGATCTGGTCGATCCTGGCCATCATCCGCTTCTCGGCGTCCTTATCCAAGGTCCTGACCGGCGAGGCATCCAGAGCAGGTCCGTCCTCAGGGCCGGGCGTGGCCTCATGCCCCTCCAGGCCGACCCCGGCTATGGAGATGACATGGGAGACGGTCCGTATGCCCAGAGCCTGCTGCAGGAAGTCGGCAGCCACCGATCCCAGGGCCACCCGGGAGGCGGTCTCCCTGGCCGAGGAGCGCTCAAGGACTGGGCGCGCATCCGTGAACCCGTACTTGCGCATGCCGGTCAGATCGGCGTGGCCGGGCCTGGGCCTGGTCAGCGGGGCGTTGCGGCCGGTCGCCGGGGGTTCCTGGTCGGCAGGCAGCTCGTCCACGCTCATGATCCGCTCCCACTTGGGCCACTCCGTATTGCCGATTTCGATGGCCACCGGAGAGCCGAGCGTCCGTCCATGCCTGACCCCGGTCAGCAGCCGAACCTTGTCCTGCTCAAAGCCCATCCTGGCCCCACGGCCATAGCCCAGCCGACGACGGGCCAGGGCTGATTCGATGTCCTTGGTGGACACGGCAACCCCGGCGGGCAGACCTTCCATCATGGCCACCAGGGCCTCTCCGTGGGATTCCCCTGCCGTCTGCCAGCGCAACATATTCAAGCTCCTCGTTCGTTCCTCGTTTGCCAGGTTAGGGCTACGTATGATTATCTTAGAAGATGGTCTACCTCATCCCAGCGCCGGGACTGCTGACTGCCCTCCTCCTGGCCCTGATCGACATCCGCTCCCGGCGAGTCCCACGTCTTCTCGTGCTCTTGGGACTGGTGCTGCAGACGGTGACCCTGCTGGTCTTTTCGCTGATCCGAGCTCAGCCGATGCTGCTGGTGCAGTGCCTGCTGCTGACGCTGGCCTCTGCAGGCCTTCAGCTCCTGCTGGCCCTGATCCGACCCGGCGCCCTGGGACTGGGCGATGTGACGGCCACTGGTCTGGTGGCCCTGAGCCTGTCGGTTCTGGGATGGGCGACGATCCTGGTCTGGTGGGCGATGATGGGGCTGCTGGGGCTGATTGCCTTGGCCCTGGCCTGGTTGGCTCGTCGCCGCGGACCGGTCAGAACGCACAATCCCCTCTCGCTGGCCTACGTCCCAGTCATCCTTGCTGCGGCAGTAGCGGCCCTGATCATTGACACCGTCTAGGCAATTGCAATCCAAGCGCAAGGCGCTAGTCGTTCTGCTCGTTGTGCCGAGATTCCCAGGCCTTGTATTCCTTCACGTCGCGGTTGAACTGATCCTGGTTGTCGCTGAACCTGGTCTCTCCCGTGTCCAAGTTGACAGTCACGAAATAGAGCCAGTTGCCCGACTCCGGGTGCATGGCCGCCTGGATGGCCTCGTCACCCGGGCTGCCGATGGGGCCTGGAGGCAGGCCCTGGTGAACCCTGGTGTTGTAGGGGTCGCTGGCGTTCTGCAGCATGGCGTCGGTCAGCTTCAAGGCCGAGACATTGTTGGAGTAGGCCACAGTGCTGTCCATGCCCAAGGGCATCCCCTTGGCCAAGCGGTTGTCGATGACCCTTGCCACCTTGCCGTAGTATTCCGATTTGTTGACCTCGGCTTCGGTAATGGAGGCGGTATTCAGGATGGTCTGCCGGTCCTGACCGCCGGGTACGCCCAGCTGGTCGAGATGCTCAATGCGCTTGGAGACCAGGTTGGACAGGATGGCCTTGGCCGACCCGGCCTTGCGCACATCGTACTCCCCGGGCTGCAGCCAGCCCTCAAAGTCTCCCTGGGCCTCCGGGGGCAGAATCCCCTCCCCCTTGGCTTGAACCAAAGCATCGAATTCGCCCTGCGGCACCCCAGAAAGCTGAGCGGCCCTGGCGATCACATCACGCACCCGCTCGCCGGCCCGCACCTGCAGGAAGCCTCCGGCCTTGTTCCGGTCGGTCAGAATGGCCACGACATCGGAGGCCTTCATCCGCAGACGCAGATCGAAGGTGCCGGGCACCAGCCTGGACTCGGATTGGGCGCTGGTGATGGCGTGCAAAAAGGCCTCAGTGGACTTGACCACTCCAGCCTTGACCAAGTGAGCACCGACCTGATCAGCCCCCTGTCCGCTCTCGATCGTGAACTCCACCGGCGCTCCGCCAGGGCCGGGATAATCCGGAGCGACCTCCTTGGTGGCTACGATCCTAGGAGCTCCGTGGCGCAGCCCGCCCACCAGAATCACCGCGCAGGAGGCAGCAACCACCACGGCCAAAGCAATGAGGAGAACCATAATCCGCTGACGGCGCTTGCGGCGTTCACGCCGACGACGCATCTCACGACGCGAACGAGGAGGGCGCGGCGGCAAAGCGGAGACCGGGGCTTGCCCATCGGCCACCCACTGGACCTTATCCTGGAAGAATTCCTGCATGTCGTCGGCCAATTACCACTCCTTGTCGGCACGTTGGTTGTCCAGGGCCGACTGCAGCAGCACAACAGCGGACTGCTGATCGACCACAGGACGATGTCTTCGCCCGTCCACGCGGGCATCGTATAGCTGACGATGGGCGCTGACGGTCGTCAGTCGTTCGTCTCGCAATACTACACTGGGCAGTTGCTCAGGGGCAACGCCAGAATCTTGTGCAGCCTCCTGCAGGCGACCGGTCAGGGCACGCACCCAACGGGCTGCCTTTTTGGCGCTGCGACCAGCCTGACCGCTCAGAAGCAGAGGGTATCCGACTACGACCCTGGACACGCTTTTGTCCAGGATCAGGTCTTCCACCTGGTCCAGGGCCTGGAAGTAGTCGCCCTGAACCCTGATGTTGCCAGCGGGAAAGGCCAGGGTCAGCTCCGGGTCCGACAGGGCCAGGCCCACCCTGGCTTCCCCAAGATCCACCCCCAGCCATACGGCTGTATGTGATCGCACGGGAAGCTCAGCCCTCTCGGACCTGATCACTCAGGGCTTGCAAGGCCCGATCAATGGCCGAGGCATCCTGACCGCCGCCCTGGGCGAAATCAGGCTTGCCTCCTCCGCCGCCTCCCAGGACCTTGGAGGCTGTCCTGACCAGGTCGCCTGCCCTGAGGCCGCGATCACGGGCCGCCTGATTGGTGGCTACGAAGATGACCGGCTTCTCATCCTCGCTGACACCGGCCAGGGCGACCACAACCGGGTATTCCTCGCCCATGCGGGCCCGCAGGTCGGTCACCGTCTTGCGCAGGGCATCCACAGAACCGAAACGGCCCATATTCCGGGATGCGATCTTGACATCTTCCGGGGCATGCAGGGCCTGGTTGGCCAGTTCGGGCACAGCCTGGGCCATCTGCTGCTCATAGGTGGCCGCCAGTCGGCGGTCAGACTCCTTGAGCTTGGCCAGCAGGGCCGAGATTCTGGATTCCAGCTCATCGGGGCGGGCGTTGAGCTTGTCTGAGAGCTGTGAGACCAAGGCGTGCTCGCGGGCGTTGTATTCGTAAGCCCCCTGGCCCACTACAGCATCAACGCGACGAACGCCGGTGCCCACCGAGGCCTCGGACATGATGGAGACCGCGCCGATCTTGCCCACGTGATCCACATGGGTTCCCCCGCAGAGCTCCCGGCTCCAGCCGTCCTCGCCTATGGAGACCACACGGACCACATCGCCGTACTTCTCCCCGAACAGGTGCATGGCACCCAGGGCGATAGCGTCGTCGTACTTCATCTCCTGAGCGGTCACAGCCAGGTTGTCACGCAGGCGATCGTTGACACGGGATTCCACCGCATCCATGGCCTGGCGGCTTGGGGCCTGCGACCACTGGAAGTCAAAACGCAGCCTATTGGGCGCATCCTCGGAGCCGCGCTGTGTGGCCTGGGGGCCCAGCTCCTCGCGCAGGGCCTTGTGGACCATGTGCGTAGCGGTGTGCGAACGCGCAATGGCCCCACGCCGGTTCCGGTCAATGGTGGCCGTAACCTTGGCCTGCAGGGTCAACGTTCCCTCGGTCAGCCGGCAGCGGTGGACGGTCAGCCCCTTGACGGGGTTCTGCACATCGTCCACCTCCAGGACGGCCCCGTCGTCGGTCAGGATCTCACCCTGGTCGGCCAGCTGGCCACCGGCCTCGGCGTAGAAGGGCGAGCGGTCCAAAATCACCTCAACCTGAGCAGGTGCCTTGACGGCCGGAACCGCGCCCTTGCCCTCCTGAATGATGCCCAGGACGGTCGAGCGGCTGGAAAAGTCGGTGTAGCCCAGGAAGACCTGAGGCTCGTCCAGTGTCTTGCGCATATCGTCGTAGACGCTCAGATCCACGTTGTGCCGCTTCTTCATGGCATCGGCGCGGGCCCTGGACTTCTGCTCGTTCATGAGCTTTCGGAATTCGTCCTGATCCACCTTGACGCCCTGCTCGGCAGCCATCTCCAGGGTCAGCTCGATGGGGAACCCATACGTGTCATGCAGGGTAAAGGCATCCTTGCCGGAGACTTCTGGATCACCCTTGTCTTTCTTGGCCTTGTTGACGGCTGTGTCCAGGATGGTGGTTCCCTTGTCCAGAGTCCGGCGGAAGGCCAGCTCCTCGCCGTAGGCCGATTCGGCCACTTCGGAGAAGGTGTCGTTGAGCTCTGGGTAGCTGGGGGCCATGGCCTCCTTGGAGACCGGGAAGAGCTGGGGCAGGACCTCCTGGTCCACGCCCAGCATCTTCATGGAGCGGATGGTCCGGCGCAGCAGACGGCGCAGCACGTAGCCACGGCCGACGTTGCTGGGGCGGACGCCGTCGCTCATGATCATCAGGGCCGAGCGGACATGGTCGGCCACCACACGGAAGCGCACGTCATCCTGGGCATCGTCGCCGTAGTGCCGACCAGACAGGCTCTCGGCAGCCTGGATGACGGGGTAGACCTCGTCAGTCTCGTAGATGTTCTGCTTGCCTTGAAGCAGGTAGGCCAGGCGCTCCAGGCCGGCGCCGGTGTCGATGTTCTTGTGCTCCAGCTCCCCCACGATGTGCAGGTCGGTCTTGGAGCGGACATTGTCCACCTCGTAGTTTTCGAAGACCAGATCCCAGATCTCGATGTATCGGTTCTCGTCTGCCGAGGGGCCGCCCTCCTTGCCATAGGCAGGGCCGCGGTCCACGTAAATTTCGGAGCAGGGGCCGCCGGGGCCGGGGCCGCCAGTGGTCCAGAAGTTGTCCTCCATGCCCAGGATCTCCATGTGCTCGGGGTCGAAGCCCTCGTTCTTCCACAGGGAGCGGGCCTCCTCATCGTCGGTGTAGGTGGTCACCCAGATCGTTTCGGGATCGAAGCCGTAGCCGCCCTGGTCCTGGGGCTTGGTCAGCAGGTCCCAGGCGTAGTGGATGGCCTCCTCCTTGAAGTAGTCCCCGAAGGAGAAGTTGCCCAGCATCTGGAAGAAGGTGCCGTGACGGGTGGTCTTGCCCACCTCATCGATGTCCAGGGTGCGCACGCACTTCTGGTTGCTGGCCATCCGGCTCTTGGGCGGGGTCTGCTCCCCCAGCAGATAGGGGATGAAGGGAACCATGCCGGCGATTGTGAAGAGCGTGGTGGGATTGGGCGAGATCAGGGAGGCGGAGGGAACCACCAGATGATCCTTGTCCTGGAAATAATCGAGGAAACGCTTGGCGATTTCCGATGTGCGCATGCTGCTTCTGCTCCTTCAGACCCGATGAACGCCGAGGGGATAACGGGTCGTCCAAATGACTCGGTTGTCCGGGGTGCGAACAGGTCGCCCGCACTCCGGACTCTTAGCTGAATATGGTGATTTTACACCGGCCAGGCGCATCTGTCCTGGCCTGTCCGCCCCAGGCTCAGCCCTGGAAACGGTCCAGATAGCGGCGGTCCAGCTCGTCCTGCCGCTGGTGCATGGTCTGGGTGAACTGACGCACCAGGCCGGACAGGGTCCGTGAGGCCACCTGGTCCTGGTCCTCGCCCAGCACGAATTCCCTTGCACGCTTAGGGGTATTGGCCCTGACATAGGCCTCGGCCTTGGTCACCAGGACCACGCCTGCCGTGACGCCCAGCCCCATCCAGAAGATCCGTTTGAACATCAGCGGGTCCTCCCCTCGTTCCCTTGGCCGTCATTGGCCTTTTGTGCGGTGGTATTTGGTGCGGTGGAGGGCTTGGATTCGGCGCTGTTGCGGCCGCCAGAAAGGAATGACGAGATCGTCTTGCGCAGGGCATAGAGGAAGGCTGCCACTTTGATGACCGGCTTGCCCAGCATGGATCCGTACAGGTCGGTCAGGGCGCCGACGTTGCCTGCCGTGGTCGAGGCCGCTGCGGAGATGCGATTGACGTCGGTCAGGGTCTGGTTGAGCTGGGTGACCGTGCTGGTGGACTCATCCAGGGTGGGCACGACATGGTCGCCCGCCTGCTTGATGGTCTGCGCCAGCTGGTCGAAGAGCTTCCCCAGACGAATCAGGGGATAGATCAGAAACCCCGCCAGGATAGCGAAGGCAATGGCCGCTATCAGGCCGGCAATCTGTCCTACGTCCATCTGCTACCTCTCTTCCATAGGTACGATACTGGGGACAAGGCTAGCACGCGCCATCTATCAGCCCAAGGCCATGACCGGCCGGTTGAAGCCGGTTCAGCGGTTGAAGGACTGAACCTGCAGGGCACGCTCAAAGGGGGCCTCCGTATCGAAATCGAATATGGTGACGCTGCCGTTGCTCGGGCGGCTGCTGGTGTCATAACGCCCGCCGCCGAATCGGTTGACCAGACTGAGCAGGGTGTTGCCGTGCGAGATCAGCAGGACACGGTCGCCATCTTGCAGATGCGGGTCGGCGGCAATCAGTGCGAATCCGCCGGCAATGCGCGTCCAGTACTCGCTGTCGGACTCCGCATCACCGAAGGGATCGGCCTCCTTGAGGAAATCCCTGGTAGCCGCAAGGCCGAACTGATCCACAATCTGCTGGTAGGTGCCCGCCCCATAAGGCGCGCCTGCAGCCCACCAGGCCATAGCCATGTCCTGCCCCTCGAAGTAGCCGTAGAACTGCTCGCGGAAGTGGCTGTCGCTGACCGGCTCAGGCTTCTTCTCCGACTGGTTCTGGGCCAGGATCCTGCGGACTGTCTCCTGGGCGCGGGTGGTGTCCGAGCAGTAGGCGGCCGCAAAGCTCACCTTGCTCAATTTTTGGCCCGCACGGTCGGCGTCCTCCAGCCCCGATGCAGTCAGCGGCGAGTTGGACCAGCCTTGAAGACGGTTGTAGCGGTTGAAATAAGTCTGCCCATGGCGGACGGCATACAGATGGAGCAACATGCTCCCATTATCCCACCCACAATCCGGCAGGGGTGGCAGATCCTGGCATGCAAAGGGCCCCGGACGAACCGGGGCCCCAAAGTCGCAGGCGGTCAGCGAGCGTAGAACTCGACCACGTACTGGATGTTGATCTGAACCGGGATCTCCTCCGGCTCGGGCTTGCGGACCAGGCTGGCCTTCAGGGAGGCCAGGTCCACGTCCAGGTAGCCGGGGACTGCGGGCAGCACATCCCGGTGAACGCCTTCGGCGGCGATCTGGAAGGGTACCATGGTCTGGCTCTTGGGCTTGACCTGGATGGTCTGGCCGGGCTTGACCCTGTAGGAGGGGCGGTCCACGATGTTGCCGTCGACCAGGATGTGGCGGTGAACCACGTACTGGCGGGCCTGGGCGGTGGTGCGGGCGATGCCGGCGCGCAGGACCAGGTTGTCCAGGCGGCACTCCAGTTCGCGAAGCATGGCGGCACCGGTCTGGCCGGACTCATGGGTGCCCCGCTCGTAGGCGGCACGCAGCTGCTTCTCGGAAACGCCGTACTGGGCGCGCAGCCTCTGCTTCTCGCGCAGACGGACGGCGTAGTCGGACTCGGTGCGACGACGGCTGCGGCCGTGCTCGCCGGGGCCATAGGGGCGCTTCTCGAACAGGCGCTGGGCCTTGGGGGTCAGGGCGATGCCCAGAGCGCGGGACAGGCGGACCTGGCGACGCGCACGCTGAATGTTAGTCATTGATGCAATCCTTACTTGCTTCTGTCGTTATCTGAACGAAGACGGCCGGAACCGTCGAGTCAGGCCTCTCCAATGCTTCACCGTGCCAAGCACGAACGACCTTGCGGCCGCCGACCCATTGATGGGCTGAGACTCCAGATAGATCCGCGCACAAATACGCAAACCAAGTGTTTATTAAACCACATGAGCCAGACCTGGGAGCACATGTATGTTATGGTATATTCATACCAACGGTCGGTATGATATTGATCCAAGGCATGCAGACTCCCCCCAACCGATCAACAACGACCCATCTCAGCGATCTGAAAGGAAGACAACCATGGCCCGCAACGCACATCCAGAGCTGACACAGGAGAGAATCGTCGAAGCCGCCACCGAACTCTTCACCAGCCAGGGCTACGACAAAACCAGCATGCAGGACATTATCAATGCAACCGGCGGCTTGAGCAAGGGGGCCGTCTACCACCATTTCCGATCCAAGGAAGACCTCTTCGACGCTGTGGCCGACAGGTTGATGAACACCATGAGCGAGGAGACCAGCAAGACCAATGCCGGGTCGAAGCAAGGCACGGCATTGGAACAGCTGCAGTCGCTCTTCTTTCCTGAGCGAGCGCGCAAGAGACTGAAGGCCGCGGACCTGATGTTCCGTAAATTCAACCCAAAGGCCAATCCCAAGATGATCGGCATGGAATTTACCGCCTTGGTGGATGAGCGGAACGACTTTGTCAACCTGATCAAAGAGGGCAATCAGGACGGCTCAATGCATGTAGAGCATATAGAACAAACCGCGGAGATTTTCCGGTTGCTGGCCAACATGTGGCTGCTGCCCTTCTTTCGCCGGGGAACACAGGCTGGGCTGCGCACCAGAGCAGCTTGCTTTTTCTCAATCATGCAAGGCTTGGGCATCCCCCTGGAGGACCAGGGATTCTCCGACCTGCTCGCATCCTTCGGCACCGACGCCCAAGGCGAAGCCGGGATATGAGCTCGCCCGATCAGGCCCAAACCTCAAGCAAAGGACTGCTGACACCGCCATTCATTGCTCTTCTGACGACTGAGATTCTCTCAAGCCTAGGGCAGACATGCTTGGTCTTCGCCCTTCCGCTTCATTTGCTGAACATTTCAGGATCAGCATCCCTCTATGGCATGGCCTCCGCTATGGCCGTCCTTCCATCCATACTCCTGACGCCTCTGGGCGGAGCTCTGGCCGACCGGCTGCACAAGCAGTCCACCATGGCAGTGCTGGACATTCTGTCAGCGTTGACTGCCTTCTTATATATCCTGATCAGTCACAAGATCGACCCGGTTTTTTTGAATGTGACCTGCATGATGCTGGTGAATGCCTACAGGGCCTGTTACAGCCCAACGGTGCAAGCAGCCCTCCACTGCCTGGTAGACAGCAAAGACCTGACCCGCGCATCGGCCCTGGTTTCCCAGGCGATCTCCCTGGTGGGAATGATCGGACCGGTATTGGCTGGCATGGTCATGGGATTCTTCGGAATCATGCAGGTAGTCGGGGTTTCCGCCCTGGCCTGCCTTCTGTCGGCTGCCTGGATCAGGATCGCCGTCAGAATTCCCGAACCAGCACAAAGCCACTTCCAAGGCCCAAAAGCACGGGTGAGCCGTCTGGTCGCTGACACGAAAGAGGCTGCACAATTTCTGGTCAGGCATGGCAACCTCAAAGTAGTCATAGGACTCAGTCTGGCGGCCAACTTGATATTTGCCTCCTACGTCAACGTGGCCCTGCCCTATATGGTCACTCGCACGCTGGGCCTGAGCAATGCCATGCAGGGGCTGGCCGAAGGAATACTTGCCTGCGGAAGCCTGCTTGGAGCCATTCTGGTAACCATCCGTCCAGCCTGGTTCCATCTGCGACGGATACCCATGTTGCTCTCGGGCAGCGCCCTGGTTCTCCTTCCCATTGCAGCAGAACTGCTCATGCATTTGCCTACACATGTCCTCTTCGCACTGGTAACCGGGTGCATGGCTCTGGCTGCGGGAATGGTGCAGACGGTCAACATCACTTCCCTGTCCTATGAACAGATTCACACCCCCGCAAGGCTGATAGGCAAGGTAATAGGACTGACCAACAGCTTGTGCATGTGCGCGATCCCGCTGAGACAGGCCGCCTTCGGCCCGCTGATCGACCACAGCCCTATGACCCTGATCATCACTGGGGTGGTCATGGTGACACTGCTGACATGTCTAATCGCCAGGCTGGCCATGAAACCGGACGAATAGTCAGCGAGGCGAAGGCCTTTTGAATGCCGCGCCGGCGCTTTTTCGTCATTGATGACCAAGGATCCGTCACTTAGCGACGTAGACACAAAAGTATCTCAATAAGGCTGATGGCCTTAATTTGCTGAGGGCACTTTATTGCATATCTTCTGAGTGAAGGCCTTGCGGCGTTCAGGTGTATCAACCTTCGAGTCGATGCGGCCCAGAATGCTGGCCCCTGTGAATTTGATACCGCAGAATTTCAGGATGGAGTACTTCCATCGGGTCACGGTGGAGCCATACATCTTGGAGACGAAGGCCGGCCCATGGCTGCTGCTGATAATTTGCGCGGTCTTGCCTTTAAGCAGCCCCTCCGATTTAAGGCTGCTCTCATATCGGTAGGCGAATTGGGGCGTGAGTACCCTATCCAGCCAGCCCTTGAGGATGGCCGGTTCGCCCGCCCACCAAATGGGGAAGACGAAGACCAGATGATCGGTTCGTGCAACCATGTTTTGATAACGCTTAGGCGCTGATTCGTCCTCCATGTGCTTGGCATAGCCGTAGCGAAGCACTGGGTCAAAGTCTTCCTGGCTAAGGTCGATCATTTCGACCGTGTGGCCCTTACGCCGGGCAGCTTGTGCATAAGCCTGGGCGTTGGTATGGCTAAAACTACCTCCATAGGGTGATCCTTGAATAACGAGTATGTTCATATCATTTACTTCTTCAGTTGTGCTGCATTTGGTTTGGCTCTATTATCCAAAATTATTTTATATTCGGTAGATTACCGAAAGCAAAACCGTTGACAGAAAGATGATATGAATGCGGAAAAACTACCCGATCATACTGGGGTCGGAGCTGACAGGAGCGACCAGGGTGGCCCGGGTGCGTGTCAGGCGTGAGACCATAAGGCCGACACAGGCATAAGCCAGCGCGAACAAGGCAACCACGGTCAGCGGAAGGCCCCAGGAGGCCAAGCCTGCTGCGCTCGAATCCATGATTGATTGGACTGCAGTGTTGTACCACCAGCCCGGCGTCAGTTTGCCGATCGTCTGCATGACCGGAGGCAGGGGGCCGCCGGAACTTGACCCTGAGGTGAACATAACCACCAGGCCGAAGGTGACCCCGACGGAGTTTATGAGCGAAGAAGAAGGATTGAACTGAGCAAGCATGAATCCAAAGGATGCCGCCGATACAGCGAATACCAGCATGGCGAAAAAGCTCAGCAGCACCCTCCCCCAGCCAAGCGAAGCCAAGGACACCCCCGATGCCGCCATGCTGAAGGCAACGAGTGCCACATAGTATGTCCAGGAGATGCCTGCCAGAATGAGGGCTGCCATGAGCTCCTGTCCATTCAGGCTGCTTGACCGCTCTGGAGAGGCAAGCAGGCGTCGATGTCGGTCGGGAGAACTGAAGGCTCCGAAGAGCGTGGCAACGCAGACCGTCAGCGCTGTCATCAAGGGAAAAGCGGCCAGGCCGACTGTCGTAGCGAAGCCTTTCAACAAAGCTCCATGGTTATCAGTCTTGGGGCTGGCATGGATGCCCACATGCGGCTGGTTGCCGGCATAATGTGCCACTGCATAGGCAGCCGCATCCTTGACCGCCGCAGATGAATGCAGCTCCATCGAACCTTTTTGGCCTAGACCCGTAAGCAAGGCAGTACGAAGAGCATCAAAATAACTGTCCACCTGCAATTGTGCCAGACTGCCGCGGCTGGAATTATAGGAGGCAGCCGTTTCAACTTTAGGAAAACTCGGTGTCTTACCGCCGCTGTGAGCTTGGGCAGCAGTGTCGTCAAGCGCATCAAGGAACCGGTTGCCATATCCGGCTGGGATGATAACGGTCAAATCGCTTTTACCGGATACATTGGCGTCCTGCAGGGCTTGAGGCTCATCTTTGACTGTCACCAATTGGGCCGACTTGCCCAGATACTGCTTCAGACCCTGGCCCATCGCGCAACCAGCCTGGTTATCGCAGTCCCGGTTGATGACGACTATTTTCGCCTGCGCAGGTTCGAAGCGACCAACCGAGCTTGAGGTATTGGCACGTACCGCGGCCTGCATGTTCGTGGAACCGATGACAATCATGATCAGGCTCATGCCCACCAAATACAGGAGGAGGTAGAACTTATGCGCCCAGATGACGCGCAGTGCTGTTTTACAAGTATTCATACCGTTGTTTCCTTAGGAGCAGACCACAGATGGCCAGGAAGATGGCAGCCATAGTGACCAGAATGCCGCAGGTACGGGCGAAGGGTGCCAGGCTGTCGTAGTAGACGATGTCGTAAAAAAGGTTGGAGACTTGCTTGACCGGGTTGATCAGGTGAAGGATCGGAGCATGCTCCTGGATGGCGTTGTTCAGGTCCATGGCCAGGCTGCCGTAGAGGCCGATAAAGGCACTCAGGGTGCAGTCGATGCCTATGACCAGGCCAACCTTCGTCTCGGTGGGGAGTTTGGGAATCGCGCCCACCATAGAGCCGAAAGCAGTGGCCATAAAGGTGCCTACGGCGATAGCTATGAGGGCTATCGGGTCACGACCACCGGTTTGCACGCCGCAGACTGTGCGGACGAAGATGTAGGCAACCAGTAGGCTGACTGCGGAGAAGAGCCAGGAGGCCAGGAAGGCGCCCGCTGCCTGCCGCCACTTGGGGCTGGGAGAACTGGCTCGTCGGGCTCCCAAGGCTGAAAGGTTGGGCTGAGTCTTGGCTATCATCTCGGCAGCGGTGCTGGCACCGATGAGGCAGGCCATGGCGAGCACGGCGAAGAAGTAGGGCGCGGTCATAGAAGGGTGGATGTGCGTCAGGCGGATTTGCTTGGTGTAGGTCTGTCCGCCGGATTGCAGCAGAACTTGATTGCTTGGTGAGGCAATGGCTGCCCTTGCGAAGTTGGCTTGGTTGAAACTGCCCAACGAGGCGGACAGAATGGAGACCGCTATGCCTTCTGAGGCGGTTGCATCGGATTGGATGCTGGCGGCTTCGCGGTCGGACAGGACCATGTTGACCAGTCCGTCAGAGCTCGCGTACAGGTAACCAATATCCTTTCGGCTATCCAGACGCGTGTTCGCTTCGGCTTTGGTAGCTACTGTCGTCGGGATAAGCAGCTGAGTGTCATCGGACCCGGCCTTGGGCTTCTTTGATAGTGATGAAACCAACTCATCAGTACCTGGGCTGGCTTTCCAGTTGGCGTCCGAAACTATGGCGAAATGCTGTGCCTCGGCAGTGTAACCGTCTTGCAGGTTGCTCATGATGCCCAGCATCAGAGCGGCCAGAATGACCGGGAAGGCCAGAACCCAGAAGAGGGAGGAGGTGTTGCGTATCGAGGTTTTGACGTTGATCAGAAATGAGTTCCACATGGATAGGTGCTCCTTACGGCAATTGAGCCTGGGGACCGCGCTCAGTCGCGCAGTTCCTTGCCGGTCAGTTCCAGGAACACGTCGTTCAGGGATGGCGGACGGCTGGTCAGGTGGCCGTAGCTGGTCTGGGTGGATTCCAGGACCGTCAGCACATCCTGCAGGTTGTGCTCGCCCTGCCGGCAGTGGATGACCAGCTCCTTGCCGTCATAGTCGACGGACTGGGCCAGGGGCAGGGCACGAATCTGGGCCAGAGTGGAGTCCTGAAGATCCAGGGTCTCGACGGTGACCTGCTCGCCGGCCTGGACCATGCCCTTGAGCTCCTCGGCAGTGCCCAGGGCGATCTGTCGGCCGTGGTCCATGATCATGATCCGTGTACAGATCTGCTCCACCTCCTCCATGTAATGGCTGGTGTACACCACGGTGGCCCCCTGGGTATTCAGCCGTTCGATGCCCTCCAGGATGGCGTTGCGGCTCTGGGGGTCAACAGCGACGGTTGGCTCGTCGAAGAAGATGAGGTCGGGCTGATGGGCGATGCCGCAGGCGATGTTGAGCCTGCGCAGCAGACCGCCAGACAGTTTGCCGGGTCGGAACTTGCGGAATTCGCCCAGCCCCACAAAATCAATGGCCTGCTCGACCAGATCCCTGCGGTCGGCCTTCCTGGGCACGTAGAGGGAGCAGAAATAGTCGATGTTCTCCTGCACGCTCAGTTCGTTGAAGACGGCCACATTCTGTGGAACCACGCCGATATGACTTTTGAGGTCGTAGGAGGTCGGGGTCATCTCCTGCCCGAATATGCGAACCGTCCCCGACTCAAAGCTGAGCAGGGCCAGGATGCAGTTGATGGCGGTTGACTTGCCTGAACCATTGGGGCCAAGCAGTCCGAATACTTCACCTCGGCTGACTTCCATATCGAAGTGGTCCAAGGCCACCATGTCACCGTAGCGCTTCACCAATGCGCTGACCTGCAAGGCCGGCTCTTGCTCACCTGAACTGTTCATGATTCCATCATCCCAGCCAGGGCTGGCCCGACACCGTGACAGCCGTCATCAATGTTGTGGATGCTCAAACCAAAACTTATGACATTTGTCATGGGTGGTCCTGCCTGCGCCTAGGCTCAGGAACGGGTAGCCCGACAATTACTATTTGAGGCAATAGGCAAACAGGGCGAGGAGACATTCATGGGCAGGATAGCTGGCTGGCTGTCCTGCTTGGTCTGGGGACCTTGT
This sequence comes from Bifidobacterium apousia, assembly GCF_007559275.1. Lineage (GTDB taxonomy): Bacteria > Actinomycetota > Actinomycetes > Actinomycetales > Bifidobacteriaceae > Bombiscardovia > Bombiscardovia apousia. Next base: position 113,638 of record NZ_VMHK01000003.1, read on the forward strand.
GCGGATCATGGTATGGTTCAGGGTTTTCAGGAACCCTGATCGCCGGCCTCCTGGCCTCGGTAGCCGCAGGAGCCCTGTGTGAATGGCTGCTGCCATCGCCAGGCTCCATCTGGGGCGGTGCTCTGGTGTCGCTTTTGGCAACGTTCATTCCAGACTGGATTTTCTTCTTGCCGGCCCTGGCCTTCGAAGCAGGGGTCGGACTCGGAAGCACCGTCCCGGCTACCGGATCAGCCGGCATGAACAACTCCCAGGCCAAGAACGCTGGGCTGGGCCGGCCCAGGTTGATCCTGGCCTTGCTGCCGGCTTTCTTTTGGCTGATACCCGCCATGGTCGACCTAATACTGTTTACAGACCTCGCCCAACGCTATGCTCTGCTGGCTTTGCTGATCTCAACACTGGCACAAGCCGGCGGACTGGCATGTGCACACTTGGCCGTGGCTAAGGGTCGTGTCTGGCAGATTGAAGACACCGAGCGCTACCGGATTCGCCAACTGCACGGCCGCATCAACGACTTGGACGAAGAGCGGGCCCAGGCGACCCGGATGGCGCACTTATCCGAGCGGACCCGGATCGCTCGGGATATTCATGACAATGTGGGCCACCTGCTCACCCGAGCCATCATGCAGATCCAGGCTGGCCGTGTGGTTGCGCAAAGCAAGGGCAATCAGAGTACCGAGCGGATACTGGATGATGTCGGCAAGACCCTGGACGAGGCCATGACCACAATCCGCCGTTCGGTGCATGACTTGGAGGATGAAGGCACCGACTTCGCATCCCAGATGGAGGATGCCAGCTCCGAGGCTTCTATGGGGCGGTTGCAGGTCGATCTGAACAACGGCATCGAGACAGCTCCTGCGCCAGTGTGCCGCTGCCTGGCCACCATCGTCCGCGAGGCCCTTACCAACACGGTCCGCCATTCTTCGGCGAGTTCAGCGCAGGTCATTCTGCGCGACCTTCCAGCCTTCTGGCAGATGGTGGTGCAGGACGACGGCGGCATTCAGCAATCGCAGCCTGACAGCTCACACCCAAAGGAGCCAGAGCTCCAGCGGGGCATGGGGCTAGCCGATATGGAAGCCAGGGCCAGAGCCTTGGGCGGCACGGCCAACAGCGGTCCCAACCGACAAGGATGGAAGGTTTTCGTATCCTTGCCTAAGGAACCCTGGTCCGACCACGGCGCAGCTGAGCATGTAGAAGATAAGAAGGTCATGGCATGAAAGTCGCTATCGCTGATGACGATCCGATCGTCTGCTCGTCCTTATCAACGATTTTGACGGCAACCGGTACTGCAGATGTGCTCTGGACCGCCAATGACGGACAATCAGCCCTCGAGAGTTTTCAGACAGCTGGCGGAAGGCCTGACGTGCTCCTGCTCGATGTGCAGATGCCTGGCATGGACGGCCTGGAGGCGGCGGAGCACATCCTCGCCATGGATTCGACTGCCCGGGTGCTCTTTCTGACCACCTTTGCAGACAAGGAGTATATTTCCCGCGCACTGGCCTTGGGTGCCAAGGGTTATGTGATCAAGCAGGACGTGGCCTCAGTGGTGCCGGCCCTCCAAGCCGTCATGGCCGGTCAGACGGTTCTTGGAGCTGAAGCTGTTGCCAACCTGTCGCTTGGCGAACAGGAGGAGCAGGCGCAAAAGGATACAAAGGATACAGCTGAGTCTGTTCCCCGGCGCTTCCAAACCCTGACTGACCGCGAACGTGAAATCGTCGCTCTGGTGGCCGACGGCCTCGACAACCAGGCCATCGCCAGGCGGCTCTACCTGAGCGAGGGCACCATCCGCAATCACATCTCAGCCATCCTGGCCAAGACCAACCTGGCAAACCGCACCCAGCTCGCTGTAGAATGGCTGTCCTCACAAGAGTCGTGAGCATACAGTTTTTGGAGTCTCGATCCTTTAGAGCTTTTCGATCGGCGCCAAGCGCAGCATCAGCCTCTTGGTCCCCTCGGAACCGAAGTCTACGGTCAGAACCGAGTTATGCCCCTTGTCCTGAATATCGACTACCTTGCCCAGGCCATACTGGTCATGGGCCACCCTGTCACCCAGGGAGAAGTCCTGAATGGACAGTCCGTTCGACTTGGGCTGGGCCGAGGCCCTGCCAGCGTGTGAGGTTGACGACGAGCTTGTCGTGCTCCGCCGGGTCGTGACCCTTCCATTTCTGGAGGAGCTACGAGAGCCATATCCTGATGATCCGAACGAGCGCTGTGAGGAGGTCCGCGAGCGCCCGTATCCATTGCGTGCCGAACCAAAGCCGGAGCCGAACCCGCCGAATGAACGATGACCGAATGCGCGACCGTCGCTTTCATCCTCGAAGCCGCCGAATTCGTCTTCGTCGTCACCCAGGTCCCAGCCTGCGCGCATCCGCTCGTTGCCGGCCTGCCTACGCTTCCAGTCGATCAGTTCGTCAGGGATGTCGTCGAGGAACTGGCTGGGCAGCATCTCGTTGACCTGCCCCCACTGTGAGCGGACGGCCGCCCGGGTCAGGTAGAGACGCCTCTTGGCACGGGTCACGCCCACATAGGCCAGTCGACGCTCCTCCTGCATCTCATCGGTATCCTCAAGGCAGCGAGCGTGCGGGAAGGTTCCCTGTTCCATGCCGGTCAGGAAGACCACCGGATACTCCAGGCCCTTGGCCGTATGCAGGGTCATCAGCGTCACCTTGCCCGAGTCGTCGCCCAAGCCTGGTAGCTGGTCCGAGTCGGCTACCAGTGCCGTGGTCTCCAGGAAGCCCGCCAGCGTAGCGTCGGGAGTCTTCTGCTCAAATTCGGCGGCCACGGACTGCAGCTGGCCAAGGTTCTCCAGCCTGGAGGCATCCTGCGGATCGACCGACTTGCGCAGCTCGTCCAGCATGCCGGACTCCTCCAGAACCTTCTCAACAATCTGAGACGGCTTGGTATCGTGTTCTGCGGCGAAGTCGGTCAGGGAGGTAATCAGATCCCTGAAGGCCTTCATCCGCTTGACCATCAGAGTGGAGGCACCGGGCACCTCCTCGATATGCTGCACCCCCTCCCAGAAGGAGACCTGATGCAGATCCCCATAGGAGGTCGCAGCGGCCTCGGCACGTGCGGCCAGGCCGCGTTTGGGCACGTTGAGTATCCGCCGCATGTTCACATCGTCCTGGGGATTGGCGATGGCGTGCAGGTAGGCCAGGGCGTCCTTGATCTCCTTGCGCTCGTAGAAGCGGGTCCCGCCCACCAGCTGATACGGCAGGCCGGCGTTGATCAACCCCTCCTCCAGGGCGCGGGACTGGGCGTTGGCCCGGTACATGATGGCCATGTCGGAGTATGGAATGCCCTCCTCGCTGCGCAGCCGGGCGATCTCGGTGGCGATCCAGGCGGCCTCCTGCTGGGCATTGTCGGCGGCATAGCCCACGATGGGCTCCCCCTTGCCCAGGGCTGTCCAGAGCTTCTTGGGCTTGCGGCCCTCGTTCTTGACGATGATGGCATTGGCAGCGTCAAGTATGGTCTGGGTGGAGCGGTAGTTCTGCTCCAGAAGGATGGTCCGGGCTCCGGGGAAATCCTTCTCGAAGTCCCTGATGTTGCTGATGTCAGCCCCTCGGAAGGCATAGATGGACTGATCCGAATCGCCCACCACGGTGATCCAGGCCTGGTCCTGCTTGTCGGCATCGGCACCGGCCAGCTCGCGCATGAGCACATACTGGGCATGGTTGGTGTCCTGGTACTCGTCCACCAGCACGTAGCGGAATCGATGGTGGTAATACTGGGCCACCATTGGGGACTGCTGGAGCAGCTGGACCGTGCGTACGATCAGATCGTCGAAGTCGACCGCGTTGGCCTGAGCCAGCCGATGCTCGTACTCGGCGTAGACCACGGAGTAGAGCTCCTCCTCGTTGCCGAAGCGGGCGGTGATCTGCTGGCCGCGCTGCCCGGGCCGGTAGTCAGGGGCGTACTCCTGCAGCTGTGTGCGCCAATCCTGCAGGTTGTTCTTGTAGTCGGAGATGTGGCTCAGAATGTTTCTGGGGGTGTATCGCTTCAGATCGATGTTGAGATCCTTGCCGATCAATTTGATCAGGCGTTCGGAATCGGCCGTGTCATAGATGGTGAAGCCTGATCGCAGGCCGATCTCCTTGCCATCCCGCCTCAGGATGCGCACGCAGGCCGAGTGGAAGGTGGACACCCACATGCGGTCGGCCACGGGCCCGATCAGCCTGCGCAGACGTTCACGCATCTCGGAGGCCGCCTTGTTGGTGAAGGTGATGGCCAGAATCTGGCTGGGCCAGGCGCCGAACTGACTGAGGATCCAGGCGATTCTGCGGGTCAGCACCCTGGTTTTGCCCGAGCCTGCGCCTGCTCCGATCAGCAGGGCCGGGCCCTGGTATTGAACCGCCTCGGCCTGTCGATCGTTGAGCCCCTTGAGCAGCTCCTTGGCGCTGCGCTGGATCAAGTCCGGTTCCTCGTTCACAAGCCACCTCTTGCCATCTGGTCTCGGTCACCGTCTCAGGCCGGATGGCGCACACCCGGCAGACAACTATTTCTACCACAAAGCGGTGTCATCGATCTTGGCTCATGGGTTAGCCGGCAGACGTACCAGCAGACATAAAAGACCCCGTCCGCCTTGAGAATAGGGAAAGCGAACGGGGTTTCGTCGGGGAAGTCGAGATGACCCAGTCAGTTGCGCACTTGGTCCTTGGCGTTGTTGACAGCCTCGGTGGCGCCCTGCTCAGCCTTGGCCTTGCCGACCTTGGCATCGGCCTTGGCCTGGTCCATCTTGTCGGAGGCGGCGTCCTTGGCGTCGCCCATCTTGTCCTGGGCAGCGTCCTTGGCGTCGCCCATCTTATCGGCAACGGCGTCCTTGGCATCGGATGCCTTGTCCATAACGGTGTCTTTTACATCGCCAGCGACATCGGAAATCTTCTCGCCGGCAGACTTCATGGCATCCTTTGCATCATCCAGAATCCCCATATGGTCCTCCTTAGGTCCTTGAACGCACCGTGACGATGCGTGACCATTGCGGTCAATTTTCACTGTAACAGTCAGGGCCTTGAATCCGCGGATTGACGGGCTGACACGCCAGGAAGACACTCCAATCCGCTGGAGGTGAAACCTGGCGGACCAGGGCAGCCGGGCCACAGTCCCAGAACCGGGTTATCTTGGTGTCTATCCGTCGGGACCATAGGGGCCCCGCATTCATGACGACAAGGACGATGACATGCAGGAACTTGAGGAGCGAATCCGCCGCCAGGGCACGGTCAAGCCTGGCAATGTACTCAAGGTGGACGCCTTCCTCAACCATCAGTGCGACGTGCGGCTCTTCGACCACATGGGCGCTGAATGGGCCCGCCTGTTCGCTGGACACCAGATCGACAAGATTCTGACCATCGAGGCATCCGGCATCGGCATCGCCTGCCTGGCCGCCCGCCACTTCGGGGACGTGCCGGTGGTCTTCGCCAAGAAGACCCAGTCCATCAACCTTGACGGCGACCAGTACACGGCCCGCATCTACTCCTTCACCAAGCAGCGTGAGTACCCCGTCATCGTGGCCAAGCGCTTCCTCAAGGAGGGCGAGCATGTGCTGATCCTTGACGACTTCCTGGCCAAGGGCAACGCCCTGCACGGTCTGATCGACATCTGCCACGATGCCAAGGTCGTCATCGAGGGCATCGGCATCGCCGTGGAGAAGGGCTTCCAGGAGGGCGGCCGCACCCTGCGCAAAGAGGGCTACAACCTCAAGTCCCTGGCCATCGTGGAAAGCATGGACCCGGACCAGGGCACCATCACCTTTGCTCAGAATACCGACTGAGCAGGTCGGCGCCCTGTCCGGGTCGCATAAACAATGGACTCAGTCCACCTGATGCTCGCTAGTGCCGCCCTCCAGAATGGTCTTCACGTCGTTCAGGGAGATGTTGACCATGGCGTTCACGGCGGCATCGGTGTAGAAGCCGATGTGGGGCGAGACCTCCACATTGGGCATGGCCTTGAGGGTCTCCAGGGCCTGGTTGTCGACCTTGGTTCCGCTCAAATCCTTTTCGAAGATGCCGGCCTCCCCCTCGATGGTGTCGATGGCGGCACCGGCGATGGACTTGGTCTGCAGGGCCTTGATCAGTGCCGGGGTGTCCACAATGGGACCGCGGGCCGCGTTGATCAGGAAGGCCGAGGGCTTCATGGCATCCAAGGCCTGCGCGTTGATCAGATGGTGGGTGGTCTCGTCCAGCGGCGTATGAACGGTGACGATGTCGGCCCGCTTCAGAAGCGTGGGCAGATCCACGTAATCCAGGGTGTCCGCCAGCTCGGGGCGGTGGACCGGATCGTTGGCGATGACGGTGGAGCCCAGGGCCCGGAAGATCCTGGCCACTGCCGATCCGATCTTGCCGGCTCCGATGATCCCCACGGTCAGGTTGTGGATCTCATGGGCCTGAAGCCCATCCCAGGTATAGTCGTCCTTGGCCTCGCGAGCGCTGGCCTCCCCCAGATGCCGGACCAGGCGCATGACCTGGGCCAGGACCAGTTCGGAGACCGACCGGGGCGAGTAGGCAGGCACGTTGGTGACGACCAGCCCGTTCTCCCGAGCGGCCTGCAGGTTGACGATGTCATAGCCGGTGATCCGCAGGGTCAGCTGCTTGAGGCCATAGTCCTTGAGCCGCTGGTAGAGCTCGGGCTCGGGCAGGGCCGCGTGCTGCTGGATGACGATGCCGTCGTATCCCTTGATCATGTCCACGGTCTTCATCCCCAGATCGTGGTCAGTGGTATCTACCTGAATGTCATTGGCTTGCGCCCAGGCCTGAATGGCCTCCTGCTCGTCAGGGCGTACTGAATACATGAGAATGCTAGTCATTTTCTAGTCCTTGGTAACTGTCTTCGTTGATGGTTGTCAGATGGTGGCTGTCGGATGGATCGCCGGTTGGGTCAGCCGCGATTTTGAGCGCGCATATAGTCGCCGATCCGCTCCACGGCGGTATGCAGATCCTCCATGGAGGCGGCATAGGAGATGCGGACGTAGCCTTCTCCCCCGGGCCCGAAGCTGGCTCCGGGGATTACCGCCACCTTGGCCTTACGAGCCAGGTCGTAGACGAAGCTCCAGCTGTCGCGCATGCCCTCGGGCAGTCGGGCGAAGATATAGAAGGCGCCCTTGGGATCGATCACATCCAGACCGACCTCGGGCAAGGCCTTGACCAGATAGTCCCGCCGCTTGCGGTAGGCCTCGCGCATCGGATCCGTGTCATTCATCCCCTTGGTCAGAGCCTCCTGGGCCGCATACTGGGCATTGGTGGTCACGGAAGTGATGCTGAACTCGTTGACCTTGCTGATCTGGTCAATGACATCGGCCGGGCCAGCGGCGACGCCGACCCGCCATCCAGTCATGGCATGGGATTTGGAAACCCCGCCAAGCACGACCGTCTGCTCGGGCAGGATGGTGCCCATGGACACATGGGTGCCCTGGTAGGTCAACTCGGCGTAGATCTCATCGCTGAGCACAAAGAAGCCGTGCTTGCGCGCCACTTGAGCCAGAGCCTCCAGATCCTCTCGGGCATAGGTCACCCCGGTGGGGTTGGTCGGATAGTTGAGCACCAGGGCCTTGACCGGACCATCGCTGTTTTCGATGGCGGCCTCCAGCTTGTCCGGCTTGAGAATGAAGCCGTCATCGGAGGTGTCGACGAAGACGGTCCTGGAACCGCTCAGCTGGGCAATGGGGATGTAGAGCGGAAAGATGGGCGTGGGCAGGATGACCGTATCCCCCGGGTTGATCATGGCGGTCAGGCCCGAGAAGATGCCCCCGGTGGCTCCGGCTGTAATTACTATTTGCGTGTCAGGGTCGTAGTCCAGCCCGTACTTGGCCTGAAGATAGTCGGCCGCAGCCTTGCGAAGGCTGGGCATACCGCGACTTTCGGTGTAATGACTGCGGTTGTCCTGGATGGCCTGAATGCCCGCCTGCTTGACGTGCTCAGGGGTGAAGAAGTCCGGCTCCCCCAAAGTCAGCTTCACGATGCCGTCTATTCCGGCGATCTCCTTGTTGAACTCGAGAATGTCGCTCGGCGCCAGAGCTTTGACCCTGGCATTCATATGATCCGCCAATGTCATTGGCTTGTCCTTTCCCATGCGGTTACTACAACCATTGTCGCTGGTGCTGCCCTACCGACTATGCGGTGACGATGCACGGGAAATGCTGTCGACGACTGCAGGGCCGGTGGGTTCCGATCCGTGCAACCGTTTTTACAAGGCACGCGGCGTCACAGATCGAATCCGTGCCACCAATAGGTAAATCGTGTGCCCTGCATGCTGAAACCTCCTGCGGAATCTACAATCAGCATTAGCAATTAGCGTACAGCGAAATTTCAGCAATCCAAAAAGGCGACCATTATTTGACCAAGCCATTGCGTGATTATGGACACGATAGGCATCTGAAGAGCCACACCAGACGGCGTAACCCCCTTAATTGCAGAGACCCGCTCATTCCTCAAGCAGACGCATGGCAGCCTGGGAATCCGTAATCAGCACGTTGGCATAGCCGCCGAGAAGCGCCGCACGCATGGATGCGATCTTGGAAGGCCCTCCCGCCACCAATATGGAGCATGGCTTCTTGCGCAACCGATCAAGCTGTATCCCCACCGTTCTCGCGTCAATGCCATCATCCGCGATGGAGCCGTCGGCAGCGATGAACCGTGAAAGCACATCGCCGACAGCCTTATGCTGCAGCATGGTGATCTCTCTGCGGGAGAGATATCCCAGTTTGAAAAGCATGGCATCGTCACGAACGGTTCCGCAGGTAAACACGGCGATATCGGTCCGTTCACCCTGACGAACGATCTCGTCTATGAAACGATCCTTGAGCACAATGTCCCGAGTCAAAGCATTGTCGAAAATGACCGGCAAGGGCAGCACTGTAGTGGTAGTGCCGAAGGCCATGCCGAATTTCAGGGCGATATCCGCGGCATAGTTGTTGAAATCGGACGCGGAGACACTCCCCTTCAGCTGCACCACCGATACATCCTTGTGCTCATTGGGCCGCAGATGATCGGCTACGGCCTTGAGGGTCCTCCCCCAGCTGATGCCCAACCGGTCGTGATCGCCGACAATCTCAGCCAGGTAATCTGCTGTAACAGCACCCAGTTTGTCCCTGATGGCATCTTCATCACCGGTCGAGTCATAGGCCAGCCTGACCTCGCGCAGGCCGAAAGCCACCTTGAGCTTTCTGGCCAGGGACTGCAGATCAGCCTGGGGATCAGTGATGAGCACGCGAACGAGTCCCTCCTGCCTGGCAAAGGCCAGAAGACGCGAAACCGTGGGACGGGAAACGTTCAACCTGCGGGCGATCGCGCTCTGGCCTAACCCCTCCTCGTAGTACCAGTGGCAGACCGTGACCGCTTGATTCCTGTGCTGTTCATCGTCGATCATGAAACCTTCCCTTCTTACGGTCGTGTGGAACCAGCATGCCAAAGAGCTTCACGGCCTGCCGGCGATTGAGCATTCACTTTTGAACATATGTTCATTTTAGCATTTTACTTCTGTGCATTCACTGTTACAGTGAGGCCCACAAGGAGGTAACAACCATGCAGATCAACCGCCTCATCGATCACACACTGCTCAAACCGGACGCAACGCAGACGCAGATCGACCAGGTCATCGACGAAGCTTTGGACAACCATTTCTATTCGGTCATGGTCAATCCCTACTGGGTCGCCCACGTCCATGAGCGGGTCAAGGGGTCGGATGTCCTGACTGCCTGCGTCATCGGCTTCCCCTTGGGCGCCACCACCACGGCAAACAAGGTCGCCGAAAGCCGGGAAGCCATCGCGAACGGAGCCGATGAGCTGGATATGGTGATCAACATCGGCGAAATGGCAGGTGGCCGGGAAGACGTGGTCGCCGAGGACATTCGTGCGGTCGTCGAAACCGTCCACCAGGCAGGAAAAGTAGTCAAGGTCATCATCGAGACTGCCCTGCTCAGCGATGAGCAGATCGCGCGGGCCAGCGTGCTGGTGGCCGACGCAGGCGCCGACTTCGTCAAAACATCCACCGGATTCGCCAGCCGCGGCGCCAGTGTGCACGACATCGAAATCATCAAAGAAGCAGTCAAGGGAAGAATCCACATCAAGGCCGCCGGCGGCATTCACACCCGGCAGGAGGCCGAGGCTCTGATCAAGGCAGGTGCCGAACGATTGGGCACCAGCTCCAGCATGGCCATCATCGGCAAGGCCTGACTTCGGCATCCGGGGGCCAACCCCCGGGCCGACTCTTATATTCTCGGCGGGCGCAGCGCAGCGGCCGCCGAATGCAAACCCAAGGAGGGGTTATGCAATCGCCAACCTTTCATCTGTTCAAACTGCACGCACAGGAATTGGATGATGGATACCTGGACAGGACGCCAATGCTCCAGTACATCCTCCTCTCCTGCCTATTCCCCCTTTGGGGAGCAGCCGCCAGTCTCAATGACATACTCATAACCCAATTCAAAACCATCTTCACGCTGTCCAATGTTGCCAGCGCCTTTGTGCAGACGGCCTTCTATCTTGGCTACTTTCTGATTGCCATACCGGCTTCGCTCATCATCAAGAAGACCTCATACAAGGTCGCCATCATGATCGGCCTTTCGCTGTATACCATCGGATGCTCGATCTTCTTCCCCGCCTCGCGCATGGCCACCTACGGATTCTTCCTGATCGCCCTGTTCGCCTTGGCCTGCGGATTGAGCTTCCTGGAGACCTCGGCCAACACCTACAGCTCACTAATGGGCCCGAAGAAGTATTCCACCCTGCGGCTGAACATCTCTGAAACCTTTTACCCGTTGGGTGCCATAGCCGGCATACTGCTGGGTAAATATCTGATCTTCGGTGCCGGCCAAAGCCTGGAAAGGCAGATGAAGGGGCTTCACGGACAGGCCCGCATCGCCTTCGGCGAGCGCGCCCTTCAGCATACGCTGCTGCCTTACAAATACATCATCTTCGTCCTCTTGGTCGCCCTGGTGCTTTTCGCACTGACGCAATTCCCCTCAGGCAAGCCCAAGGTGGATCCAACCAAACAGCAGCCTCAAGCGCGCATCGGTGAGACACTGGTTTATCTCGCGCATAACCGCCGCTTCCTTTGGGGCATTTTCACCGAGTTCATGTATGTGGGCATGCAGACGGCCGTGTGGTCCTTCACCATCAGGCTGGCCATGGAGCTCAATTCCTCGATCAACGAGCGCTCGGCATCGACCTTCATGGTCTACAGCTATGCGGCCTTCTTCATAGGCAAGGTGATCGCCAACTTCATGATGAAGTCCATGCACCCCTCCCGGGTCCTGCAGTGGTTCTCGGCATTCGGATTGGCTGCCCTGGTCTACATCCTCCTCGTGCGCAACATGAGCGCCGTCTATGCGGCCATCATCGTCTCGGGCCTGTTCGGACCCTGCTGGGCCACCATCTACTCCCAGACTTTGGATACGGTGACCGACAAACGCCACACGGAAACAGCGGGAGCCATCATCGTCATGTCCATCGTGGGCGGGGCCTTCATCCCTGTAGCGCAGGGATTCGTCGCGGATATCTCGAACATGTCCCTGTCCTTCCTCGTCGATGTGGTCTGCTTCGCGGTCGTCTGCGTCTATTCCACAGCAAAGATGCGCGCTTTCAAGGCTGAAGGCGCTGAGAAAAACCAATGAAAGGAAAACCAATCATGCAACAACTTCACCTCAATCATGACATGTTCGGCCCGGCCGAATTCACCCTCTATCAGGACGATGATTTCAAAGCCGTCACCTTCACCTACCCGTCAGGAGTTGAAGCGGTCCGCATGGAGAACTCGCGCGGCCAGCTCACCGTCCTGCCCTATATGGGCCTGATCATCTGGGATGCGGTCTTCGACTCCATCAGTCTGAAGATGAAGGACATGTTCTCGCAACCCCTGCCCGGCACCGCCATAGCTGATACCTACGGCTGCTTCCAGTTCACGTCAGGACTCCTTGGCGGCGGAACCCCGGCCCCGGAGGACGACTACCAACTCCACGGCGAGGCCCCGACCAGCCGCATGGACAGTGCCTGGCTGGAATTCGGAGATGGGACCATGTCAATACATGGTCAATTTGAATATGTCAAAGGGTTCGGCGACCACTACCTGAGTAGGCCATCCGTAACATTGCACACGGATTCCGGTCTCTTCGACATCGGCCTGGAGGTCACCAACCTCTCCAACTACCAGACCATGCCTCTGCAGTACATGTGCCATATGAACTACGCCTACGTGCATGACGGGCACATGGAGCAGAACGTGCCTGACGAGGCTTTCCGTCTGCGCCAGACCGTTCCCGCCCACGTCCATCCCACCCCGCAGTGGCTGGCCTACAACGAAGAGCTCAAGGCCAGCGGTGATCTGATCAACAACCTGAACGACGAGAGCCACTACGATCCTGAGATCGTCTTCTTCTCCCAGAACCTGACCAAGTTCACGGATATGGCCGAGTTCCGGCTCCATCTGAATGCCAAGCACAACTTCCTGACACGGTTCAGCACGGAACAATTCCCCATCGTCACCCGCTGGATCCTGTACAACGCCGATCAGCAGGTAGCAGCCTTTGCACTGCCCGGCACCAGCACGCCCGAGGGCCGCGCCGCCGCTGAGAAGGCAGGCACCCTGATCCACCTCAAGCCCCAGGAAACACGCTCATTCCTAGTAACCACCGGCCTGGAAAGGTAAAGAACATTATGGCTGACATCACCGTCATCGGCTCCAATATGTATGAGCTGACCACCTTTGTCGATCGCATGCCGGTGGAAGGAGAGACTGTGGAAGCTCCTGAATTCGAGATGGGATTCGGCGGCAAGGGGGCCAACCAGGCCATCGCCGCCGCCCGCCTGGGTTCACAGGTCAACTTCATCACCATGGTCGGCAGGGACGAATTCGGCAGACAGCAGCTGGAGAACTATCGCAGCAACGGCATCAGGGCCGATGGGATCGGCATCGCCGATGGAAGCAGCGGCGTGGCGCCGATCTTTGTGGACACCAGCGGCGACAATCGGATCCTGATCGTCAAAGGCGCCAACAAGCAGCTCACACCTGCTGCCCTGGACGATAAAAAAGACCTGATCGAGGGGTCGAAACTGGTCGTTCTCCAACAGGAGATCGCCTTGGAGACCAACTATCATGCCATCGAACTGGCAGAGGAGTACGGCGTGCCTGTCCTGCTGAATCCTGCGCCAGCCAATGATGATCTGAACATCGACTACGTTTCCAGGGTGGCCTTCTTCGCGCCGAATGAGACCGAGCTGGCCACGCTCACTGGAATGCCCACAGGGACATTGGACGAGATCAAGGCCGCAGCACGGAACTTGGTCAGGCGTGGGGTGGGCAACCTGATTGTCACCATGGGCGGCAAGGGCGCCCTATGGGTCAGCGCTGACCAGGAGCTGCTGGTGCCTGCGGTCACGGTTGAAGCCGTGGATACCACTGGCGCCGGCGATGCCTTCATCGGCTCTTTCGCCCACTACTACACGCAGGGCGAGGATGTGCCAACCGCTCTGAGCCATGCCAACAGATACGCCGCAATCAGCGTTACACGCCGCGGCACCCAGAAGGCTTATCCAACAGCTGCCGAGCTGAACGACCTTCTGCTGGAAAGGGTACAGGCATAAGGTATTCGCTATGGTCGCATTGCCAGGCGTGGACGGGTAGACCGCCCTCGTCTGGCTTTTTTATGTCCTTGCAACGAAATGCTGTCATATACTGTGCCTCAAAGCAAAGCAGGAGCCACGATTCACAGACACCAGCCAGAAGGGGTGATAAGTATGACCAATCGAGTGGCGCTGGTCACTGGAGCCACCAGCGGCATCGGGTATGAAACCGCTGGCCTGCTCGCCGATCATGGATACCAGGTATATGCGGCAGGACGACGAGTCGAACGATTGAAGCCACTGGCCGACAAGGGGGTGACGGCCGTACAGATGGACCTGACCGATTCCGCCTCGATTGAGAAGGCCGTCGCACGAATTCTGCAGAAGGAGAAGCGGGTCGACCTGCTGGTCAACAATGCCGGCTACGGCTCATATGGCCCGGTCGAGCAGGTCTCCATTGACGAGGTCCGTCGACAATTCGAAGTCAACCTCTTCGGCCTCGCCCGATTGACCCAGCTGGTACTGCCCGCCATGCGCCGAGCCGGACGCGGCCGGATCGTCAACACCTCATCCATGGCTGGCCGGATGGTCACCTATATGGGTGCCTGGTACCATGCCACCAAGTACGCCCTAGAGGCCTTCAGCGACGCTTTACGCATGGAAACCCGCCCCTTCGGCATCGACGTGGTCCTGATCGAGCCTGGAGCCATCGCCACCAACTGGGGCGCAATCGCCGCCGACCATCTTCAGAAGGTCACTCGCAAGAGCGCCTATCAACAGTCAGGGTTCCAAGCTGCTGCTGGATTGCGCAAGCTTTACTCCAGCAGGCATTTGACCCGACCATCAACCATTGCCAAGGCCATCGTCCGTGCTTCGACTGTACGCCATCCCCGCCCACGCTACCTTCTGGGCTTTGGAGCCAAACCTCTGGTCGCCCTTCATGCCCTGCTCCCCACCCGTGCCTGGGACTACTTGATGATTCATGCCAAAGACCTTTAGACGATAAACAAGGTATCAGAACAATACTCCATAGCAGCTGAATGCTTGCAAAGAGGTTTGGATTCGAAGAAATCAAGACTCGCCAAGCCCTGCGGAGTGAAAAGGACAGTTGGCAAAGGATGCTGTCGCACAGAAGCAACATAGTTACAACAGTATCCCTTGCTAATTGTCTTGATGCTAAATCCTCAAGCCTCCAAAGCTCGCGCTCCCAGGAGTGCCTGCTCGGCCGCCATAGGGACGCGTCCCAATCCATCCAGACCGACATTGAGCAGGTAGTTGATGCCGTACTTGTTCAGATGGGCCTTGTAATCGTGAATGGTCTGCGGGCTCTTCCAATTTTGGTCATGGTAGGAGAATCCCCAGGAATCGTTGATGGTCCCGGCGGTCTCGTAGAGGCCAAGCTTTGAGGGCTTGAACCCTTCGATCGAGTTGTAGTCAACATTGCCGTCCGAGGCGGCCTTGTCGCTGGCGTCCGAATCTTCAGGAATCTCGTTGTCCCCTAGAGAGACGTAGTCGTAGCGGCCGTTGCCCAGCCTGGAATTGATCAGGCAGTCGGGCTGCAGACGCTTGACCGTATCGTAAATGGTCTGGCTCTGCTCGTCGCTGAGGGTCATGGGAACATCAAACCAGGCAACCGATATCTCCCCATAGTTGCTCATGATCTCTTCGATCTGCGGCATGATCTTGTGCTTGAACGCACGGTCGTAGTTCTTCTCCCCTGTGAAGTCCCAGCTGTTGTCCCAGGTGGTGCCCGCCGTCTCGATGTCGTTCGAAAGGTATCCGCCGCCATCCGGTTCATGCCAGTCCAGATCCTGCGAATAGTAGAGACCAAATCGCAGGCCAGCCTTGCGGCAGGCCAAAGACAGCTCGCCGATCACATCCCGGTGGAAAGGCGTCGCGTCATAGACATTGTAAGGATCCACCAGAGACCGGTACATGGCGAAGCCGTCGTGATGCTTTGTGGTGACGACCAGATACTGCATGCCGCAGCGCTTGGCCAGGTCAACTATGGCATCCGCGTCGAAATAAATGGGGTTGAAGGCCTGGGTCAGGCGTTCGTACTCCTTGTTGGGGATCTGGAGCTTGGATTGGATCCATTCCGCATAGTTGCTTGACGACTTCCCCTGGTACTCACCTCCCAGGAGTGAATAGAGACCCCAGTGAATCATCATGCCGTACTTGGCCTGCTTGAACCATTCCACGGTATCGCTCATTATTTACCTCTGTTTCTGTTGATTGACACGAATTGCCATGACCAACCTCAGATGGTCAGCTTGTCCTTCTTGACGACGAAGGCATCGTAAAGGGCCAGGATCACGTAGCAGACCCCTGCGCACATGATCATGAAACCTGGGTCATTCTTGCCAAGCACCCCGCCCAGAGCCTGGAAGAAGTAAGGAGCCACCAGGGAGCCGATGTTGATGCCGATCAGGATGATCGAAGTGGTCAGGTTCATGGAGCCCTTGGGCGAATAGGCCACCATGCGTGCCGTCAGGGCCGGGTTGATGATGCCGTTGCAGAACCCTGCCACCAGGACCAGAACCAGCAAGATCGGAATGGAGTTGGTGAAGGGCATGGCGATCATGACCACTGCTGTCAGCACCTCGAAGATGAAGACGGTGTATCGTCCGCACCACTTGGCGAGCTGTTCGAAGGCGATGCCGGAGATGATCGAACAGAGCACCAGGAAGCCGAAGATCCTGGTGGCATCAGCTGCAGAGCCTATATGTGAATCGACCATATGGCTGGCCAGCTTCAGGGAGATGGCCGAATAGAAAAGGCAGACGAAGAGGAAGAGAATGGCCAGCTGGATGACGCCGCCGTTGGTGGACGGCTTGATGGAGGTGTCCTCCTCGACCTCCTTGCCGTCCTCCACAATGACACGATCAAGCCGCTTGGGGACGAAAAGGGAGACGAGGACAATGGGCACGATCAGAAAGAGGAAGACCAGATAGGTGGCATGCCAGGAGATGTTGATCAGGAACCCTGCAATGAAGAGCATGATCGAGTCGCCGATGGCGCCGACGGAGTTCCTCCATCCCAGAAGCCTGTTCCTGATTTTCTCAGGGAAGACATCGGTGATGTAGGAGACGCTCAGCGGGGTGAAGATACCCATGCCCACGCCGAACATGGCTCGCGACAGGAATATGGCCGGATAATTGTAGAAGAATGCTGGAATGACGCCAAAGACCAAGGAGACTATCAACCCCAGAAGGACCGTGTACTTCTTGCCCAGCTTGTTGGATATCAGGCCGCTGACCACAGTTCCCAGCAGGACGCCACCTGTGGGGATGACGACCAGCAGCTCGACGTTGGCCTCCGAGATGTTGGAAAAGTACTGCTTCATCAACGGGATAGTCCCTGAGACGGCATTGGAAACCGACATCAGGAACGATATGGACAAGATGCCCAGCATCAAAATCGGTGAACTGGTGTTCACCTGTTGCTCTTTTGACTCCATGAAAGTCCCTTCCTCGGAACTGTCATCGCATGCCCTTCGCGATGGCGAGCGATTGATTCACTCATGTACTGCAAACAACTCAATTCCATGGACCGTCTTGGTCCTCAACTATTTCAAGAGACAATAGTTTGTTAATAGTATATATCAAATTGGAAACTGTACATGCCGAAGATGGTGCGTCAGGCCGAATCGGCCGGATCC
Source organism: Bifidobacterium apousia (assembly GCF_007559275.1). Lineage (GTDB taxonomy): Bacteria > Actinomycetota > Actinomycetes > Actinomycetales > Bifidobacteriaceae > Bombiscardovia > Bombiscardovia apousia. Next base: position 130,843 of record NZ_VMHK01000003.1, read on the forward strand.
GCCATCCAGCGATCACCAAACGAATTGTTGGAACTCGGCCTTTTGAATCAGCCTTAAGTGATGTACGCAAAAGCTAACGCCGATAAAGCAATTGGAACGCTGGCAAGACATTCCGAAACAAAAGTATCTTTATTAATTATCATTGACAGAAGATATAAGGCAGAGGACATCGTTGCTGTCTGCATGCGGGCGAGGTAAGCCCGCTACTGACGGCTGTCCCCTCAGGTGCATGGTCCAGCAGCTCGATCATTCATCGACCGGCTGAGGTCTCGCCTGCTCTTCTGCTTTAAAACAGTTTCTGTGCTCCACCCAAGAGCAGTCAACGACCATACCAACAGAAAGAACCAAGGAAATGAGTGATTCATCCTCACAGATAGTCAGCCACGATCAATCCACATGGGCCTCTATTGCTACATGGCGGATGGCCTATGAAGGGATAGTCAAGTCAAGTTCCGGTCTTGAGGAGGGTGGCCAGGCGGGCGATGCTGTCGAGGCGCTGATCCGAGAGGTTGAGGCCAACCCCGATTACACCTCCGTCGGTTATGGAGCTTTGCCCAACCGGGAAGGTGAGATGGAGATGGACGCCGCCTTCATGGACGGGAACAGCATGGCAATGGGCGCTGTGGCCGGCATCCAGCATGTACTCCACCCCATATCCGTGGCCAGGCAGCTGAGTCGACGCCATACCAGCAGCTTTCTGGTCGGGCAGGGGGCGACCCGTTACGCCCAGGTCAGCGGGTTCGAAATGCGCAATATGCTGACGGACAGGGCCAGAGAGCGCTGGGAGCTGGAAGCCGCCAAGACCACAACACCGGAGTCTGCCGGTCCCTATCGAGGGCACGATACGGTCGGGACCATCTCCTTGGATGCGCACGGTTCGATGGCTGCCGGCACATCAACATCGGGGCTCTTCATGAAGGAACCCGGCAGAGTAGGCGATTCTCCCCTACCCGGCTCGGGATTTTATGTGGACAGCGCCATCGGAGGGGCGGCCGCCACCGGGCTGGGAGAAGACATCATGAAAGGGTGCCTCTCCTACCGGATCGTCGCCCTGATGGGAAGCGGCTTGAGCCCGCAGGAAGCCTGCGATTCCGCAGTCTACGAATTTGACGACCTCCTGAGGAACCGCTACGGCAAGGTCGGCGAGATCTCAATGATCGCTCTCAACAAGAGAGGTGAATGGGGGGTCGCCACAAACGTGGAATTCACCTTCTGTACAGCCAGGAAGGGCGAGCAGATACGCATACTCATGGCCAATCCGGATGGCAAGGGCGGAACACGAATCGAACCAGTAACTAAGGAATGGCTGCAGGAATACGAACGCTCATTGAAGGCGCCCCTCAAATGACCGCTTATCATTCTTGACTGATTAGTCAACTAATGCTATCTTAGTGAGCATGGGCCGCAAGAGAAGTTTCGATGATGATGAGGTACTTGCCCGTGCCCGCGAGGCTTTCCTGGAGCATGGCTATGAGGGAACGTCGATTGATGCTCTCGTCAAGGCCACGGGTCTGCTCCGGGGCAGTCTCTACGGTGCCTTCGGCAGCAAGCGTGGCATGTTCGTGGCTGCGTTACGTGATGCAACGGATTCTGAGTCGGGCGATTCAGGAGTGCTCAATCTGGTATTGGTGGCACTCATGGAGCTGTCAGATCATGATCTTGAGGTTCGTGGGCTGGTCAGGGATTACCTTGCGAAGCTGTCCAGCTCGGGATCTGATGATACTAATGCTGCGGCCCTTGATATCGCCACGCTCCTTGGCGAGACGCTGCTGCAGCGTGCACATATTCGTTTGCAGCCTGATGACGAAAGAAGATAAGTCATGAACAACAAGGTGGCAATTGTCGGGCGGACGCTGGAGGTTGAACCGCAGGGCTTGGATAAGATGTGGTCGTTCAAGGGGAAACTGGTGGTGCCGCTTGAGCACGTTCGGGGTGCAAGCGAGGATCCGGGCATTCTCGATGATGCCAAGGGGCTGCGTTCGCCCGGCCTTCATGTTCCCGGTAAATGGGCCGGCACATACATTGAACACGGGGAAAAGACATTCTGGAATGTCACCCGACCGGAAAGCCCCATCGTCATCCAACTCAAGGACGAGCACTATGATCGGCTGGTGCTCGGGGTGGAACATCCCCGCGAGCTGGTTGACCGGATCAACGCGGCCATCGCCAAACAGTAAACGACGAGTTGCAGCACCCGAGCTCTTCTATTGGCTATCGGCGGTCGAGTGGTTAGAAGCCGACAGAATGGGCCGACAAGTCATATGACTAACCATACTGGCTTTGACGTATTGCCGTATGACTTGTCGGCCCAGATGCTCACTCCCACTCGATGGTTGCCGGGGGCTTGGAGGTGCAGTCCAGGACCACACGGTTGATGCCCGGGCACTCGTTGGTAATGCGCGTGGAAATGGTGGCCAGCACGTCGTATGGCAGACGCGTCCAGTCAGCCGTCATAGCATCTTCAGAGGAGACCGGACGCAGCACGATCGGCGAACCATAGGTACGCTCGTCGCCCTGCACACCTACTGAATGCACATTGGCCAGCAGCACCACCGGGCACTGCCAGATCTGCCGATCCAGCCCAGCCTTGGACAGCTCCTCGCGGGCGATGGCGTCAGCCTCGCGCAGGGTCTCCAAACGTTCCCGGGTGATCTCGCCGATGATGCGGATGCCCAGACCAGGGCCCGGGAAGGGCTGACGCCAGACGATCTGGTCAGGCAGGCCCAGTTCGGCGCCGATGGCCCGGACCTCGTCCTTGAAGAGGGTGCGCAGTGGCTCGATCAGCTGGAACTTGACGTCCTTGGGCAGACCACCCACATTGTGGTGGGACTTGATATTGGCGGCTCCGTCTCCGCCACCAGACTCGACCACGTCGGGGTAGAGCGTGCCCTGCACCAGGAACTTGACTTCCTTACCGGTCTTGCCGGCCTCCTCAATCACCTGCCGCTGGGCCTTTTCAAAGGTGCGGATGAACTTCTCCCCAATGATCTTGCGCTTGCGCTCAGGCTCGGAAACGCCCTTGAGAGCGGTCAGGAAGTCCTGCGAGGCATCCACGGCGATCAGCTTGATGCCCGTAGCGGCCACAAAATCATGCTTGACCTGTTCGGCCTCCCCCTTACGCAGCAGGCCATGATCCACGAAGACGCAGGTCAGCTGGTCACCGACGGCCCTGTGGACCAGAGCGGCCGCCACGGCTGAATCGACGCCGCCCGACAGGCCGCAGATGACCTGGTCGTCACCCACCGTGCGACGGATCTTCTCCACCTGCTGCTCGATGATGCCTGAGGCGTTCCAATCCGACGGCAGTCCGGCGCACTGGTGCAGGAAGCGGTCGATCAGGTCCTGCCCCAGAGGGGTGTTGGTCACCTCGGGATGCCACTGGACCCCGTACAGCCCCCGGGATGGATCCTGCATGGCCGCCACCGGGGCACCCTCGGTATGCGCCAAAACCTCAAAGCCATCGGGCGCTCGATTGACGGCGACGCCATGGCTCATCCATACATCCTGCTGCGCGGGCGAATCCTGCAGTATTCCCTTGGCGCTGTCGATGAAGGCCTCGGTCTTGCCATACTCCCCCAGGGCCGCCTTGTCCACCTCGCCACCCAGCTCATGGGCCATGACCTGGAAGCCGTAGCAGATGCCCAGCACAGGCACCCCCGCCTCGAAAATCCTCTTGTCGATAGTTGGCGCCCCGTCCACGTAGACGGAGGCTGGGCCGCCGGAAAGGATGACCGCCTTGGGATCCTTGGCTAGTATCTGGTCCAGGCTCATCGAATGAGGCACCAGCTCAGAGTAGACCCCCGCCTCCCTGACTCGACGAGCGATCAGCTGGGCGTACTGCGCACCGAAATCGACCACCAGGACGGGACCCTGTGCCATAAGACTCCTTATATATACGTATGCTGTGTCTGCCATGGATGCCCGAGAGCGACGATTCAACGCTCGCGAACAAGTCCAGTATGGTTGCAGTTTTCGACAATGCTACCGTCATTGAGCCCTGATCGGCACCCCCGGCGAAAATTCCTGTCTGCAAGCAGACAATTCCCTCGCATTTTCTCACAAGAGCGAACACACACTGCAAGAAAACGTTCAGAAAAGTCTGCTCGTTCACGTACCATGTAGGCATTGGGTACGGACCCGACAGATGCCTGAAATGACACTGCGCAAGCCCGTAACCGAGGTAAATAAACAATCGCACTATAGTGCAGGAGTACACATGACGAATCCTGTTATCGGCACCCCTTGGGCGAAGCTGGAGACCCCAATCGCCGAGGAGACCCTCGAGGCCGTCGACAAGTATTGGCGGGCGGCCAACTATCTTTCCATCGGACAGATTTATCTTCGCAGCAACCCCCTGATGAAGGAGCCCTTCACTCGGGAGGATGTCAAGCACCGTCTGGTCGGTCACTGGGGCACCACCCCCGGCCTGAACTTCCTGCTGGGCCATATCAACCGTCTGATCGCCGACCATCAGCAGAACACCGTGATCATCATGGGCCCCGGCCACGGCGGCCCCGCCGGCACCTCGCAGTCCTACCTGGATGGCACCTACAGCGAGTACTACCCCAAGATCACCAACGATGAGGCTGGCCTGCAGAAGTTCTTCCGCCAGTTCTCCTACCCGGGCGGCATCCCCTCCCACTTCGCGCCTGAGACCCCCGGGTCCATCCACGAGGGCGGCGAGCTGGGCTATGCCCTCTCCCACGCCTACGGCGCCATCATGAACAACCCCAGCCTCTTCGTGCCCTGCATCGTGGGCGACGGCGAGGCCGAGACCGGCCCTCTGGCCACCGGCTGGCAGTCCAACAAGCTGGTCAACCCGCGCACCGACGGCATCGTCCTGCCCATCCTGCACCTGAACGGCTACAAGATCGCCAACCCGACCATCCTCTCGCGCATCTCCGACGAGGAGCTGCATGAGTACTTCCATGGCATGGGTTATGAGCCCTTCGAGTTCGTTGCAGGGTTCGACGACGAGGACCATCTGTCCATCCACCGTCGCTTCGCCGACATGCTGGAGACCGTCTTCGACAAGATCTGCGACATCAAGGCCCGGGCCGAAACCGACGACATGACCCGTCCCTTCTACCCCATGATCATCTTCCGCACCCCCAAGGGCTGGACCTGCCCCAAGTTCATCGACGGCAAGAAGACCGAGGGATCCTGGCGCGCCCACCAGGTGCCGCTGACCTCCGCCCGCGACACCGAGGCCCACTTCCAGATCCTCAAGAACTGGCTGGCCTCCTACAAGCCCCAGGAGCTGTTCGACGAGAAGGGCACCCTGCGTCCCGAGGTCACCAGCTTCATGCCCAAGGGCGACCTGCGCATCGGCGAGAACCCCAACGCCAACGGCGGCCGGCTGCTCAAGCCGCTTGAGCTGCCTGACATCCACGACTACGAGATCGACGTCAAGAAGCACGGCCACGGCTGGGGCGCCACCGAGGCCACCCGCGTCCTGGGCTACTACACCCGCGACGTACTGGCCAAGAACCCCACCGACTTCCGCATCTTCGGGCCCGATGAGACGGCTTCCAACCGTCTGGCCGCCGCCTACGAAGTGACCAACAAGCAGTGGGATGCCGACTACCTGTCTGAACTGACCGACGAGCACATGGCCCACACCGGCCAGGTCATCGAGCAGCTCTCCGAGCACCAGATGGAAGGCTTCCTGGAGGGCTACCTGCTGACCGGACGCCACGGCATCTGGAGCTCCTACGAGTCCTTCGTGCACGTCATCGACTCCATGATCAACCAGCACGCCAAGTGGCTGGAGGCCACCGTCCGCGAAATCCCGTGGCGCAAGCCCATCGCCGGCCTGAACCTCCTGGTCACCTCGCACGTCTGGCGTCAGGACCACAACGGGTTCTCCCACCAGGATCCCGGCTTCGTCGACATCCTGCTGAACAAGAACTTCAACAACGATCACGTGGTCAACATCTACTTCCCCGCCGACGCCAACATGCTGCTGAACGTGGGCGAGCGTTGCTACAAGTCGACCAACTGCATCAACGCCATCTTCGCCGGCAAGCAGCCCGCCGCCACCTACCAGAGCGTGGACGAGGCCGCCGCCGAGCTGGAGAAGGGGGCTGCCCGTTGGGATTGGGCCTCCAACGCCAAGGATGCCGAGGATGCTGATGTCGTCATCGCCACCGCGGGCGACATCCCCACCCAGGAGGCCCTGGCCGCCGACGACATGCTGCAGAAGCTGGGCCTCAAGGTTCAGTTCGTCAACGTGGTCGACCTGCTGAAGATCCAGGACACCGAGGAGAACGATCAGGCGCTGTCCGACGAGGAGTTCACCGAGCTCTTCAGCAAGGACAAGCCGGTTCTGTTCGCCTTCCACGCCTACCCCGGCTCCATCTACCGCCTGATCCACGGACGTCCCAACCACGACAACTTCTCCGTGCACGGCTACGAGGAGCAGGGCTCCACCACCACGCCGTTCGACATGGTGCGCGTCAACAACATGGACCGCTGGTGCCTGGCCGCCTCCGCCCTGAAGCTGGTGGACGCCGGCAAGTACGCCGACCAGATCGACAAGTGGACCAAGTTCCGCGACGAGGCCTTCCAGTTCGCCGTGGACAAGGGCTACGACCACCCCGATTACACCGATTGGGTCTGGCCCGATGCCAACCGGGCCGGCCAGGAGACCATCTCCGCCACCGCCGCGACCGCTGGAGACAACGAGTGATACGCTGATCCGACTCTGGAACCGCTCGTCATGCGCAGCCCGCATGACGGGCGGTTTCTGTATACTGGACAAGGTTGTGAACAAAGCAGTCATCAAGGCAACCACGTCCGGACAGGAGAAGACACAGTGAGTCTTGCAAGCATCACCATCATCAGCCCAGAAGCCGCCAACGGCCGCAATGTCGTGGCCTACGGCCTGACCAAGGCCCTGAGCGCCAAAGCCAGAACGGCCGTATTCAGGCCAATCGCCTGCAGGAAGCACCCGTTGACCCCGGAACTGGTTGCAGCCAGCTCATTCCCCGACACGGATCCGGAGATCTGCCGTGGCAAGTGCCCTGGGCACGCCACTGAGGACCCTATGCAGACCCGGGCCGATGTCCTCAATGCCTATGACGGTCTGGTGGAGGCCACCCATCCCGAGCGCGTCCTGATCGTGGGCAGCGATGCCTCAAAGCTCTTCGACCCCGGCCTGTTTGCTCTCAATGCACAGATCGCCGCCGACCTGAGGTCTCCGGTCATGCTGGCCGTCTGCACCATCGGCAGGGAACCCGGCCAGGTCATGAAGACCGTGGCTGCCTGCCGCAGGACCATCGAGGACCAGGGAGCCGTGCTTGCCGGGATCTTCATCACCGGATGCCGGTCTGAGCAGAAGGCGCCTCTTGCTCAGGCCTTCCAAGAGTATGATCTGCCGACCTGGACCGTCTCCAAGATGGACTTCGACACGGATACGTCCGCCGATCAGGCCCGCCAGGCCACCAGCCAGACATTCCAGCAGGAGGTGGATGTCGACCAGGTGCTGAAGGCCGCCGACGCCGCCAGCCCCAAGGCCACCACGCCGGTAGCCTTCCAGAACGATCTGCTGGCCAAGGCCAAGGCCAACAGGAAGACCATAGTCCTGCCCGAAGGCGGCGAGGACCGCATCATCAAGGCGGCCGACTACCTGCTGGCCCGCAACATTGTCGACCTGATCATCGTGGGCGACAAGGATTCCATTCTGGCCCGCGGCAAGGAGCTTGGCCTCAACAACCTGGACAAGGCCTCCTTCCAGCCCATGGACGACGAGCAGGTGCTGGCACCCATGGTCGATCGCCTCTGCCAGCTGCGCGCCAAGAAGGGCATGACCCCGGAGCAGGCGCGCAAGCAGCTGGCCGATCCCTCCTACTTCGGCACCATGCTGGTAGTGCTGGGCAAGGCCGACGGCCTGGTGTCCGGCTCGATCAACTCAACCGCCAACACGGTCCGCCCAGCCCTGCAGGTGATCAAGACCAAGCCGGGCGCATCTCTGGTATCCGGAGCCTTCCTCATGTGCTTCCCCGACCATGTGGCGGTCTTCGCGGACTGTGCCATCAACCTCAACCCATCGTCCGAGCAGCTGGCCGACATCGCCATCCAGTCGGCCCAAACCGCTCGCTCCTTCGGCGTGGACCCGCGCGTGGGCATGCTCTCCTACTCCACCCTGGGATCAGGCAAGGGCCCGGATGTGGACCTGGTTGAAGAGGCCACCCGCCTGGCCAAGGAGAAGGCGCCGGACCTGCCCATCGTAGGCCCCATCCAGTTCGACGCGGCCTGGTCCCCCACTGTGGCGGCCACCAAGGCCAAGGGTGATCCGGTCGCCGGGAAGGTCAATGTCTTCGTCTTCCCCAGCCTGAGCGCCGGCAACATCGGCTACAAGGCCGTACAGCGCACCTCGGGCGCCTTGGCCATCGGACCGGTCCTGCAGGGCCTCAACAAGCCGGTCAACGACCTCTCCCGCGGTGCCTTGGTTGCTGACATCATCAACACCGTGGCCCTGACTGCCGTCGAAGCCCAGGACTGATCGCCGTCGCTACAAGGTCTATATAAATATATAAATCTCTGGGGGGCTGCGCTGGATCCTATCTCCAAAACGGATCCAACGCAGTCCCGAAACTATGTCAGCCTGGCTATATACCGCGGCTTGTAAGGGCCGACGAGTAATCTTGAAGACTGATTGAGGAGCGCAGGCTCTATACAAGCACATCAGGAGGATGCCCCAATGGCGAAAACCGTCCTAGTCATCAATTCGGGTTCAAGCTCGATCAAGTACCAGCTGGTCGATCTGGAGACCAGCCAGAGCCTGGCCTCGGGTCTGGTCGAGAAGATCGGCGAGCCCACCGACGGCCACTACAAGCACGAGGTCAACGGCGAGAAGCATGAGCTTGAAGAGCCCATCCACGACCATGAGACTGGACTCAAGCGCGTTCTGGGCTTCTTCAAGGAGTATGGCCCTGATCTGGACAAGGCCGGCATCATCGCCGTGGGCCACCGCGTCGTCCAGGGTGGAGCCATCTTCCCCAAGCCTGCCCTCCTGACGCAGAAGACTCTAAGCCAGGTCAAGGATCTGGCCGTGCTGGCCCCCCTGCACAACGGACCCGAGGCTGAAGGCGCCGAGGTCATGAGCCGGCTGATGCCGCAGACCCCCCAGGTCTTCGTCTTCGATTCCTCCTTCTTCTTCGAACTGCCCAAGAAGGCGTCCACCTACGCCCTCAACAAGGACATCGCCAAGCAGTACCACATCCGTCGCTACGGCGCCCATGGCACCAGCCACCAGTATGTTGGCCAGCTGGTTCCCGGCCTGCTGGGCAAGCCTGCAGAGGGTCTGCGGCAGATCGTCCTGCACATCGGCAACGGGGCTTCCGCTTCGGCGCAGGTCTCCGGGCATCCCGTCGAGACCTCCATGGGCCTGACCCCTCTGGAGGGCCTGGTCATGGGCGGACGCACCGGCGACATCGACCCTGCCGTTGTCTTCCACCTGATCCGCAACGCCCACATGAGCGTTGACGAGCTGGACACCCTCTTCAACAAGCGCTCCGGCATGACCGGCCTGACCGGCCACGGCGACATGCGCGAGGTCCACAAGCTGATCGCCGAGGGCGACGAGGATGCCAAGCTGGCCCTGGACATCTACGTTCACCGCATTGTCGGCTACATCGGCAACTACACGGCCCAGATGGGCGGCCTGGATGCCATTACCTTCACGGCCGGCGTGGGCGAAAACGATGAAATCGTGCGCCGTCGGGTCATCGAGCAGCTGGCGCCCTTCGGCGTGAAGCTGGACCAGGAGAAGAACGACCAGCGGTCCAAGGAGGCCCGGATCATCTCCGCTCCTGACAGCACGGTCGCCGTCTGCGTCATCCCCACCAACGAGGAGCTCTCCATCGCCCGCCAGGCCGAGGTCGTCGCCAGCCAGGGCGATGCCTACGGCAACAAGTTCCAGGCCTGACCGTTAACCGGACCTGTCCCCTCAATCTGATTGATGATTGAATGAGGGATGATTGAGTTCAAGGTTTGGTTCTAGGAACCTGGTCCTAAGAGCAGAAAAAGGCCGGTGACCACGGCAATGCATGTGGTCACCGACCTTTTTCTATATATCGTTTGGGTCAGTCCCCCAAAGCCGCCAATGCCTCCTTGTGCAGAAGACCGTTGCTGGCCAGACCATTGCCACCCCATGGACCCGGGTTGCCTGCCAGGTCGGTAAAGCTCCCGCCTGCCTCGGTCACGATGGGGACCAGGGCACCCATGTCGTAGAGGTCCAGCTCCGGTTCGGCCGCCAGATCGATGGCACCCTGGGCCAGGAGCATGTACTGCCAGAAGTCGCCGAATCCGCGCAGACGCCAGATCCGGTCAGTCAGGTCGAGAAGCCGCTCCCGGCGGCCTATGGCCTTCCACCCTGTCAGCGACGACAAGGACATGGAAGCGTCTTCCATCCGATCCACTCTTGATACGTGGATGGCCTTGGGGGCCTCGCCCTGGCGCACCATGTAGGCTCCCTGACCTCGCGCGGCATACCAGCGGGTGCCCAGCATGGGGGCCGAGACCGCACCGACCACCATCTGATGGTCTGCCTCCAAGCCGATCAGGGTCGCCCAGACCGGTACTCCGCGCACATAGTTCTTGGTCCCGTCAATCGGATCGATGATCCACCGTCTGCCGTTGGACTCCTGCTTTCCCAGCTCCTCGGCGTAAATGGTGTCATTCGGCCTTGCTTGGGCCAGCACACGACGAATCACCGCCTCCGCCTCTTTGTCAGCCTGGGTGACCGGGGTATTGTCCGACTTGCGTACCACGTGAAGATCCGGCGACTTGAAGTAGCCCATGGTGACCTGATCCGCCTGGTCGGCCATGGCGATGGCCAGATCCAGATCATCCTGCCAGTTCTGCCTTTCAGCCTCGATGCTCATCACACGGCTCCTTCCGCTCAAATCGCTGTAGCTCAGCCTTGACCCTCGTCTGCTAGCATCCGCTTCCACATACCCGGGAAGTCAGGCATGGTCTTGGCTGTGGTGCCGATGTTGCGTACTCGGATGCCAGGTATCCTGAGTCCAATCATGGCAGCAAAAGTGGCCATGCGATGGTCGGCATAAGTCTCCATGACGGCCCCGTGCAGACGCTGAACAGGCACGGGCTCGATGGCCAGGCCATCATCCAGTTCGCCGGCCTGACCGCCTATTCTGGTGATTTCGGTGGCCAATGCCTTCAGCCGATTGGTCTCATGACCACGCAGGTGGCCAATGCCGTGCAGGCGGCTGGGCCCATCGGCAAAGACCAGGATTGCTGCAACCGAAGGCACGATCTCCCCCGCCGGAGAAAGGTCGAAGTCGCCGAGTCCATGAATGACTTCCCCCCCGGTCACCCGACAGGTGGCGCTACCCTGCCCATCAGGAACCATGTCTACCTTCGCGCCCATAGTCTTCAGATACCCGGGCAGCAAGCCACCTGGCTGTGTGGTCCGTTCTGGCCAGTTGGGCACACTGACTTGCCCGCCTCCTATCACGGCCGCCCCCAGAAAGGGGGCCGCATTCGACAGGTCGGGCTCCACCTGAACCTGATCAGGCAGCCGTGTCCCTGCAGTCCCTCTGCCTTCAACGCTCCACCTGCAGCGGTCGGGATTGGCCTGGACCCGGACTCCAGCCTGACGCAGGTCCTCAACGGTCATCGCGATATGCGGAAGACTAGGCAGATGCTGACCAGAGTGGACGATGGTCATAGTGCCCTCAGCCCTGGCCGCCAGCAGCAGGAGGCCGGAAATGAACTGCGAGGAAGCCGAGGAGTCTATGGTCACCTCCCTGCCCACCAGGCGATCCGGCGGTGTGAGCACAAAGGGCAGGAAGCCCTCCTGGCCCAGGTACTCGATCCTGGCTCCCATCTGGGTCAGCCCCTCCAGCAGAGGTCTCATGGGACGGCGATAGGCCTGCTCGTCTCCGTCGAATCGTGTGGGGCCATCAGCCAGCATGGCCAGGCTAGGCACGAAGCGCATGACGGTTCCAGCCAGTCCGCAGTCCACACGAGCGCCGCCACGGAAGCGCCCGCCTGCCGGTGGAATGACGGTCACATTCGTAGCCTTGCTCAGGTCAACCCGACAGTCCACGCCGAGGGCCTCCAGGGCCCTGATCATCAGGTCCGTATCACGCGACCTGAGCAGACCAGTCAGCCTGACCGAACGGCTTCCCAAGGCTGCGAGAATCAGATACCTGTTCGAGAGGGACTTGCTCCCCGGTATGGTCACCGTTGCATCCAAGGGGCCATCAGCCTGCGGCGCCGCCCATGTCTCTTCCACTGTCATGGTCACCATGGTAACCGCAGGCGCAGAGCTGTTCCCGCTCCCTGCTCACCCCTAGAGGTCCAGTGGGGACCCGACCCTGTGCTATATTGATACATTGTGCCCATACGGTGATACTGATGGGCGCCGGGCTATAGCGCAGCTTGGTAGCGCGCCTGCTTTGGGTGCAGGATGTCGCCGGTTCAAATCCGGCTAGCCCGACTTTTGCTTTCGTCCCATTTCGGGAGTCGGATCCTTGGCATTCATGCCCAGCAATCCCACAGAAAAAATCGTCAGAGCAAGAAGGCCCGTCAGGCCTGCATACATGGACATGGTGATGGCGATGCCGACCAGATTACCCAGCGTCAGAAAGACCATCTGCCCCAGAGGTGCTCCGATCATCATGACAGTCTGGACCACTCCCATAGTTGCGGCCAAGTGGTCCTCGGCCACCGTGCTGATGAGCATGGTCATGAACCTAGGGTTGATCTTGCCCAGAAGATAGTTCATGGCCAGGAGCGGGAGGAACAGCAGGGCAGGAATGTGCAGCCATACCAGGTTGATCCCTACCATGGCGGCTGCGGCCATGACTCCGGTCAGCAGATGGGCCATGGGCAACCGCTTGAGCGGATCTGCGGCAAGGAGTGCGCCGAGAATGAGTCCTAGGGAGGAGATGCCGTTGACGGCGGCTATGGTCGTGCCGTAGCTTCCCCACCAGACCTCGGGCATGGAGATAAGCCCCAGGTTGAGCAGGGGCTGCAGGGCCGTCCCCAGAAGGTTGACCATGCATCCGAAACCCACCATCAGAACCAGAAAGGCGGAGTGGCGGAGCTCCCCCAAGATCACATGAAGGCTGGATGCTAGTCCCACATGCTTGCCCACAGGTGAGCCATTGACTGAGACCTCCGCCCTGGTGAATTTCTGATAGCCAACAGCCACGAGGATCCCCGCCAGAAGGAAGGTGAGGGCGTTGATCAGCGCAAATACAGCGAATCTGTTGCCCAGGAGGGCAATCAACACTGCGCCTCCGCCTGCACTGATGACAGCCGCGACGCTGGAGGTAGCAGAGGTGATTGAAGTCGCCTGGTGAAGCTGGCTAGGCAGGACCAGATGTTTAAGTACCGGCATCCATAGACTGCCTGCATACCCCTCGAGCATGGAAGACGCCATGTCCATGGCTATCAGCAGCACAAAGACGGGCAGGCTCTTGGACCTGCCGATCATTATGGCAATAACCAGATAGATACACACTTGAATCAGCTTGATCACCACTTGCATCCGCGTCTTGTGCACGGTCCTGTCGGCCAGGTATCCGGTCAGGATGGCTGTCAGGGCTGGAGCCACCCAGGCCATTGAGGCTATGGAGACAGCCAGTCCAGCAAAGGGCATGGTCTGGGCATAGACAATGAAGACGATGTTGAAGAGCTCGCCTCCGACCGTATTCAACAGACTGGCCAGAACCATGGTCACAAAAGGCTTGTTCTTCAGAAGCCCCTGCATGGTCAGCCGTCGATCAGGGCAGTTCGATCTTCATGAGGGTCCGATGAAGCAGCCACCAGGCCGGCAGGGAGGCCAGAAAGATGATCAGAAGCAGCAGAGCAGACAGTAGCGGGGATTGGGAGAGCAAGTTGCCCACTACAGCGTCCAGCAGGAGCAGGACCGCGAACATGATGGGCAGCGAACGCTTCCAGAAGCCTATAGAGAGGGCGATGCCAACCAACCCCACCAGTCCGGCAAGGCTGGTAACCAGCATGAGGAGAACCTGTTCAAGCAGACTGCTTGGCGAGCCCGTTCCAAGCGAACCCACAAGACGGTCGATCAGTAGCATGACGGTCAGGGTGATGGCCGTACCAGCCAAGTAGGAGAGCGCAGTGAAGAGGCCGACGAAGATCAACTTGGCCAGCAGGATTCGGCTTCGCGATATGGGGAATGAGAGGGTGAGCGCCAGGTTCCTCCCCGTATAGGGCTCAATGAAGACGAGGTTGCAGAGGGCAGCAGCCACCAGGGAGAAGCCCACCAGAAGGATGACCATGGCCATCTGCAGCACGAAGGCCAGGCTTGACAACCGAGGATCTGACCGTCCGCTAGTGTGGCCAATGGCCAGGAACATGCCTCCGATGGCCAAGGCTGCGGCCACTACTGCCAGCCCTCCGAAGATGCAGGGCCATAGCCTGGTCTTTTTCAGTTCTAATTTCAGCAGCGTCTTCATATCAGCCCTCCATGGCCTTGACCAGGGTTCGCTCGGCGACCTCCTGGCCCTGATTGAGGAGCTCCGGCACGCTGGCCCGCAGGCTGACTCTGCCGTCCGCCACGACCATCACGTGGTCGGCCGTGCGCAACACTTCGGAGAGAATGTGGCTGGAAAAGAGGATTGCACTCCCCTGGGCTGCCAGGCTGCGCAGGCTATCTCGCAGCTGTCCGATGGCCACAGGGTCCAGTCCGTTGAGCGGCTCGTCCAGTAGGTAAAGGTCAGGATGATGGCCCATGCACCTGGCCAAGGCCAGCCTCTGCCTCATGCCCATGGAATACCTGCCGACAGGCGTGGTTGAATCGGCGGCCAAACCGACCTTGTCCAAAAGTTGGCTGATCCCGGTGGGTCCGGCATCCCTATGCTCCCGGTCTGCCAATGCCAGGTAGGTCAGGTCAATCTCAAGATTTTCCCTAGCGCTGAGGGACTCATAAAAGACCGGCTCGTTGATGAACACTCCCATCCTGGCCAGATTGCCCGGGTAGTCTTCGCTCAGAGGCCTCCCCAGAAAACAGACTCTGCCGCCGACAGGCCTCTGCATTCCGGTCAGGATCTTCAACAGCGTGGACTTGCCAGCCCCGTTGGCACCTAGCAAGCCCAGAATCTCGCCCTGCCCCAGGGTCAAATCCAGTCCGGACAGCACCTCCCTGCCTTCAAACACTTGGACAATTCCGTCCGCCTTCAGCACCTGCATAAAACTCCTTTCAAAAATACCGATGGTATGTTTAGTGGAAACAAAAACCATTACTCGTTGAGTGCCCGAATCTTGCTAGTAGACAGAGCCCTCTTGGCCTTAAGATATCTATCGGCTCTAAGAGACCCCTTGATCCTGATTCTTGTCAGATTCCTCTTGCGTGGACTCCCCACTGGTGGCAGTCAAAGGATTGCTCTTCAGATGTGCGTGCAAATGCACGGCCGCACGAATAACCCGATCATCGACGACAGGCGCCCCTATTCCCTTGAGCATATCCGCCAAGAGGGAGAACTTGGAGACCACCTGGTCCCGGGTCATGGTCGAGAATCGAATCCCTATCCACATGTTGAGCAGGATGTAGAGCACCTGGGCCAGATCCTCAGGATTGCAGGGGGCGATGGAGCCGTCTTCCACACCTTCACGGACATAAGGAGTGATCACATCCACAATCCTGTCCATGGATTTCAAGTACATCTGGCCTACCATGCGGGGGCTCTTCAGCAGGGTTCTGGCGGAAAAGGTGACATCGAGACGCGAGTATGCCGACAGGGAGGCAATCAGCTCGTTGCGCAGCTTGTCCAGCCCGGTTTCGCCCGGCCAGTCCCCCAGCCAGTCTCCCTGGGAGGAGGACGAGGCCATACGCTCGGTAACCGCGTGGAAAATAGCCGTCTTGGAGGGAAAATGGTAGTAGACCGCCCCCTTGGTCATGCCGCCCAGGCCGTCGACGATGTCCTGGATGCTGGTTCCGTCGTAGCCCTTTTCCAGGAAGAGCCGCTGGGCTACATCGAGGATCTGATTGCGATGTCCTTCGGGATCCTTCGGCGTGCCCATGCAGTGCTCCTCTTCCTGTCAGCGCAACAATGCCTGATCATTCTGACCTGACCATCTTTTCTGACAAGAACCTATCATACCACCGGTATGTTCTACTCGCCCAATCACAGGCGTTGATGCCTGGGACCTTAATCCTTCTGCAGGCGACGGATGGCCTCATGCTGAATGGCCACCACTGCCTTGGCATCGGCGACTCCCGCTGCACAAAGCTCCTGCCAGGAGACCCAGGCCGACTGGATATGCTCGCCCGGGTCGAAGTCGGTGGATCCTTGATGCCAGCGACGCAGATGCATGACCACGATGTGGCCGAGCTCGTCGCTCATCCCCAGAGAGGAGTAGACATCGGGAGCAGCATCGATCCAACCGTCCTCCGGATCCAGGCGGCTTTCTGAGCCCGGCGCACCCTCAGGCCCGGGCACCAGACCGGTCTCCTCACGCAGCTCGCGCAGGACGGCCTTGACGGGGCTCTCCCCTGGATCGATGAAGCCGGCCGGCAGGCCGAAGACATAGGCCTGGGCACCCACCCGGTACTCGCGGGTCAGCAGATAGGCATCGGCAGCGCAGTCGTGTACCAGCATGACCACGCAGGGGTCGTGACGGATGAGCTGCCGATCGATGGTTTCCTTGGAACCATCACGCCGAAACATGGCCACCCGCTGCTGGTCGATAACGAATATCGGGCCGCGGAAGACCTCCCTGTCATCCATCAGCTCGGGAGCGCGGGTCATATCGATGCCCTTGGGCCCCTGGCCATCGCGGCCGTCCAGCCTGGCGGCCAATCGTGCCTGCAAATCCTGCGCTTCATCGCTCATGAAATCACTCCTCCTCAACCATCAATCCTCAGCCGTCAACGCACCACCATGGTCCAAGGGTCTGTGACGATTGATGAGACCTCCACCTGTGGACGAACACCAGTAGCCATCTCCAGGGCCCTGGCAATGTCTCCCTTGGCGTAGCGGAACCAGAGGCTCTCAATTGCCGAGTGCGGGGTGTTGATCAGCATGGGTCTGGGCTGATTGGGCCGACCGGCCATCCTGGCCTCATAGAGGGCCTGCTGGTAGGCATCCGTGGCAGGATGATGGCGCAGATCGCTGGTGATGTAGACATCGGCCCCCGTGGACCGGACCAGGTCGAACTCGGAGTCCCCTGAGCCAGGCAACAGAGCGACCGTGGAGACCATGGCCTCGGACGGACCGACCGCCTGAACACCCAGAGCCGTCCTGGGCAGGAGGCCCGCCACGGTCTGGACCAGATCCTCAAATGGCATGGGCGTGGGAAGCCGGCCCCAACGACCCAGGCCTACCCGAATTCCCTGTTCGGCGTGCAGGTCACGGTTTGAGAGCGGCTGAGGGGCCAGCGGTCGTGCATCCTGCAGGTCCAGGGCATCGGCAGCCGCCTGGGCCACACCACGGTAGGCGGCATCAGCGTTGGTATGCCCCACCCAGAGCCCACAGTGACCCTCGACCAGTCTGGTTATCATATCCCCGCGGAAGTCCAGGCCGGAAACCTGGTGGACCGACCTGAAGAAGAGCGGATGGTGGGTGATCAGCAGGTCGGCCTTGTGGTCCAGAGCCTCCTGAACCACATCGGGCCGAGGGTCTACGGCGCACCAAATCCGCCTGACCGGCCAGGACGGATCCCCCGCCACCAGACCCGGATAATCCCAGTCCTCCGCGTAGTCCAGAGGGTAGAGCCCCTCCAGCAGATCCACAACCTGGCCCAGGGGCACTGAAGGCCTCTGAACCTCATCCTGTTCATCAGGCATGACGATCCCTCCTCGGATCCTGCTGGGCCCAGGGCACCCCACGGCAGGTCAGTGAGCAGCCAGCTCCCAGTCCTGGCCTATGCCGGTGGACACGTCCAGGGGCACGGCCAATTCAACGGCATGTTCCATGGAATCCTTGACCAGCTTGGTGGCCTTGTCGGTCTCTCCGGGAGCGATCTCCACCACCAATTCATCGTGGATCTGCAGGGAGATGCGACTCTTCAGCCCCTGATCGGACAAGGCACGGCTGGCCTTGATCATGGCGATCTTCATGATGTCGGCCGCCGACCCCTGGATGGGCGCATTCAGGGCGGCCCGCTCAGCAGCCTCACGGGTTGGACGACGCTTGGAGCGCAGCCCAGGGAAGTAGCGCCGCCGACCGAACATGGTCTCGGTGTAACCCTTCTCACGGGCATCGGCCACCAGGGACTCCAGGTACTCATGAACCTTGCCGAAGGTGGCGAAGTACTTGGCGCGCAGCACGTCAGCCGCAGCCGGGCTGATCTTAAGCTGCTGGGCCAGGCCGTAGGTGCTCAGTCCATAGGCCAGGCCGTAGCTCATGGCCTTCACATGGGAGCGCTGGTCCCCGGTGACCTCCTCCATGGGAATGTCGTAGACCAGGCTGGCCACGTACCGGTGGAAGTCGGCACCCGACTTGAAAGCATCGATCAGGGCCTGATCCCCGGAAAGATGGGCCATGATCCGCAGCTCCACCTGGGAGTAGTCCGAAGAGAGCAGCGCCTCGTAGCCGCTGCCAGGCACAAAGGCCGAGCGGATCTCGCGGCCCCTGGCATCACGGTTGGGGATGTTCTGGAGGTTGGGATCCACCGAGCTCAGCCGGCCAGTAGCGGCCACGGTCTGCTCGTAGGTGGTGTGCAGCCTTCCATCCCGAGGATTGACAGCCTCGCGCAGGGTCTGCACAATCTGCTTGAGCTTGTTGGTCTCCCTGTGCTTGAGCAGGGCGCCCAGAAAGTCGTTGGCCCGCTCGTTGTTGACCGACTTGATGTACAGGTCCTGCAGAACCGAGACATTGGTCGAGTAGGAACCGGTCTTGGTCCTGTGGGTGGGCACCAGGCCCATGTCGTCGAAAAGCACCTTGCTCAGCTGCTTGGGGCTCTGCAGGTTGACACGGCTGCCGGCCCTGTCCCAGGCGATTTCCTGAGCCTGGCGGGCTTCAGCGGCGAACCGGTCGTGCATCTCCTTCAGGCGGGCATCGTCCACCTTGGCGCCTTCGGTCTCCATCTGCGCCAGGACTGCCGAGGTGGGCAACTCTATGGTGCGTAGCAGGCCGTACTGGTGACGCTCGTCCATCAGCTCCTGCAGCCGCTCGGAGACCATCATGACGTACTGCGCCTGGCGCAGAATCCGGGTCCCCCGCCTACGTTCGTCCTCGTCCTCTCGCCCGTCCAGGGCCAAGGCCCCCTGGGTAGCCTCGGGCTCCTCCTCTACGGGGATGGCCAGGAAATGGGCGACGGCCTGCTCCAGGTTGTCGGCATGAAAATCAGGCTCAGCCAGATAGCCTGCCAGCTTGGTGTCGAACAAGGGCAGGGGCATGTGCAACCCCTGGCTCTCCAAGAGGTGCAGGTGCTCCTTGTAGCCATGGACCACGCAGGTGCCGATCCGCTGGTCGATCAGCTCCTGGATGGCCCCACGCATGTCTTGGTCAATATCTTCGGCCATGAGGACCAGACCATGGCCGTCCATGGAGAGAATGGCCAGCTCCTCCAGGCCATAGTCGCCGTGCTTGGCCCAGCCGATGGCGTGGAGAACCCAGTGCTCCTTCATGGCCTCGCTGCAGCACATGGCATGCTGGTCGGAGTCGCCGATGTCCTTGATTTTGTCCAGGGAATCGGCCATGGCCTTGACATGATCCGCCGAGCGCTGGCAAAGGGCCTTGTCCGGCAGGTGCTTCTCGCACCAATCCCGCAGCTGGTCGCCGGACTCCGCCTTATCACGCTCGGGCTGGACGAACTCCTCCTGCTTGTTGCTGACATCAACCAGTGCCGAGGCTGGAGAATAATCGTAATCGGCTACCGTGTTGAATCCGCGCAGGATCTTCTTGCGGGTCTGAGGGCCGAACTGCAACTGCTCGAAGATGGGCAGCACCTGATCCGTATGGATGGTGCCAAAACGCAGATCTTCCACCTTCACACCCAGGTCTAGGTCGCGCACCAGGGCGTTGACCTTCCGGTTGAGCCGCACCTGGTTGGCGTTCTCCGCCAGGGCCTGACCCTTCTTGCCGCCGATCTCATCGGCGTGCTCCAGGATGGAATCCAGCGATCCGTACTTGTTGATCCACTTGGCGGCATAACCGTCGCCCACGCCCGGCACGCCAGGGATGTTGTCGGCGCCCTCGCCGCGCATGGCGGCCAGATCGGGATACTGCTCCGGGGTCACCTTGTAACGATCCATGATGGCCTGGGGGGTCATGTGCTTGAGGTTCTTGAAGTGGTGGCCGGGGTAGAGCACGGTGATGTCGTTGTCCACCAGCTGGAAGGCATCCCTGTCGCCCGACAGAACCAGGGTCTTGAACCCGGCCTGCTCCCCCATGGTGGCCAGTGTGCCGATGATGTCGTCGCCCTCGTAGCCGGGCTTTTCGATATAGGTGATGCCCAGGCCCTTGAGCAGGTCCTGGATCAGAGGGAGCTGGCTGAGCAGTTCCTTGGGGGCGGCCTCACGGGTGCCCTTGTACTGGGGCAGCATGGCATTGCGGAAGGTGCCGCCTTTGACATCAAAGGCTACGCCCATGTGGGTGGGCTTCTCCTTGGCCATGACATCCGCCAGCATGGTGGCAAATCCCCACACCGCGTTGGTGGGCTGCCCGGTCGAGGTGGTGAAACTCTCGACCGGAAGGGCATAGAAGGCCCGGAAGGCCAGCGAATGTCCATCGACGACCAGCAGGGTGCGGCCGTCCTTGTCCTGCTTCTTCGTCTGGTCTTCCATGGGAGGGCTAACGGTCGTTCTGGTTGGCCACGTTGTTGATGACCACGTCGGCCACCTCCTGCATGGTCAGCCTGCGGTCCATGGAGGTCTTCTGGATCCAGCGGAAGGCCTCGGACTCGGTCATCCCCATGCTCTCCATGAGCAGGCCCTTGGCCCGATCCACCCGCTTGCGGGCCTCGAAGCGGGCCTTCATGTCGGTGACCTCGTCCTTCAGGGCGTTGATCTGGTCGAAGCGTGAGATAGCTACCTCAAGGGCCGGCAGCAGCTTTTCAGGAGCGAAAGGCTTGACCACGTAGGCCATGGCTCCAGCATCAGCCGCCTTCTCAACCAGGCTCTGCTGGGAGAACGCCGTCAGCATAACCACCGGGGCCAGGTTCTCCTTGCCGATCTCAGTGGCGGCGGTAATGCCGTCAGTGCCGGGCATCTTCACATCCATGACCACCACGTCAGGCCTCAGCTCGCGAGTCAGATCAATGGCCTCCTGGCCGCTGGCCGCCTGGCCGACCACGTCATAGCCGGCATCCTCGAGAGCTTCGACGGTATCGAGCCTGATCAAAGCCTCGTCCTCCGCCACAACCACGGTCCGCCCTTCGGGGGAATCGCTGCGGTTCTTACTCTCTGAAGCCACTTTCAACCTCATTTCCTGAAAGTCCATCCGAGCTTCAGCGGAAACCGATGAGAGACGGATGGGGTTCGCTTTATCGTGCCCCCGGTGAGACTCGAACTCACACTGCACGGATTTTGAGGCCGTTTCCTCTACCAATTGGGATACGGGGGCTTTTCGTTACCACAGAGAATCTACCATACTTTGGCGACGACGCAAGGTTATTCGTGTTGAATCTGCCTTAGAATGAAGACAGGTATGTATACAGGCACATCAGCAGTCGAAGGAGAGCATGATGACCACTCAGATCTATCGACGGTTCGATCCTTGGCGCACCTCCCCCGTCCAGGAGAAGGCCCGCAAGCAGATTATGGACAGCCACTACTTCAGCGTCGACAGGGTCACCTTTGAATCCAGCGACAATCAGACCTTCGATCGCAGCATCGTCAGCGAGAAGCATGGAGACACCATCGCCGTCCTGGCCATCACCGACGACGGAAGGATACCGCTGGTCGAGCAGTACCGTCTGCCCACCCACCGCTGGACCCTTGAGCTGCCGGCCGGGCATCCGCTCAACGACAAGGAAGCCCCCATCGATGTGGCCACCAGGCGGTTGCGCGAGGAGGCCGGATACAAGGCTGCCTCCTTTAACCAGTTCGCTAGGTTCATCAATACTCCCAGCTTCTCCACCCAGCACACCACGCTCTTCTACGCGGAGGGCCTGACCCCGGTCCAGCCGGCCAGCCTGGCACCAGAGACCCCGCACCAGAACGTGCGACTCTTCACCGTGGATGAGGCCTACGACATGGTGATTGCAGGGACCATACTGGACGCCAAAACCACCATCGCCATCCTGCGGGCCAAAATCGGACTTTCCGACCTGCACTGACGCACAGATCTGGAGCTACTGCATGTTTTCACAGGTTGACATATCTGGTTGAGACCGGCACCTTCAGACAAGGAACCGGTGGCCTCTCCCCCCTGCATTTACCAACGGGGAAAGACCACCGGTTCACTGCTTCATCAGCATCTTGGGAATCTCAGGGTCCGCCTGACTGACTCAATCGACAGTCAGGCGGCAAATCTGAGAATCACTCGTTGGAGCCCACGGTGTGGACGTAGATGCAGTCGGTGTTGCCCGGCTCATGCTCGCCCTGGGCGCAGCTGAGCACCACCAGGCAGTCGCCGTCGGAGACCTTGCCCTGCTTCTTCAAGGTGGAGTCCACGAAGTTCATCAGGTCTGCGCGATTGAAGTCGTGGTAGTCCTGCCCGCAGAGGAACGCCTCGGTGCCCCAGCTCAAGGCCAGCCAATGATAGGTGTGCTCATTGGTGGTCAGTGCATAGATGGGGGCAGCCGGACGCTCGCGGGAGATCCGGTGCACGGTGTTGCCCGTCTGGGTGAAGGCCACGATGGCCTTGGCGTTGATCTTGTCGGCCAGATCCACGGCGGCGGAGGAGACGGCGCCAGAGTTGGACATATCCAGGTTGTGCATGGCCGGGATACGGTCGAAGCCGTGCGTGGTGGCGTAGTCGGAGATCCGGGCCATGGTGGACACCGTGGTGTCGGGGTATTCGCCCACGGCGGTCTCATTGGAGGTCATGGTGGCATCGGCGCCGTCAAGAACGGCATTGGCGCAGTCGGAGGCCTCAGCGCGGCTGGGGATGGGCGAATGCACCATGGAGCCCAGGACCTCGGTGGCGACGATGACCGGCTTGGCGTACTGACGGGCCAGCTCGATGCAGCGCTTGGTCACCAGTGGGACCTGCTCGAAGGGCATCTCCACAGCCATATCGCCGCGGGCCACCATGATGCCGTCAAAGGCCTTGACGATCTCCTCCAGGTTCTCAACAGCCTGGGGCTTCTCGATCTTGGCCACGATGGGGATGCGGCGACCCTCCTCGTCCATGATCTCGTGGGCGCGGTCGATGTCGGTGGCGAAGCGGACGAAGGACATG
Organism: Bifidobacterium apousia; assembly: GCF_007559275.1. GTDB lineage: Bacteria > Actinomycetota > Actinomycetes > Actinomycetales > Bifidobacteriaceae > Bombiscardovia > Bombiscardovia apousia. Next base: position 154,131 of record NZ_VMHK01000003.1, read on the forward strand.
GCGATGATGTCGGCGCCGGTGCGGATGCCCCAACGCAGGTCCTCCTCGTCCTTGGGGGTCAACGCCGGCAGACTCACAGCCACGCCAGGCAGGTTGATGCCCTTGTGGGAGGAGACAGAACCGGCCACGACCACCTTGGTGTAGACCTGGTTGCCCTCGACCTTGGTGACCTCCAGGCGGACCTTGCCGTCGTCAATCAGGATGGGATCGCCGGGGTGGCAGTCCCCGGGCAGACCCTTGAAGGTGGTGGAGGTCATGTGCTCGTCACCCTCGACATCGTCGGTGGTGATGATGAACTCCTGACCCTCCTTGAGATTGACCTTGTCTTCGCCCTGCTCATTCTTCTTGAACCAGCCACAGCGAATCTTGGGACCTTGCAGATCGACCAGGGCCGCCACGTTTCGTCCAGTCTCCTTGCTGGCCTGACGAACGTTGTTGTAAACCTTGAGGTGATCTTCAGGGGTGCCGTGTGACCGGTTGAGCCTGGCCACATCCATGCCGGCATTGACCAGCTTGGTGATGTTCTCCAGAGACTCCGAAGCCGGCCCGATGGTGTCGACGATCTTGGCTTTGCGCATATGCTACCTGCCTGTTCTTTTTCCTGTTTACCGTTCTATTGTACAGACTCGGCCTGATGGAAACCACTATTTCCCGTTAGCGCTAACACCCCTTGTGATTCAAAGGTTTGTTTATTGGTTTTTCCCCTGCGAGGCTGTTGCAAGGGACTGGCGACGGCTCTTGAGCACTGAAGCCAAAGCCGCGATGCCTACGGCCAGGACGATGACCAGCAGGGATGCCCAGGTCGGAATATCAGGAACGGCTGTCAGGGGGTGCCCGCCGTTGATGAAAGGCAAGGTGTTGCCGTGCAGAGCCTCCAGGATCAGCTTGACGCCGATGAAGGCCAGGACCACAGCCAGCCCCAGGGGCAGATACTCCAGCTTGTCCAGCAGGGATCCCAGCAGGAAGTAGAGCTGCTGAAGGCCCAGCAGGGCAAAGACATTGGAGGTGAAGACGATGAAGGGATCCTTGGTCAGTCCGAAGATGGCCGGAATGGAGTCAAAGGCGAACATGACATCGGTGGTGCCGATGGCCAGGAAGACCACCAGCATGGGCGTGAAATAGCGCTTGCCCTCGAAGGTGGTCCGCAGACGCTCACCATCGTAATGGCTGGTGATAGGGATGACCCGGCGCAGGGCCCTGATCAGCCCGTTCTCGTGGTACTCCTCCTGCTTGCCCCGGCTGGAGACCATGTTCCAGGCGGTATAGAGCAGGAAGAAGCCGAAGATGAAGAAGACCCAGGTGAAGCGGGTGATCAGCGCCGTCCCGGCCAGGATGAAGACGCCGCGCAGCAGCAGGGCGATGGTGATGCCGACGCTGAGCACATAGCGCTGAAGCTGCAGGGGCACGGCGAAATTGCTCATGATGATGACGAAGACGAAGAGGTTGTCGATGCTGAGCGAGTATTCGGTCAGCCAGCCCGAATAGAACTCGATGGCCGGCTTGGATCCGGCCACCTTCCAGATCAAAGCACCAAAAATCAGAGCCATGACCACGAAGAAGCCGATGTGCCTGACGCACTCGCCGGTCGAAGGCACGTGCGGCCTACGCCCGATCACCAGAAGATCGACCACGAAGAAGACGGCCAGCACAACCAGGCTCACAACCATGAACGGCAGAGGTGTCTCGGACATACCACCAGACTCTAGCGGCAAGATATGACGTGCTCGTCTCCCCCGTCTGCCCGTAGGACATCCTCACAGGCAGCGGTCTGCAAGTCGGGCCTGTGATGCTCTTGCCTCCACATCACAGGCCCGACTTACGTATTGGTCTGCTTACTTTTTGGCCTCGGTCATCTGACGCAGCTCCTTCTTCAGATCCTTGATTTCGTCGCGCAGACGGGCTGCAAGCTCGAACTGCAGCTGTTGCGCAGCCGTGTGCATCTGGTCGCTCAGCTGACGGATCAGGTCGGCAAGGTCCTGCGCCGGCAGACCGGCCTGGAGGATCTCCTGATGCCGCTTGTCAGCCTCGTCCTTGTCATAGAGGGGCACGCCCAGGTGGGAGTTGCCGGCCTTGTTGGCGTTGCGGTAGCCGCCCGCCAGCAGGGTCTGGGTGTCCACGTCTTCCTTGGCCAGCATGTCGTTGACGTCGCTGATTTTCTTGATCAGCGGCTTGGGGTCCACGCCGTGCTCCTTGTTGTAGGCGATCTGCTTGGCCCGGCGACGGTTGGTCTCGCTGATGGCCTTGTCCATGGAGTCGGTGACCTCGTCCGCGTACATGATGACCTTGCCGGACACGTTCCTGGCCGCACGGCCGATGGTCTGGATCAGGGAGCGGTAGGAGCGCAGGAAGCCCTCCTTGTCCGCATCCAGAATAGCCACCAGGGAGACCTCGGGCAGGTCCAGCCCCTCGCGCAGGAGGTTGATGCCCACAATGACGTCGATCTTGCCCTCGCGCAGCTCCCGCAGGAGCTCCACCCGCCGCAGGGTGTCCACGTCCGAATGCAGATACTCCACCTTGATGTCGCGCTCCAGCAGGTAGTCGGTCAGATCCTCGGCCATCTTCTTGGTCAGCGTGGTCACCAGAACACGCTCGTGACGATCCACCCGGGCCTTGATCTCGTCCAGGAGGTCGTCCACCTGGCCCTTGACCGGCCTGACCTCCACCTCGGGATCCAGAAGGCCTGTGGGTCGGATGACCTGCTCCACCACCCCGTCGGACAGGCCCATCTCATAGTCGCCCGGCGTAGCCGACAGGTAGACGGTCTGGCCCACCTTGTCCAGAAACTCGGGCCACTTGAGCGGACGGTTGTCCATGGCCGAGGGCAGACGGAAGCCGTGCTCGACCAGGGTCCGCTTGCGGCTGGCATCCCCCTCGTACATGGCTCCGATCTGGGGAACCGTCACATGGGACTCGTCGATGACCAACAGGAAGTCGTCGGGGAAGAAGTCCAGCAGGGTATGGGGCGGGGAACCGGGTTCGCGCCCGTCGAAGTGGCGGGAATAGTTCTCCACTCCAGAGCAGGTGCCGATCTGGGTGAGCATCTCCAGGTCGTAGGTGGTGCGCATGGTCAGCCTCTGGGCCTCCAGCTCCTTGCCCTGCTTGCGCAGCTGGCCCACACGCCAGTCCAGCTCCTCCTTGATGGTCTTCAGGGCGCGCTCCATCCGCTCGGGACCGGCCACATAGTGGGAGGCGGGGAAGATGTGCACGGAGGTCTCATGGGCGATCTCGTCTCCGGTCAGCGGGTGCAGTGTGGAGATGCGGTCGATCTCGTCCCCGAAGAATTCGATGCGGACGGCCAGCTCCTCATAGACGGGGATGATCTCGACTGTGTCGCCGCGCACGCGGAAGGTGCCACGGGTGAAGGCGATGTCGTTGCGCTTGTACTGCATGTCCACGAACTTGCGCAGCAGGTCGTCGCGGTTGATCCGGTCACCCTCGTGCAGGAAGAGCATGCGTCCGGCGTATTCCTCGGGCGTGCCCAAGCCGTAGATGCAGGAGACGGTGGCCACCACCACACAGTCGCGCCTGGTCAGCAGGTTGGCCGTGGCGGCGTGCCGGAGCCGCTCCACGTCGTCGTTGATGTTCGAGTCCTTCTCGATATAGGTATCCGTTTGAGGGATGTAGGCCTCGGGCTGGTAGTAGTCGTAGTAGGAGACGAAGTAGGAGACCGCGTTGTCGGGCATGAGCTCGCGGAACTCGGCGCAGAGCTGGGCGGCCAGGGTCTTGTTGGGCTCCAGAATCAGAGTGGGCCGCTGCAGGCGCTCGATCAGCCAGGCCGTGGTCGCGGTCTTGCCGGTGCCGGTGGCGCCCATGAGCACCACGTCGTTCTCGCCGTTCTCGATCCGAGTGGCCAGCTCCTCGATGGCCTCTGGCTGGTCGCCGGAGGGCTTGTAGGGAGACTTGACCACGAAGGGCTTGTCGGTCCGCTCAATGTTGAACCCCATGAAACTCCCTTCCAGGATGCGTCATTCGCCAAGGCCCCTCAGTCGCTGTGCGAGGACCCCTGGGCCAAGGATTTCAGCTCTTCATATATTCTATCAACAGACTCGAACATTTGTTCGATAGGCTGGGATCCGTCCACCAACAGATCGGCCTGGGCGCGTCGCGAACTGCTGCTGGTCTGGGAACCGATGCGCTCAACAGCCTGGCTTGGCGTCATATGCCGCTGATTCACCATACGCGCAATCCTCACCTGGCTTGGGGCCTCCACCAGCAGGACCCTGTCGAAATGAAAAGGAATGGCTGAGCCCACCTCGGTCAGCAGGGGCACCTCATGGACCACCACCTCGGAGCCCTCCAGCCAGGGCTGCTCGGCCTTGGCGGCCAGCTCATAGACCAGCGGATGGATGATGTCGTCCAGGTCCTCGCGGTCCCGGTCGGCCGCCGGGCCGCCGAAGACCCGTGCCGCCAGGGCTGACCTGTCCACGCCCCCCTGGCCGTCCCCACAGTCTGTGCCAAACCGATCCAGGACCGGCCCTACGCCGGGTCCGCCCGGGGCAATGACCTCATGGGAGAGCCGGTCGTAGTCGATGACCTTGGCTCCGTCCTGAGCCAGCCGAGCCGCCACCGTGCTCTTGCCAGCCGCTATCCCGCCAGTCAACCCCACACGTATCATCCTGACCTCCCGCATATCCTTTACGACAGCAGATACAAATGGAGGGGCCCGACCGAGGCCGGACCCCTCCATTCACCGCTAAATGCTCACTTCTTTTCCTTGAGCAGCTGCTCGCGCAGGGCGGCCAGCTGGTCGTCGGAGGCCAAGGTGCCCTCGGAGCTGGACTCCGAGCTGTAGTTGGTGGTCTCCTCGGAGTTCTGACGGCGGGAGCGCGAACCGGAGGCAGGCGCCTGGGAGGACCGGCTGTCCTCGGCGGCCGAAGCCTCGGCGTTCTCCAGCTCCTTGGCCACGAAGGCCTTGTGCTGCTCCCAGAGGTCGTGGGCGGCCGCATACTGGGACTCCCACTCCTCCCGCTGCTTCTCGTAGCCGGCGATCCACTCGTTGCTCTCGGGGTCGAAGCCCTCGGGGTACTTGTAGTTGCCCTCCTCGTCGTACTCGGCGGGCATGCCGTAGATGGCCGGATCGAAGTCCTCGGAGGTCGGGTCGACGGAGTCGTCGGCCTGCTTGAGGGACAGGGAGATGCGGCGGCGATCCAAGTCAACGTCGATGACCTTGACGAAGATCTCCTCGCCCTGCTTGACCACGGTCTCGGGGTTCTCCACGTGACGATTGGCCAGCTCGGAGATGTGGACCAGGCCCTCGATGCCGTCCTCGACGGAAACGAAGACACCGAACTGCACGATCTTGGTGACCTTGCCCTTGACGATCTGTCCGGGCACGTGGGTCCGGGCGAAGCGCTGCCAGGGATCTTCCTGGGTGGCCTTGAGGGACAGCGAGATGCGCTCGCGGTCCATATCGACATCCAGCACCTCGACGGTGACCTTGTCGCCCACCTTGACGACCTCGCTGGGGTGATCGATGTGCTTCCAGGAGAGCTCGGAGACGTGGATCAGGCCGTCCACACCGCCCAGGTCGACGAAGGCGCCGAAGTTGACGATGGAGCTGACCGTGCCCTCGCGGATCTGGCCCTTCTTGAGCTGGGCCATGAAGGTCTCGCGCACCTCGGACTGGGTCTCCTCCAGGTACTGGCGGCGGGAGAGGACCACATTGTTGCGGTTCTTGTCCAGCTCCAGGATCTTGGCCTTGATCTTCTGCCCGATGTAGGGAGACAGGTCGCGCACGCGGCGCATCTCGACCAGGGATGCGGGCAGGAAGCCGCGCAGGCCGATGTCGACGATGAGCCCGCCCTTGACGGCCTCGATGACGGTGCCCTCAACGACGCCGTCAGCCTCCTTGATCTTCTCGATGTCGCCCCAGGCGCGCTCGTACTGGGCACGCTTCTTGGACAGGATCAGGCGGCCTTCCTTGTCCTCCTTGGTGACGACCAGGGCCTCGATGGTGTCACCGACCTGGACCACATCGTCGGGATCGACATCCTTCTTGATGGAAAGCTCGCGGGAGGGAATCACGCCCTCGGTCTTGTAGCCGATGTCCAGCAGAACCTCGTCATGGTCGATCTTAACGACCGTCCCCTCGACCAGATCCCCATCGTCGAAGTTCTTGATGGTGGAATCGACTGCCTTGATGAAGTCTTCCTCGGACCCGATGTCATTGACCGCGACCTGGGGGACTTCCTTCTTGTTCTCTGCCATTAATTAAATTGTTTCTTGTATAGTTGGTGGATATTTTTTCCGTATTGAGTTATGCGTTCCCGCCGGCAGGCGCGAACATTCTCCATGATAGGAGACACTGCGGTCATTGTCGCCGGGAGACCTCGGGCGTGTCGCAGACAGGGATTCCGGCGGCTCGCTCAGCCGATTCGACCACATTGACCAGGAGCATGGCCCGGGTCATGGGCCCCACCCCGCCGGGATTGGGCGTATAAGCGGCTGCAGACAGCCTGGCGGCCGGATCGATGTCGCCCTTGATCCGCCAGCGCCCCTCCTGCTGGTCCCAGATCCGGGAGACGCCTACATCCACCAGGACGGCACCCTGGCGAACCTGGTCCGGACCAACCAGCCCGGCTCGGCCCACGGCCGCGATGATCACGTCAGCCCTGCGCAGATGGGCGTCAATGTCCTTGGTGCGGGTATGGCAGAGGGTCACGGTGGCATCCACCCCGCGGTTGGTCAGGAGCAGACCGATGGTGCGGCCCACGGTCAATCCTCGGCCCAGCACGCAGACCTCCTTGCCGGCCAGGTCAATCCCGTAATGGTCCAGCAGGTACAGGATCCCTCGCGGGGTGCAGGGCAGGGGGGTCCGCACCTGGCCATCGGTATGCAGGACCAGCTGGCCCAGGCTGTAAGGATGCATGCCGTCGGCGTCCTTGGCCGGATCGATGCGATCGATGATCTCGGTGGGATCCACGCCCTCGGGCAGGGGCAGCTGGACGATGTAGCCGGTGCATTCAGGATCCTGGTTGAACTGATCCACCGCAGCAAGAATCCGCTCCTTGCCGGCATCGGCGGGCAGATCAATCCTGATCGACCTGATGCCCACCTGGCTGCAGTCCCGATGCTTGCCCTCTACGTATTTGACTGAACCGGGGTCATCCCCCACCAGGATGGTCCCCAGCCCAGGAGTGCGTCCCATGGCCGTCAGCCTCGCCACGCGAGCGCGCAGGTCCTCCTTGAGTTCCGCAGCCGCCGCCTTGCCGTCCAGTTTCACTGCAGTCAATACATCTCCATCATTCAAGCGGGCGCAAACCCTTGTCGAAGTCGTCTGGGCCAGACTAGCGCAGATTCCTCCCCGACCGGAAGCTCCGTCCAAGGGCCGGGACGGGAGGACTCGACTGCTGAAGTTGCGTGCTGTCCCCTCCCCAGCGATAATGAGAATCATGCTCAATAAGAGCAGGTTCACCTTGTGAGCCCTTGCAGGAAAGGAAGCCATGGATACGGACACGGACAGCACATCCACGCAGGCCTGCATCGTCTTCGACCATGCCGCCATCCGCCGATCCGGGCGGCTGATCTGGTCTGAAGGAACCTTCGCCATCCCCTCGGGAACCGTGACCGCCATCGTAGGCACCAACGGCACGGGCAAGACCAGCATGATGCAGGCCGAACTGGGTCTGCTCCCCCTGGACGCCGGCAGTCTGCAGGTCCTGGGGCAAGCGGCCGGCCAGGCCAACGACCGCATCGGCTACGTACCCCAGAGCTACACCTCGGATATCGACTCCAACCTGACCGCCGAGCAATCCGTCCTGCTGGGACTGACCGGCACCCGGTTCGGCATTCACCCCGTCACCCGGCAGGACCGCGAGCGCGCCAGAGAGGCCATGCGCTTCGTCGGCGTGGAGGACAGGGCCCACCTGCGCTTGTCCCAGCTCTCCGGCGGTCTGCGACAGCGGGTGGCCATCGCCCAGGCCCTGGTCTGCGATCCTGATCTGCTCATGCTTGACGAGCCCCTGGCCAATCTGGACCTGGCCGGGCAGCGCGCCACCGTCCACCTGCTGGCCCAGCTCAACAGCCGTCTGGGCATGTCCATCCAGGTGGTGGCCCACGACCTGAACATGCTGCTGCCTGTGCTGACCGGGGCGGTCTACCTGCTGGACGGGCACCCTCATTACGCCCGCATGGACGACGTGCTGGACTCGGACCTGCTCACCCACCTCTACGGCACCAAGGTGGAGGTGGTCACCACTCCCCAGGGGGACATGTTCGTGGCCCCCGACATGGACGAGCCGATCGGACCCGTCCACAATCGCTACCAACCCAGCCAGGTGGCCCGCCTGCACGGGACGGACCGGGAAAGGAACTCATGACCACGCCAGTCTTCGACCCCCATTGGACGGAGATCCTCGCCGCCCCCTTCATGCGCAATGCCATGGTGGCCGGATTGTGCATCGCCGTGGCCGCCGGAGCCATGGGCTACTTCACCATCGCCAGACATTCCACCTTCGCCGCCCACGCCCTGGCCCACATCGGTCTGCCCGGGGCCACAGGGGCCGTCCTGCTGGGGCTGCCGGTCTCTGCCGGCATGGGCCTGTTCGCCCTGGGCGGGGCGCTGGTCATCGGAGCCCTGGGCAAGCGGGCCTCCCAGCGGGAGATCGCCACGGGCACGGTCCTGGCCTTCGCCACCGGCCTGGGGCTCTTCTTCGCCAGGATGTCCAGTTCGGCCTCCCAGCAGATGCAGGCCATCCTCTTCGGATCCATCCTGACCATCACCCGGGGCCAGGTCGTTGGCTTCATCATCTTCGATGCAATCCTGCTGATCCTGCTGGCCCTGATCTACCGGCCCCTGCTCTTCAGCTCCCTGGATGAGCAGGTGGCCCAGGCCCGTGGCGTGCCCATCGGGCTGATGAACCTGACCTTCATGGCCATCATGGCCGGGGTCATCACCATCGCCGTGCCGGCAGTGGGAACCCTGCTCATCTTCGCCCTGGTCGTCACCCCGGCGGCCACGGCCAACATCCTGGTGGCCTCTCCCCTGCGGGCCATGCTCCTGTCGGGACTGATCTGCCTGGCTTCCATCTGGGGAGGCCTGGTGATTTCGGCCATGGTTCCCGCTCCTCCAAGCTTCGTCATCGTGACCCTGTCCACCCTCTTCTGGGCTCTGGCCAAGGGGTGGGCGGCCCTGCGCGCCTGATGCCGGTCAGTCCACCATGGCGGTGGCCATGACGGCGATGCCCTCGTCGTGACCGGTGAAACCCATGCCATCGGTAGTGGTAGCGGTCAACCGAACCGGTGCACCAACAGCCTGGCTCATGGCCTGCTGGGCCAGGTGACGACGGGAGGAAATTCTGGGACGCTGTCCGACGATGACCAGGGAGGCGTTGAGCAGCCTGCGACCGTGCCCATGCAGGCAGTCCATGGTCTTTGCCAGCATGTCCGCCCCATGCATGCCCGCTCCGGGGGACTGTGATCCCAGGCCGAACAGGGTGCCGATATCGCCCAGATCGGCGGATGACAGGATGGCATCAATCAGGGCATGGGCGGCGGCATCGCCATCAGAATCGCCCAACAGGCCAGGAGTTCCATCATTCCAGGACAGGCAGGCCAGCCAGAGAGGACGCTCACCGGTTGGATCAAAGCGATGGGCGTCAAAGCCCAGTCCAATGCTTGGATGGCCCATGACCGGATCCGGTCTCAGCGCTTGGCCTTGGTCTTGCCCTTGCCCTTGGTCTTGGCGGCCTCCTGGGCCACCCGCGCCAGGGTCTTGGAAGCCGGCTCCTTGGGGGACTTGGTATGGTGCTTGTCGTCGCCGGGCATGGGCTCCGCATAGCCCAGGTTGACGTCCAGCAGACGCTGGGCCTCGTCCTCGTCCAGCTTCTCTGACAGGGCGATCTCGGAGGTCAGGATCTTGCGGGCCTTGATCAGCATCCGCTTCTCGCCCGCCGACAGCCCGTGCTCGTCCACGTCACGCTGGGAGAGGTCGCGCACCACCTCGGCGATCTTGTTGACCTCGCCGGTGGCGATCTTCTCCACGTTCAGCTTGTAGCGGCGGGACCAGTTCATCTCCTTCTCCTCCACCACCGGGGTGCGCAGGATCTCGAAGACCTTGGCCACCGCCTTGGCGTCGACGATGTCTCTGACGCCCACCTTGGCCGCGTTCTCGACGGGGACGTTGATGACCAGCCCGTCCGAGGAGAGCACGGACAGCTGCAGGTACTTGCGGGTGACGCCCTTGACGGTCCGTTCGGTGATGGCGTCCACCCTGGCGGCCCCATGACGCGGATAGACGACCATGTCACCGACCTTGTAACCCATATGCCCTCCAGAACGAGTCGAGAAAATACCATATAATAATGCCATTGCGCATGGACTTGTTGATGGGCGCCCTGGGACGACGCGATTCTCCGCGAGCACACTTCCCCTGGAGGCTCTGAAGACTATTCTGGAAGAAACGACGGTGGTGGAACGAATGCCGACAAGGCTCCACCCCGCATGACGAGCATCGTTTTGCGGATCAGTGATCGAAGACAGAGGTAGGCATGATCAGAAACACAAGCCGCTACACTACACCCAGCACCATCCTGGTGGTTGAGGACGAACCCACCCTGGCCACTGCCATAGCCCAGCGCATCACCGCCGAAGGGTGGACGGCCCGGGTGGCATCGGACGGTGCCAGCGCCGTGCAGGCCGCCTCCCAGATCAAGCCCGACCTGGTCATCATGGACATCATGCTGCCCGTCATGGACGGACTGGAGGCCACCAAGCGGATCGTGGCCGAGCGGCCGGTGCCGGTGCTGATTCTGACCGCCCGGGACGACGAGGCCGACAAGGTGACCGGTCTGGGCGCCGGCGCCGACGACTACATGACCAAGCCCTTCTCCATGCGCGAGCTGATCGCCCGCTGCAAGGCCCTCCTGCGCCGGGTGGAGCGGGCCAAGGTCATCGCCAAGAACTCCGAGAACGAGAAGGTGCTGGACTTCGGATCCCTGGTCATCGACCCGGCCCAGCGCATCGTGACCCTGCGCGGGGAGCAGATCCACCTGACCCCCACCGAATTCGACCTGCTGGCCACGCTGGCCCGTCGGCCCAAGTCCGTGCTCACCCGCGAAAAGCTGCTGGAGGAGGTCTGGGACTGGGTGGATGCCTCGGGCACCAGGACGGTGGACTCCCACGTCAAGGCCCTGCGCCACAAGCTGGGTTCGCAGATGATCCGCACCGTGCATGGCGTGGGCTACGCCTTCGAGCCGCCCGAGGATCAGGATCAGGACCAGCGGTAGCAGCCGCGGATGCACGCCATGAGCAAGGACGGCAAAAGCCGGCGCAAGGGGCCCAGTCTGAGTGCGCGGGTGGACCGCGAACGGCCCATTGGATCCTTCGCCTCATTGAAGGTGGAGCTGAGTGTCCTGATCATCATCTCCACAGCCATCGCCTTCGTCATGGCCTGGTTCCTGCTGAAGATGGGCTGGAGCGGCTGGATCGCCATGCCGCTGACCCTGGTGGTGGCCCTGGGGATCACCTACTTCTTCTCCCGAGGGCTCACCGCTCCCCTGCGGCAGATGCGGGATGCGGCGGAGGCCATGGCCGACGGTGACTATACGGTCCGGGTCCACGCCACCACGACCAGCCATGACGAGGTCGGGCTCCTGGCCCAGTCCTTCAACGAGATGGCCGAGGAGCTCCAGCACGCCGACCAGATGCGCCGGGACATGGTGGCCAATGTCAGCCACGAGCTGCGCACCCCCGTCTCGGCCCTGCAGGCCATGGTGGAGAACATGGCGGACGGGGTGACCGAGCCCACGCCAGCCAACCTGGAGGGGATCCTGGAGCAGACCCACCGCCTGTCCGACCTGATCGCCTTCCTGCTGGACCTGTCGAGGATGGAGGCCGGGGCCGCCAGCCTGCAGATCGAGGACTTCGACTTCGGGGACTTCATCGACGAGACCCTCCAGCCCCTGGCCATAGCCGACGCCGGGCACGCTCACGACATCCAGGTGGACCTGGAGAAGGGCCTGAGAATGGAGGGCGACCAGGACCGGCTGCGTCAGCTTTTCACCAACGTCATCAGCAACGCCCTGAAGCACTCGGCCGACGGCACCACGGTGCTGATCCAGGCCCACGAGGACCGGCAGCAGGAGACCATAGTCACCAACGTGGTCAACTTCGGCTCGCAGATACCCCCCGAGGCCCGTACCGATATCTTCCGGCGCTTCGTCAAGGGCAAGGCCGGCCCGGGCACGGAGTCAGGCGGCACCGGGCTGGGGCTGTCCATCGCCCGCTGGGCGGCCCAGTTGCATGGAGGCCAGGTGCAGGTGGTGGACGATCCGCGCGGAGCGGACTTCGAGATCACCCTGCCCAGATATCACCGCGACCCCGACGAGGATGAGGGGGACGGGGACGGCTCCGGCGGGCCCGACGCGCCGCATTGACGGGGAGGCGCACTTCGGCTCATAATGAAATCGAACATTTGTTCGAATGCCATCGAGTTCGAGGTGTGCCATGGTCGCTACCATCCATGGGTCGCCGGAGGCGGCCCCTGCTTCCCTGCCGGAGTGCCGGGTCGATGCCCTGAGTCCCTTCCGAGGGCACCCCAGCCCTGTCCCCCAGGCCCTGGAGGCCGTCCACGCCGGCTTCCCCTCAGTGGCCCAGGACTACTTCAGCGGCGACTTCAGCTTCGACCAGAACGTCATCGTCCACCCCGACTCCACCTTCATCATCCATGTGGCCGGCGATTCCATGACCGGAGCCGGCATCTTCGACGGGGACCTGTTGGTGGTCGACCGGTCACTGGAGCCACGCGAGGGGGACATCGTCATCGCCATCCTGGACGACGAGCTGCTGGTCAAGCGGCTGGCCAGACGCAAGGGACGGACCATGCTGCGGGCCGAGAACCCCGACTACCCCGACTTCCTGCCCCAGGAGGGCGAGGAACTAGTCATCTGGGGGGTGGTCATCGGCAACTACCACTGGCAGCGGGTGGACACCAAGGGCGAATCCCGGAGCGGCTCTCCCCTGCCCCAGGTCACCTATCCCGGACATACCCCGCACGGACGCAGGCGCACGGGAAGCCAGGGCCGGAAACCCGCCTATCCTTCCACGGGCTGGGGGTCGGCATGAGCGCGCAGAGACCGGCCCAGCCGGCACCCGGGACCGCTCTGACAGGCCGGGTGGTCCTGGCTGATGCCAACTCTTTCTTTGCCTCATGTGAGGCCGTCTTCGACCCCTCCCTGGCTGATCGCCCGGTGGTTGTGCTGTCCAACAACGACGGCTGCGTGGTGGCCCGCAACCGCCCGGCCAAGGCCCTGGGCATCACCAACGGCACACCCTGGTTCACCATTCGCGACCGGGCCCTGCAGGACGGGGTGGTGGCCCGCAGCTCCAACTATGAGCTCTATGCCAGCCTCTCAAGGCGCATGATGGCCATCATGGCCCATTTCCTGCCCAACCAGGAGATCTACTCCATCGACGAGTGCTTCATGGACAGCATCTGGAACGACAAGCGCACCGTCGAGATCTGCCGGGAGCTGCGCGCCGCGGTCCTGCGATGCACCGGCATTCCCGTCAGCGTGGGTGTGGCGCCTACCAAGACCCTGGCCAAGGTGGCCAACCACTGGGCCAAGGACCATCCCTCGACCGAGGGGATCACCCTCTGGAGCCAGGTGGAGTCCCAGTATGGCGACAAGGCTCTGGCATCAGTGCCCATCGACCAGGTCTGGGGAGTGGGCCGACGGCTGACCGGCAGGCTCATGGGCATGGGCATCACCACCGCCCTGGATCTGCGCGATGCCGATCCCTCCCTGATCCGGCATCGGTTCTCCGTCATGCTGCAGCGCACCGTCCTGGAGTTGAGGGGACGACCCTGCATCGAGCCCGAGGCGGATGCCGCCAGGGGCGTGCGCACCGATCAGATTCTGTGCTCGCGCATGTTCTCCCACCCCATTGAGGGCTACGCCACCCTGGCCCAGGCGCTGAGCATCTACGCCCAGAAGGCCTGCCGCCGTCTGCGTCGACAGCACGGCCTGTGCGGCAGGGTGCGGGTCTTCTGCTCCACCAGCCCCTATGCGCCCCAGCAGTTCTGCTCAGCTGGCCGGACCGTCGTCCTGGAGGATCCCAGCGACGACCCGCTGGTCATCGCCGGCGCAGCCAGCCGGGCGCTCAAGGGCCGAGTGGATCCCCACGCCCGCTGGATCCGGGCCGGGGTGGTTCTGCTGGACCTGACCGATGCCGACCACTTCCACACCTTGGAAGGACTGGACGCAGCCCGGGACACCCATGGTCTGGGGGACGTCCTGGAGGACGCCACCCGTCGTTTCGGCCCCTTCCGCGTGGGCGTAGGCTACGGAGGCATCCGCGGCCAGGGCCGGGGCGACGAGGATACGGGGGCCGACTGGGCCATGAACCGGGGCATGCTCTCCCCCAGGGCCACCACTCGCTGGGACGAGATGGCCGTGGCCCAGGCCCGCTAGCGGTCCTCATGGCCTGGAGGAACGGCCGCCAGAGCCAGGGCAGCCAGCGGCAGGGCGCCCACCGTCTCCAGGGCTCGAGCGCACTGGCGGATGGTGGATCCCGTGGTGATGATGTCGTCCACCACCAAGACAGGATGACCGGCCAGCCGTGAGGGATCCGCAACCGCAATCCGGCCTGCCAGCCGATGCGAGCGGTTCCGACGGCCGCCCGCCTGAACAGACTTGGTTCTCACGGAGTTCATGATCAGAGCCGATTCCACCTGGGCAGCCAGACCATGCCGCTGCAGGGCCTGGGCCAGGGACAGGAGGATCGGCTGCAGATGAACCCTCCCCCGCCTTCGCAGAGAGGCGAGGGAGGAGGGGGCGGGAACCACCAGAATGGCCCTGGCAGGCTTGGGCCGGAGCAGAGGATCGATCAGCCTGGACAGGGCTGGAGCCAGATCGGCCATGACCTGGCCCAGCGGCCTGTCCAAGGGCCGGTTGTCATGATCCTTCCAGGACAGAATGATCCGCCTGACAGCTCCGCGATATGGAGCGCAGGCCAGGGCCAGACCTGTGGCATAGGCGGGGGCGGGCCTCGACAGGGGCCGGAAGAGCAAGGATCTGCAACTGGGGCAGAGCAGAAGGTCAGGGCGGTCACAGCCGGCGCAGGCTCGAGGAGCCACCAGGTCCAGGGCCGAGTCCGCCATGGCTGAGGCGACAGCACAAGCAGCCTGACGGAGTCGATCAAATGCCAATGAAGGGTTGCGCATACCGCCCAGCCAACCCCAATACGCAGAGGATAGGCAAGCAGATCAGGGCCATGTGCATGAACATGCTGTCTGTTCACAGAATAGACTGCGGACAGGTTCAGACCAGATCGGCCTCCATGGCCTGAATCAGGTCCAGGGCATCGGCCGGATCGTGCACACGCAGAGCCATGGCCCCCGCCAGGGCCGCCGGATAATCGTTGCCGTCAGGATCCATCCGGTCGCCCACGAAAGCGATATCGCCGACATTCACACCCAGTATCCTGGCCAGGGAGGTCACGGCGTAGGCCTTGTCAATGCCCTTGGCCGAGATGTCCACGCTAGTGGAGCCGCCTGAACGCACCTGCAGGTTGGGCAGATCGGCGGCCACGGCCCGGGCCAGGGCATCCTTGCGGCTGTTGTCCGGATCCCAGGCCTCCTTGGCTTCTACGGGGGCCTGCTGACCCAGGGCGGAGAAGGTTATCTGGCTGCCGCGATCCTCGATGCGCGGCCCCCAGACCTGCTCCTCCCAGTCGCCCAGCTGCTTGGCCCTGCGCTCCAGGCTGGCCTCGGCGGCCTGCCGGTCCTGGGCGCTCAGGTCGTGGGCGTAGACGCAATCCCAGCTTCCATCCTGCCAGCGGTAGTAGCGGGTGCCGCTGGTGGGCATCAGATGCAGTTGGCCGAAACGGGTATCGTCAGGCAGGGCATCCAGCACCTGGTCGCGGAACTGGCTGAACCGCCCGCCAGAGACGATGGCTACGGGCCGAAGCCGGGTCAGGGCGGCGAAATGGACGGCCATGGTCTGATCCATGCGGGTCTTGGACAGCGCCAGGGTATTGTCCAGATCGAAGGCCAAGACCCGTGCCCGTGCGCAGATGGACCCTATGTCTTGGCTGCCCCACCAGGCCACGCTCACCGCACCGTCCTCCGCCATGATTGCTCCCATCCGCTTGTCGATCATCGCTCCATGCTACAAGACACCCTGAATCGAAACTGTCACTGAGCTGAGGGGCTAAGGTGAGTGTCATGATCAACGATCAGCCGCCTTGGTCCCGCAGCGTCTATCGGGACAGTCATGGCCGGGGGATTCGTCGTCCCACCTTCGGCACCCGCCTGCCCCGCTATCGCACCAGGTGCGGGATCTTCGACGATCTGACCGCGGCCCAGATCCGGCGGCTGGGCGCCGGCTGGCCCCAACTGGTCAAGCCTGTTCAATTCGCGGTCGAGGACGTGCCGCCCTCCGACCCCACCCCTTGGGAGGACAGGGCTGACCTCTTCTCACGCAGTTTCCCGGCAGGTCGCGGCATCCCCGCCAGAATCGTCCTCTACCGGCTGCCCATCCAGAGCAAGACCCGAGACCGCACCGAGCTGGAGCTGATGATCCGCGACGAACTGGTCCTGCAACTGGCAGACCTTTACGGGCGCGACCCCGAAGAAATCGACCCCATGTGGGGACGCTGACAGCGGACGTTCAGGGCAGGGCAGTGAAGTCGGGGCCGGAGCGGATCAGCGTGGTGGCAGGCATGAGCCCGTCAGGAGCCATGACGGCCAGACCGGCCAGGCCAGCCTGGTTGACCGCGTCCACGCTCAGGCGAGCATTCCAGATCAGTCGGGAGGAACCATGCCCGGAATCCTCGTTCAGCCGCACAGCGGCCACCTGGTCGCCCAGATCGCGGGCTGAAAGCTCATGGGCCCGACCCGGCTCAACAGTCAGTGAGCGCTCATCCAATTTTTTGCCCTTCTCATCGAACCCGACCAGTTCGGCCTTGATCGGCTCCGTCGATGGGTTGACCAGGGTCAGCGCAGCCTGGGCAGGCTGGGATATGGTCAGGGCCGAGGAGGCGGCAGCAGTACCCGCAGGAATGAGCGCCAGGTCGGACTGCGACTGATCCTGGCTGCCCTGGCCGGTCACCTGCAGGACCGCGCGGACAGGCTGGTCGGCATGCACCTGCAGAGCCAGCTTGCCATCAGGCACGCCGCCCAAGTCCACCGCAGTGGCCCTGGAACCCTGCAAATCCACCCGCCGCAAGGATTCCCGACCATCTTCATCCATCCAGGACAACTCCACCGCAGTGGCCTTGGAACCTTGCAGAAGCAGGGTGGCCTGGTCTGCCCCGCGCAGGCCGGGAATAACCAGATCACGGCCGGGTGCCGGCAGGGCTGTGACCTGATCTGACCCGCGTGGATCGAGTCCAGCCATGACATTGACCGAGACCGACATGGCCACTGGCGCCTGGGAGCTGCGAGCCCGGACATAGATGGCCTGCTGTCCGGGAGCCGCCGCAGACAGGTCATATGAGGCATGGCCGCCAGGCGCTACAGTCATGGTGTTCCCGGTCTCCAAGGACAGGTTGCCGGAGGAATGCGAACCCTGGATCTCAAGACTGATCACCGTAGCCTTGGATGACGGGTTGTAGGCCACCAGCCGCTGTGTGGACCCTCGGCCGGTGGCGGGCAACAGGAAGTCGGCATCCATGACGGCCCGAGGGCAGGCCGACGCCTGAATCCCTCGCAGATCGCCCTTGGTGGCCCACGAGACCATGCCGACAGCCGCCCCCGTGCCCGGCTGGGACTTGAGCATCCGGGAATCGAAGGCCGTGGCCGAGGCGCCTGGATCGAGCGATGCAGCCATGGTCTTCTGCCCGTCCAAGAGATCGGGATCAGCCATCACGGTGCGTCGCCCGCCGCCAAGCGGGGTCAGGCTGGCACTGCCGATGGCTCCAAAGGCGGCGGCTGTGACACGGGCGCTCAGATCGCCCTCCGAGGCCTTGAACTGGTCATCGCCGACTTTGTCCTCATCCGCTACCGTCATGCGAGCCGGGCAGTAGGACGCTGCCTCACGTTGGCTGACCCGGGTGGCAACGACTGCCGAGCCCTGGGCCCCGTCGGCCAAGGAGGCCGGAGGCGTCCATACCGTCAGAACAGCAATCAAAACCGCCACCAGAGGCGCCGTGACCAGAGCAGCCACCAGGGATCCCTTGCTTCGTGCACTCATAGTTGCTCCCCTCCAAAGTAGCCAGGACGCGGCAGAGCCACCAGGCAGTATCCCAGCAGGACCAAGCCCAGGGTCCAGAGCCAGACCCTCCTCCAGGTGCTGGCCGCCGCCTGACGGGCCCCGGCCATGTTGACCCCCACATCCCTGCCGGATTGCGAGCTCAACCGGAAATAGGTTCCCTGGGCACTGGTCGCCACCTGCTGGGCGCCATCGCTGGCGGTGATGTTGGATACCAGGTCATCGTTGGGCGTGGATCCCATGCCGCCTGCACCAGAATGGTCGGCAGGCACATAGATTCCTCCGAAGCCCAGGCCGGATACAGCCGCTACAGCCTTGGAGTCGGCATTGGCCATCAGAGCCGCCGCCGAACGCGAGAGGACATCCTGACCGGCCATCTTCCCGCCGTTCACCATCTGGGCGCGCAGGGCAGGCGAGGCATCGATCAGCTCGCCTCGTGAGGTGTGCAGACCCGTGTAGGCCACGCGGCCGTGTGAGGGCGAGGTCAGCACCAGCACCCGGTGGGACGGATCCTTGTTCAGATAGTCCACCGCCACTGCCGGAAGCTGCCGGTCATCAGCGGACAGGGGTCCTCCGACTGGCGCCGCCAGACCAGCCGCTGCCACGCCTGCCGTGACCAGGGTCAGGATCAAACCCAGCAGGAGCCTGAAAATCCGTCCTCCGCCATCAGCCGCAGCTGCAGAGGTTGAAGAGGACTGCGCAGGAGGCAGGGGCGGACGATCACCATCGCCGTCTGGATCCTGATCGTGCCCGGGAGCAAGAGGCGAGAAGGGACGGACGGCCCGGCCAGCCAGGAGGCCCAGACAAGCCAGCAGTCCCATGAGTGCAAGCATCACGCCGGGCAGGACCGAACCGGCCACTGGACCGGTCTCGTCCAAGCCGGTGCAGACCGCCTGGGAGATCAGCGCCAGAATCAGGCCCAGCAGAACGGTAATCCAAAGAATCCTGGCAGTCTTGAGCGCCCGAGGCACAACCAAGGCGATAAAGGCCAGCAGGGCCACCACCAGCAGAGCGCAGGCCAGGGTGGTCGGGCGCCAGAGCTCAGGTCGCCACCTGAGGGGCCATTGGGCCGAAACGTCCAGGTCCAGCAGGCGGGCCAGCAGTTGCCCCAGGCTCCCGGTTCCGGGCTGACCGGTCAGGCCCGTCGAGGGGATCATAAGATCTGCGAAAAGCTGTCTCCAAAGCCCTTGATGAGCATGGTGCAAGGAATTGACCAGGGTGGGCGCCAGGGCCAGCGCCGAGGGCAGCGGCACCAGGAGCAGCATGACCCGATGGGAGGGCACCAGGCAGATCGCCATAATGAAGAGCGGAATCATGGCCAGCATGAGCTGAGGTTCGGCAGCCAGGACCGGCAGGAAGCAGATAGAGGCCAGAGCCGCCTGCTGCACCGAAGCCTTGGGATGCACGGGAGCCTCGGTCTGATACAGCCCCACAGCCTTGAAAACAAAAGCGAAGGCGGCAGGCATGAAGGCCATGACCGTCAGCATGGGCAGCTGCAGGCCATCCACTATGCCCAAGGCGAATGCCAGACAAGCCCAGAGCAACCCCAGCAGGACGCGGATGGGATTGGACCTGGTGACCACGCCGGCCAGAGCCCAGAAAGACAGAGCGGCCAGCCCCGTCTCCGCCAGGAGCATCAGAGCCATGGCTTGGGATACATGACCTCCGGTCAGCAGCGCGAAGGGCAGGAGCACCAGGAGGAAGGGGGCAGGAACTGCGGGCTGTCCCACGCCTCCGGCCATGGACCAGGAGGTGGTGGCCGCCGTCAGCAGCCGGGACCAATCGGCTCCTGAGGAGGGCAGGGAGGGCGCGTGGATGGCCCCTCCCGAGAAGACGGCGCGGCAGAGGGGCCAATGGGTGACCACCAAGGCCGCCAGAACCGCCAGGGTCATCCCTGAAGCCCAGGCCAGGCGACGCAGAAACTGCTGACGCAGATGAGCCAGGGCCAGGTGGCTGAGCATGGGATGCTCCCGCTGATCATGAAAGGCCTGCCTGCGCTGCCGCCACTGCCGGATCTGCTGGCTGTTGGCCTGAAGAATGTCCAACCGGCGGGGGCTGCCATGGCAGGCGGAGGTCAGACGGCGGCGCATGGTCAGCAGCGCTGCAGGCCGAGCCAGGATCCGCCAGGGCGCGCACAGACGGCAGAGGGCCCTGTAGGGCCGCTTGCCCATAAGATCAACCGCCATGAACCACACTGCCGCCAGAACTCGCCAGAGCCAGACCAGCAGCCACCAGGGCAGGGCAAAATCGGTCAGCAGGTAGCGTTCCCGAGCCAGTATGGGCCCCATGGAGGCATCCAAAGGGTGGTCGGGCTGCACCGCCCGCCCGTTCCGATCACGCAACCCGCTCATACGGGCGCAGGCATGGGCCATCCGGGCGCTGGGCACGATTACCACCCGTCCCCCTGACAGGCAGATACGGCGGCAGAGATCGTCGGCCTGACCGAAAGTGCCAGCCCAGGCGCCTGGTCCGCCCAAGTCCTTCATGGTCTGCATGGGCACCAGGGCGCCGGCCAGGCTCACCGCGAAGACATCCTGACGCGCGTCATACTGCTGCTGGTCGGGTTCGCTGTCCACCACCAGGCTCACCGTTCGGTGATGGTAGGCATACCGACCCACGTCACGCAGCCCCTCGCCCTGCCAGTCATACTGCTTGGCACCCAGCAGGGAGGCGGTGGGATTGCTGTGCCAGGTGTCCACCAGCTCGTCCAGGCAGTGAGTATCCAGAGGACGGCAGTCGTCGTGCAGAAGCCAAAGAGCGCGGATCCGACCAGGCAGGCGGGCATAGCCAAGCGCCTTGTCCAAGGCATCGCCGAAGGAGGAGGCACCGCGCGCGCGAACCACCTGCACTTCCACCCGCGCGGGCCCATCCACCGGAAACTGCGCATAGAGAGGCTCTGCAGTAGACCCCGAACAGTCCGCGATGACCAGGACCCGCGGCAAGAGGCTCTGCCGCAAGAGGGCACGCAGGGTGTCCTGCAGGTAGGTCAGATCATGCTCGACCGTGATCACCGCCGCCACGGCATCCTCCACATGAGGACTGGCGGCGGGCGAACATTCGTTCATGACTGCAGAGAGGACCTGCCGGACATCCTGGGCTTGAGGCGCGACGAAACTCATGCGTTCCAGTCTACGCAAACCAGGTCACCGAATGCCTCGCTCGGGCATCTGCGGCGATTCAGACTTGATGCTGCGCGCGCATCCTCTTCTTGTAACGGCGGCGCTCCCGTTCACTCATGCCACCCCAGATGCCGAAGCGCTCGTCGTGCTCGACGGCCCAGTCCAGGCACTGCTTGCGGACGGTGCAGTCGGCGCAGACCCTCTTGGCCTCCTGGGTGGAGCCTCCCTTGCCCGGGAAGAATGCTTCCGGGTCGGTCTGCGCGCAGAGCGCCTCGCTTCGCCAGGATGGTCCGACGTTGACTTCGAACCACTGCATCAGCGGCGTCAACCTGTTTTTAGTTGTACTGCTATACCGAGTGTCAACAAATCCACTCATAGCGACCCCCCAGTCCCTAGTGTGTTTACACACTTTTATTACAGCTGCTGCAGGGGTCTTCTGTCAACCCCTAAATATCTGCGAGCGCAACTGAGCAACACATGGAGGGAGCCGTATCGCCCGAAGAGGAGCTGCGGATGGGGGTCAGACTATACTATGACTGGTTCAAGCACGCTTCACCGCCATCCCGGTTCTTCCCGCCGGAATGAGCCCTACAGCGACAGCCGATGAGGAAGGCATACCATTGACGTCCCCAACCAGAAAGATGGGTCTGCCCAACATCAAGGCGGGCAGGAACGGCAAGCCCCAGCACAGTGATGGGTTTCGCAGCAGCCACCGTCTGCGCACGGGCATCTGCCTGGCCCTTACCTTCGTTCTCTGCTTCGTGGCCTCGACAGTGGCGGCCTTCTGGACCGACATCAACGGTCACATGCACGTGCTCGAGCCCGTCAGCCTGACTCAAGCCCACAAGGCCCCGGAAGACATCTACAAGGGCAAAACCCTGAACGTCCTGGTGCTGGGCCAGGACACCCGGGACGGCGAGGGCAATGCCGAGGTGGGCGGCAGCGGTGACGGCCTGGAAGAGAACCACCAGTCGGACACGGCCATGGTGGTCCAGATCGCCGCCGACCGCTCCTATGTGAATGTGGTCTCCATCCCCAGGGACTCCATCGTGAACGCCCCGGCCTGCACCACCAGCAAGGGGGAGACCATCCCGGCCCGCCGCCAGGTCATGTTCAACTCCATCTTCGCCGAGGGCTACAACCAGGGCGGCGATGCGAATTCGGCCGCCAGCTGCTCCATGGCGGCGGTCCGCTCCCTGACCGGCCTGGACATTCAGCAGTTTGTGGTGGCTGACTTCAACGGCCTCAAGTCCATCATCGACGCCCTGGGCGGGGTCGACGTGTGCATCCCCAAGGACACCTGGGACGGCTACACCGGCATCAACCTGAAGCGCGGCCTGCAGCATCTGGACGGAACCCAGGCCACCGAGTACGCTCGCATGCGCCACGGAACCGGCGCCGACGGGTCGGATATCATGCGCACCACCCGCCAGCAGTACCTGATCAAGAGCTTGGTCAACGAGGCCAAGACCGTCAACATCTATTCCGATCTGCCCAAGGCCTACCGTCTGGCCACCACCTCCATGTCCACCCTGCAGCTGAGCGAGGGGCTGGGCAGCTTCCAGACCCTGCTGGGCCTGGGCAATTCGCTCAAGCACATAGACACCACGCATATCTACGCCCGAACCATACCTGTCGAAGAATGGTCCCAGGACAGCAACCGGGTGGTGTGGACGGACGAGGCCGAAACCATCTGGCATCTGCTGCGCGAGGGCAAGCCTTTGACCCAGGCCAATGAGGCTGCAGAGTCAGCTTCCTCATCAGGCAACCAGGCCGGCAATGGTCAGGATGCCCAGAACGCCCAAAACTCACAGAGTGCCGCTCAGACGGCTGGCAACGGCTCTGACACAGGGGACGGCACCCAATCCCCATCTGCATCCGCCGCCGCTGCTCCCAAACCCGATCCACGCACTGGACTTATCACCATGCCCGACAAGACCCTGGTCGATCCGAACACGGGCGGGACCGTCGATCCGGACGACGGAACCATCAAGGATGCAAATACCGGACAGTACATCGGCATGGCGGACCGCTACCTGTTTGCTACGGTCTGTGCGGTTCCGGCGCAGAGATAGCCGATTAAGCCCCTCTGGGTCGTTCAGGCATGCTATTGCTTACCTAGTCGGCCATAGCTACGGAGGTTAAGGGTATGCGGACTGGATCAGACCAAGGCGGACAAGGGCAGGAGCCTCCTAGCTTCATGCCTTCCGGGCATCACCGTCCCTCGGCCGACCCCCAAACCCCGGGTACCGGGGCTAGACACAGCCGCAGCCAGACGCCTCCCAGCTTCTCCCCCTCTGCCGGGGCCGGACATCAGAAAGCCCGACGCACCAGCGGCTCCTCGAAAACCACACCCAGACCAGCGGCTGCAGCTGCACCTGTTGAATACCACCGGAACAAGGGCCATAACCGCGACATGCGGAACGGCACGGCTCTCGTCCGCAGACATCCCTTGCGCAGGTTCGTGGCCATTCTGTTGCTGGTCCTGCTGCTGGCACTGGCTGTACTGGCAGGTGGGGGATGGTTCTGGATCAATGGCAAGCTCACCCGCGACAGAATGCTGACCGATGCCCCTGGCTCAGAAGCCACCACCTGGCTCCTGCTGGGATCGGACCAGCGCGACGGATCGCCGGGGGCAGGACAGGACACCAGCATCACCGGCTTCCGCACCGACACCATCCTGGTGCTGACCAAGCCCCGGCACGGGGCCGCCTCCTTGATTTCAGTCCCCCGGGATTCCCTGGTCAAGCAGGATGGGGAGTACATGAAGATCAACGCCGTGGCCTACACATCGGGCTACCGGGCCCTGACCGGCCAGATCGAGGACATCACCGGTCATAAGGTCGATCATGTGGCCCTGATCCGTTTCGGAGGCCTCAGCAAGGTAGTCGACGCCCTGGGCGGCGTCAGGCTTTGCTATGACGCAGACGTCAACGACCCCAACTCAGGCATGGTATGGTCCCGCGGCTGCCATCAGGCTGACGGTGGCATGGCCCTGGCCTTCACCCGCATGCGCTACTCGGATCCCAAGGGAGACTTTGGGCGTGCCGAACGCCAGCGTCAGGCCATCTCGGCCATCAGCGCCAAGGCCCTGCAGCCCTCTGTCATGCTCAACCCGTCCAGGGCCGGCAAGGTCCTTTCGTCAGGGCTGGATGCCCTGGTGGTGGATGAGCGGGCCAACCCCATAGACCTTATGCACATGGTCCTGGCCTTCCGCAGCGCCAGCAGCAGCAATGGGGTCACCGGAAGCGTCTACTGGACAGATCCCGACTACTACCCGGGCGGGGGCATCGGTTCCACCGTCCTGCTGGATCAAGCCCGCAACACCGACCTGTTCAACCAACTGGCCCAGGGCAGTCATGCCGCTGGAACGGTCGGCGGCATGTAGCGCCCGCTTTGCGCCCATCGCCAATCCCTTCCACATTTGACCACACGGCAGGTCCGCTCTAGCGCTCCTGCGTCGGGCGTCTCATGCTGAAGGCATGATCAAGGCCAATTCATCAGCACCTGTATTCCCCAAGTCCGCAGCTGGGCCGACAGTCCCGAGCAATGCTGCAGGCGGCAATCGGCACGCCGCCGGCACCAAAGAGGGGAAGGCCAAAAGGGGAAGCGCCCAGGTCATGCTCACCCTGGTTGCACAGACGGCTCCGGCCCTGGCCCAGGCGGGCATGATCTGGTACGTAGTCTGCCAGGGCCGCTGGATCTTGCTCCTCCTCCTGCTGCCCAGCCTGACAGGCACCCTGGCCATGGTGCTTCTGAGCCTGCTGCGAATGCATCGCCGGTCATCGTCCGCTCCGCCGGCAGGCGCTCAATCGGCATACGGCACAGTATCGGATCGTGCATCCCTCTCGACAACTACAGAGAACGAGACCTTGCAGGACCTGGCTAAACTGGCCTCTGACCCCGGCCCTCAGCTCGAGTCCCGGCTCTTGGAATCAGGGCCTTCGGGATCGCAAGGTCCGCCCTGGCAGGGCATCGTCCACGCATGGCTTGCCGCATCAGGAACGTCGGCACCGGCAGTCATCGGCATCCGGCCAGATCTTGGTCCGCTGGTCATCGATCTGCCCCGCGACGGACCCCACGCCTTGGTGGCAGGCACCACCGGTTCGGGCAAATCGGTCTTCCTGCAGACCTGGTGTCTGGCCCTGGCCGCCAGCCAGCCGCCAGACCGGCTCAATCTGGTCCTGCTGGACTTCAAGGGTGGCGCCGGCTTCGGCCTCTTGGCCCGACTGCCGCACACCGTGGGCTGCGTGACCAATTTGGACCTGGAACGGGCCGTACGCGCGCTGAACGGCCTTCAGCGGGAGTTGGAGCGCCGCCAGCGCCTAGTCGCCAGAGCGGGGGTTGAGGACACTGCACGTATGGCCGATCCACCAGCGCGCCTGGTGGTGGTGATTGACGAGTTCCAGGCCCTGCGCCAACTTCTGCCTGACTACCTGGATAGGCTGACCTCGCTGGCCTCTCAGGGCAGATCCCTGGGCATGAACCTGGTGGCCTGCACCCAGCAGACCATGGGGCAGGTCAGCGCCCAGATGCGTGCCAACATGAACTTGGGCATCTGTCTGCGAGTGCGGGACCCCCTGCAGTCCAGGGAGCTGCTGGGCTCCTCCTGTGCTACGGCGATCGACCCTGCCTGTCCAGGTCTGGGCTTCCTGGAGCAGGGCCGGGGCTTGCAAGCCTTCCGCACCTGCCCAGCAGCTGACCCGCAGGCCCTGGTGGGCCAGATCATCAAGGCCAGTCGCTTTTGCGGCAGCCGACCGCCGGCACCGCTCTTCTCCCCTCCCCTGCCAGAGCATGATCCGGCCTGCGGACAGGTCCTCTGGCAGTCGGGACAGCCCCAGGTACCTCTGGGACATATGGACGACGGGGTTCTGCTCCATCTCTATCGCCTGCCGCTCAAGGGTCATACGGCCCTGATCGGGCCTCGAGGACGGGGCAAGAGCACCCTGCTGGCCCTGCTGGCTCGTTCCCTGCTCACCCTGATGAAGCCAGGAGCCCGACCAGAGCCGGGCTTCGACCTGCGCATCACGCGTCGAACAGGTCACGGCTACAGCAGTCGGGAATTTCCCGGCACAGTGCCGTCACCGCCTCATGGCCGTCAGGACGGCAGCCGTGCATTGATCTGGATTCTTGACGACGCCCAGGATCTGCTGGATCCGCTTTGTCAGGATCCTCTGGCCCCTCTTCTGCAGGAGGCTCTGGGACAGGAGGCCGCCACGGTGATCCTGGCTGTGGATACGGCCAGCGCCCTGCGCAGACCCGAGCGTTTCAGCCGCCGTCTGGTGTTCCCCTGCGGCGAACGGGGGGCCGATCTGGCTGCTGGCATCCCCGCTGATCAGCTGGCCACCCTCCCCACCCGGCCCAGTGCCATTCCCGGACGGTGTCTGGTCCTGGAGGCGGGTCTCGCCATTCCGCTACAGGTGTTCTCTTTAGCCGTAAAACAAACGAACCCTTGAAAAAAGTCACCCATCGTGCTTATCTTGCATAGGGTAGTGATAAAGTATCGATAAAAACTTCTTGGAGGCTTAGGTAGATGAGTAATGCGTTTGATTGGCGCGCTAAGGCTGCTTGCCGTGACAAGGACCCTGAGCTGTTCTTCCCCGTCGGCAACACAGGTGCAGCCTATCAGCAGATCGAGGAGGCCAAGGCCGTGTGCCGGACCTGCAAGGTCATTGACGCCTGTCTGAAGTGCGCGCTGGACACCAACCAGGATTACGGCGTCTGGGGCGGACTGAGCGAGGACGAACGCAGGGCTCTCAAGCGCAGGGCCATGCGTGCGCGCAGGTCCCAGGCCATGCAGATGCAGTCCTGACACCTTCCCGATGGCGCAAAACAGCAAGGGGCGACGGCTTGATGCCGTCGCCCCTTGCTTTGCCTAAAAGGAGCCAGGCGTCACACGTCCTGGGCCACGCGCAGCTTGATGTTGATGACCACCCGGGTGCCGCCATCCCGGCGGGGCTCCCACTTGACCGTGCCGCCGAAGTCGTTGGTGACGAAGGTGTTGATGATCTGCGTGCCCAGCCCGGACCCGGTGGAACGGGCCTGGCCCTGATCCGACTCCGTGCTGTAGCCGTTGCCGTCATCCTCGACCACCACATTGAGGTTGTTGCCGCCCCGGCCCACCGATATGGTGATATGCCCTTCGTCACGGCCCTCAAAGCCGTGCTCGACCGCGTTGTTGACCAGTTCGGTCAGCACCAGCGACAGGGGTGTGGCATCCTGGGCGGGCATCATCCCGAACTTGCCCACGTATGAGATGGTGATGTGCTGGTCGCTGGTGGTGGCCAGATCCACGCTCATCTTCAGCAGGTTGGCGATCACCTTGTCGAAGTCCACAATCTCATCGGCGGTCTGGCTGAGGCCTTCATGAACCACAGCGATGGTCTGGACGCGTCGCTGGGCCTCTTCCAGCTCCTTGCGGACCTCGTCGGACTTGGTGCGCCTTGCCTGCAGCCGCAGCAGGGCCGACACGGCCTGGAGGTTGTTCTTGACCCGGTGGTGGATCTCGGAGATGGTGGCATCCTTGGTCTGCAGCTCCTTCTCCCGGCGGCGCAGCTCGGTCACATCCCGGCAGAGCACGATGGCGCCAATCCTGCCCTGTTTGCCATACAGGGGCAGGGAGCGCATGGAGACGGCAGACCCGTTGGCGTCCAGCTCCGAGTCCACGGCTGCCTTGCCCGTCAGGACCAGTGGCAGGGAATCGGGCACGGGATCGTTCTCCTTGAGCAGGGAGGTGCCGATCTCGCTCAAATACTGGCCGATCATGGTCTCCACTGAGCCCAGCCTGCGGAAACAGCTGATGGCGTTGGGCGAGGCGTACCGCACCACGCCGCTTGACGTCAGCACAAAGAAACCGTCGGCCACCCTGGCGTTGTGCCGTTGGTTGAGCACTGAATCCGCATAGGGAAACTCGCCGCGGGTGATCATCTCAAAGAGCTCCTTGCCCGCGTTGATGCTCTCGCTCTCGTAGCGGCCGTTGGACTCGCGGGTGGCCATGTTGGTCTCGCGGACCACCAGACCCAGGGTTCTGCCCTGGTGCCTGATAGGAGCATAGACGTCGCAGACCGTGGCACGGCCGATGGTGCGCAGCTTGGTGGACCGCAGCACCCCCTTGGACTGCATGGCCGCCTCCAGTTCCCCGCGCTGATCCGCCGGGAAGTGCTCCCCCACCACGTCTTCGGTGCGCAGGGACATGACCGTGGAGGGCCGGCACTGCTCGGCCACGGTGAACTCCCCCTCGCCGGTGCGCAGGAGGAGCAGCAGGTCTGCAAAGCTCAGATCGGCGATGACCTGCCAGTCGGCCACCAGGTGGTGAAGCCACTCGCGGTCCTCCTCATTGCAGTCGTCGCAGGATGCCAGAATCTCGGAAAAATCAGCCATGCCCTCCATCATACAAAGGGCCCTCGGAAGCAGGCAGGCGGGTCATGCCAAGGGCGATGATGGCATGCGCGTCCCATACACAGGTCTAGGGTAGGGTGGTTCACGGATGTTTCGCCCCCGGCAACCGAACCCGACAGGTCCGGACCAGTCAAGGGGCCAAGGGAGGGCCATGGCAACCAGGACCAGCGAGGACGGCAGACCGTCCGAGGATCAGGAGGTCGATCCCGATCTCGAACGCCGCCGTCAGCAGCGCCGCCAGGAGCTGACCTACCTGCGCCGGGATGCGGAGGTGGCCCACGAGGCCCATCTGCAGGCCAGGGCCGACGCGGTGCGTGCCAAGGCCAAGGCCAAGGCTGCGCGGATCATGGCCAAGGCTGAGATCAAGGCCTCGCGAATCGAGGGCATCCCCGACATGGAGATCGAGCGCAAGGTCCGTCTGGATGTCCACGGCCGCCCCAAGCCCATGCTGCGCGGCTGGATTCACGCCGTGGCCGCCCCCCTGGCCCTGGCCGCCGGCATCGTGCTGATCTGCCTGGCCCACGGCACTGGGCTCAAGCTGGCCTGCGCGGTCTTCATGGTCGCCTCACTGGCCCTCTTCGGCAACTCCGCCCTCTATCATCTGGGCGACTGGACCCCGGGGACCACGGACGTGCTGCGCCGTCTGGATCACGTCAACATCTTCCTGCTCATCGCGGGCACCTACACGCCGATCTCCTTCGCCCTGGACCCCTTCTGGCGGCGGATCATCATCCTGGGCATGTGGGGGGCCAGCCTGGTGGCCATGATCGTCCACGTCTTCTGGATCGAGGCTCCCCGCTGGCTCTACACCTTGGTCTACGTGGTCTTCGGAGTCTCGGGCGTGGGCTTTCTGAAGCTCTTCTGGGACTCCCCCATGGCCGGTCCGCCGGTGGTGTGGCTGATCGTGGCCGGCGGCCTGGCCTACATCCTCGGGGCAATTGTCTACGGCCTGCGACGGCCGGACCCCTGGCCACGCGTCTTCGGCTTCCATGAGATCTTCCACTGCGGGACGGTCATCGGCTACGCCTGCCATATCGTAGCCATCTACCTGGTGGTCTGCAATCTGCGCTGAACACATCACCAACCTGGCGGTCTGTTCATCACACACCATCCGACAAGAACCATAGAAGAAGCCGCTCTCCGTCGACTATGGCGGGAAGCGGCTTCATTCAGGCCGGGCTGGGACGGTGAGGGGTCGTCCCGCTACTTGAGGGGCTGGGCATCCTTGACGGTGACCGAGATGTCCTTGCCATTGGGTGCCTTGTAGGTCACGGTCTGGCCCTTCTTGGCGCCCATCAGGGCCGCGCCGATGGGCGACTCGGGGCTGATGACGTCGTAGTCGGTGGCCACGGTCAGATCCCTGGAGCCCAGCACATAGACCATTTCGTTGCCGGCCATGGTCAGGGTCACCAGGGAGCCGTTGCCCACCGTGCCCGCCTTGGGGGCCTTGAGGATCTTGGCGTTGCGCAGCTTGACGATCAGCTCGTTGATCCGCCCCTCGTTCTTGCCCTGCTCCTCGCGGGCAGCCTGGTAGCCGCCGTTCTCGCTCAGATCGCCCTCGGCACGAGCCGCCGCGATGCGTTCGGTGATCTCGTCGCGGTACTCGCCCTGACGGTGGTCGAGCTCCTCCTTCAGCTTGTCGTAAGCGGCCTGTGTCAGCAGAATCGTCTTTTCCTCAGCCATGTGATTCCTCCTTGTTTGATGCGCTTGTCTCGTGGCCCGACCTGAACTGCAAAGTCAAGGGTATGAAAAAGGCGCCGGCCCTCACCGGCGCCTGGAGACCCTTGTCTACCGTGTCGATATGATGTCGATCACGAAAACCAGGGTATCGTCGCCGCCGATGCCCGCCTGGGGCATCCCCTGACGACCATATCCATACTCCGGCGGAATGGAGACCACCAACCTGGACCCCACGTTGTGACCGGGCACTGTCTGGTCCCAGCCGCGAATGACCTGCCCCACGCCAATGCGGAAGCTGGCCGGCTGATGGCGCTGGAAGCTGGAGTCGAAGACCTGATCCGAACCCCAGACGAGGCCGTGATAGTTGACGGTGACGGTATCGCCCTTGCGGACGACCGGCCCGTCCCCCTCGACCAGCTCCACGGCGCGCAGCCCGCTGGGCGCCGGACCATGGAAGGCTATGGTCGGCGTGGCGCCGAATTCGGCGTTCACCTCGGGCATGGATTGGTCACTCATGACAACTCCTTTGGTTTTCTTGCGTACCAGAGTATCGGTTCGTCGGCCGGGTGACAAGTTGCGACACTGCCGTCCAAGCCGATGAGGCCTTGGTGCCCCGGGTGGGAATCGAACCCACAAGCCGGTGAAGGCGGCGGATTTTAAGTCCGATGCGTATACCATTTCGCCACCGGGGCCGTAACCCATAACGCCTTAGTATATCATTCGCGCAGGAGGGTCCGGCCGTAGTCCAGGACCAGGCCATCCAGAAGGCCGTGCTCGCTGGCCACATAGGTTCCCGAAGCCAGCGCACTGGGACTGGCCTGGCCCAGACGCTCCAGCAGACGGCTCCAGATCAGGGCGCCGCCGCCGATCACATCCACACGGCCGGGATGGATGGCCTTGAGTTCCCTGCGCTCCTGCCGACTCATGGTCAGCACCCGGTCGTCAACCCGGCGGGCCGCATCGACCGCAATGGACCGGCCATCGACGGCATGGCGATCGTAGACCTCGCATCCCAGGGCCAGGGCGCTCATGGTGGTCACCGTGCCGGAGACCCCGATCAGGCTGCCTACCCCGGCTACGGGAACCTGTTCGAAGGCCCGGTCGATCCAGCCGTCAACATCCTCCAGCGCCTGGTCGATCTGCTCCTGGGTGGGCGGATCGCCCAGCAGATGGCGCTCGGTCATCCGCACGGAGCCGATGTTCATGGAGTAGGAGGCCCTGACCTGGTCCACAGGCAGATCGCTCCCGTCCCCGCCCAGGACCAGCTCGGTGGAGCCGCCACCCAGGTCGACCACCAGGTAGGGCGCAGGAGGCATGTCGGCGCTGCCGCGCTGCTCCAGCACGCTGACCGCGCCCAGAAAACTCAGCGAGGCCTCCTGGGAGCCGCTGATGACCTCGGGCGCAACCCCCAGGATGGAGCGCACCCCCTCCTCAAAGCTTTCGCGGTTGTCGGCATCCCTGGTGGCCGAGGTGGCCACAAAGCGCAGGCCGTCCACCGGGTGTTCCCGCAGCTGCTGGGCGAAGAGCCGGCAGGCCTCAAAGGCGCGCTCCAGAGCCCGATCGGAGAAGCGGTGGTCGCGGTCCACGCCCTCCCCCAGCCGGATGACCCGCATCAGCCTGGGAGCCACCGGGTGCAGCCCCTGTCGGTCCACCTGGGCTATCAGCAGACGTATGGAGTTGGTGCCGCAGTCCACGCCCGCCACCGTAACCTGATCCATGGAAGCCCCCTTCATTGGTTTTCCTGCTGGCTCGCTTGCCCGGATGCCTCAGTCCAAGGCTGCGCGCACCGGCAGACCTGCGGGTCGAATACCCGACGCACCAGACTCAGAACCCGGTCGCCCAGGGGATTGACCCCAGGCCCCATAACCAGGGACTGGGCAGTCAGAGCGTGCAGACACTTGACCCTCTTGGGCATGCCACCGGCCGAGATTCCGGCGATGTGCCCCTCGTCGTCGCCCAGCCGCTGGGCCAGGGCGGAACGGAAGGCCAGATAGAGCTCGTGGGCCCTGCGGTAGGCGCTGGCCAGGTCCGGATCCGAACCAAGCTCGGCATTCCAGTCGGCCATGACGCCGTCGGCCTCCAGCCGGGAGACGGCCTTGACGGCCTCGGGGCTGGTCAGATAGCAGGTGGTCGGAAAGGGCGTGCCGTCTTCCAGCTGGGGCCGGGTGACCACAGCCAGCGGATTGCCGCAGACGCAGCGGGCGCCCACGGCCACCATGCCCCTCGGATAGCGGCCCAGCTGCCGGTTCACGACGGCTGTCTGCTCCGGCGTGGCCGGGGTCGCCAGAAGCTCCTGGATACGGTCTTTGACCACCGCCAGATCCCGGCCGGTAACCAGGCTGGAGGCTTTAGGCTCGACCCGGATCTTGTCTGCGGCTTGAGATTCCACTGCTGCCTGGGGCCTTTCCTGGGCCTTGATCACGCTGTCCTCATCTTCCCTGATTGTTTCCTGCTGCTAAGTTCATTGTCGGAGTTCACTGCGCTCCCCCGCCCTCGGATGGAGAGGGGCCATCAGCACCGCCTGGACTGCTTGAACCAGACGGACTGGCAGAGCCGGTCGGACTGGATTCCCCCTTGCTTCTGTCGGCAGCAGGATCCTGGTCGGCCTTGGCGAAGGAATAGGCCATCTCCTGATACCAGGGCAGGGAGTTCTTCCTGGGGGCCCGGACCCCCTTGCTTCCGGCCTGGTCCTTGTCCTTGCCACCCGTGACCGCCTCCGGGTGCAGGACCCGGATGGCCTCCTCGTCAGGGAAGACGAATCCCAGCCGATCCCGGGCTTGTGCGGTCACATAGGCCTTGTCGTCCCAGCGCCGGATCTGGTTCTCCAGGTCACGCTTGTGCTCGACAAGCTGGGCCTGCTGGTTGCGCAGGCCGTTGAGCTCGGAAAGATTGATGGCGTAGGCGTGGAAGGTGGAGACCAGCTGAATCAGCCCAAGGGCTACGATGATGACCGCCACAAAGAAGGTGATGGGTCCCGACGACCGCCTGCCTGTCCGCCGGTTGGCGCCGTCACGTTTGTTCTTGGCCATACCCATAAAAATACCCGCGGCAGCCGACGCGGACCGCCACGGGTGAAAGACTTCACAGTCGGGTCAAAACCTGCAAGGTGTCCGGCCCGGCTGGCAAGACCTTACTTGGTGTACTTCTTGCAGGCCTTGAAGGCGCTGTAGCCGGCGTACTCGGCGGTGGAGCCCAGCTCCTCCTCGATCTCCAGCAGTCGGTTGTACTTGGCGATGCGCTCGCCACGGGCCGGAGCGCCGGTCTTGATCTGGCGGGTGTTCTTGGCCACGGCCAGGTCGGCGATGGTGGTGTCGGAGGTCTCGCCGGAACGGTGGGAAACCATGGAGGTGAACCCGTTGGCGGTGGCCAGCTCGATGGCGTCCAGGGTCTCGGTCACGGTGCCGATCTGGTTGAGCTTGACCAGCAGGGAGTTGGCGGCCTTCAGGTCGATGCCCTTCTGCAGCCTCTTGGGGTTGGTCACCAGCAGGTCGTCGCCCACGAACTGCAGGCGGTCGCCCATGGCGGCGGTGATCTTCTGCCAGGCGCCCCAGTCCTCCTCAGCGAAGGGATCCTCGATGGAGACCAGCGGGTAGCGCTCGACCAGGCCCTGGTAGTAGTCCAGCATGTAGTCGGCGTCGCGGTCCTCGCCGTCGAAGCGGTACTTGTCGGTGTCCTTGTTGTAGAACTCCGAGGAGGCCACGTCCAGGCAGAGGCCGATCTGCTTGCCGGGCTCGTAGCCGGCAGCTTCAATGGCGTCGACGATGTACTTCAGGGAGTCCTCGTTGGACTTCATCTTGGGGGCGAAGCCGCCCTCGTCGCCCAGGCCGGTCTCGTGGCCGTCCTTCTTCAGGATGCCCTTGAGGGTGTGGTAGACCTCGACGCCGGCGCGCAGGGCCTCCCGGTAGGAGTCGAATCCGTAGGGGGAGATCATGTACTCCTGGATGTCGGTGGCGAAGTCAGCATGGGCGCCGCCGTTCATGATGTTCATGTTGGGCACAGGCAGGATGTGGCCGTTGGTGCCGCCCAGGTAACGGTAGAGAGGCAGCTCGGCGGACTCGGCAGCCGCATAGAGCGCAGCCAGGGAGACGCCCAGAATGGCGTTGGCGCCCAGCTTGCCCTTGTTGGGGGTGCCGTCCAGATCAATCATGGTCTCGTCCAGGGCGCGCTGATCGGTGGCGTCCATGCCGATGACGTTGGGAGCGATGGTCTCATTGACCGCCTTGACGGCGTCCAGCACACCCTTGCCCTGATAGCGCTTCTTGTCGCCATCCCTACGTTCCCAGGCCTCGGCCTCGCCGGTGGAAGCACCGGAAGGAACCAGACCACGCCCCTCGGCGCCGTCCTCGGTCTGCAGAACGACCTCGACGGTCGGGTTGCCACGGGAATCAAGAATTTCGCGCGCGAACACGCTTTCAATTGCTGCCACAACTGCTCCTTCAATAAGTTGTTGTGATGTCTCTTACAGGATACTAGTTTTGTTGGACGGGGGCGGGAACCGTTGGCGTGCCATCGTCGGAGGACTTGGGCAGCCCCCAGGCCAGGTCGTCCAGCAGGGTGTCCACCCAGGAGGTCATGGCCGCCGAATCCATGGGTCCTGAACCCAGGGAGCCCGCGAAGGGCGCCGGGATCAGCAGGGTCTGCGTCACCGGGCGGTACTGGCTGCCCTTGTATATTCTTGCGATCCTGGCCTGCAGGGAGTCGGGCATGGTCACGGGCCTGATCCGCACCCGGGAGCCCTGGGAGGCGATCTCCGAAATGCCCAGG
The DNA here is from genome assembly GCF_007559275.1 of Bifidobacterium apousia. Lineage (GTDB taxonomy): Bacteria > Actinomycetota > Actinomycetes > Actinomycetales > Bifidobacteriaceae > Bombiscardovia > Bombiscardovia apousia. The sequence continues at coordinate 189,244 of NZ_VMHK01000003.1, forward strand.
GAGCGAGCCTTGGCCCGCAGCCTGGCCACCGCGAAGAGGGTATCGAACTGGGCCGGCGGACGACCGTAGCGGTCGGTCAGCTCCTCGTGCAGGTCGCGCAGATCATGCTCGTTGCGGGCCGAGGCCAGCTTGCGGTAGGCCTCCAGACGCAGCTTGTCCGAGTCGATGTAGTCCACCGGAATGGAGGCCTCCAGAGGCAGGTCGATGCTGACGGTGACCGGCTCGGTCCGTCCGGGCTCCTTGTACTCTTCCACCGCCTCGGAGACCATGCGCACGTAGAGGTCGAAGCCGACCCCCTCGATATGGCCGGACTGCTCGTCGCCCAGCAGGTTGCCGGTGCCGCGCAGCTCCAGGTCCTTCATGGCCACGTCGTAGCCGGATCCCAGGGCCGTGTTCTGGGCGATGGTGGCCAGCCGGTCGTGGGCGGTCTGGGTCATGGGCTTGCTGGGGTCGTAGAGGAAGTAGGCGTAGGCGCGCTCCCGGCCTCGCCCCACCCGGCCGCGCAGCTGGTGGAGCTGGGAGAGCCCGAAGCGGTCGGCCCGGTCCACAATCAGCGTGTTGGCGTTGGGAATATCCAGGCCGGTCTCGACGATGGTGGTGCAGACCAGCACATCGATGTCCCGGTGCCAGAAGTCGCGGATGACCCCGTCCAGCTGCTTCTCCCCCATCTTGCCGTGGGCCACGCCCACCTTGGCCTCGGGGACCAGGGTCTGCACCTTGGCTGAGATCTTGCCGATGTCCTCCACCCGGTTGTGAATGTAGAAGATCTGCCCCCCGCGCAGAAGCTCGCGGCGAATGGCCGCCGTCACCTGGGCATCCTCGTAGGCGCCCACATAGGTCAGCACCGGCAGACGATCCTCGGGGGGCGTGGCCAGAGTGGACATCTCCCGGATGCCGGTCACGGCCATCTCCAGGGTGCGCGGAATGGGCGTGGCCGACAGGGACAGGACGTCCACGTTGGTCCGCATGGCCTTGAGGGTCTCCTTGGCCTCCACGCCGAAGCGCTGCTCCTCGTCCACGATCATCAGGCCCAGATCCTTGAAGCGGATGCGGGGGTTGAGCAGCTTGTGGGTGCCGATGACCACGTCCACAGCCCCGCTGGCCAGGCCCTCCATGGTGGCCTGGTTCTCCTTGGCGGTCTGGAAACGGCTCATGGCGGCCACATCCACCGGGAAGCCCTCGAAGCGCTCGGTGAAGGTCTGGTAGTGCTGCTGGACCAGCAGGGTCGTGGGCACCAGAACCACCACCTGCTTGCCGTCCTGGACGGCCTTGAAAGCGGCGCGAATGGCTATTTCGGTCTTGCCGAAGCCTACATCCCCGCAGATCAGGCGGTCCATGGGCACCGGCTTCTCCATGTCGGCCTTGACCTCGTCGATGGCGGTCAGCTGGTCGGGGGTCTCCTGGTAGGGGAAGGCATCCTCCAGCTCCTTCTGCCAGGGGGTGTCGGGGCTGAAGGCGAAGCCCTTGGTGCGCTGCCGGGCCGAATAGAGCTTGACCAGGCCCTGGGCGATCTTGTGGACGTGCTTGCGGGCCTTGGCCTTGGTGGCCGACCAGTCGGATCCGCCCAGCTTGTTGAGCCTGGGGATCTCGGCGCCGATGTAACGGCTGACCTGGTCCAGCTGGTCGGCCGGCACGAAGAGCTTGTCTGGCGGGGCGTTGCGTTTGGAGGGGGCGTACTCCAGGACCAGGTACTCCCTGCTGCCCTTGCTGGGGCCCACGCCCACGCTGCGCTGGCGCATGCCCAGAAAGCGGCCGATGCCGTGCTGGTCGTGGACCACGTAGTCGCCGGGCTTGAGTTCGTCCAGGTCGATGGCCTTGCGCCGGCGGTTGGAGGTCTTGCTGCCTGCGGCCACGCTGGTGCGCCCGGTCAGGTCCCGCTCGGTCAGCAGGGCCAGGTGGGCGGACTGGTCCACGAAGCCGTCCACGGCCAGGGAGCGGTGATATTCCACCCCGACAACACCGGTGGTCTGCACGGCCCGACGCAGACGGCTGAGCGTCCCCTGGGCCGGAGCGGTCACCACAACCTGGTCGCCGCGCTCAAGCAGGGAGGCAATGCCCGAGGCGGCCCGATCCTCGTCGCCACGGTACTGGTCCGGCGCCAGGGCATCCAGACGCTCGGCCCCCTCCCGGTCCGGGTCCACCGAAAGGTCGGTCAGCTTCCAGACCTCCCCCTTGCGGTACTCCAGGGATGAGATGACCTCGTCGTAGTCCAGGAAGCTGGCCCTGTCGAAGCTGATGGGCGCGCCCGAGCCCTGCCCGGAGGCTGCCACATGCCAGCTGGCGGCCAGGAACTCGTTGGCCGTCTTGACCAGGTCCTGGGCGGAGCGGGCCAGCAGCTGCGGCTCCGACAGCAGAATCAGAGCGCCCTCGGGCAGCATGGACCCTACCGGCACCAGATCGTCGACCAGGGCAGGCAGGAGGGACTCCATCCCCTCCACCGGAATGGCCTGGGCGATGGACTCCAGCATGTCGTCGGCGTTGGGGATGCTCCCGATCAGGGAGCGGGCGCGGGCGCGGACCTGGTCGGTCAGCTGCAGCTCGCGGCAGGGCGGCGCCCAGATCCGGTCCAGGTCAGGGCCGTAGGTGCGCTGGTCGGAGGCGTGAAAGCTGCGGATGGTGTCCACCTCGTCGCCGAAGAACTCGATGCGCACCGGGTGGGCCATGGTGGGGACGAAAACATCCAGGATACCGCCTCGGACGGCGAACTGGCCGCGCTCCATGACCAGGTCCACCCGGGTGTAGGCGTTGCGGACCAGAGCTTCGACGGCCTGATCCAGGGGCAGGTCCTGGCCGCGCAGAAAGACCAGGGGCTCCACATCCTGCAGACCCTTGACCACCGGCTGCAGCAGGGATCGCACGGGCATGACCAGGATGCGGATGGGTCCGAAGTCAGGGTCGCCCTGGACCGGATGGGCCAGCCGCCTGAAGACGGCCATCCGGGAGGCCACGGTGTCTGCCCGGGGCGAGAGCCGTTCGTGAGGCAGGGTCTCCCAGGAGCGCAGCAGGGCCACATCACCCGGGTCGCCCTCATACCAGGAGCGGATGGCGCCGGTCATCTCCTGGGCGTCACGCTCGGAGGGGACCACCAGGACGACTGGGGCACGTCCAGCAGCTGCGGCCGCCAGGGCTGGCCTGATGCCCTGGGGAGCCTGGACCATGAGGGAGGTGTCGGTGTCGGCGGCAGGCTGGGAGTCTCCTTGGACCAATCTGGTGAAGGCAGCGTCTGCCTGCAGGTCGTCCAGGAGGGGACGCAGGGACCCGTTCAGCGATTCCTGTGACTCCGCCTTCTGGGTATGTTCATCGACCATTGAACTGCTCCTGAGCCTGGCTGAGGCCCTTGATGATTACGGTTTCCGCGGCGTCCGCGCCATCGGCCAGGAACTCGGGCAGACGCTTGCGCTGCTCGCCGGCAAAAGTGCCCAGAACCCAATCCACAGTGCGCCGATGGGCGTCAGGACCTCCTCGGGCATGCCCCACGCCCATGCGGACCCGGGCGTAGGCGTTGCTGCCCAGGGAGCGGTCGATGGAACGAATGCCATTGTGCCCGCCCGAGGACCCGCCGGCCTTGACCTTGATCCTGCCGAACTCCAGGTCCATATCGTCATGGATGACCACGACCCGGCCAACAGGTATGTGGTAGTAAGAGCAGATGGAGGCCAGGGCATCGCCGGAGTCGTTCATGAAGGTCAGCGGCTTGGCCAGGAAGAAGGGTATGCGGCGTCCGTCAAGATCCAGAGTGCCACGGCCCAGCTGGGCCAGGCCCTTGTGGTCGCGCAGGTTGACCGACCATCGTTCGGCCAGCAGATCGGCGCACATGAAGCCCATGTTGTGCCTGGTGCCCTTGTACTCGTCACCCGGGTTGCCCAGTCCGGCCATCAGCCAGAAATCGGATGCCATGTAGGTGATACCTCCTGCTCTCAAACGGGACGGTGAGATTCTACACAGGCTCCCCGACCCCGTTTCGCTCAAGGGACAGGCTCCAGTAGGAGACATCATGCAGGGCGAACCGGTCCCAGGCGGCCTGGGGCAGGAGGCCGAAGCGGCTGAACCCGAACCGGTGCAGCAGGGCCTTGGAAGCCGAGTTGTCATCGAAGATGATGGCCACGGCCAGACGCATGCCCACCTGCTGGGCGCGCTCCAGCAGGGAATGGACCATCAGGGCTCCCAGGCCACGTCCACGGCTGCCGCGGTCCACGTAGTAGCCCAGCTCGCAGGTCTCCTGGTAGCCGGGCCGGTCGTAGTAGGCCGACAGGGAGCCGAAGGCCAGCACCTTGCCCTCCTGCTCCAGGACCAGGACCGGATGGCCCTGGTCCGGATCGTGGTCCAGCCACCATTGCAGGCGCTGGTCCAGGCTGACCGGGGCCGTATCCGCCGTGGAACCGCCGTCCATGACCGCCTGGTTGTAGATGGCGGTGACCGCCTCCAGGTCCCCGCGGCGGCAGAGCCGGATGCGCGGGGTGGCGCTCACTTGTTGCCGCCCTCCTGGTCGGAGGCCTCCTTGAGGGCTTCGCGCAGACGGTTCTGCGCTTCGCCGTAGGCGCTGAAGTCGCCCTTCTTCAGGGCGGCATCGCCCTCGCTCATGGCCTGGTTGGCCTTGTCCAGGGCCTGTTTCAGTGCCTGCCCTCCTGTGGCCGATGCCCCGCCGGACCCGGTGGTCTTATCCGGGGCCTTACCGGATTGCTTGCTCTGGTCAGCCTCGGCATTGGTGCGTCCGGTGTTGTCGGCATCGCCGGCAGACGCGCCCGAATTGCCCTGGAAGGTCTTGTCAAGGGCCGCATCCAGGGTGGCGGACGACGACACCTTGTCCCCGAAGGCCACCAAAACCCGCTTGAGCAGGGGGAAGCTGGTGGCGCCGCTGGACTGGACGTAGACCGGCTGGATGTAGATCAGCCCGCCGCCTATGGGCAGGGTCAGCAGGTTGCCGCGTTTGACCTTGGTGGACCCGGACTGGAGCAGGTTGAGCTCGGTGGAGACCGCAGCATCCGAGTTGAAGTTGTTCTGCGCCTGACCTGGGCCGGGGACATTGGAATTCTTGGGCAGCTCCATCAGCCGGATGGTCCCGTAGTCGGGGCCTATCACCCCCTTGGTCGACCCGGCGTCGGAATCCACGGACAGGAACCCGGTCAGGATCTCCCTGGTGGAGGTGCCGGCGGGGATGAAGGTGGAGGTCAGCGAGAAAGCGGGCTTGTCGGTCCCCGGGGTCTGCAGGGTCAGATAGTAGGGGGGCTGCTTGACCCCGGCCTTCTGCTCCTTGCTGGTCCCGGTCGGATCCACGGGGGTCTGCCAGAAGTCCTCGCCGGAGAAGAACTGGCTGGCCGAGTTGACGTGGTACTGGGACAGGAGCTGGCGCTGCACCTTGAACAGGCTCTCCGGGTAGCGCATATGGCTCATCAGATCGCCAGAGATGGACGAGAGCGGCTTGAACTGGCCGGGGAAGACCTTCTGCCAGGCCTTGAGCACCGGATCCTTGGCATCCCAGGCATACAGATCCACCGAGCCGTCATAGGCATCGACCGTAGCCTTGACGGAATTGCGGATGTAGTTGGCCTTCTGGGAGCCCAGGCCCTTGACGGCCTCCGAGCTCAGGGTGGTCGTGTCCTGGGTGATGGGCCCCAGATCCACCTTCTGGGAATAGGGGTAGGCGTCGGAGGTGGTGTAGCCGTCGACGATCCACTTGACCCGTCCATCCACCACAGCCGGATAGACGCGTCCGTCCAGGGTCAGATAGGGGGCGATCTGGGCCACGCGCTCCTTGGGCGAGCGGTTGTAGAGGATCTGCGAGTCGGGGGTGACGCGGTCCGAGAAGAGGATCTGGTCGGATCCAAAGCGGATGGCGTAGAGGACCCGGGCCAGGAAGTTGCCCACCGAGGGGCCGCCGTTGCCCTTGAAGGTGTTGGTGGCTCCCTTGGAGCCGGTGGGATAGTCGAACTCCCAGCCTGAGGAGCCCTGGGGCGCGCCGACTATGGAGTACTCGGGCGCGTTGGGCGAGAAGTAGATCCTCGGCTCGTAGTGCTGGCTGTCGGTCAGTTTGCCCTTCGTGGGGATGTCCTGCTCGAAGAACTCGGGCTGCCCGTCCGGGGTGACCTTGTTGCCGTAGGCGGCCACGATCCCGTAGCCGTGGGTGAAGACCGTGTGGTCGTTGACCCAGTTGCGGTTATCGTTGCCCTCCAGGTCCAGCTCGCGGGCGCCGATGACCGTGTCCTGGCTGACTCCGTCAATGTCGTACTTGTCGACGGCCAGGGTGTCCTCAAAGGTGTAGTACTGCTTGGACTGCTGCAGCTGACGGAAGGTTGGCGAAACCACCTGGGGATCCAGCAGACGGATCTGCGCGGTGGTCTCGGCATCACGGGAGAGGGCGCCCGACTGGACCTCGGTAGTGGCGTCATAGGCCTCGGTCTTCAGCCTGTCCAGCCCATAGGCCTGGGCGGTGGCGGTGATGTTGCGCTGGATGTAGGCGGACTCCATCTCCTGGGCATTGGGGTTGACCCGGAAGCGCTGGACCAGCGCCGGCCAGAAAACGGTCAGCAGCAGGGACAGCACAACGGTGACGGCCACAGCAAGGACGGGAACCCGCCACTGCTTGACGGCCGACCCCAGCGATCCTGCATGGACACGGCCCGGTTCCAGGGTGGGCGATCTCAGAATCCAGACAGCCAGGATGATGCCTAGCAAAGCCATGACCACAGCCATGACCAGGGTCACGGGAATGGCCGCCTTGACCGAGGTGTAGGAGGCGCCGGTGATCCGATCGCCCTCCTCGGTCAGCCTGCCAAAGACGCCCAAGGCCGTATCGCCGGCCCAGACCAGCATGAACAGGACCAGCCAGACAGCCACCTGGCGACGGGCGGAACGGGTCATCTCCAGAATGCCGCGGCCCTGCACGGGCATGGTCAGCCGGATGCCGCCCATGAGGAAGTTGGTGACCAGGCTGAAGACCGTGGCCGCCAGCAGCATCATCAGCAGGGAGGAGACCAGGAGCCGCAGGCCGGGCAGGATGAAGACGTAGAAGCCGTTGTCCAAGCCAAACTGGGGATCGCGCACCCCGAAGGACTGGGCGTTGAAGAGCAGGAGCACCTGCTTCCAGTCAGCGTTGAACTGGAAGCCGAAGAACACGCCGACGATCAGGGAGACCACCGCGGCCACCTTGAGCGCCTTGCGTGAGGAGACCCCCTTGCCGACCTCGATCAGATCGCCCTTGACCCTGATGGTGGACCCGTCGGGCGAATCGGGACGGCTGCGGATGGCCAGGACGGCCGAGAGCAGGGTCACCGCGGCCAGCAACAGGGCGTAGGCCAGCCACAGGCCCACCTTGATGCCCAGCTGGGTCCAGACGATCCGTGCCGCCCCCAGCTGGGAAAACCACATGACATCGGTGATGAAACGGCTGAGCCCGAACAAGAGCAGGAGGACGACCAGGATGACGGCCACGACCACGCCCAGAATCCGCAAGCCCCGGGAAGGCCCTTCCCTATCATTCCTGCGCGCAGTCAACCTGGGGTCACCCGGTCCTGAGAAACGGAAACGGGGCGTGCTGCCGCCCCCATCCCCGGGACCCTCCCCATCGGTCTGCACATGCAGGATGACCGGGTCGTCGTCGTTGCGACGCCGGCCTGGTCCGCCTGGACCGCCCTCAGGGTCGAACATGGAACCGAAGAAATCGAAGAATGACATGTACCTAGCCTACATGAGACGGCGGTCCTGGATGGCTTGCCTGTAGACCTCCTCCACCTGATCGGCCACCGTGGTCACGTCGTAGCGATCCAAGAGCGCCAGCTGGTCATGGCGCACGTTCCGCCTCCAGGAGGGGTCCCCCAAGGCCTGGGCGATTCGCCGGGCCAGCAGGTCGGGTGTGTTGGGCGAGTCGACGGGCACCAGAGCCCGCTCGTCGCCCATCAGGGTGGACCGGTAGCCGGGATTGTCCCCGGCCAGGACCGGAGCCGTGCCCGAGGCGATGGCCTCCAGCAGGACGATGCCAAAGGACTCGCCCCCGGTGGAGGGGAAGACGGTCAGGTCGGAGGAGGCCAGCAGGGCGGGCTTGTCCTTCTCGTCCACAAAGCCGGGGAAGGCCACCGGGGTGCGCAGGGCGGCGGCCTTCCGACGGCAGTCCTTTAGCAGCGGGCCCTTGCCGGCCATGGTCACATGCAGGCCTTCGGGAAGGACGCCGGCCCGCTCCCCCGCCTGGAGGGCTGACAGCAAAATCCCCGCCCCCTTGCGGGCCACGAACCGCCCCAGGAAGACCAGATGCGGCCCCTGGCCGTGCAGGCGCGCCACCTCCTGGTCGCCAGCGGCCTGTCGGGCCCGGCGCAGGGCATCCACGTCCACGGGGTTGGCCACCACCCTGCTGGACACCCCGGCAGTCTGCCGGGCATAGCCGGCCGCCACAGGCGAGACTGCGATGACCCTGTCGATGCGCCTGTGGGTCCTGCGGTTGATCATCCCCAGCAGCCGTCCGCCCAGCAGCTGCAGGTTCCCCGTGGGGGCGATGTGGTAGGTGGCCACCAGGGCCGTTGCCGGGTTCGCGGCGCGGATGACCCGTCCGGCCAGGAAGGGGCTGTAGGGGGCCTGGACGTGCAGCAGGTCGAAGTGCCCGGCCTCCAAGACCTGACGGATGGGCGCCTTGGGCGCTGGCAGCGGTATGCGCATCCTGTTGCCGTTGAAGGAGACCATGACGTTGCGGGACAGGGAGTGGACACCGTCAACCGGCGGATGGGCGGTCTGGCCTACCAGGTACTGGACCCTGTGGCCCCGCCTGCCCAGCTCCCGTCCCAGGGTCAGCATGTGCTGCTGGACTCCGTCAAAGACGTCCAGGGTGTCATCGAAGACGAATCCGATGCTGAGCGTCACTGAGCGTCCTGGCCAGCTCCGGGCTCGTTCCCTGCGGCCAGCTGACGACCCTTCAAGGCCAGAGCCACCAGGTGCCGGTCGGCGGCCTCCCGCGCCTGCTGGTCATCGTTGCCCGAGTCCAGATTGTCCACATAGATGGTCTCCACCTGCGCGGCCTGGCAGTATTTGAGGAAGGTCTGCCTGCGCAGCTGGTTGTCCAGGGCCTCGCTGATGCCGCTGGACTGGTACCATTCCTTGTCTCCGCCGGTCAGCATGACCAGCTCCACCCGGCGCCCGGCCAGGGCCCCCGGGGTGCCATCAGCGTGGTAAGCGAAGCCCCGGCAGATGACCCGGTCGATGAAGCCCTTCATGATGGCCGGCATGCTGTACCAGTAGACGGGGAAGACCAGGGCCAGCACGTCCGCATCCTTGATGCGCTCCTGCATGGCCTGGGCATCCTCGGGCATGGGTCCCTGGCCCAGGTAGTGGGTCCTGTCCTCCATGCCGAAGACGGGATTGAATCCCTCGGCGCAAAGGTCGATCAACTCGGTGCGAGCCCCGCCCTCGGCCGCCCCGTCCAGCAGGGCGTTGCCCGCCGCATCGGTCAGGCTCTTGGGTTCGGGGTTGGCCGTGACTGCCACGATCTTCATAGGGATTCGCTCCTTACATTCCATTTCGCGCCTGCACCGACTGCGTGCAGACCCTTGTCATTGTCAGTCCTGGCAAGGACGGCAACACCGGTTTGGCAAATGCTTGACACTGCTCTGAGGCCCATCTATGTTATTGGGTGGTCGGTAGGTGAAGCTACCGCATGGACAAGGCATGCTGCCGCAAAGTGGTGGAGACACCCCGCGCAGGTCAACAGTCCCCGTCGGATCAAGGCAGGGACTAATGCAGGGCCAAATACCATGCGAAGCCGAAGCTTGAACGATGACAATGGTCGGCTCATGGCCGATCGCCACGCCGTCTTCGAGGCTGCCGACAGGGATGTTCCGCACCTTGGAGGGAGGCCATCGTGAATACTGTCGCACTGCCAGGAATGCTCCGTTCGCCACTGAACGACGACCGCAGCCAGGCATCGCGCTCCACCCGCATATGGACGGGCCTGGCCGTAGCCATAGGCGCCCTGGTCCTGCTGGGGGCCCTGGCCTATCTGCTGCCCGCCCTGGGCGCGCCCATCGGCCCCGCCGGCGTACCCTCGCACGTCTCCACCGACCCGGCCAACCTGCCCTACTACGCGCTGCGCTCCCTCTTCCGCATGTTCACGGCCCTGATCATCTCCCTGGTCTTCGCCTTCCTCTACGGACTGGCCGCCGCGCGCTCCCGTCGCCTGGGCGCCGTGCTCATCCCCCTGCTGGACATCCTGCAGTCGGTGCCCGTCCTGGGCTTTCTGTCGGCCACCATCTCCATCTGGCTGGTCCTCTTCCCCGGGTCCATCATGGGCGTGGAGGCGGCCTCCATCTTCGCCATCTTCACCAGCCAGGCCTGGAACATGGCCTTCTCCTTCTATAACTCCCTGACCAGCGAGCCCTCCGACCTGGACGAGGCGGTGAGGCTGATGCGCCTGACCCGCTGGCAGCGCTTCTGGAAGCTGGACGTGCCCAACTCCATGATTCCCCTGCTCTGGAACTGCATGATGAGCATGGGCGGCGGCTGGTTCTTCCTGACCGCCTCCGAGATGATCTCGGTCAACAACAGGACCCTGGCCCTGCCCGGCATCGGCTCCTTCGTGGAGGAGGCCACCGCCGAGCAGGACCTGGGCAAGGTGGGCCTGGCCATCCTGACCATGATCGTGGTGGTGCTGCTGATTGACTTCCTGCTCTGGAAGCCGCTGACCGCCTGGGCCGAGAAGTTCCGCTACACCAGCAGCCAGTCCACCGAGCCCCGGCGCAGCCTGGTGCTCACGATCATCCGCCTGTCCGGGGTCAAGGACCTGCTGGGCCTGGTGGGCCATCCCCTGGCCGACCTGCTGGACCGGATCACCCGCCCCCTGGGCCGCACCGGGGCGCGCTGGAGCCGTGGCGGCGGACGCAGGCGGGCAAGCGACCTGGTCTGGTGGGCCTGCCTGGCCCTGATCGGTCTGTGGGGTCTCTGGCAGCTGGACCGCCTGGTCATCCGCCCGCTGGGCCTGGGCGAGGTCGGCCACGTCTTCCAGCTGGGCCTGCTGACCTTCCTGCGGGTGCTGATCCTGATGGTGGTCTGCACCATCGTCTGGGTGCCCATCGGCGCCCTGATCGGCATGAATCCGCGCATCTCCCGCTACCTGCAGCCCCTGGTGCAGATCCTGGCCTCCTTCCCGGCCAACTTCATCTTCCCCTTCGTCACCATGGTCTTCATCATCTGGCGGATCGACATCAACTGGGGCAGCATCCTGCTCATGGCCCTGGGCACCCAGTGGTACATCCTCTTCAACGTCATCGCCGGAGCCTCGGCCATCCCCGACGACCTGCTGGAGATGTCGCGCAGCCTGGGCCAGAACCGCTGGCAGCGATGGAAGACCCTGATCCTGCCGGCCCTGTTCGGCTCCTGGTGTACCGGCGGCATCACAGCGGCCGGCGGGGCCTGGAACGCCTCCATCGTCTCCGAGGTGGTCTCCTACGGCAAAACCGAACTGACGGCCAAGGGCCTGGGTGCCTACATCGCCCAGGTGACCGCCACCGGCGACACCCCACGCATCATCCTGGGAGTGGCCGTCATGAGCATCTTCGTGGTCCTGGCCGACCGATTCTTCTGGTCTCCCCTGCAATCACTGGCACAACGGCGCTATTCCCTGACATGAGAAGTCTGAGAGGTTCGACAATGACCAAGATCAATTCCAACGGGATCATCACGGCCGAGCACGTGACCAAAACCTACCAGTCCGACAAGGGCGCGGAGCTGACCGTCCTGGACAACATCGACTTCACCTTGCACGAGGGCGAGGTTGTGGCCATCCTGGGCCGCTCAGGCGCCGGCAAATCCACCCTGCTGCGCATCCTGGCCGGCTTGGTACCGGCCAGCAAGGGCAGCGTCGAATACCGGGGCAAGCAGCTGGACGGGCCCAACCCCGGCGTGGCCCTGGTCTTCCAAAGCTTCGCCCTGATGCCCTGGCTGACCGTCAAGGACAACGTGGAACTGGGCCTGCAGGCCCGGGGCGTACCCAAGAAGGAGCGGGAGAAACTCTCCCTGGCCGCCATCGACGCCATCGGCCTGGACGGCTTCGAGAGCGCCTACCCCAAGGAGCTCTCCGGCGGCATGCGCCAGCGCGTGGGCATCGCCCGGGCCCTGGTCCTCAAGCCGGATGCCCTCTTCATGGACGAGCCCTTCTCCGCCCTGGACGTGCTGACCGCCGAGAATCTTCGCCAGGAGGTCCTCAAGGTCTGGTCCGAGGAGGCAGGCAGCGTCAAGTCGGTCCTGATCGTCACCCACAACATCGAGGAGGCCGTGGAGATGGCCGACCGGGTCCTGGTCCTGGACTCGCATCCGGGCCGGGTCATCGCCAACGTGCCCATCAACCTGGACAGGCCTCGGGACAAGCAGTCCGACCTCTTCCAGTCCTGCGTGGACTACCTCTATTCCATCCTGACCGGCCAGCGTGACAGCGAGGACATCCGCCGCCGTCTGCAGACCAAGGTGCGCAACCGTCAGGCTGTGCGGGACTCGGTCCGGGACGAGGACACCGCCGAGCGCAACCTGCCCGATGCCACCCCCGGTGGTCTGGCCGGTCTGGCCGACGTCATGGTCAACCAGCCCAACGGCATGGACCTGGCCGACCTGGCCGCCAAGCTCTCCTTCGAGGTGGATGACCTCTTCCCCCTGATCGACGCCGGACTCATGCTGGGCATCTTCCAGGCGGACAACGGGCACGTCAGGCTGACCGACCAGGGCCGGGCCTGGCACGACGCGGACATTCTGGAGAGCAAGGAGATGTTCTCACGGATGCTGATGGATCACGTTCCGCTGATCCGCATCATCGACCGGGCCCTGAAGAACAGCGACGACAAGAGCCTGCACGGCTCCCTGATCCTGGACCTGCTGCGGGCCCACCACTCGGACAAGGAGGCCGTCCAGCAGTTCGACACCGCCATCACCTGGGGCCGCTACGGCGAGCTCTTCGACTACGATGCCGACGACGACCGGCTGACCCTGGACCCGGAGAACCATACCGAGTGAACAGTCTCGCAGCTGCGACGGCTGCGGTCCCCTTGGGCTCCTAGAATGAGCCTCGGGCGATGGAACCCGCCCGGGGCTTGAGCCCCGAACCGCAAACTGCTGATAGTTCCTGCACCACGATTCGACGACCCGTCTGTGGGCCGGGTGCAGGCGCATGCCATTCAGCCCGACCCTGCGGACGCTGATCCGTCGGGAACCGAGCCTTTCAATGACCAAACCCCCTACCGGACCTGATATAGCCACAGCCCTGGTGGTGATACTGGGCGGAGCACTGGGCACCGGCTGCCGGTACGCCCTGAGCCTGCTACCGGGCCAGAGCGGCCCCCTGCATCCAGGAACCCTCCTGGCCAACCTGATCGCCTGCGCAGGTTACGCCCTGCTGACCGCCTTCCTGGCCGGGCTGCCCAAAAGCACGCATGCGCGCCGAAGGCAACTGACCAACAAGGGTCTGGGCATGGGCCTGTGCGGAGGACTGTCAACCATGTCCACCCTCTCGCTGGAACTGGTCCAAGGCCTGTCGGGCGGTCAAGTCCAGGTAACCCTTGCCTACCTGCTCATTTCCTTCGTCGGAGGCCTACTGGTCTCCTGGGCCATGGCAGCGCTGGGAGCACGTCTGTCCGCACACATCCAAGCAGGTGCGCGATGACCATTACATTTACACTGCTGATCTGCCTGTGCGGCGGCCTGGGGGCCGGACTGCGCTATCTGCTGGACACCCTGGTCAAGGCCCGCTGGCAGGTGGACCTCCCCCTGTCGACCATGATCATCAACCTGCTGGCCGGATTGGCTGCAGGACTGGTGGCCGCTCTGGCCGCCTTTCACGGACTGCCTAACTGGGGACGCCTGCTGCTGGCCACAGGACTGCTGGGCGGCTTCTCCACCTTCTCGACGGCGGTCAACGAGGTGCTGGCCCTGGCCCGGCAGAGAAGGCATCTGGCAGCCCTGAGCTATCTAGCAGCTTCGATCTTTCTGCCACCACTGCTGACGGCCCTAGGTTTCATGCTGGCTGGACCGGGCATGTAGCGGGTCCAGCCAGCAATCAAGGCATTCCAGAATCAGGCGCGAGCCGGTTCAGGACGACCCTGGGCAGAGTCTGCGGCAATCCCCAGCCGGTCGTCATGCCGACGCCACCAGGCGGACAGCACCGAGCCGGAGATATTGTGCCAGACACTGAAGAAGGTGGAGGGGATGGCCACAATCGGGTCGGCGGCGAAGGCCTGCAGGGCCAGGGTCGCCCCCAGTCCGGAATCCTGCATGCCCACCTCGAAGGTGATGGCCTTCTGCTGGGCGTAGCGGAACCCCTTCGGGTAGAGGCGGTACATGAGCCGGCTGAAGAGGAAGCCCAGCCCGTACCCGCACAGGTTGTGAAGCATGACCACCGGCAGGACCAGAGCGGTGGCTGCGGTGAAGAGCTTGGCATGGTTGACGGAGACGACCACGCCGATGATGATCAGTATGGCGATCTGCGAGACTGCCGGCAGGGCCACGGTCACCTTCTGAACCTTCTCCTTGAATATGGCGTGGACGGCCAGGCCCAGGGCGATGGGGATCAGCACCACCTCAAGGGCGGTCAGGAAGAGCTGCTTGGTGGGGATGGCCACATACTGGCTGGCTAGCAGGTTCATCAGCATGGGGATCATGAAGGGCGCGCACAGCGTGGAAAGCAGGCCTATGGACACATCCAGAGCCACGTCTCCTCGCGACAGGTAGGACATGACGTTGGAGGAGGTCCCCGAGGGGCAGCAGCCCACCAGGATGACTCCCACGGCGATCATGCCGTCCAGGCGGAAGATGCGGCAGAGCAGCACGGCCAGCAGGGGCATGATCAGGTAATGGGCTATGGTGCCGACGATGACCATGAGCGGCATCTTGAGGATTCGCTTGAAGTCGTCCAGGCTCAGGGTCAGCCCCATGCCGAAGAGAATAATACTCAGGAAGTAGTTGGTGTAGCTACGGGCCCAAATGCTAATCTGCGGGACAAAGAAGTTGATGGCGGCCCATGCTAGGACCACCAGAATGAACCACTTAGTCAACCAGTCACTGAACCGCTGCACCTTTTGCATGATTCCTGACCACTTCCTCTCGATAGTTCTCTCTGTGGTAGAGCAAAGTTAGGAAACCCAAGGCCGATACGCAGGTGAATGGCCACATTTTGGACCTAACTATTCCGGATGCCAAATGTCAATATTGTCAATACTGTTCGCGACTTTTCAATATTTGAAATATGCACAGCAAAACTCGAAGCGAAGAAAACATTAACGGTTAAGCCTAGACTCGCACACCAGTCCGAACACAGATAAATCGATCCATGAGGAATTCACGTAGGCAAATTAGTTTTCATATTTAAATCAACATAGATTGAAACAATACCACAATAACATTACTCGATTTAAAAACTTTATTGAGTAACCGTTTTTGAATTGTATCATTGTAGCATGAGAGAGAATTCAGTGCAGTATTCTTCGTGGCTTTTCGATGAACCGATTACAGACAAGTCCGAGGATGAATATCAACGAGCAGAATATACACAAAACCTCGCAGATGCCCTCCTTAATAACACGGACTCACATGGACTCATTATTGGTATTCATGGGCCATGGGGATCAGGAAAAACGTCGTTGAAAAATTTGCTTATCAACGCTCTAAAAGCATCTGAAAACGTAAACGGATGCCATATTATTAAATTCGAACCTTGGATGTACTCTGGCAGCGGTCAGGTAGTTTCTCTTCTATTCAAGCAAATAGCACAAACCTTGTCAGGGAAAACCAATTTCTTATATCGAGCAGTTTTACGATTGGCAACGATATCTGATTTTTGGAATCCCTTAATATCTACACTATTTAAAGCGTTTTCACCAGCCTATTCTTATTCCATTAATTTAATTGCGTCATTCTTTAATAATATCGGTAATTATTTGGCCCCCGACAGCAAGGATCTAAAAGTGCTTGCTGAACAACGCAGAAAACTCAAGAGGAAACTTAATGCAACTAAAACTAGAATTATTGTATTTATTGATGACCTAGATCGTTTAACAGACAGTGAAATAGCCGCTATGCTCCGGGCTGTTAAGGCTGTGGGTGATCTTCCTTATGTGACCTATGTACTCCTATACGATAGATATGTTGTCGCCAAATCTTTAGACAAAACATGCCATAACAAGGGTGATGAGTACCTGGAAAAGATAATTCAGGTCCCTATTGGCTTACCAGAACCGCCCAAAGAGGTCGTAGAAAGAATGCTCACGTCGGAGATACACAGAATCATGCAATCAGACAGACGGGAGACTACGGCCCTGAAAAGTTTGGATTCAAGTTCAATCTCATTTATAGATATCAACCAAACCTGCATAGCTCCGTATGTTAATAATTTACGCGACGCAATCCGCCTAACAAATGAATTCAAAATACGCTATCAGGTTTTGAAAGACGATGTCGAGCCAGGAGATCTGCTAGGAATTACAAGTCTTGAGATCTTTCGACCCAGCCTTTACAGATGGATCATCGAGCACAAAAACCTTTTATGCAGTCATTACGAACCATCAACATTAACACCCCGCCTTCCCACAGAAACCGCTATTGAACATCTATCAGATAGACTTAAAGAACTATTGGATAACATGGCTTCGGACAACCAAGAAGCAGGCAAACAAGATATGGAAGCCGTCAAAGCTCTATTCCCCTTTGCTAAAGCGTCAACATTGGGCTTCGGTAGTCAGAACAATATTTCTTTATCGTATCTCGACCCGAATGGAGCAGATCGTCATATCTTTAGACCGGAACATTTTGATGCCTATTTTCGCTTATCGATCGAACAATACAGTCTCCATGAAAGTGAATACAAACAATTCCTGCTATATGATGCACTAAGCCCTGCGGATCTGGATAACCACCACTGGAACATCTTCCACAATACCTTATTTGCAGGTAAAGCAGGCAAATACCTTGGTAATAGTCATAATGATCGAGCTGCAAAATTGATTGAATTTTGCTTTGATCTCGAAGAAAAATACAACAATGTAGACCAAGGATACATGACTTTGAAAGTGGTTCTCAAGATTCTGAATGCGGGTGATAAATATCCGGATTACGAGGCTCTATTCGATACTGTTACTCAGCAAATCTTAAATTCGGAATCGCCGCTGTCATTGCTATTATGCGCATACCTTGCAAGTATAATTCGTATTGAGCTTTGGACAGAAAATAGCGACAAGAAAACTGATAAACAAATTGAATATTTGTCATCAAAATTACAGTACATTTCTACGCCAGCTTTTCCTGTTAGAGCTAAGGAGTCAAAAAATAATCTCAACATACTTTGCAGTAAATTCAGAGATCGCCTTAAAATATGGAAGTTTAAGTCCTCAGTAAAGCCACTATCGGGCAAAGTCGTGAGTATTTACGCCAACAGCATTCCAGCTTTATTCAGTAAATATGATGAGCTGTATAAGGCTTTTATTGTTTTCTCGCACGTGGTTGATAAAGCACATTTTGTTATGTTCACACTTGACGCACTTGTACATAAAATTGATGGTGATTATATTATGAATTTCCCGCTTTTACAGCAATTAGTCAGTGCAGATGCATACCAAGTAGCTATTACCAAGCTAATTTACGATGTTTCCTTGAGGAATGATATCAGCATAATCGACATTGGCTCAATAGCTGCATATGGAATTTTACTTAAAAGCGACACGCCAGCAAACTCGGTCTCTGCAAAGAAAGTTGATTTAGTCTTAAAAGAATGGAAAAAACAAATGAAAACCAATTCGGATACAGATCAATTAGAAACTTATTATTTGTAGAATTCACTTACCCGACAGAATGAATCTTGTTTAAGTTGGGCGGGGGGATCTTCAATACTCATGATAAGTATCATAAAGGTAGATTACCAAAAAAGAAGCGAAGGGACCGGAATAATAGTTGAATGATAATTAACAATTCCAATAGCTTGCCTAAAAACAATAGATAATCACCCGAAATCTGAGGAAATCGACACAAGCAGACAGAAGATCTTTACATAAGCTTCCATTGAGTATGCACCAAGCTAGTACAGCTAATCAATGCGCCGAAATGTGTACATTATTTAATAAGAACGGGCGTGCCGGCGGGTACGGACTGCATGATCCATCGAGCGTCGGGCACCGTCAGTCGGATGCAGCCGTGGGAGCCAGGGCGGATGCCCAGCATGTCGGCCTCCTCCTTGATGTAGCCGCCCTTGGAATCGGTGGGGACCGAATGGAAGAGGAAGACCCCGTGGTTCAGAAAGCTGGTGTAGTAGCGGGCGCCCATCCCCTCGCCGGGATTGTAGAAGTGGTCGCCGCGCTCGTTCTGGATGCGGAAGCTGCCCCTGGGCGTGGAGTCATCCATGCCCGTCGAGGCGTACATGGTGTAGAGCAGTTCAGACCCGTCGCGCACATAGACCCGCTGGTCTTGAAGGCTGACCTCCAGGGAGAGGCCAGGGTGGGCCGCAGGATCCGGGTAATCGACCTGCTGGGAAGGCTTGAGCCAATCAACAGGATGAGCGGAAGTAGCAATAGGGTCTGGCTTCTGCTGCTTTGTCTGATTCTTTGTGGCCGATGAGGAGGAGGCAGATTTACTGGGATGATGTGCCTTGGGGAATCGTCTGACCGAAACGGTGGATGTGCTCGAAGCGCCCGCAGCTGTGGTTCGTTCTGCATGGGCTGCATCCACCGGCTGGAACAGGTTGACGATCAGGACTGTCAGCAACAGCGTCAGCAGGGCGCTTGTCACTACCACAGGCGTGCGGCGGACAGGGTCCAGCAGCCAACGGAGCATGGCAAGCGCACGCCGCTTAAGGCGTCTGCTATCCAATCCCCAGACAGCCATGTCCTTCCCCTTCGTCGCCATTGAACGAACCTGTATGCACAGTTCATTGTAATGGCAGACGAAAGCGGGAGAGACTCAGCCTTTCAGCACCTGCCTGGCCCAATCCTCCAGCAGGTCGCAAATCAGGGCGGTCTGCTCGATCTGCACATTGTGGCCGGCCCGGTCAAGCACCGAGTAGGAAGCCCGGGGGAAGCGGCAGGCCAGGTCGAACTGGTCCAGGTAGCCCACACGGTCGTCCTGGCGGCCGCAGACGAAGAGCACAGGGGCTATGAACCCGGACCAGACCTGGTCGAAGTCCATATCCAGCTGGTAGTGCCCCTCCATTCGCGCCACCGTATCGGCATCGGCCGAACGAATGCCGGGCATGATGGTGCGTTGGTAGGCCTCCAGGTGCTCCCGGGACTCCACCACGGCCATCTGCCGGTAGGCATGTCTGGTGAACTCGTCCACGTCGGCCAGGCCTTGATCGTCCCGGACCAGCACCTGACGCGTGGGCAGGCGCCTGTGGGCGGTCACCGGGTCGACCACCGAGGAGAGCAGAGCCATCCCCCGGCAGCGGTCCAGTCGACCGGCGGCGGCATGGCGGCTGAGCAGCCCACCCAGGGAGTTGCCCACCAGGGCGAAGGGGCCGCCGCCGCTGAAAATGTCCACCTGGTCATCCAGCCACCGGGCCAGACCGTCCAGGTCGAGGATGGACGGGTCGGGCGGCGTGCGGCCGAAGCCGGGCTGGTCCAGATAGATCCGTTCGAAGCCGCCCACCCGCTCGAAGACAGGGTCCAGGTCGTCGAAGATGTGGTGGTCCACGCCGGACCCATGCACGAAAATCAGCGGCAGCCCATGGCCACGGCGAATGGCGAACCCTGGCTTGGCGCTCACTTCTTGGAACCGGAGGGAATGCCGGTCTTGAACTCCACGATGTCGCCGTCCTGCATGACGTAGTCCTTGCCCTCAAGGCGCATCTTGCCCTCCTCGCGCACCTTGGCGTAGGACCCGTCGGCGGCCACGAAGTCGTCGTAGGAGACCACCTCGGCCTTGATGAAGCCCTTCTCGAAGTCGGTGTGGATAACGCCGGCGGCCTGGGGGGCGGTCCAGCCCTTGTGAATCTGCCAGGCGCGCACCTCCTTGACCCCGGCGGTCAGGAAGGTCTGCAGGCCGAGGATGTCGAAGCCCACCCGGGCCAGCTGGTCCAGGCCGGACTCCTTGAGCCCGGCATCGGTCAGCATCTCGCGGGCGTCGGCCTCGTCCAACTCGGTCAGTTCGGACTCGAACTGGGCATTCAAGAAAATGGCGGGCGCGGGAGCCACGGAATCAGCCAGATGCTTCTTCATGTCCTCGTTCTGCAGCTCGTCGTCGTCCACGTTGAAGACGTAGATGAAGGGCTTGGCGGTCATCAGATGCAGGTCGTAGAGCTCGTCCTTGTCGATGTCCCCGGCCTGGGCCGCCTGGTCTATGGTCTGGCCCTGGCCAAGAATCTCCTTGGCCTTACGGACGTTGTCCAGGTAGGCGGGCTTAATCTTGCCGCCGCGCTGGTCCTTCTCCAGCTTGGGCAGGGCCTTGTCGATGGTCTGCATGTCGGCCAGGATCAGCTCGGTATTGATGGTGTCGATGTCGTCGGCCGGATCCACCTTGCCGTTGACGTGAACAATGTCGTCGTCATTGAAGGCGCGAACCACCTCGCAGATGGCGTCGGCCTCGCGGATGTTGGCCAGGAATTGGTTGCCCAGCCCCTCCCCCTCCGAGGCCCCCTTGACGATGCCGGCGATGTCCACGAAGGTGACCGTGGCGGGCACGATCTTGTCCGTGTGGACCAGCTTGGCCAGTACGGGCAGCCGGTCGTCGGGCAGGGGCACGATGCCGGTGTTGGGCTCGATGGTGGCGAAGGGATAGTTCTCCGCCAGAACGTTGTTGCGGGTGAGGGCGTTGAAGAGTGTGGACTTGCCAACGTTGGGCAGCCCGACGATTCCTATGGTTAACGACATATGCACCAGTCTATTGCCCGGACTGCCCCGGCGTGGCTCCCCCTAGTCGCCGCGCTCCACCGCATCGATGGCCTCGATGACCGCTCCACGGAAGCCGTGCTTCTCCAGGGAGGCGACCCCCTTGATGGTGGTTCCGCCCGGCGAGCAGACCGCGTCCTTCATGGCCCCGGGGTTGGTGCCGGTGGCCAGGTAGAGGGCTCCGGTCCCCTCCACCATTCGCGCCGCCAGCCGGTAGGCCGCCTGCCTGGGCAGCCCATGCTCCACCCCGGCGTCGGCCAGGGCCTCCATGTACATGGCCGTGTAGGCGGGCGCGCATCCGGCGATGGTCGTGCCCACCGAGACCAGCTCCCGGGGCAGCCGCTCGATCATGGCCACCGGGTCGAAGACCTGGGTGAAGAGCTCCCGCTGCTGATCGGTCAGGGTATCGTCCTCCTGGGTGACCAGAACCCCCTGCCCTACAGAAATGGGGGTGTTGGGGATGGCGCAGATCAGGTGGGTGCCCTCCTCCAGGAGGTCGGCATAGTCCTCAAGGGTCATGCCGCCCACCACCGAGAGGACCATGCGGTCCGGGTCAGCCAGCTCATGACGGATGGGCTCGCAGACCTGGGCCACCTGCTCCGGTTTGACGGCCAGAATCACCAGGTCGGCGGCCGCAGCCACCTCGGTGCCCGAGTGCATGGGCCGCACCCCAAGCTGGGCCGTCCGCTCCACCAGCCGGTCATAATGGGCTGCGCAGGCGACAATCCGGCCGCCGGGCAGCACCCCCGCGTCGACCAGCCCCTGGGCCATGGCCTGGGCCATGTTGCCGTATCCGATGAATCCGAGAGTCAATGAGTCCGTGTTCATGCCCTCAAGTCTAGCCGCGCGTCGGGAAGAGCCCCTCCAGATCGCCGCGCTCCAGGGCCAGCCGGTAGAGGTGGGCGAAGACCCTATCCCCGTGCAGGCCGTCGTGCTCGAACTCGTTGGTCACCCAGGCATGGGCGTGACCCACGCGCGAGAGGGTGTCCAGCTGGAGCTCCGAGGGCACGTAGAGGTCGTCGGCATAGACCGCGGCCTGCAGGGGAACCTGATTGTCGGCCAGACGATCGGGGTCGTACAGGTGGCCCCAGGAGCCCTCCTCCATGAGCAGGCTGACCGCCGGGCCGAAGGGGCGCAGGGCCGACTCCTGCTCAAACATCCAGGGGAAGATCGCCTCCCCGGTGAACATGAGCGGGCGGGCAGCAGTGTCGAATTCAGGACGGGCATCGCGCACCCGCTGCCCAGCCCAGCGCAGGGGTTCGCAGTCCCCATCGGCGTAGATGAACTCCTGCAGGGGCCAGTAGAGCGGTGTAACGGTAGTGGCCGCCCGCACCCCCTCCAGGAAGGCCTGCGAGAGGGTGGCCCGGGAGCTGCTAGCGCCGGTA
Organism: Bifidobacterium apousia; assembly: GCF_007559275.1. Lineage (GTDB taxonomy): Bacteria > Actinomycetota > Actinomycetes > Actinomycetales > Bifidobacteriaceae > Bombiscardovia > Bombiscardovia apousia. Next base: position 211,448 of record NZ_VMHK01000003.1, read on the forward strand.
GCAGGCAGGCTGCCGTCGCCGTCCAGGAAGGCCGTGTCCAACAGCCAGTGGAGACGCTCGAACCCACCGCTCTTGCCCAGGTCGGCGCCCAGGGTCTGCAGCCGCTCCACGCTCAGGGGGTCGCCTCCGGGCAGAACCACATCGCCCTGGGCCAGCCGGTCGGCAATGGCCGCCACACGGTCTTGGTCCCCTGGATAGCGCTGATAGAAGGTCTGGGACCGCTGGGCCATCTTGGTGAAGGTATGGGAATAGAGCTCATAGGCATCAGCAGGGATATGCGGCACACCACCGGTAGTGAAAGCCGCAGCCAGCCCCTGGGGGAAGTTCGACAGGTAGGCCATGGTCAGGAAGCCGCCGAAACTCTGCCCAAGAGTCACCCAGGGACGGCCAGCGAAGATCGTGCGCCGCAGGTGCTCGAAGTCCCGGATGATGGAGTCCGCCAGAAAATGCTTCAGATAGTCGGCCTGGGCCCGGGGCTCGCCCAGGGAGACCATGGTGGAGCCGTCGATGGCACTGGACCGACCCGTACCCCGCTGGTCGGGCAGGACAATGCGGAAGTGACGCAGGGCCTCGGCCATCCACCCGTCGGCAGTGGCGTTCAACGGCCGTGGGGCGCCCGAGCCGGGTCCGCCCTGCAGGTAGACCAGCAGCGGCAGGTCGTCGTGGATGTGCTCGGGGGCGCAGACCACGCGGTAGAAGCAGCGGATGACCGCCTGGTCCGAGTGATCTTCGGCTCGCCAGACGCCAGGTTCACTGCCCGCCCAGTCCAAGGGAACGGGGATGGACCCCTCCCGAACGTAGAGTCCCGGCAGATAGTATCCCTGGTTGGTCATGCGCTGGCTCCTTTCTTTGAGATCAGTCGGGTTCATTGTCTCCGGGCGGTTGGACCTGGCTCGTGTGTTGTTGGCGGGCTGGGTGGTAGGGTGAAAAGCGGGGGATGTCGAGAAGACGACTGGCTTTTGTCCCGGCTCGTGCAATCTGTTGCACGGACTGACATTGAGCAATGAGTGGCTTTCCGACAGGAAGAACTTTATTAGGCAGGCGGTGTTGATTCCGCTTGGTGTTTGGTGAAGGGGTTTTGGTTTCATGCATCTGGTTTCCCGTCTGCGTCGCATCATGGTGATGATGGTCGTCCTGATCAGCCTGCTGGCAGGGCTGGGCGTCGCATCCGCCCAGGCGGACGCTCCCATACTCACCGGGGGGGGGGGGTCGTCAGACCCCTCGCGTTGCTGACGGAACCTCCGGCATTTCCTCCGGCAACGCAACCAGCACACCACTACCATCACCCTCACCGATACAAGCCACCACACCGTTAAACCCCGCATCATCTAAGCCGGGCACCCCGTCATCGCCGACGGGAACACCTAACAGTGCAGACTCCGCTCCGGCTCAATCAGCCGAACAAGCAGACAATCAAACTTCACACACAGTGCGATTCGACCCCGCCGACGGCAGCAAGCCAACACAGTCAACCGTGAAAACCGGCACCCTCGCCACTACCCCGCAACAGAACCCTGTGCGTGATGGCTTCCTATTCGACGGGTGGACATACGATGGCCAGTCTTTTGACTTCCAGACCCCCATCCTCCAGGACACCACCCTGAAAGCCCAGTGGACGAAGGTCACGGACTGGACGCTGAGCCCGAACCACGGGCCCGCCTCCGGCACCCACCTGACCATCAGCCCACCCGACCGACAGGAACCCTACTACACCAGCATCCAAAGCGCAGGAAACCAGATTGTGGGCCTGACCGGCGACGGGCGCATCTACACATGGACACAAGACACCGCACCCAAGCAAGACCTTTCCCCCGCCCAGGCTGCCGACGGATTCCACTACCTGCAGGTTGCAGCCGGCAGCCACCGGCAGGCGGCCCTCGGATCCGACCAGCAGATCTACACCTGGGCCTGGGGGCAAGCGACACCCACAATTCTTGACCCCGGCCGGAGCACCCAATTCACCAGCATCAGCATGAACGATGATCGGCTCCTGGCCGTGGACCGGCAGGGACAGATCCACCACTACCAGGCCAGCCAAGACCCGAAACTCGCGGAGCAGGCCACAACCAGCCTGCCCGGGAAGGCGCAGGCCGTCACAGCCGTCTCCTCCGGCGGCCGGATCCTCGCCCTGGACTCCGACGGGCAAGCCTGGACCCGGGACGCAAGCAACACCGGAAACGCAAAACCCGAACGCCTTACGCAGAATCCGCACACGCGCATCATCCAAGCCCAAGCCCTCAACCAAGGAGCCCTCCTCCTGGACGCGGACGGACAAGCCTGGTACCAGGCCGACAGCACAGCCGATTCTGCAGCCGTCAGCCTGCCGGAAGGCATGAAAGCCAGCAGGATCACCGTCAACAAGAACCAGGCCACGATCGTCGGCGAGGAAGGCCGCATCTGGGCCTGGCAGCCAGGCAGCAAGACCACCCGGGCGGACAACGGAAGCCAGCAGTACATGCAGGCCACCAAAACCGGCAGCAGGATCACCACCATCAACAGGCAGGGCAGCATGTTCACCTGGAGCCTGGACGGGCAGGGCCAGCCCAGCAAGCCAACAAAACTCGAGACCGCTACAGCGCCCATCCTGGAAACAGCCAATCTGGACGGCCAGCCGCTCAAACTCAGCAGAAAGAACAGCTCATGGCAGACTGAGACTCCCGCCCGCAAACCGGGATCAGCCGTCATCACCATCACCGGCAGGCAAGACGGGCAGCCCTTCACCAGGAGCCTGAAGTACATGGTCGACCAGCCGCTGACACGAGGAGCCGAACCAAGATCCACGCTCACGGTCCGCTTCGACACGGGCGGAGGAAAACCTGAACCAGCAGACCAGCAATTCACTACTCCGTATGGGAGGGTGAAGCGCCCCTCCCCCGACCCGGCGCGTGACGGTTTCCTGTTCGACGGGTGGTTCACCGGCGAAGTCGCCTACGATTTCAGCAGGCCCGTCAGCAAGGACCTGACCCTGTCCGCCCACTGGTCGCCCGCAGGCCGGAACAGCACGTGGAGCATCAGCCCTGATAAGGGCAGCCAGCTGGGCAGGGAATCCACCACCATCACCCCGCCTGACAGCGCCAGCCGGGGCATCAGGTTCAGCCAGATCAGCGGATCACAAGAAGGAGGTTCTGGAGGTTCTTTTTCCTTGGCGGTGGGCAGCGACGGCAACGCCTACGCATGGGGAGCCAACAGCAATGGCCAGCTAGGCGACGGGACGACCGGCGGCTATCGGTCTACGCCGGTCATGGTGAAGATGCCTGACCGCAACACGTACCCGGACCTGCCCAAGGATTTCACCTACCTGCAGGTCAGCGCCGGAACCAATCATTCGCTGGCCGTGGGCAGCGACGGGAACGCCTATGCCTGGGGATACAACTACTATGGCCAGCTCGGCGACGGGACGAGCACCACCGACCGGCATGCGCCGGTCAGGGTGAAGACGCCCGACCGCAAGACCTATCCGGACCTGCCCAAGGACTTCACCTACGTGCAGGTCAGCGCCGGAGAGTGGTATTCGCTGGCCATGGGCAGCGACGGGAACGCCTATGCCTGGGGATACAACTACTATGGCCAGCTCGGCAACGGGACGAGCAGCTACAGCCAGGCTACGCCAGTCAGGGTGAAGACGCCCGACCGCAAGACCTATCCGGACCTGCCCAAGGACTTCACCTACGTGCAGGTCAGCGCCGGAGACGATTATTCGCTGGCCTTGGGCAGCGACGGTAACGCCTACGCCTGGGGAAACAACAACAATGGCCAGCTCGGCGACGGGACGACCAGCGCCAGCCAGACTACGCCGGTCAGGGTGAAGACGCCCGACCGCAACACATACCCGGACCTGCCCAAGGACTTCACCTACATGCAGGTCAGCGCCGGATACGATCATTCCCTGGCCGTTGGCAGCGACGGATACGCCTACGCCTGGGGATGGAACTACTATGGCCAGCTCGGCAACAACACCAGCAGCGGCTATTCGTTTGTTCCTGTGCGCGTGCGCAACCCTGCCAACCCCACAGACACGAGCAAAGGACTGCAAGCCACACAGGTCAGCGGCGGATACGATCATTCCCTGGCCGTGGGCAGCAACGGGAACGCCTACGCATGGGGATGGAACAGCTATGGCCAGCTCGGCAACGACAGCATCCCCACAGGGCAATACAACAGCAATTCCCAGAGTCCTGTTCCTGTGCCGGTGTCGTTCAACCTGCAGCTGGTGATCACCGGCGTCAGATTCGACCAGACCTCCGTATCAGGCCTGACGCGCGGCGATGGTAGCAGCGTGACCGTGTTCACGCCTGCACACCAGCCGGGCATGGTCACGGTCAGCGTGGACTATACGCTGGGCGGTGCACCCCAAACGCCGGACACCTCCCTCAGGTACACGTACCTGCCCGCAGGCGTGCTCCCCCAGGCCGGAGGGGAAGGCATCCTGCTGGCCCTGGCCACCGGCATGACCGGCATGGGCGGGGTCCTCGCCTCACGCCGCCACCGAAGGGAACAACACCAACTGTCACACGCTTCGCTCGAGTAAGAGCGGCCGGGCGGCGTATCAATCCCCCCGCCCCCGGCCCATTTAGGGGAGCAGGGAGGAAATGTGCCAATCAAGGCTCACACCCCAAGAGAGCCGACACTTCCCTCCCGCGCCCCCACCACACTTCTGCAGGCGGAAGCCGAGGGCAGGCATGCACGCCCCCGTCCCCGCCCGGGAGAGGAGGAAACACAGCCAAGCCGGCCAAGAGGCTTAACAGCCACCAGCCAGCCTGGCCGCTGTTTATCTCCCTATCTCAAATAATTACTATAAGCAACTGCTCTTCCTCAACCGCCTGGACGGGATTTGGCCGATGCCTGCATGTTGCAATGGTATGATTTTTGTGGGGATGTTGAGGGGTCTTTCGTCTTCTGACTGCATCAGCGCATTTGGCGCCGGATCGGCTTTGAACGTTCGAGAGACTCTTCTGAAAGTAAGACGTAGCAGTGGTGTTGGCCGGCCGTTGGGGAAGAACAGATGGCAGGTAAGCCTGTTGTTGGGGAAGAGGTTTGTAAGTCATGCGTATAGGCTCCCGATTGCGTTCACTGACGTTCGTGATTATTCTTCTGCTGCTCCTGTCAGGCTTGGGCATGGTCGAAGCCGAAGCTGAAACCGACGCTGGTACTGAATCTATGTTTATCGGGGGGGGGGGGGGTCGTCAGACCCCTCGCGTAGCTAAGCAAACCCCCGCCACTCTTCCCAGCAGCACAACCGGCACGCCACTTCCCTCGCCCTCGCCTCTGACAACTGCCTCGCCCCTGAGCCCCACGACACCAAGCCCAGACACCCCGTCATCGTCCACAGACAGTCCAGGCAGTGCAGACTCCGCTTCAACCAGGCCATCCCGGCAGACGGATGATCAGGCCGCACACACGGTGCGCTTCGACCCAGCCGACGGGAGCAAACCCACCCAAGCGACCGTGAAAACCGGCACCCTCGCCGCTCCCCCGGAAAAGAACCCGCAACGTGAGGGCTCCCGGTTCGACGGGTGGACGCTTGATGACCAGCCATTCGATTTTCAGACCCCTATCCTGCAAGACACGACGCTGACCGCCCGTTGGACCAAGGCCACGGACTGGACGCTGAGCCCGAACCACGGGCCCTCCTCCGGCGCCCGCCCGACCATCAGCCCGCCCGACAAGCAGGAACCCTCTTACACGAGCATCCACACGGCAGACAGCCAGTTTATCGGCCTGACCGGCGACGGCAACATCTACATTTGGGCACAAGACGGCACATCAAAACAGATTGCTCCCCCTGCCCAAGCTTCCGAAGGGTTCTACTACCTGCAAGCCGCAGCCGGCAGCCAATGGCAGGCGGCCCTCGGATCCGACCAACACATCTACACCTGGACCAGCCAACAGCCCACGCCCACCATCCTCGATACTGATGGGAACATCAGGTTCACCAGCATCAGCACAAGCGACGACCGGTTGCTGGCCGTGGACCAACAGGGGCGTGTCCACAATTTCCAGGCCAGCCAGGCCGACAGCCGGAACATGAAACCCACTGAGCAATCCACGATCAGCCTGTCCGGGCAAGCTCAGGCGATACTCGCCGTCGCCTCCCCCAGCCGGACACTCATCGTGGACGCGGACGGGCAGGCATGGTCATGGAAGCCAGGCCAGGCAGGAAACACGAAGCCGTCACCCATCATGCAGGATCAGGGTGTGCGCATCATCCAGACTGCAGCCCTCAGCCAGGGGCTGCTCCTGCTGGACGCTGACGGGCATACCCGGTACCTGGCCGACAGCACGACCAGCGCCAAAGCCGTCAACCTGCCAGACAGCAAGAAAGCCAGCCGGATCAGCGCCAGCAATGACCAAGCCATCATCACAGACAAGGACGGGCACCTCTGGTTCTGGAAGCCAGGCGAGACCCACGCACGTGCGGACAACGGTAAGCAGCACTACATGCAAGCAGTCCGCATCGGCAACGAAATCGCCGCCCTAGACAGGCGGGGCAGCCTATGCCAGTGGAGCATCGATGCCCAAGGCCTGCCTAGCAAGCCGACTAAAATCGACTCCACCACGGCGCCCACCCTAGAATCAGCCAGCCTGGACGGCCAAGCCTTGACGCTCAGCAAAACCGGCGACACCTGGCAGGCAGATGTCCCCGCCCGCAATCCCGGACCGGCCGTCATCACCATCACCGGCATGCAGGGCGATAAGCCCTTCACCAGGAGCCTTGACTACACGGTCGACCAGACCCTGACCAGGGCCGTCCAGTCTGGCTCCACCTACAAGGTCAGCTTCAACACAGCAGGTGGAAGCCAGGCACCCCAACCCCAGCAGGTCACCTATCCATTCGGAAGGGTGCAGCGCCCCTACCCCGATCCGACCCGCAGCGGCTACCAGTTCGACGGATGGTTCATCGGCAACGCCGCCTACGACTTCAGCAAGCCCATCACCGACAACCTCACCCTCACCGCCCACTGGACCTACAAAGACCCCAACAACACCTGGAGAATCAACCCTGACACAGGCAGCCAACTCGGCCACGAAACCACCACCATCACCCCGCCAACCAGCCAGGGGATCAGATTCAACCAAACCAGCAGCTCAAGGGACGCCTTTGGTGATTTCGCCCTGGCTGTAGGCAGCGACGGGAACGCCTACGCTTGGGGAAACAACACGATTGGTCAGCTCGGAGATGGGACAAACACCAATCGGACCAAGCCGGTCAAGGTGAAAAAGCCTACAGGTGTGCCTGCCAGTTTCACCTACGTGCAGGTCAACGCCGGAAACTCGCATTCACTGGCAGTGGGCAGCGACGGATACGTATACGCCTGGGGAAACAACAGCCACGGGGAACTCGGCAACGGCAGCAGCGGCGGCTCCTCTAACATTCCCGTGCGCGTAATGGACCCCAACAATGCCGGAAAGGGGCTGACAGCCCTGCAGGTCAGCGGAGGAGGCGAGCATTCGCTGGCAATCGACGCGAACGGCAAAACCTGGTCATGGGGAATCAACTACTACGGCCAGCTCGGCAGAAGCGCCAACATCAACACATACGCCCCCAATCCCATTCCCCGGCAAGTGCAGTACCCCAGTGCCGCAGGCACACTACAGATCATGCAAGTCAGTGCCGGAACATGGCACTCGCTGGCGGTCGACACCAATGGAAGAATCTGGACATGGGGATGGAATCAGTATGGACAGCTCGGCAACAGCACCAACAGCGGGCAGACCTCTCCGAACCCCACTCCCATGCAAGTGGATTATCCCTACAGTGCGGGCGCAGTAGAGGCCATACAGGTCAGCGCCGGAGACGAGCATTCGCTGGCGGTCGATTCGAGGGGGAACGTATGGGCATGGGGATTGAACCAGGTAGGACAGCTCGGCAACAGCACCAACACAGGGTCGACTACCGCAAATCCGGTTCCCTTGCAGGTGCAGTACCCCAAGAGCGCGGGCACAGGACTGAAAACTGTGCAGGTCAGCGCTGGAGGCGGCCATTCGATGGCGGTCGATTCAAAGGGGAACGCCTGGGCTTGGGGACTCAACAGCCCCGGTGTGCTGGGCGACAACACCACGACTGATCGGCATTCCCCCATTCAAGTGGTCGATTCTGCCAAGTCCACGAATTCGGCCGGACCCTGGCTGCACGCCGTGCAGGTGAACGCCGCATTTTACCATTCGCTGGCAATCGACTCGGACGGGATCGCCCGAGCATGGGGAAACAACAACACTGGTCAGCTTGGCAATCCTGACGCAGGAAGTCAGAGTCTATTCCCCGTGCCGGTGGCGTTCAACCTACAGCCTGTGATTACCGGGGCCATATTCGACACCAGCCCCGGCACGAACCTGAATCCTGTAAGCAACAGCAACAGCGTCACCGTGCTCACACCCCCGCACCAGCCGGGCCCGGTCACAGTCAGCGTCGACTACACGCTGGGTGGCAAGGCTCAAAGTCCCGTCACCTCACTCAGTTACACGTACACGCCTACAGGCGTGCTGCCCAGGGCTGGTGGGGAAGGCGTCATACTCTCCCTGGCCGCCAGCATGACCAGCATGGGCGCAGTGCTGGCCTCACGCCGACACCGGAGAGAAACGCAACGGTTCCTACATACTTCACACGAGTAAGAAGGCCGGTAGATGGGTCAACCCCCGTCCACCCGCCTCAACAAGGGCGCATGGAGGAAAGTGTCATACAAGGCTCTATCCCCAAGGAGCCGACACTCCTCCCGCGCCCCCACCACACTTCTATCGACGATAATACGGGCGAGCTGCTCTCGTTCCCGCCTGAGACAGATGTTGACGTGGCCAGTCTCACTAAGGTCACATGACTCCAAACCAGCTCAGCTCACATCCTTGCCTCACGGCTTGGCATAATTGCTTTGAACAACAGCATTCCACCAACTGAGGATGATTATTGTCACGGGACTGCTGAACTAGCTTATGTGTATTGTTTGCTGGATGGGTGGTATGGTGAAAAACAGGGGTAACGGAAAGACGGCTGGCTTCCGCCATGGTTCCTGCGATCCGGTACAGATTCGGCGTTGAAAGACAGGGCAGCTTTCCGGCAAAGACGACATTTATCAGCGAGCTGTTGGCTTCGCTTGGTGTTTGGTGAAGGGGTTTACAAGTCATGCACCTGGTTTCCCAACTGCGTCGCATCATGGCGATGATGATCATCCTGCTGGGCCTGCTGGCAGGCCTGGGCGTCGCATCCGCCCAGTCGGACGCTCCCATCCCCTCCGGGGCAGGGGGTCTTCAGACCCCTCGCGTAGCTGACGGAGCCTCCGCCACGCGCCCCAGCAACGCAACAGACACGCCGCTTTCCTCGCCATCACCCATACAAGCCACCACGCCACTAAGCCCCACGCCAGGCGCCCAGCCATCGACGACGGGCACGCCGGACAGCACAGACCCCGCTCCGGCCAAATCGGCCGACAAGACAGAGGATCAGGCTTCGCATACGGTGCGCTTCGACCCGGCCGACGGCAGCAAGCCAACACAGGAGACCGTCAAAACCGGCACCCTCGCCACTCCCCCGCAACAGAACCCCCAACGTGAAAGCTTCCGATTCGACGGATGGACGCTTGACGGCCGGCCCTTTGACTTCCGGACCCCCGTCCTCCAGGACATGACCTTGAAAGCGCAATGGACAAAAACCACGGACTGGACGCTGAACCCGGACCACGGGCCCGCCACCGGAACCGTCCTGACCATCAGCCCGCCCGACAGGCAGGAACCTCAATTCGCCAGCATCCACACTGCAGGAGAGCAGACTCTCGGCCTGACCGGGGACGGCCGCATCCACACATGGACGCAGGACGGCACACCCAGGCAGGTTCCCTCACCCGCCCAGGCTCCCGACGGGTTCCGCTACCTGCAGGCCGCAGCCGGCAGCCGCCGGCAGGCGGCCCTCGGATCCGACCAGCGGATCTACACCTGGAACAGCCAACAACCCACGCCCACGATCCTCGACACCGGCCAGGATGCCGGGTTCACCAGCATCAGCATCACCGATAATCGGCTCCTGGCAGTGGACCGGCAGGGACAAATCCGCGCCTATCAGGCCAGGGATGCCGACAGCCAGGACCCGAACCCGAAACTCATACAGCAGGCCACAACCAGCCTGCCCGGGAAAGCGCAGGCCGTGACCGCCGTCGCCTCCGGCAGACGGATCCTCATCGTGGACGCGGACGGGCATGCCTGGACGTGGGACACGAGCAGCACCGGCAATATCAAGCCCGCACGCGTCAAGCAGAAGCCGGGCACGCGCACCGTCCAAGCCCAAGCCCTCAACCAAGGGTTCCTCCTGAATGAGAACGGGCAGGCCTGGTACCTGGCCGAAGGCGAGAACACCCCCACAGCCGCCGGCCTGCCCGACGGCACGCAGATCAGCAGAATCAACGGCAGCGGCGACCAGGCCACGATCATCGACAAGGACGGCCACGTATGGGCCTGGAAGCCCGGCGAAACGCCCACCCGCGCGGACGACGGAAGCCAGCAGTACATGCAGGCCACCGCTGCCGGCGGCAGGATCACCGCCATCAACAGGCAGGGCGGCTTGTTCGCGTGGAATCCGGACACCCAAAGCAATCAAGGCAAGCCAACCAAAGTCGACACCACCCAGGCGCCCACCCTGGAATCAGCCAGCATGGACAGCCAGGCATTGACGCTCAGCAGGAACAACGACTCGTGGCAGACTGACATGCCCGCCCGCAAGCCCGGGCAAGCCGCCATCCTCATCGCTGGCAGCCAGGACGGCCAGCCCTTCACCAGAAGCCTGAAGTACACGGTCGACCAGCTTCTGACCAGAGACGACCAGCAGGGCACGACCCACACCATCACTTTCAATGCGGCCGGTGGAAGCCCCGAACCAGCAGACCAGAGTTTCTCCACCCCGAACGACAGGGTGAAGCGGCCCTTCCCCAACCCCACGCGTAAAGGCTACCTGTTCGACGGATGGTTCATCGGGCAGGTCGCCTACGATTTCAGCAAGCCCGTCACCACAGACCTAACCCTGACCGCCAAGTGGACGACGGAAAACCGGAACACCACGTGGAAAATCAGCCCCGACAAGGGCAGTCAGGCGGGCCAAGAATACACCACCATCACCCCGCCAGACAGCACCAGCGGCTTCAGATTCAGCCAGGTCAGCGCATCAAAGAACTCCGAGTCTATTCCTCTAGGTTTTTCCTTGGCTATGGGCAGCGATGGGAACGCATACGCCTGGGGAAGCAACAAGAATGGCCGGCTCGGCGACGGGACAACCACTCAAAGGACTGCACCGGTCAAGGTGAGCAAGCCTGCAAACACACCTCCGGATTTCAACTACGTGCAGTTCAGCGCAGGAGGCGATCATTCGCTGGCTGTAGGCAGCGACGGAAACGCTTACGCCTGGGGAGACAACACCTATGGCCGGCTCGGCGACGGGACGGAAACCGACCGGCATACGCCGATCAAGGTGGACAAGCCTGCAAACACGCCTCCGGATTTCACCTACGTGCAGGTCAGCAGCGGACGATATCATTCGCTGGCCTTGGGCAGCGACGGAAACGCCTACGCCTGGGGACACAACCCCTATGGCGAGCTCGGCGACGGGACGGAAACCGACCGGCATACGCCGATCAAGGTGGACAAGCCTGCAAACACGCCTCCGGATTTCACCTTCGTGCAGATCAGCGGCGGATGGCAGCAGTCGCTGGCCTTGGGCAGCGACGGAAACGCCTACGGTTGGGGATTCAACAGCTATGGCGAGCTGGGCGACGGGACGACCACTGAAAGGACCAGGCCGGTCAAGGTGAGCAAGCCTGCAAACACGCCTCCGGATTTCACCTACGTGCAGATCAGCGAAGGATGCGATCATTCGCTGGCCGTGGGCAGCGACGGGAACGCCTACGCCTGGGGGTACAACGAGTATGGCGAGCTCGGCAACAACACCACCAGCGGCACTAACGCGAACCTTGTTCCTGCGCGCGTGCACGATCCAAACAGCCCCGCCGATGAGAGCAAAGGACTAAAAGCCGTACAAATCAGCGGCGGATGGGACCATTCGCTGGCCGTGGGCAGCGATGGAAACGCCTACGGCTGGGGAAGAAACAGCTATGGTCAGCTCAGCGATGGGACCACATACCTCAGGTCGGCTCCTACGTTGGTGGTGTTCAATCTGGTACCGGTGATCACCGACGTCGTATTCGACACAAGGTCCTCGCCGAACCTGACGCGCGGCGATAAAGGCAGCGTGACCGTGCTCACGCCTGCACACGTGCCGGGAACGGTCACAGTCAGAGTAATCTGCAAGCTCGGCGTCTTATCCCCAAGCACCTACCTCAGATACACGTATACGCCCCTGGGTGCACTCCCCCAGGCAGGCGGGGAAGGAATCCTGCTCGCCCTGGCCACCGGCATGACCGGTATGGGCGGGGTCCTGGCATCCCGCCGCCATCGGAGGGAAACACGCCAACTGTCACAAGCTTCGCACGAGTAAGAGAGAGGCCGGGGGCGGTGTATCAATCCCCCCGCCCCGGGCCTACACAGGGGGAAAGGACAGGGAGGAACGTGTCCATCAAGGCTTAAACCTCAAGAGAGCCGACACCCCCTCCCGCGCCCCCAACACACTTTTATCTGCTGGAGTTCAGGGCAGGCTGCACACCCACATTCAGAAAAAGGAGAGAAACAAAGAAACACAGACAGGCCGACATATGAAGCTTACAGCACTCAGTCAGGCAAGTCGCCGTTCATTCCCTACAACCTCATAATTTCGTAAACAATCGCTTTTCCCCAATTGCCGCGCTCATTGTCGTCGGGCGATTGGTTCTGGCTTGTGTGTTGTCTGCGGACTGGGTGGTAAGGTGAAAAGCGGGGGACGTCGAGAAGACTACTGGCTTATGCCACGGTTCCTGCAATCCGATGCAGGGTTGGCGGTGGCAAGCAGCATGGCTTTCCGGCAGCAGAACTTTATTAGGCAGGCGGTGTTGATACCGCTTGGTGTTGGTGAAGGGGTTTACAAGTTATGCATGTGGTTTCCCAACTGCGTCGCACGTTGGCTATGACGACCGTCCTGATCAGCCTGCTGGCAGGCCTGGGCGTCGCATCCGCCCAGGCGGACGCTCCCATACTCACCGGGGGGGGGGGGTCG
>NZ_VMHK01000004.1 GCF_007559275.1 Bifidobacterium apousia
TGCCATAGTGGCAATGAGCAGAATCAGCATGCCGATGGATCTCCGCTGCCTGTAAAAGTCGGCCCTGATCTGGTTAATCATTGTTGTTTCCTCGACTCTTGAGAATCCTTGTTGAGCAGATCTGTGAAATATTCCTCCAACGATCCCTTCTGCTGGCTGATTTGATTGACCAGGATACCTTCCTGAATCAGAAGTCTGTTGATGGGGCCCGGCTCCAGGTTCTCCTGCCTGATCAGAATCTGATGGTCGTCAAGGACTTGGAAGGGGCCGATTCCCCGGCGATCCAGAATCATGGCGGCCCTGGAGCTCTGGTCCACGTCTATCAACAGTCCATTTTGATTGATCCGGTCCAGTTCATCCTTGTTTACTTCCTTGATCAGGCGACCGTGGCTGATGAACCCAAACCGGGAGGAGACCAGGTAGAGTTCGCTCAGAATGTGACTGGAGATGAGGATGGTCGTCCGGCGCTCCTTGTTGAGCCTGTCCAGGAGTGTTCTGAATTCCATGATTCCTCCCGGGTCCAGGCCGTTGATGGGTTCGTCCAGAATCAGGAAATCGGGTCGTGTGAGGATGGCCATGGCCAACCCCAGGCGCTGACGCTGGCCCAGAGAGAGGTGACCGGCACGAGTCTTGGCCTTTTCGCTCAGGCCGACGAAGTCGATGGTCTGAGCGATGGCCTTGTCGTCGGTCAGCCCGTGCTGGATGGCTGTCAGTTCCATGTTCTGGCTGACGGTGAGTTTTTTAAAGGCGGCCGGAGCCTCAATGATCGAGCCTATTCTGCTTAGTATCCGGCTGTCCTTGCCAATTGTGTGCCCCATCAGCCTTATGGTTCCCTCCTGGATGGGGGAGAGCCCGGTGATCAGACGCATAAGAGTGGTTTTGCCGGCGCCGTTCTCACCGATCAGCCCGTAGACCTCGCCCTTGTTTATGGAAAGGCTGACATCGTCCAGTGCCTGAAAGCGTCCGAACCGTTTGCTGGCATGGCTAATATCCAGAATGGTATCGTCCATGGGGTTCCTTTCTCTATGTCGCTATCAGAGAATCTAAAGTGCCTTTCTTAATTGCATGGCTAAGAAATCATTAAGAATTGCATAAATCCGCTTGGGCGAGACCGGCCTCGTTAGGTGGCTTCAGTAACATGAGAGTGACCTGCGAAAGGAAGACAGTATGCCGACGATTCTGGTCGTGGAGGATCAGGAGGACATCCAGTCCCTGCTCAAGGATGTGCTGGGCGAGACCTACAGGATTATCCAGGCGACGACGGGCGCCCAGGCCTTGGCCCGCTTTCAGCAGGAGGAACCCGACCTGATCCTTCTGGATCTGATGCTCCCTGTAGTCACCGGGGACAGCGTCCTCAAGGCCATTCGGCATATGTCGTCGGTGCCGGTCATCATCCTCACGGCCATTCAGGATAAGACCAGAACCGTCAGCCTCCTGGAGCAGGGCGCCAATGATTATGTGACCAAGCCTTTCGACATTGACGAGCTCCGCGCTCGTGTCCAGGTCCAGCTGCGCCAATCCGGGGCACTGAAAGCCGATGCGGATGCAGCAGGTGAATCCGACGCCAAGATTTGTTTTCAGGGGATCGAGCTGGACCGGATGGAGCACACGGTCAGCGTTGATGGGCACAGGGTCGAACTGGCACGCAAGGAATTCGCCATCCTTGAGCTTCTGATGGACCATCCACATCGGGTCTTCGAGAAGGAGGACCTCTACAGGCAGGTTTGGAACCAGCCATACATCAATGCCGAGAATACTCTCAATGTGCACCTGAGCACCTTGCGGACCAGTCTGAACAGATACGCCGGCAGTCAGCGCTACATCGTGTCGGTCTGGGGCATCGGCGTTCGCCTGGTCTGAATTCGGATGGAAGAAAGAACGATGAATAAGGGTCGTCGGAGGTGAATTCGTGAAGGTGGCCGCACTTGTTTTGGGTCTTGTCGCCCTCGCCCTGGCGATTGGCCTGATAATGCTGATTGTCGACCTCAAACGGATCAGTGACGATCTGGACTTCATCAACCATGCCGACACTAACGCCTTGGTAACCACTGGGTCCAATATCGGGCTCATCCGCACTCTGGCGGATAGGATCAATGCCGTTCTGAACAAGACCAGACGGCTGCAGATCACCCAGGCTGAGCAGAACAAGCAAGTCCGGCAGATGCTGACCAACCTAACCCATGACATCAAGACCCCGCTGACCGTGGCCAGGGGATACGCCCAACTGCTCAAGGAAGGATCGGCTGATCAGGAGCAATTGAGCAGGATCCTCAATAACCTGCAGTCGGTGGATCACTATCTGCATTACCTGATGGATTTCAATCTGATACAGGAAAAGAGCGTGAGCCTGGATCTGACCAGGGTGAACCTATCGGCATTGGTTCAGCAGGAGCTCTTCAATGCTTTCGATTCTCTGACTGCGCGGTCCGTCACGGTGGAGCCCAGAATTCAAACTGGTGTGGAAATTACGACGGATCAGATCATGATGAGTCGAATAATTCAGAACCTGATCGGTAACTGGCTCAAGTATGCGGAGGAATCAGCCTGGGTGGACCTATGCAAGAGTGAAGATGGACGAATCCATCTGGACTTCGGCAACAAAACTACGAGTGGAGCAGTCGATGTGGACAGGTTCATGGAACGGTTCCAGACAGAGGACCAATCACGAACCAAGATCAGAAGTACAGGTCTGGGTCTCAGTATTGTCGATTCCCTGGTGGATTCGCTGGGTGGCTCCATGCGGCTGGAATCCGCCAACGGTATTTTCTTGGTCCACTTGCTGCTGAGTGATGCTCCGCAATCGAAGGAGCTGTAAATAACTAAGATCCGAGGCAGCTTGGTGAGATGCTGTGGCCTGTCACGGCCTTCATGACAAGACCGTGACAGGCCACAGCGCATGTAGGCGGAGAAATGGGGTCAGGACATGAATCTGACAGTACCTAAATCTGATCGTGCTTAAACCCGGCCGACAGATGAGTCGCTTCTCCGCCAACAATCAAGGAAAATCAAGCCTTGGTGTGGGGGACTATGACGGCCCTGGCTGAGAGCTTGTTGTCGACCAGCTTGTGGTAGGCATCCAGAGCGTTGTCCAGCGAGTAGGTTTCAATCTCGGTCTGGATCTGGCCGTGGCGATACATGTTGGCCACATCGTAGAGCTCAGGAATGGAGCCCCAGTACACGCCCAGCAGCTCCTGCTCCCAGGGCTTGGAGTACCAGTCGTATTCCGCCTTGCCGCCGGCGATGCCGACCACGGTCACCCTGGATCCCGGGCCGCCCGAAGCCTGTGCGGCAGCAATGGTCGGGGCCACACCCACGAAATCGAAGGCAGCATCCACGCCCTCGCCATGGGTGATCTTCCTGATGTTCTCCACCTGGTGCTCGTCGCTCATAACGGGAATGGCACCCTTGGCCTCAGCCTTGGCCAGAGCCTCCGGCTTGGTGTCAGTGGCGATCACGGTAGCGCCGGTCAGCGCGTGCAGAATCTGAATGGCGATCTGGCCCAGCCCGCCCAGGCCAATGACCAGAGCATACTTTCCACCACCGTTCAGGTGAGGCATGGCAGCCCGGATGGCATGGTAGGGAGTCAGAGCCGCATCAGCCAGGGGTGCTGCGCCGATTGGATCCGCATCGCCCAGGGGCACCAGGTTGCGGGCAGGGACAGTCATGTACTCAGCCATGCCGCCATCGCGTCCCAGTCCCAGGGCCAGTGACTTATTGGTCGCGGCGCTGGAGCAGTAGTTCTCCTGGCCGGCCACGCAGTGAGGGCAGTGGCCGCATCCGGTGGGCCCGTAGACGATGTAGGCATCGCCCTTCTTGAAGCCCGTGACGTCGGGTCCTACCTCTTCGACCCAGCCGGTGGTCTCGTGCCCCAGAATGAATGGCGGCTTGGTGTGGCTACCAGTTTCTGGTGTGTAGTCCTGGAAGACGGATACGTCGGAATGGCAGCAACCTGCTCCGGCCACCTTGAGCAGAACTTCGCCGCTCCCAGGGGTCGGCTCCGGCACTTCCTTGAGGGTGGGGAAGGTATTGAATTGTTCGAAAACAACGGCTTTCATAAGCTTCCTTTCATCGTTGAAACATTTCGACCCCCTATGCTCAGGGCGGGGGTGTGTGCATCAGCATTGTTGCAATAAAGATCTTACTGAACGAGAGCTTTGCACTCACCCGAACGAGTGTGATATGTCCAACAATGTGGGATTGGTCGTGTTTGCAGGGCGGATGAAAAGTTCACGTACATATGCGAATACCCCTCCCTAAGGAAGACCAGCAGGGGAGGGGTAGCAGGATGACCGTGGTTTGTCTTGGTTGAGCTCGGAGGGCCTTTACAGCAAATTGATCAGAGCTTGGGTGTCCTCAACAGTCGTCGCCCATGAGGTGGCCAGTCGGATCACGGTGTGGGTGGCATCGCTGCGTTCCCAGAAGTCGAAGGCGACCTGCTTGGATAGCTCTTCCATGCGCTCATTGTCCAAGCGGACGAAGGTCTGATTGGTGGGGGAGTCCATGACAATCTGATACCCCTTCTCATGCAGGGCCTTCTTGATCATCGCTGCTGTCTGGATGGCGTTTCGGCTGATTCGTGAATAGAGGTCATCGGTGAAAAGAGCGTCGAACTGCACACCCAAGAGTCTTCCCTTGGCCAGAAGGGCACCTCTTCTTTTGACCATGGTGCTGAAATGCTCGGGAGCGTTCCCTCTGGGGAAGACCACCGCTTCCCCACAGAGTGCTCCGACTTTGGTCCCTCCGATGTAGAAGACGTCGCAAAGACGGGCTATGTCCGTCAGATCGACGTCGGTTCCGGGGGCCACCAGTCCGTACCCCAGCCTGGCCCCGTCCAGGTAGAACGGAATCTTGTGTTCCCGACAGGTCTGCGAAAGGTCTTCCAGCTCCTCGCGGGTATAGAGGGTTCCATACTCGGTGGGATGGGAGATGTAGACCATGCCGGGGAAGACCATCTGCTCATGGTTTTCGTCGGCGTAGAAGCCTTCCAGGAAGGCCTTAAGGTCCTCGGCGCGAATCTTGCCCTGTTCGCCGGGAATGGTCAGAACCTTATGGCCTACGGCTTCAATGGCGCCGGCCTCGTGGACGTTGACATGGCCCGTATCTGCAGCGACTACTCCCTGGTAGGACTCCAACAGACAGGAAGCGACGACCTGGTTGGTCTGGGTCCCTCCGGCCATGAAAAAGACCTGGGCCTGGGGGCAGTTACAGGCTTGGGCGATCTTCTGAACGGCGGAGAGGCAGTACCGATCCTTGCCATAGCCGGGAAGGTGCTCCATGTTGGTGTCGATCAGCCGCTGCAGGACTGCGGGGTGAGCGCCCTCGGAATAGTCGTTGACGAATGACAGCATGTGGGTCCTTCCGGTTCGACGATAATTGGCTCCGGACCAGCCAAGCCGATCCGGAGCCAGGGTACTCACTACAGCATATGCTCAGGCGATGAGTTCCTTGACGGAGGCGATGATCGCTTGCAGGCTGGCCTTGGCATCATTGAAGAGCATCTGCGTGTTCGGGTTGAAGTAGAGCTCGTTCTCGATGCCGGCGTACCCCTTGCCCCTGCCTCTCTTGAGGACGACAACATGCTGGGCCTTGTCAACGTCCAGGATGGGCATGCCAGACACCGCGGTCCCCGGTCGGCGTGCAGCCGGGTTGGTCACGTCATTGGCGCCCACTACCAAGGCGACGTTGGCTGAGGGGAACTGGGGGTTGATGTCATCAAGGTCAATCAATTCCTCATAGGGGACGTTGGCCTCGGCCAAGAGGACGTTCATGTGTCCGGGCATACGTCCAGCCACGGGATGGATGGCATAGGAGACCTCCACGCCTCGGCCCTTGAGCAGCTCGCCCAGGTCGGCCAGTTCGCGCTGGGCCTGGGCCTGGGCCAGACCGAAGCCGGGGACGAAGATGACCTTGTCGGCATAGACCAGCTGGACGGCCACATCGTCGGGTGTGGTCTCCTTCATGGTCCCCTGGGTACCTTGATCCTGGCTGGCGCTGACAGAGGAACCGCCGAACCCTCCGGCCAACACGCTCAGGAGCGGCCTGTTCATGGCCTGGGCCATCAGGACGGATAGAGTGGCACCTGCTGCACCAACCAAAGCGCCTGCCACAATCAGAGCCACGTTGTCGATGGCCAGGCCGTTCATCGCGACAGCTGTGCCGGTGCAGGCGTTCAGGACGGAGATGACCACGGGCATGTCGGCACCGCCAATGGGGATGACAAAGACCAGTCCATAGCCCAGGGCGAAGATGGCCGTGAGGATGGCCCATAGGGTTCGATTGCCGGGATTCAGGCAGAGCATGACCAGGCTGAGGACCGTCAACAGGGCGAAAAGCACATTCCAGACGGCCTTTGCTGGTAGTTTCAGATTTTTGATCAGGCTGATGCCCTGGAGCTTGCCGGCAGCTATCAGGGAGCCGGTGAAGGTGATGGAACCGATGACCACGCCCAGGCCGGCGGTGATCAGCACCACCAGAGTCGGGGTGCCCTCGGAAGTCAGTATGTCGTTCAGGGCGACTAGGGCTGCAGCGCCGCCGCCGACCGTGTTGAAGACGGAAACCAGCTGAGGCATGTCCGTCATTTTGACCTTCCTGGCCGAGTAGACCCCTGCTGCGGATCCGATCAGGATACCAAGCACGAGCAGAACGATGGCCAGGGATGAGGTGAAACCGGTGGCGAACAGGTGGATGAAGGCCATGGCCACGGCGATGACCATGCCTGCTGCCGAAATTCGGTTACCTGTACGGGCCGTCTTGGGGGAATTCATGTAGTGCAGGCCCATGACGAACATGACCGAGGAAAGGAGATAGACGAACCAGGTGATGATATCGAGGGTATTCACTTGTCGGCTCCCTGGTCCTTAGCGCTCTCGGTCGTGAGGGACGAAGCCTGTTCGTCCTGGCTGGCCTTATCCTTTCCCTTGTCGGGTTTGGAGGACTTGAACATCTCCAGCATCCTGTCGGTCACCACGTAGCCGCCTACCACATTCATGGCGCCGAGGACGGCAGCCAGGAATATGAGTACATAGGAAAGCGGGGAGTGAGCCTCTGCCGCGATGATGACTACTCCGACGATCACAATGCCATGAATGGAGTTGGCGCCTGACATGAGCGGTGTGTGAAGCGTGGCCGGAACCTTGCCGATCACCTCCACGCCGATCAGCAGGGCCAGAATGAAAAGCGTAATTGCTATAACCACAGAATTCATTGCTCTTGACCTTTCTCTTCGGTCTTTTCGGCATCTGGGGTATCAGCGCTTCCTTGCGCGCCGGAATCGGATGCATTAGATACAACCAGTGCTTGATCGATCTCGTCGTCTGCTTTGATGCTGAGCGCGCCATCACGAAGGAAGTGCACCAATACGTCCGCTACATTTCTGGACAGGAGGTTGGAGGCCGTCGTGGCTACACCGCTGGCCAGGTATGGTGCCCCGATCATGATGACCCCCTTGTCGGTGGTCCTGGTTCCCACCTGTGATCCCTCGACGTTGCCGCCCAGATCGCTGGCGGCGCAGTCCACGATCACTGCTCCGGGGTGCAGATTGGCCACACCCTTGGCGCTCAGGAGGCGAGGAGGCTTTCCGCCTGGAACCTTGGCCGTGGTGATGACCACATCGAAGCCTGCTGCTTTGGCATCCACCGCAGCCTGCTGCTGGGCCTGTTCCTGGTCGGTCAGCTGCCGTGCATAGCCGCCCTGGCCCTGTCCCTTGGAGAAGTCCAGCCCCAAGTCGAGGAACTTGGCTCCCAAGGATTCCACCTCCTGCCTGGAAGCGGGCCTGACATCATAGGCGGTGACCACGGCTCCCAGACGTTTTGCGGTCCCGATGGCCTGCAGGCCTGCAATCCCCGCACCCAGGACCAGGACCTTGGCTGGTCGAATGGTTCCTGCTGCAGTGGTCATCATGGGGAAGAAGGATCCATAGGCATCGGCAGCCACCAGGGCCGCCTTGTATCCCATGACCGAGTTTTGTGAGGTCATCTCATCCATGGACTGGGCCGAGCTGAGCTGTCGGGGGAGCCGCTCCATGGCGATTCCCGTAAGCCCGGCCGCTTCCAGGGATTTGATGTAGTCCCTGTCGCTCAAGGACCCCAGCATGCCGATGATCCATGTTCCGGCTGGAATCCTCTTCAGCAAGGAGCTATCCGGTCTGTTGACGAAACCCAGGACTTCTGATTTGGATAGGACGGTATCCCTGTCGGTGACTGTGGCTCCCGTCCGCTGGTAGTTCTCATCCCGGAAGCCGGCTCGAGCCCCGGCCCCGGACTCCAATAGGCAGGTGATGCCTTGCCTGGTCAGCCGGGTCGCGATGTCTGGCGTTAGGGCCACACGAGACTCTTCCTCGTTTGTCTCTTTGAGGACCCCGAAGGTTACGGGAGATTGTTCTGGTCCACTCATGTCTTTCCTTTTTCAAACACAACTGTGTGTGAGCAATTTCACCATTGATTCTAGTTGCTGCACCTTGCTGTTGGGAGGTTAGCGCAGCCTGTATGTGCTTGCGCTTTATAAGTATCAGTCGAGAAGGGACCAACCTCAAGGTATTTTTCGAATGTGGACGAGAAATAGAAGGAGCATGAAGCTGTGCCCGCATAGTTGCACCCGCGCAACCTATGCAATGTCTGAAGAGTTGTAACGTCCGAAAAATGGGCTCACGGTTTTGTTACCGAATTTTTTGGGAGCCGGTCGGCATAGCACATGGCATCGCAGCCCTGTCCATCCGACAGTTTCCAGCTATGACCAGCTACGGCATGTGGGTTGATCATGCTAGGGTGCCGCGCGTCTTCAAGAATGATACGCGGCACCATGAGATGCAAAACATCAATGAGCACAAGACCTTGGCGACAGAACGACTTGGTGAGCTGATTTGTTCGTCTGCTGAGGCGGTCTCACATTGACGGCCAGTCCGCCTTTCTGGACTTGTGTGTCATCTCTGATTGATGTGCGCTGTGGCGCCTTATTCCCTTCCCTCATGCTTGTCGTTTGCCGCGGAATCCTTGGGCTTGGACTGCAGGGGATTGTGATGGTAGATAAGGGCGAAGGCAGCCAGGGTCTCGATCATGCTGGCGATGATCCAGGTGATCACGATGGCGTTCTGGTGTTTGCCGACTGTTCCCATTCGGGTGAAGATGAAGACATCCATGATGAAGGTCTGCAGCACCAGAAGGACCGTCGCCACGACTACCGTCCTGGTATGCCTGTCCGTCTCCGTTCCCTCTCCCTCCGGCTTGCCGGGAGACTTGAAGCTGGCATAGGAGAGGAGCCAGATACCGATTCCGAAGAGGACGGCGGCAAGAGGCAGGGAGAAGAAGATCGGCATGGTGCTCAGGCTGAGGCCCAGAGCTGCGACCAGGACTGCCGAGGCTAGGCCCAGATAGAAGGAGTCATGGTTCTTCGCCTTGGGTGGTTTGGGTACGCTGGCAACGTTCATCGGCTGAGACGGCTTATCGACAGGTTTACTAGGTTGGTTCGGCTTATGATCATGGGAAGGGTCATGGCCGCTGTCTGGATGGCCGGCCTGCGAATGATCGGCGGTTGGTGCCTGTTCCTGCTTATGTTGTGCTTCAGGCCTGTCATGATCAGCGTCCTTGGTGGATGAATCTCTGCCTTCCTTCTCGCCTGTTTGTTCAGATGTAGGCTTCGGCTTGGGTGAATTTTCTACTTGGTTCTCTTTTCTGGCCTCGGCATCGTCCACTGGTTTTGGCATGTGGTTTTTGCTGTTCATTGTTGTCTGTTGGGAACTTCCCCGAGTGCTGTTGCTCTGTGAGGAGTTGCCCTCATGCCTCTTCTGCTGGTTGTCGGGCACCCGCGATTCCTCATGCTTGCCTTGGTTCTTATTCGCTCGTTCGTTTCGATTGTTGCTCATCTGACCCTCCAAGCTTGTTCTTCCCTGATGCTTGCGGCAGGTCATTTGGCGGCCCACCTACTTTTAGGAAGCAACCTCCGTTGAGGCCAGTCTATGTGTGCTTTTCTCGTACAAGTGGCATTGACCGGCATCAAGCCAATATCGTTCCGCTATTGACCTTTATGTGATAAGCAATCGTGCACTGTATACCCGCAATGGAGCTTTTTCAGGCCGGTGGCTTCATAGGCGAAGCAATTCAATGTAATAGCTCATAGGAAATTTGGAAGCATACGAACAAAACGGGTGGCTAACGCGGCTCGAACGCGCGACCTCCTGAACCACAATCAGGTGCTCTACCGACTGAGCTATAGCCACCATGGTGAATCGACCCGCATGGCGGATCAATGCAACAGATGAAACTATACACGATGGCATGACATGGCACGCCGGTGAAGCCTGACCCATGTGGCAAAGGTTGTGCTTCGCCTTTGGGCTTTCAGTTCACGACCATGGCCTCTATGTAAAGTCTCTGGCACAACTGGGCTCTGGTTGTCGACTTGAAGTCCGGATCATTCAACGCTTGTCGCGCGCTCTTTGACATGCAGAATATGAGCCTTGCGCCAATTCATCAGACTTTTATAGCCTTCTCCTTCATGCAGAACATGCTGCCACGTGACCAAACCCGGTCGGGTTACCTTCACCGAGGCATATCTAAGGACGGCGGCTGGCTGGTCATCTGAGTTCACTAGAACCGTTCGTCGGTCGGAGTAGGGCAGTGATTCATGATCGTGGATGTACTCTGCATCAGGCAGGCCATAGCAGTTTCGCGCCCATTCAGAATTGCGTTTACCAGCCGATTGCGTTCTGGACCCGGGAGGCGAATCCATCTTTGGGAAGGTTCCCAACATTTCCGGCTTTGACCGTCGGTATTTGTCTACTTGCCAAAGTCGATGCGAGTGTCTTGCCTATTGGGCTCTTCGTCGTCCAGCACTTTTCTTATTGGGTGGTAGGCCTTGATTAGATCAGCCAGATTCATGGCGGCATTGGCAGGGCTGGTGGATGGCAGATTGATCATGGTCGGTCGATACCCCTTTTTCTCCAGATTCGGCAGGCAGTAGCGACGGTAAAGCTGTCCGGCCTTTCGTCCTGTAGTGAATACGGTGCCGATGGGCGCACGGTCCAGCAGGCCGGCGATGTCGGTAGGCACGACATTGGTGATTGAAGCGTCAGAGGCACCATGGATGTCGCATTCCTGAATGACATCCCAGAGGGCAATGCGGTGATTGAGCGCAAACTTGGCGCGGACAGCCGGATCGGGCTCTGGAACAGGCTGGTCGAAGAGCGCGGCCAGCACGGGCCAGAAGCGGTTGCGCGGAAACATGTAGTAGAAGCCAGCCTCACGCGAGCTCGGGCTGGGAATGGATCCCAGGATCAGCGCACGAGACCGGTCATTCCAGACAGGCCCGAACTCATGAGTGACGTGTGAGGACGAACCTGCAGTCATGCGCCGAGCAGGCTTGTCAGAGCCGCAGTCATCACGTCAGCCTGAGCGATCACCAGGATGAAGACCAGCAGGCTGGTGGCGCATTCGACCAGTCCCACATACAGAATGGGGATGCGGCGCCGACGGGAGATTGCGGGCAGCAGGGCCGCGCGCACCAACAGAACTAGGGCGGTCAATAAAGGCCACCATCCTGCGGTGCGTATCATGGCGACCCCGATCAGGCAGAGGGCCAGGTTCCAAGCCAGCGAAAGCAGGTAGCACCAGGTCTTGCCGCGCTCGCGGATCATGGTCTTGACGAAGATGACCGAACCGAATTGGGTCACGGCGAAGACCGCTGCACTGACCACTCCAACCGATGGCAGGGCGGCACTTGGCAGGAATCCGCTGGCGAAACAGTCCACAGCAGGATTTGGTTGGCATCCGAAGTAGCCAGAGTTGGCTCCTTCCAGTCCTGATCCAGGCTTTTGGAATCGTGACCCTAGGGAGACGGCGATCAGACAAAGCGTGCAGGCCGCAGTCACGGCCACCGTATCGTTCCACCAGGAGCGTTCCGTTCGCATCCAGGCGGCGGCAAAGTTCAGCACACCCAGCACCAGGTAGAGCGGGGCCCATCGCAGGAGCCCAGGGGTACCGACCAATAGGATTAGCCCGGTAACGGCCGTGAGCAGGGCGTATCCCAAAGCCGGTGGTGCGAATCTGGCAGCTCGGTGCGAAACCATCCACCGTGAACCGGTGAATTCAAAGCAGTAGCAGAAGGCCCAGGCGACCATGAGCAGCAGGCTCCTCCAGGTCGGGCCTCCGACCAGCAGCCCAGCCAAGCCCGGCATCAAGGCCATGGCCCAGCCGCCTATCTGGTCGGGTATCCATAGGCGCCGCCACTGCCGTCCCTTGGATCCTGGTCCGGTCGGTTTTGCCGAATTGCGGGCTTGAGGGCTTGGTCTGCTGCCGTTTGATCCGGCTGCCTTGCCCTTGTCTGCGTCTGTAAGCATACTCATCAGCCTACGCCCTGGTATGGCAGTCGCTGCCTCTTCCGTAATGCCGATTCCGTCAATATCATGGTTCAAGGAGACATGAATCACACGGGTCCTTGGTTTCAGGAGGCAGATGATGGGTCAGGTGGATATCAAGCGCGTATACGAGCAGGCCGCTGACGAGGACGGGATCCGCATTCTGGTCGACAGGCTCTGGCCGCGCGGCGTCAGCAAGGAGCGGGCAGCCCTGTCCGGCTGGATCAAGGATGTCGCACCCAGTTCGGATCTGCGGCGTTGGTGGCATCATGGTCCGGACCGTTTCGAGGAATTCGCCCGCCGCTACCGCACTGAGTTGGATGACAATCCCGCCTTGGAGGATCTGCTGAGCATTGTGCGCGAACACGATCGGACGACACTGGTCTATGCGGCCAAGGATCCGGCCGTCAACCATGCCCTGATCCTGCGCGACTACATTCGCCATGCTCTTGAGAAGGACAATAAGTAGACGGCCGGCCACCCACGAATCCCAGGGCATCCCCGCACGCTGATGCTTACGTGACCGAACGCAGGCATTGATGTTTCTGGCATCTCTATTTGCTGATACAGATATGCTATGTCTTTTCCGACACCTGTATATTAGGAAGCTGTTATAGGCGGGCGCCCGTTCCTTTATTGGAATCTGTGAGCGGTGCATGCAAAAGCCAGCCAAAGGTCTCTTGCAAGGGGCTTCGTATCGACGGTTCCGGCGCGGCATCACAGTGAGCAAAGCTCAGAGCATACTTCCGAGTGCTAGACGTGGCCGTGTCTGCCCCGGTGATATACTTTTCCTCGTGTGTGCCGACAGCATGCCTTATGTTACAGGTGAGCTTGTCGGGATATCCCCGAATCCGAAGAATGCAGGCAGCAATGCCCGGCAGGAGGATCAGGGGCCATCGGGCCGGTGGACAGTGGCTGATCTCTCCTCCTGGGAGCGACTGCGGCTGCGGTGCGGCGGTCTCGCAGTGCAAACGAAGACAAGTTCATCGAAGGAATCGGAGAGAGTCAGTTGCCAACAATTGAACAGCTCGTCCGCAAAGGGCGCAAAGCCAAGCCTCGCAAGTCGAAGACTTTGGCACTCAAGGGCAGCCCGCTGCGTCGCGGCGTGTGCACCCGTGTCTACACCACCACCCCCAAGAAGCCGAATTCGGCTCTGCGGAAGGTCGCCCGTGTCCGTCTGAGCTCCGGCATCGAGGTATCCGCCTACATCCCCGGCGAGGGCCACAACCTGCAGGAGCACTCCATCGTGCTGGTGCGCGGCGGACGTGTCAAGGATCTGCCCGGCGTGCGCTACCACATCGTGCGCGGTGCGCTGGATACCCAGGGAGTCAAGGATCGCAAGCAGGGCCGTTCCCTGTACGGAGCAAAGAAGGCCAAGTAACACATGTCACGCAAAGGACCAGCCAAAAAGCACCAGCTCCTGCCCGATCCCATCTACGGTTCCACCGTGGTGGCCCAGCTGATCAACAAGATCCTGCTGGACGGCAAGAAGTCCATCGCCGAGAACATCGTCTACACTGCTCTGGAGCAGGTCAAGGAGAAGACCGACCAGGAGCCTGTGGCCGTGCTCAAGCGCGCCCTGGACAATATTCGTCCCAGCCTGGAGGTCCGCAGCCGTCGTGTCGGCGGCGCCACCTACCAGGTCCCCGTCGAGGTCAAGCCGAACCGCGCCAATACGCTCTCGTTGCGGTGGCTGACCGATTACAGCCGTGCCCGTCGCGAGAAGACCATGTCGGAGCGGCTGGCCAACGAGATCCTTGATGCCTCCAACGGCCTGGGTGCTGCGGTCAAGCGCCGCGAGGACACCCACAAGATGGCCGAGGCCAACAAGGCGTTCGCCCACTATCGCTGGTAATCCCAAGAGAGCGAGAACAAGGAATTATGGCACAAGACGTGCTCACGGACCTGACCAAGGTCCGCAACATCGGCATCATGGCCCACATCGATGCCGGCAAGACAACGACGACCGAGCGTATCCTCTACTACACCGGCGTCAACTACAAGATCGGCGAGACCCACGATGGCGCCTCCACCATGGACTGGATGGATCAGGAGAAGGAACGTGGCATCACGATCACCTCCGCCGCCATCACGGCCTTCTGGAACCGCCAGTCCCACGATCCTGAGGACCGCTACCAGATCAACATCATCGACACCCCCGGCCACGTGGACTTCACCGCCGAGGTGGAGCGCTCCCTGCGCGTGCTCGATGGCGCTGTGGCGGTGTTCGACGGCAAGGAGGGCGTGGAGCCCCAGTCCGAGACCGTCTGGCGTCAGGCCGACAAGTATGGCGTGCCCCGCATCTGCTTCATCAACAAGATGGACAAGCTGGGCGCCGACTTCTACTACTCGGTGGACACCATCAAGGACAAGCTGGGCGTCAAGCCGCTGGTCATGCAGCTGCCCATCGGCGCTGAAAGCGACTTCCACGGCGTGGTCGACCTGGTGCGCATGGTGGCCTACTACTGGAAGGACGAGGCCGACCTGGGCGCCAAGTACGAGACCATCGACATCCCCGATGATCTCAAGGACAAGGCCGAGCAGTACCACACCGAGCTGCTCGAGGCCGTGGCCGAGTCGGACGAGGATCTGCTCGAGAAGTACCTGGGCGGCGAGGAGATCTCCCAGCAGGAGATCCGCACCGCTGTGCGCAAGATGACCATCGAGCAGTCGGCCTTCCCGGTCTTCTGCGGGTCCGCCTTCAAGGACAAGGGCGTGCAGCCCATGCTGGACGCGGTCGTGGACTACCTGCCCAGCCCCGAGGACGTGCCGGCCATCAAGGGCTACAAGATCGGCGACGAGTCCGTCGAGATCGATCGCAAGCCCACCGTGGACGAGCCTTTCTCGGCTCTGGCCTTCAAGGTGGCCACCCACCCCTTCTACGGCAAGCTGATCTACGTGCGTGTCTACTCCGGCAAGGTGGCCCAGGGCGAAACGGTTCTGGACTCCACCAAGGACAAGAAGGAGCGCGTCGGCAAGCTCTTCCAGATGCACTCCAACAAGGAGAATCCGGTCGACGAGGCCATCGCCGGCAACATCTACGCCTTCGTCGGGCTCAAGAACGTCACCACTGGTGACACCCTGTGCGACGAGAAGGCGCCGCTGGTGCTGGAATCCATGACCTTCCCCGATCCTGTGATCGAGGTGGCCGTGGAGCCCAAGACCAAGGCCGACCAGGAGAAGATGGGCATCGCCCTGCAGAAGCTCTCCGAGGAGGATCCCACCTTCCAGGTCAAGACCGACGAGGAGTCCGGCCAGACCCTGATCTCCGGCATGGGCGAGCTCCAGCTGGACATCCTGGTGGACCGCATGCGCCGCGAGTTCCACGTGGAATGCAACGTGGGCAAGCCTCAGGTGGCTTACCGCGAGACCATCCGCAAGCCCGTCATGAACCAGGAGTACACCCACAAGAAGCAGACCGGCGGTTCCGGCCAGTTCGCCAAGGTGCTCATGAACTTCGAGCCTCTGGACACTTCCGAGGGCGAATCCTACATCTTCGAGAACAAGGTCACCGGCGGCCACATCACCAAGGAGTTCATCCCCTCGGTCGATGCAGGTGTGCAGGAGGCCATGGAGTCCGGCGTGCTGGCGGGCTTCCCGGTCGTGGGCGTCAAGGCGACCCTGACCGATGGCCAGATCCACGAGGTCGACTCTTCGGAGATGGCCTTCAAGATCGCCGGCTCCATGTGCTTCAAGGAGGCCGCTCCCAAGGCCAAGCCCGTTATCCTCGAGCCCATCATGGCTGTCGAGGTCCGTACTCCCGAGGAGTACATGGGCGACGTCATGGGCGACATCAACTCCCGCCGTGGCTCCATCCAGTCCATGACCGACGCCACCGGCGTCAAGGTCATCGACGCCAAGGTGCCCCTGTCGGAGATGTTCGGCTACATCGGCGACCTCCGGTCCAAGACCCAGGGGCGCGCCATGTTCACCATGCAGATGGACTCCTACGCTGAGGTTCCCAAGGCTGTCAGCGACGAGATCATCAAGGCCCAGCGGGGCGAGTAATACCGGTCCGGTCCGCCGCCATGGCGGGCCGCCGCCAAAAGGCTCTTCTGTCACAAGTCGGCGTTACACTCTTGTAGCGCTGACTGGGCGGAGGGCAAAAGTGGCAAAGAACCCGATAACCCAGTAATATGTAGCGAGTGCTCTGTGCGTGGTTCGTGCAGGCAACCTACGAGACGTCCAGGAGGACAAAATACAATGGCAAAGGAAAAGTACGAGCGGAACAAGCCGCACGTTAACATTGGCACCATCGGCCACGTCGATCACGGCAAGACCACCCTGACCGCGGCCATCTCCAAGGTGCTGCATGAGGAGTACCCGGACGTCAACCCCGAGTACGATTTCGCTCAGATCGACGCTGCTCCTGAGGAGAAGGAGCGCGGCATCACCATCAACATCGCGCACATCGAGTACCAGACCGCCAAGCGCCATTACGCCCACGTGGACTGCCCCGGACACGCCGACTTCGTCAAGAACATGATCACCGGCGCTGCTCAGATGGATGGCGCCATCCTGGTGGTCGCCGCCACTGACGGCCCCATGGCCCAGACTCGCGAGCACGTGCTGCTGGCCCGCCAGGTCGGCGTGCCGAAGATCCTGGTCGCCCTGAACAAGTGCGATATGGTCGACGACGAAGAGCTGATCGAGCTGGTCGAGGAGGAAGTCCGCGATCTGCTGGATGAGAACGGCTTCGACCGCGACTGCCCCGTCATCCGCACCTCCGCCTACGGCGCCCTGCACGACGATGCCCCTGACCACGACAAGTGGGTTCAGACCATCAAGGACCTCATGGATGCCGTCGACGACTACATCCCCACTCCGGTCCACGACCTGGACAAGCCCTTCCTGATGCCCATCGAGGATGTCTTCACCATCTCCGGCCGTGGCACCGTGGTGACCGGTCGTGTCGAGCGCGGCAAGCTGCCCGTGAACACGAACGTGGAGATCGTCGGTCTGCGGGACACCCAGTCCACCACCGTCACCTCCATCGAGACCTTCCACAAGCAGATGGACGAGGCCGAGGCTGGCGACAACACCGGTCTGCTGCTGCGCGGCATCGGCCGTGAGGACGTTGAGCGCGGCCAGGTCGTGGCTGCTCCCGGCACCGTGACCCCTCACCACAAGTTCGAGGGCGAGGTCTACGTGCTGACCAAGGACGAGGGTGGACGCCACTCGCCGTTCTTCTCCAACTACCGTCCGCAGTTCTACTTCCGGACTACCGACGTCACCGGCGTCATCACCCTGCCCGAGGGCGTGGAGATGGTTCAGCCCGGCGATCACGCCACCTTCTCCGTCGAGCTGATTCAGCCCGTCGCCATGGAGGAGGGCCTGACCTTCGCTGTTCGTGAAGGCGGCCACACGGTCGGCTCAGGTCGAGTCACCAAGGTCATCGAGTAGGATTGCCTGTCGCTTATCGGCACAATTCAATGACGGGGCCCGGAATCCTTCCTGTGATTCCGGGCCCCGCCCATATCCGGCCAGATTCGCCACTGAGCCGATTGCGGTGTTCATGCGCCGTGGCATAATAGGCGAGGATTTATCGCGAGCGGGCCGGATCCTGTGTGGCCCGGTGCTTTCGGCAGATGGCCAAGAGCCCTCCGAAGGAACGTTCATCAGAATGAGGTGGTATCAAGGTGGCACAGACTTCCAACGACATCAAGAACGGATCGGTCATCAACCTGGACGGCAAGCTGTGGACCGTCATCAAGTTCCAGCACGTGAAGCCGGGCAAGGGGCCGGCCTTCGTGCGCACGACCATCAAGGACGTCCTCTCGGGCAAGATAGTGGATCGCACCTTCAACGCAGGCATGAAGATGGACTTCGAGACCGTCGACAACCGGACCATGCAGTACTCCTACCGGGACGGCGACTCCTTCGTCTTCATGGACATGAGCACCTACGAGCAGGTCAACATCTCCGAGGCCCTGGTCGGCGATCAGGAGCGCTTCCTGCTCGAGGGCACCGACTGCATCATCAGCTTCCATGACGGCAACCCCCTGTCTGTGGAGCTGCCCGCATCCGTGGTGCTGACCGTGACCGAAACCGAGCCCGGCGTCCAGGGCAACCGCTCCAACGCCGGCACCAAGCCCGCCACCGTGGAGACCGGGGCCGAGATCCAGGTGCCCCTCTTCGTAGGCGAGGGCGAGAAGGTCAAGGTGGACACCCGCGACGGCTCCTACCTGGGCCGCGAGAACTGAGCAAGGCGGAAACCACACATCCATGGCACGTTCCACAGCCCGCAAGCGGGCCTTGAACACCCTGTATGAGGCCGATGAGAAGAGCCAGGATTTCCTCTCCCTGCTGGAGGAGCGCAAGGTTCGGCCGGGGGCGCAGACGCCTTTGCCCGCCTATGCCGTGACCCTTGTTGAGGGTGTGGCGGAGCATCGTCGAGATATCGATGAGGCTCTGCAGACCCACTCCACCCGGTGGCCGTTGAGCCGCATGCATGCCATCGACCGCAACATACTGCGTATCGCCGCCTGGGAGATGCTCTACAACCCTGACGTTCCCGACAAGGTGGCCATCGATGAGGCCCTGTCCTTGGCCAAGACCCTCTCGGATGCCGATGCCCCCTCCTTCATTCACGGCGTTCTGAGCGCCCTGGAGCAGGAGAAGGACGAGCACCAGGCTCGTCGTCAGCAAGCCGATCGTATCGCTGCCTTGGCTGATGCCGAGGCCGATGCGGACGTTTCGGATGATGAATCAGATAAGGCAAAAGCGGAGGTCGCATCCGCAGAGTCTGTCTCCTCTGGGGATGCCCATGCTGACAGCGATTCGGAATCGGCAACGAGCAGACCTGAAGATGGGGGTTCCGATCAGTCCGCCCCTAGTCTGGACCAGCTGAAACTGACCATGCCGGAGGAACTGGCCCCGGATGCGGATCACCCGTCAGGAAACTGAGCAATGATCTATGTAAAGGCCGACCGATGTCCGCTGGCTGTCAGGGCATCGGGTCGGCCTTTTGCCATATGCAGACCGGGAGATCAGCTGGGCTCGCGGCAAGAGCTGCTCAACCGTTCTTTGAACAATCCGTTCGGCATGATCCATGGGGGTCATTAATATGAGTGCGAATATCCACGGCAAACAAGGGGGTTCGGTGAACCTGAAGGACACCAACGCCATCGCCTCCGATCGTCGTTTCTCCGATTCCGCCATCCTTCTGCTGGAGGACGGCCAGGTCTATAAGGGGAAGGCCTTCGGGGCACTGGGCAGCACTATCGGTGAGGTCGTATTCGCCACGGGGATGACCGGATACCAGGAGACCCTGACCGATCCCAGCTATGACAGACAGATCGTAGTCCAGACATTTCCCCACATCGGCAATACCGGCGTCAACGGGGAGGACGGCGAGTCGTCACGGATATGGGTGGCCGGATATGTGGTCCGGGAGCCCAGTCCCACTTTCAGCAACTGGCGGGCTACTGGCGGTCT
Organism: Bifidobacterium apousia; assembly: GCF_007559275.1. GTDB lineage: Bacteria > Actinomycetota > Actinomycetes > Actinomycetales > Bifidobacteriaceae > Bombiscardovia > Bombiscardovia apousia. The sequence continues at coordinate 19,784 of NZ_VMHK01000004.1, forward strand.
CCAAGGGGAGATGATCGACCAAGGCATCGTCGGCATCAGCGGCATAGACACTCGCCGGCTCGTGCGGCACCTGCGTTCTGCGGGCGTCATGCGGGCCGGTATTTTTTCTGGCTCGGCCTTGGACGATGCCAGCATCCAGAGTCTCTTGGATCAGGTCAGACAGGCGCCGACCATGGGCGGCTCCCACCTGACCGGCGAAGTCAGCACAGAGCACATTTACACGGTGGAGCCTTGTGGTCAGTACCAGGATCAGGAGCCGCTCTGCACGGTGGCTGCCGTCGATCTGGGCATCAAGGCCATGACCCCTCATCGGCTGGCCGAACGCGGATGCCGGGTCCACCTGCTGCCCGTGGGCACCACCATGGAGACCGTCCGCTCGCTCAATCCTGATGGCGTCTTCTTCTCCAACGGTCCCGGCGATCCCTCTACGGCCGACCAGGAGGTGGCCCTCCTGCGCCAGGTGCTTGATGCAAGGCTGCCCTTCTTCGGCATCTGCCTAGGCAACCAGCTTCTGGGCCGTGCCCTGGGCTTCGAGACCTACAAGCTGAAATTCGGTCATCGCGGCATCAATCAGCCGGTCATGGATCTGAAAACTCGCAAGGTTGAGATCACTGCCCATAATCACGGATTCGCAGTCAAGGCGCCCAAGGGGGATCCAGTGCCCTCACCCTATGGTGAAGGCCGCTATGGTCGTGTCCGGGTATCTCACGTCGATCTCAACGACGGCGTGGTCGAGGGTCTGGAGTGCCTTGATATTCCGGCCTTCTCCGTTCAATACCATCCGGAGGCGGCGGCTGGTCCGCACGATGCCTCCTACCTGTTCGACAGGTTCGTCACTCTGATGCAGGACGCCAAGGAAGGGAAGGCACATGCCTAAGCGGCAGGACATCCATTCGGTCATGGTCATCGGCTCGGGGCCCATCGTCATCGGACAGGCGGCCGAGTTCGACTATTCGGGGACCCAGGCCTGCCGGGTGCTGCGCGAAGAGGGGATTCGCGTCATCCTGGTCAATTCCAATCCCGCCACCATCATGACGGATCCAGAGATGGCCGATGCCACCTACATCGAGCCCATCGCCCTGCCCTTCCTGGAGCGGATCATCGCCAAGGAGCGTCCGGATGCGCTGCTGCCCACCCTGGGCGGCCAAACCGCTCTGAACGCTGCCGTGGAGCTGGGCAAGGCCGGCGTGCTGGAGCGCTACGGGGTTGAGCTGATCGGTGCTTCGCTGGAGGCCATCGACAGGGGAGAGGACCGCGAGCTCTTCAAGCAGGTGGTGGACCAGGCCGGTGCCGAGTCGGCCAGGTCCCGCATCGCCCACAGTCTGGATGAGGCCGAGGCAGTAGCTGCCGAACTGGGCTACCCTCTGGTTGTTCGTCCTTCCTTTACCATGGGCGGCCTGGGCTCTGGAATCGCCCATGATCGCGAGGAGCTGAGGCGGATCGCCGGTGCAGGAATCCACTATTCGCCCACCGATGAGATACTTCTGGAGGAGGGCATCGAGGGGTGGAAGGAGTATGAGCTGGAGCTCATGCGCGACCGCTTGGACAATGTGGTTGTGGTCTGCCCCATCGAGAATGTGGATCCGGTCGGCGTGCACACCGGCGACTCCATCACCGTGGCCCCGGTCTTCACTCTGACCGACCGGGAGTATCAGCGGATGCGTGACATCGGCATCGCCATCATCCGCGGCGTGGGGGTGGACACTGGCGGCTGCAACATCCAGTTCGCCGTCAACCCGAAGAACGGACGGATCATCGTCATCGAAATGAATCCGCGTGTTTCGCGCTCCTCGGCTCTGGCCTCCAAGGCCACCGGCTTCCCCATCGCCAAGATCGCGGTCAAGCTGGCCCTTGGATACACCTTGGATGAGATCGAGAACGACATCACCCGTTCAACGCCTGCCTCCTTCGAGCCGACCATCGACTATGTGGTCACCAAGATCCCGCGCTTCACCTTCGAGAAATTCCCCGGGGCGGACACGACCCTGACAACCTCGATGAAGTCCGTGGGCGAGGCCATGGCCCTGGCCGGCAACTTCCGCGAGTCCCTGGGCAAGGCCATGCGCTCCATCGACAAGCGGCATATGACCTTCTCCTGGGATGGTCCCCGGCCCGACCAGGCCGAGACGGACCAGCTGCTGGAGGCCATGCACACTCCCACAGAGCACCGCTACCTGCAGATTCAGCGGGCCTTCTGGGGCGGAGCCACCGTTGAGCAGGTCCACCAGGCCACTAGGATCGATCCCTGGTTCCTGGAGCAGATCAGCATGATCAATGACCTGGCCCTGCAGGTGCGTCAGTCCGAGGTCCTGGACGAGGACCTGCTGCGCCGGGCCAAGCAATCGGGGCTGAGCGACCTGCAGATCGCCCACCTGCGTGGCATGGGCGACCAGGGCGAGGCAGTCGTCAGGGAGCTTCGCTGGGCTTTTGGTCTTCATCCTGTCTACAAGACTGTGGACACCTGTGCAGCTGAGTTCGATGCGGTCACGCCCTACTACTACTCCTGCTACGCCGACGAGTCCGAGCTGCGCCCCCGCCAACGCGAGGCAGTCATCATCCTGGGTTCCGGGCCCAACCGGATAGGCCAGGGGGTGGAGTTCGACTACACCTGCGTGCACGCCGTCCAGGAGCTGGGCAAGGACTATGACACCATCATGGTCAACTGCAATCCCGAGACGGTCTCCACCGACTATGACATGTCGGACAGGCTCTATTTCGAGCCGCTGACCTTCGAGGACGTTCTGGAGATCTACCGGGCTGAGAAAGCCATGGGACCGGTCAAGGGGGTCATCGTCCAGCTGGGCGGTCAGACACCCCTGTCGCTAGCAGCCAGGCTCAAGGCGGCCGGGGTGCCCATTCTGGGAACCAGTCCCGAGTCCATCGACCTGGCCGAGAACCGCGAACTCTTCGGCCAGGTGCTCAGCAAGGAGCATTTGAACGCCCCCCGGTACGGCACTGCTCTTTCCCTGGATGAGGCCAGAGATGCGGCACATGCCATCGGCTATCCGGTTCTGGTCAGGCCCTCCTATGTGCTGGGCGGACGAGGCATGGAGATCGTCTACGATGACCAGCAGCTGGGCACCTACGTGGATCGCGCCCTGGAGGAAGCCAAGGCCGATACGGTGGTCTCTGGCCGCCTGCCCTCGCCCCTGCTGATCGACAAGTTCCTCCAGGATGCCATCGAGATCGATGTGGACGCCCTTTATGACGGCCAGGAGCTCTATATTGGCGGGATCATGGAGCACGTAGAGGAGGCAGGCGTCCATTCCGGTGATGCCGCCTGCACCCTGCCGCCCTCGACGCTCTCTGACGACCAGATCAACCGGTTGCGGCAGGCCACCCTGGCAATCGCCCAAGGGTGCGGGGTCCAGGGGCTGATCAATGTTCAGTATGCCTTCATGGCCAACACCCTCTATGTGATCGAAGCCAACCCCCGCGCATCCCGGACCGTCCCCTTCGCCTCCAAGGCCACGGGTACGGCGCTGGCCAAGGCCGCGGCGCGGATCATGGTGGGGGAGTCCATCGCACAGCAACGAGCCAATGGCCTGCTCCTGCCTGTCGGCGACGGCGGCATGGTCCGTGTCGGCCAGCCTGTGGCGGTCAAGGAGTCCGTTCTGCCCTTCAAGCGCTTCCGCACTCCAGTGGGTCGTACCGTGGACATTCTGCTGGGCCCGGAGATGCGTTCCACGGGAGAGGTCATGGGCTTCGATCGGGACTTCCCCCACGCCTTCGCCAAGAGCCAGCTGGCCGCCTACCAAGGAGGTCTGCCCACCAGCGGGGTCGTCTTCCTGTCGGTCAATGACGCGGACAAGCGGCAGCTGCCCATGTTGGCAGCGCGTCTGCTGGAGCAGGGCTTCAGCATCTGCGCCACCCGTGGCACGGCCTCTGTCCTGCGTCGGTACGGTTTTGATGTGGCCGTTGTCGACAAGATCAGCGATGCTGAAGAGCCGGGTCAGGCCTTCACAGATGCCGACGGAGTAAGGCATATGGGCCGAAATCCTGTCCAGTTGATTGAGGATGGGGCCATTGACATGATCCTCAACACGCCCAGCTCCAGGGGTTCGCGCTCCGACGGCTATCTGATCCGGGTGGCCGCCATTGCCGCCGATCTGCCGCAGTTCACTACCATCACCGAATTCTCAGCCGCTCTGATGGCCATTGATGTGGTCAAAAAGGACGACTACGAGGTCATGAGCATACAGGAGCACGCGGCCCGGCTGCTGGAGCTGGAGAAGGCCAGGTAGGTGCTCGCTATATGATTGACCCATGTTCCGGTCCAGCTAGGCCGGAGGGTGACCTTTAAGGAAAGGAAGTGGCCGTGTCAGCGATCAACGGTGCCGACATGTCGATTCAGGACTCTTCGGGAGAGCAGACCGGGGGGCCAGGGAAGACGGGTGGCCGGCTGATCGTGTTGACGGGGCCTACGGCAGTTGGCAAGGGCACTGTGGAGGCGGCCCTGCGTCATGCCCACCCGGAGGTCTGGGTCTCCGTCTCGGCCACCACCCGCGCTCCGCGTCCGGGCGAAAAGGACGGCATCACCTACTGGTTCATGGACGAGCAGGAGTTTGCCCGCAGGGAGGCAGCCGGAGATTTTCTGGAGACCGCCCTGGTCCATGGCATGTCCCACTATGGCACCCCGTTGCAGCCGGTCCTGGATCATTTGGCAGCAGGGGTGCCCACGATTTTGGAGATTGACCTGCAGGGGGCGCATCGTGTCCGCCAGCGGGCGGGGGAGCTGGGCCTGGAAGTGTTTTACGTCTTCCTGGCGCCGCCGTCATTCCAAGACCTGGTCACCAGGCTGAACATGCGGGGCACCGAAAATGAGGAGCAGCGGGCCCGCAGGCTGGAGACCGCCAAGGTGGAGCTGGCCTCCGAGGGGCAGTTCGACCAGGTCATAGTCAACGACAATGTGGATAAGGCCGCGCAGGCGCTCTGGTCGGTAATCGCCAAGGAATACGGCCTCTGAGCACCTTCCTAGGCTCTGCCTCAGCAGAGTCAAAAAATCCCCCAATTGAGTGAGAGCCGGATTGGGGGATTTTGGTCTATCAGTCCAGCCCCGACAGTCGGTTGATCAGGTCGGGGTCGCGGGTGGCGCCCTTGTCTGCTGAGCGGGCGAAGGCGGCGTAGGCCTTCAGTGCCAGGGAGACCTTGCGGTCCCTGTGGGCCACATAGCCTTCGCCGGCCTCCAGTTCAGCGCGGCGCTGGGCGAGTTCCTCATCGCTCAGCTCGACGTCTACACGCCGGTTGGGGATATCGATGCGGATCATGTCGCCGTTGCGGATCAGGGCGATGGGGCCCTTGTTGGCTGCTTCAGGAGCGATATGGCCGATGGCCAGGCCTGATGAGCCGCCGGAGTAGCGGCCGTCGGTCAGCAGGGCCACGTCCTTGCCGATGCCCTTGCCCTTGACGAATGAGGTGGGGTAGAGCATCTCCTGCATGCCAGGGCCACCCTTGGGTCCCTCGTAGCGGATGACCAGGGCTTGGCCCTTGTGCAGGGTGCCATTGAGTATGACCTCCACAGCCTGCTCCTGCGATTCGACCACCAGGGCCGGTCCGCGGAAGTTCCAGATCTCCTTGGGTACGCCTGCGGTCTTGACCACGCAGCCATCGGGGGCCAGATTGCCGCGCAGTATGGCCAGACCGCCTTCGGAGACGGCCGGGTGATCCAGGTCGTGAATGGCACCATTGACGCGGTCGGTGTCCAGATCCTCCCACTCCTTGGACTGGTTGAAGGGCTCGGGGGAGGTGATGTGGCCGGGCGCTGCGTGGTAGAGATCCTTGGCCTGGTCCAGGCAGGTGGGGCGCATGATGTCCCAGTCGTTGAGCTTGGACTCCAGATCCGGGTAGTCGATGGAATGCGTGTCCTTGTGCAGCACTCCGCCACGGTCCAGCTCACCCAGAATGCCGCAGATGCCGCCGGCCCGATGGACGTCCGATATCTCCCAGTCTCCGGAGGGAGAGGCCTTGCAGATGCAGGGGACCGTGTGTGAGATGCGCTCGATGTCGTCCAGGGTGAAGTCCACATCCGCCGACTGTGCGGCGGCAAGGATGTGTAGGACGGTGTTGGTTGATCCGCCCATGGCCACATCCATGGTCATGGCGTTTTCGAAGGCCTTCTTGGTGGCGATGGAACGCGGCAGGACTGAGTCGTCATCATCCTGGTAGTACCGGTTGGCAATCTCCACGACCAGCTTGCCGGCCCGCTCGAAGAGCATCTTCCGGGCCGTGTGCGAGGCCAAGGTGGTGCCGTTGCCGGGCAGGGCCAGACCCATGGCCTCGGTCAGGCAGTTCATGGAGTTGGCCGTGAACATGCCGGCGCAGGACCCGCAGGTGGGGCAGACCGTCTTCTCCAGGGCCAGCAGACCCGCATCATCGATGCTGTCATCCGCTGAAGCGTACATGACGTCGATCAGATCCGTGCTCTCCTGGACTGTCCCGTCGGGCATGACCGTCCGTCCGGCCTCCATGGGGCCGCCGGAGACGAAGACCGTGGGAATGTTCAGACGCAGAGCGGCCATGAGCATGCCAGGGGTGATCTTGTCACAGTTGGAAATGCAGATCAGCGCATCGGCGCAGTGGGCGTTGACCGAGTACTCCACAGCGTCCGCAATCAGGTCACGGCTGGGCAGAGAGTAGAGCATGCCCGTATGGCCCATGGCGATGCCGTCGTCCACGGCGATGGTGTTGAACTCGCGGGGGATGCCGCCCGCTTCCTTGACGGCCTTGGAGACCAGGCGCCCCACCTTGTTCAGGTGGACGTGGCCGGGCACGAACTCGGAGAAGGAATTGGCGATGGCCACGATGGGCTTGCCGAAGTCCTCACCCTTGACGCCAGCGGCACGATAGAGAGCACGGGCGCCCGCGAACTCTCGTTCCTTCATTAATTTGGCTGATCGCATCTGCATAGTTTTATTCAAGTGATCGCAGGCATCAACGGTTCGAACATGACCACATGTTGGAATTTCTGAGGTTTCCGCCTTGCTTTCCCCAGCAGAGAAGTATCCCAGGCTAAAATCGAGCCCGGGCGGTAAAATCATTCAGATTGAATGAATGGTTCATCCAGTTGAATTGGAGAAACATCTTATGGCATTCGGTACCGAGCCCCATCCGCAGGGATTTGCGAATCCTCCCATCGACGACCTCATGAAGCACGCCGATTCGAAGTATGCGCTCTCTATCTTCGCGGCCAAGCGGGCCCGTCAGATCAATTCCTATTTCACACAGCTCAATGAGGGCCTGCTGCAGAACGTCGGTCCGCTGGTTGAGTACCAGAACCAGGAGAAGCCCCTGTCCATCGCCTTCCGGGAGATCAATGAGGGCCTGCTTGAAGAGACCCTGGGCGAGGACGATCTGAGCGAAGGCAACTGAGCTTTCGACTCTCAGTGCAGGGTCCTCGGACGGTGACGGTTTCTAGACAAAGGTGAATGAAATGACAGAGCGACGGCTGATTTCGGCTGAATCAGTGACCGAGGGCCATCCAGACAAGGTCTGCGACCAGATTTCCGATGCCATTCTGGACGATCTGATCGCCCAGGATCCGCATTCGCATGTGGCTGTGGAGACCTCTGCGGCCACTGGCCTCTTCTTCGTCTTCGGAGAGGTCTCATCCCAGGGCTACACGGACATTCAGTCCCAGGTCCGGTCGGTGCTGCGCAGGATCGGCTACACATCGTCAGAAATTGGTCTGGACGCGGATTCCTGCGGCGTGACCGTGGCTCTGAGCGAGCAGAGCAAGGAAATCAACCAGGGTGTGGAACGGCTGTCGGCCAGCCAGGAGAGTGCTGCCACCCGTGAGGAGCGTTACCAGTCCCAGGGGGCCGGCGACCAGGGCGTCATGTTCGGGTACGCCTGTGATGAGACCGACACGCTCATGCCCCTGCCCATCTATCTGGCCCATCAGCTGGCCTTCCGGCTGGCACAGGTGCGCAAGGAGGGGATCATCCCCCATCTGCGGCCCGACGGCAAGACCCAGGTCACCATCGAATACGATCAGGATGACCGTCCCCGCCGGGTGGACACGGTCCTCATCTCCACTCAGCACGATCCCGAGGTGGGTCATGACTGGCTGCAGGAGCAGTTGATGGAGCATGTCCTCACGCCCGTGCTGGATCGCGTCTGCGGCCAGGCCGTCGAGCACCAGGGCTACCGGGTGCTGGTCAATCCTACCGGTTCCTTTATTCTGGGCGGCCCCGCGGCTGACGCAGGACTGACCGGGCGCAAGATCATTGTGGACACCTACGGAGGTGCGGCCCATCATGGAGGCGGCGCCTTCTCCGGCAAGGATCCCAGCAAGGTCGACCGGTCCGCCGCCTACGCCGCGCGTTGGGTGGCTAAGAACATCGTGGCCGCTGGACTGGCGCACAAGGTCGAGGTCCAGGTGGCCTATGCCATTGGAGTGGCCGAACCGGTCAGCGTCAACGTGGAGACCTACGGCACCGAGCAGGGGGTCAGCCGGGAGCAGATCCAGGAGGCTGTGCGCGAGGTCTTCGACCTGCGGCCTGCTGCCATCATCGATGAGCTGGATCTGTTGAGGCCCATTTACGCCAAGACTGCAGCCTATGGGCACTTCGGCCGGGAGGATCCCGACTTCACCTGGGAGCAGGTGGACAAGGTGGGCGAGCTCAAGGCCGCCATCGGCATGACCAGGTAGCAGCTGTTCATCAAGAGCCGCGGCGGTTTCCCGGGTCATCGACTGGGGAATCCGCCGCGGCTCTCTTCATTGTAAAAGCGAGGGGAGGAGCCATGGATTCGCAGGACGTCAGTCAGCCCGCCCTGGACGGTCTCGCTCCGCGCCGTCGTTCGAGCAGCAGTCGAAAGAAACCTCCGCGCCGACCGGCCGATGAACTCCCTGTGGCACGGGTGGTGCTGGACGTGCAGGCCACTCATCTGGGCGGGACCTTCGATTATCTGGTGGATGCGGACCAGGACGATCATGCACAGCCGGGATGCCTGGTTCGCGTCAGGTTCGGAGCGCGCAGGGTCAACGGCATCATCTGGGAACGTGTGGCAGACAGCCAGGTTCCCCGCGCCTCCCTGCGTTTCCTGGAGCGAGTGGTGCTGGATCGCAGCCTGATCTCACCTTCCCTGCGCGCGGACATCACTGCTATCGCCAAGGCCTACGGGGGAACCGAGGCCAACATTCTGCGGCTGGCTTTGCCCCCTCGTGTGGCCCGCATCGACAAGGAGCAGCAGCTGGTTCCCGGTCAGCCTCGGTTGGCCTCTGACCCCGCCTGGGTGGCCGGGCTGGACCAGCGGCAGCGGGATCTGAAACAGAGGCTTGATTCGGGCTATCAGGGGCTGGAGAAACTGGATCAGTCACTGGAAGAGGATACGTTCACCGCCTATCTGATCGACATTCTGCCCGGTATGGACCAGGCCGCACTCCTGGCTGCCAGGGTGCTGATAGGTGCCCTGCTGGCCGGACGGTCGGCAGTTATGGTGCTGCCAGGCACCCGTCAGGTGGCCCATCTGTCCGCAGTCCTTCAGCAGCTGGGGTTGCGCCCCTTCGGTCCATCTGTTGCCGCCGGTCCTGGTCAACAGGAGGCTCACGGCTGGTCTGGTGATTTCGCCATTCTGGACAGCGGCATGGCTCCTGCCGAGCGCTACAGGGCCTACCTTGCGCTGGCCTCCGGCCAAGTCCGCTGCGCTATTGGGCTGCGGGCAGCCATGTACGCCCCGGTGGAGGGTCCCGCCCTCTTCGCTCTGATGGACGATGCGAGCTACCAGTACGCCGATGGGATGATGCCCTACGCCAACGCCCGCGGAGTGCTGAGGTTGCGGGCACGCGCCCACGGCGGCGTCTTCCTGGCCATGGCGCGTGCCAGAAGCGTGCGTTCTCACTGGGAGAGTCAGCCAGAGGCCACCGAAGCGGACTCTGGCGTGACCGGTCCAGGCACTGCTCTGACACTTGATCGGTCTGCAGTGACGACCCTGCTGCCCTGGATCCGTTGGCTGAACAGGGAGGAGCTGAGCCATCTGGCCGACCCGACCATGGGCGCCCGGGTTCCTCATACCGCCGTCGCTGTCATCAACAAAGCCTTGGAGCGTGGTCCGGTTCTGCTGTCCATCCCGCAGGATGGCATCTTCGAAAGCCTGAGCTGCGCTCGCTGCCATCATCAGGCTCGTTGCCCGTGTTGCACCGGACCTTTGCGGGCCAGGCGGCCTGGCGCGCCCCGATGCGCTTGGTGCGGGGCTGCGGCTACGGACTGGTCCTGTCCTGACTGCGGGGGTTCACGGCTTCGGGTGGTCAGGGTAGGCGCCGCTGGGACGGCCCAGGAGCTGCGCATGCTCTTCAGAAATGTGCCCATCGTCATCTCTTCGCCCAGTCAGCCCCGCGGGGTGGTCGAGCGTGTACAGGATCGTCCCAGTCTGGTTATCGCCACTCCAGGTGCCGAGCCCAGAGTGGTCGCCCCGAGTATGGAAGGCAACAACAAGGGCACCAACGATTCGGATCTGCCCCGGTTGTCGCGAGGATACCGGGCCGTGGCCATTCTGGATGCCTGGACCAGTCTGTATGCCCCTGGCGTCGATGCGCGTATGGATACCCTGGGAGCTTGGATGCGCGTGTCCTCCTTCTGTCGCTCCCGGGCCCAGGGCGGTCAGGTGCTCCTGCTGGGGGAATGCGATCCCCAGCTGGCCCAGGCGCTGATGACCTGGCAGGGGCCGGTACTGGCCGCTGCCGATCTGGAGGATCGTCGGCTGACGGCCATGCCCCCTGCGGTCGGTATGGCTGCAATATGGGGTGAAAGGGAGGCCGTCGTCTCGATGCTGGACGCCGTCGGGATTGCACCGGGTCAGGAGGCAGTAACCGATGCCGGTCCTGAGTCTGTTCCTGCCCTGCTTGGGCCTGTGCCCATACCGGCGCCATCCACACTGAAAGCCGGCTATTTGGAGGGAACCCAGGATAGGGTCCAAGCTCTGGTTCGGGTACCCATCAGCTCCAGGGATAAGCTGGCTGATGATCTCAAGCAGGCTCAGGCCAGGTACGTGGCCGGCCGCGGGCGAGGGGAGTTGCGCTTCCGGATGGATCCCAAGGATCTGACCTGATTGTCGCTCCAAGCGAATATCTGCAGGGTCTATGCGGCGTGGTTTCATGAGAGGGCGCAGGCAGAGGCGCAGATGAACGAATTCGGGAAAGGCGGAGAGCCATGAAGGGCTGGCCGGGCGAGGTCCAGATTGAAGCAGATGTGATCCAGGCTGAGCAGGAAGCAGCTCAGTGCCAGGGTCAGCCCATTGAACAGGTCATCTTCGACTTCGGCAACGTCCTGATTCGTTGGCAGCCCGAGATGGCCATGGTGGCCCGGTACGGGCGCAAGAGCATCGAAGCCATGCTGGATGACAGCCGTTCCGGCTTTTACCGGGCCAACGACATGATGGACGGCGGAGCCACCTGCGCCCAGGCCCGTGACTGGGTGGCCGCCAACTGCGGATCCCCCTGGGATGCCATGTTCGCCTACTACTGTGACCACTTCGTCGATTCGCTGGCCGGCCCGGTGCCTGGTGCCCGCATGCTGGTGGAGGATCTGAAGGCGGCAGGCCTGGGTGTCTGGGGGTTGACCAACTGGGGTGCCGAGCTCTTCCATCACGCCTGGGACGGCGACTCCTTCCTGCATAGGCTGGACGGGGTGGTGGTCTCCGGGCCCATCCACATGCGCAAGCCTGACCCGGCCATCTACCGGTACGCCCTGGATCAGTTCGGAATCCAGGCTGGCAGGACCCTCTTCGTGGATGACAAGGGTATGAATGTAGTCGGCGCCAACAAGGCCGGCATCCGCAGCTTGCGATTCAGCAACCCCTACGGGCTGCGCACTGCCCTGATTGAGGCAGGGGTGAACATTCCTCAGGTCCAGTGAAGGCGCGGAGGTCCGAAGCCGTCAGATGAAAAGGAGATTGCCGATATGGTCATGACATTGCTGTTTGCAGGCACACCCCAGGTCGCCTTGCCATCGCTGAGACTGCTGGCGGCCGATCAGGAGCATTTCCGGGTTGCTGCCGTGCTCACCAGACCCGACGCCCCCCAGGGGCGTGGAAGGCATCTGCATCCCAGTCCGGTCAAGGCTGAGGCCCTCAGGCTGGGGATCCCCGTTCTTGAGAACAATCCATCCGATCCGGATTTTCCGGCGCGGCTGCAGGATACAGGCGCCAGATGTGCGGCCGTCGTGGCCTACGGACGGATCCTGCGTCAGCCGGTCCTGGATGCCTTTGATGGTGGATGGTACAACCTGCACTTTTCCCTGCTGCCGCAGTGGCGGGGGGCAGCTCCGGTCCAACGGGCCATCTGGGCCGGGGATACCATCACTGGCGCCACGGTCTTCAGGCTGACGGCCGGCATGGATGAGGGGCCCGTCCTGGCCCAGTCAACGGTGGAAATCGGGCCGCACGAGACATCGGGCGAGCTGCTGGATCGCCTGGCCGAGGATGGGTCCCACCTGCTGGCTGCCAGCCTGGAGGCCCTTGCGGAAGGTCGGATTCAACCCAAGGAGCAGACGCAGGGCGCCTACCAGGTGGCCGCCAAAATCACCCACCAGGATGCCCACATGCGTTTTGATGTGCCCGTCTTTGCCCTGGATCGGCAGGTTCGGGCCTGCAGCCCGGAACCGGGAGCCTGGTGTCTGTATCGGCAAGGCGATGACCCGCAGGACAGGCAGACAGGGCTGACCGTGCTCAGGGCGGCTCCGGCCCGAGGGGATGAGCCTGGTCTTCCCTCGCATCTGGAGCCGGGTCGGCTGGCAATGGATCGTCGCCACCTCTGGGTGGGCACCAAGACCCTGCCTCTGGAGCTGCAGGTGGTCAAGGCTGCCGGCAAGCGCGCCATGCAGGCCATGGACTGGGCCCGTGGCGCTCGCTTGGAAGACGGGGCCCGCTGCAGCTGAATTCTTCCACCGGCTGGCTGTCCAGGCCATGCGGGGATTCCAGGGGCGAATGAAGGAGGAAAGCCATGCAGTCTGATGATGCTGACCAGGCCGACAAGGAGCAGGCCGAGGATGCAAATGACCAGGATCTGGCCGGGGATCGGCGCAACCGTGCGCTGGCTGCGGCGCTGACCAGGGCTGCGAAAGAGCTGTCCAAGGCCAAGAGCCAGCTGGCCCAGTTGGCTCAGCCGCCCCTGACAATCGCCCTGGCCTTGGGGGTGGATTCTGTGGCCTACGACAGCCAGGGGGTGCAACAGGCCCGGCTGCTGATCCTGAACGGCTCGCGTCGGATGGTGGTGCCCCTGGCGCCCAATATCCACGCCGAGCGGATCAGGGCCGGCCAGGAGGTTCTGCTCAACGCCGACATGGTGGTGGTGCGTGTGGGCGATCAGCCGGTGACCGGGCAGGTCCGCACGCTGCGGGAGACCTTGGAATCCGGTGCTCTGCTGGTGGAAGACCCCTCCGGGCAGACCCGCGTCGCTGCGCGTGCGGGCTCTCTGCAGGACCAGCCCATTGAGGCGGGCAGTGCCTTGCTCATGGACGAAAGCTGTTCGATGGCCCTGGCTGTGCTGCCTGAGTCGGACCAGTCCGACATGCTGCTGGAGGAGACTCCTGACGTGGACTTCTCTGATATTGGCGGCCTGGACAGGCAGATCGAGCGCATCCGTGATGCGGTCCAGCTGCCCTTCCAGCATGCCGATCTGATGCGTCGTTATGGGCTTCAGGCCCCCAAGGGTGTTCTGCTTTACGGGCCGCCCGGCAATGGCAAGACCATGATCGCCAAGGCCCTGGCCCGCGCCCTGGCCCAGGAGAGCGACGGTCACGGGGTCTTCCTGTCGGTCAAGGGCCCCGAGGTGCTCAACAAGTTCGTGGGCGAGTCGGAACGGCTGATCCGCCGCCTGTTCGCGCGAGCCCGCAGCCTGGCAGGCCAGGGTGGACCAGTGGTGGTCTTCATCGACGAGATGGATGCCCTGCTCCGCACCCGAGGATCGGGCATCTCATCGGATGTGGAGACCACCATCGTCCCCCAGTTCCTGACCGAGCTGGACGGTGTCGAGTCCCTGGACCAGGTCATGGTCATCGGCGCCTCCAACCGCATCGACATGATCGACCCGGCGGTTCTGCGCCCAGGACGGCTGGATGTCAAGATCCGCATCGATCGGCCCGACAGGACCAGGTCGGCCGCTATCTTGGGCAAGTACCTGGGCTCCGACATGCCCATGCAGGATGATGCCGGGCCGGAGGAGCTGATCCAGGTGCTGGTTGACGGACTCTTCGCCCGGGATGATGACCACCTGCTGGGCAAGGTCATGGATGCCACGGGCCGCTGGCAGCCGCTCTACCTGGAGTCTGTGGTCTCCGGCGCCATGCTGCACAACCTGGTTGATCGGGTCAAGACCATGGCGGTCAAGGCCTCCATCGAACAGGGTCGACAGGTGGGTCTCGACCGTGGATTCTGCTTGAGGGCGGTCCGTGGGCAGTACGAGGACACTCTGGAGGAGCTCAGCGGACAGGATCCGGACCGGTGGGCCGATCTGGCAGGACTGCGCCCCGGGCAGGTTCAGGAGGTTCGCCCGGTAGACGGGCCAGGGGAGCGATCATGAATGCCGGGCGGGTTATGGGTACCGAGACGGAGTACGCCATTGCCGACCCCCAGGATCCCGGCGCTGATCCACGTGCTCTGGCTCTGCGTCTGGTAAGGGCTGCCGCCCAGCCGGCCTTGGCGCACATCCGCTGGGACTATGGGGAAGAGGACCCGGTCAATGATGCCAGGGGAGGTCGGCTGCCGCGTTCCGCTGCCGCTCCGAGCATGCTCACTGATGCGCCCGGCGCCCGGCTGATCGATGTGGCAGCTCCCAATGGCGCGCGGATTTACGTGGATCATGCCCACCCAGAGTATGCCTCGGCGGAAACGGTGAATGCCTTCGACGCGCTGGTTCAGGATCGTGCGGGTGACCGTTTGATGGCCCAGGCCGCGGAAAAGGCTGGAGGTCTGGCTCTCTACAAGAACAACGTGGACGGCAAGGGCGCCGCCTGGGGATCCCATGAGAACTATCTGATGGACAGGGCGGTGCCCTTCGCCAGGGTGGCGGCCCTGATGACCATTCATTTCGTCACCCGCCAGATCTACACCGGCTCGGGCAGAGTGGGCCTGGGGCCCAGGAGCGAGGAGGCCGGCTTCCAGCTCAGCCAGCGCGCCGACTATCTGACCAGCCGGATTGGACTGCAGACCACCTTCGGGCGGCCAATCATCAATACCCGGGACGAGTCACATGCTGGGCCGGGCAGCCGTCGCCTCCACGTGATCGTGGGTGATGCCAACCGGCTGGATGCGCCCCTGGTCCTCAAGCTGGGGACCACTGATTTACTGCTGGGCCTCTTGGAATCCGAGGACGATTCGACCCGTCAGATCGATGAGCTGTTGGATCGCTGGACGCTGGATGATCCGGTGGCGGCCCTGCACACGGTCTCCCGTGATGTCGCTCTGACCAAGCCGCTGGCCTTGGCAAACGGGGGGTTCGCCGATGCGCTGACCATCCAAAAGGCATTGCTGGATGCGGCCCGCCAGGCCAGAAGGGGTATCGACCGGCCAGGTTGTGCCGACGATCGGGTTCTGAACCTCTGGGACCAGGTGCTCGCGGATCTGGCTGCCGTGCGTTCGGGCGACGAGGAGGCTCGTCTGGCCATGCACGATCAGGCAGGCAGGTTGGAATGGCTGCTCAAGTGGCAGCTCTTGGAGCGACTGCGCCGCCGCCGTGCCATGCCCGACTGGTCGGATCCCCGTCTGGCGGCGCTGGATCTGGCCTGGGCACGGGTGGACCCCGGCCGTGATCTGCCATGGCGACTGCAAGGATCTATCCAGCGACTGGCTGATCCCGACCAGATCACCAGGGCCATGGACCAGGGGCCGGAGCAGACTCGTGCCTGGTGCCGTTCCCAGCTGCTGCACCGCTGCCCTGATGCGGTCAAAGCCGTCTCCTGGAGTCGTGTCATTCTTGAGGAGCAGGGATCGGAGGGGGAGCCTCAAACCAGGATGGTGGACTTGTCCGATCCGCTGGGTCACACACGGTCTTCCTGCCGGGATGGCCGCGACATATACTGCAGATAGCGCAGAAAACAGTCCGATATCCAACCGGACGACCACCGGTGGACCACAGTTGGCAATGCCTCGACCACCCGTTTGAAAGAGAAGAGAAGTATGGAATTGCGCGATTTGGCCATGCAAGCCGCCACCATTGCTGTGGAGGCCGGCCGTCATGCCCTCCAGGACCAGATCAATCCCCACGATCCCCGCTCCACCTCAGCCATCGGCCAGGGCACCCAGTTTTCGCCGGGCATTGACACGCGGCTGATTCGTTACTGCCGGACCAAGATCGCTGCCCTGGACCCTATGGACGGCTTCTGGGAGGAGGAGGCCGGCAACCGTCGTCCGGGCGGCCGCTACTGGTGCCTGGGCCACATCGACGGTCCGGTCAACTATGTGCGCAACATGGCCGAGTGGACGCTGACCATTTCCCTCTTTGCCGTGGACGAGAAGGGCCACGCTTCACCGGTCCTGGGCATCGTCCATGCACCGGTCCTGGGCCTGACCTACCTAGCCGCCAAGGGCGAAGGCGCCATCAGGATCCGACGGACCATTGTGGGCGACAAGCGTGAGAAGATCATCCCCTCCACGATGACCACCCTGAACGGGTCAGTGATCAGCTTCGGCATGTCCTACTTCCCCAACGAATCCGAAAAGGTCCTGCAGATTGTTTCGCGCATGGCCGGCAAGCCTGCCGACATCAAGCGTGTCGGTCCGGTCTCGCTGGATCTGTGCCGGGTGGCGGACGGCAGCTACGATGCCTACTTCGAACCGGCCCTGCACTCCTGGGACATCCCTGCTGTCTCTGCGGCGGCTGTCGTGGTCCGGGAGGCCAAGGGTACCCTCTGGCGCTGGGACGGCGGGCACGTGCGCTGGGAGGGCAGCAACGACGTGGTGGCCACCAACGGGCTTATCGCCGAGGATTTGAACACGTATCTGAGCGGGCGCTGATCCGCGCCGGAAAGGAGGGCGACCATGGCTGAGGCATCCCAGCAGGGACGGCATGTGGCAGCCGGGCAGCGGCAGGAGCAGGAAGAGAATCTGCCGCAGACCGGGGCGCATAAACAGGGTCAGACGGCTGAGTCCGACCTGGATGCGGTCCTTGATGACATCGAGACCACCCTGGAGACCAACGCCAAGGAGTATGTGCAGGGCTTTGTCCAGAAGGGCGGCCAGTGATCCATGGCGGACGGGCAGGGGGCTGACTCGGACTTTCGCAGGATATTCGGCATCGAGACCGAATACGGACTGAGCCTGACCGGCGCCAGTGGACCCTACGCTGCCGGCCGGGTCGCCATGGCCATGTTCCGCCCTCTGATTGAGAAGCACGGGTCAACCAACATCTATCTGCCCAATGGCGCCCGACTCTACCTGGACGTGGGCTCCCACCCGGAGTATGCCACGGCGGAGGCCCGCGATCCGCTGACGGCCCTGACCCAGGTGCTGGCCGGTGAGCGGATCGTGACCGACCTTGCGGAGCGCGCCGGGAAACGCCTGGCGGAGGACCTGGGCAGGCCGGTGAAGGTTCACCTCTTTGCCAACAATGTGGATGCCCAAGGCCATGCCTTCGGCTGCCATGAGAACTATTTGCTGGACCGGCGAGTCCCCCTGGACATGATCGGAGCCTGCCTGGTCCCCTTTCTGGTCACCCGACAGCTGATCACCGGGGCGGGTCGTCTGAGTCCCGATGGGTTCCAGCTCAGCCAGCGGGCCGATTTTCTGGACGAAGGGGTCTCCTCGGCCACCACCCGTGCCCGTCCTATGGTCAACACCCGTGACGAGCCGCTGGCTGATCCTGAACGATGGCGGCGTCTGCATGTGATCGTTGGGGACACCAACCGGTCGCCCTTGGTCACTTGGTTTAAGATGGCCAGCACCCACCTGGTCCTGAACCTGATCGAGCAAGCCTGCCGCCGGGACCGACGGCCGGATCTGGCCGACTGGGCCCTGGCTGATCCTGGTGCAGCGGTCCGAGCCGTCAGCCGGGATCGGACTGGCCGGGTCACCCTGGATCTGCAGGCTTCCACGAAGACGGGCGGCATCAGCGCTCTGGGTCTGCAAGAGGCCTATTGGTCGGCCTGCAAGGCCTTGGTGGACCAGCAGGAAGATATAGGCATCGACCGGTCCCAAGCACTGCGGGCCCTGGAACTGTGGAGAGCGGCCTTGGATGCGTTGGATGCGGGGCGTTGGCAGGATCTGGCTGACTGGGTGGACTGGGCCGCCAAGCTGCGGTTGCTCCAGGGCCTGAGTCGGCGAGGCGCCGGACGGGATCTGGACAAGGCGCTGGACCTGGACTATCACGATCTGAGCGCGGGAAGGTCCTTCCCTGGCCTGGTCAGGCATGGGCTCATGCACTCGCCGGTCGACGACTCTGAGATACGTCGCGCCATGGATCAACCTCCAGAGGATACCCGGGCCCGTCTGCGTGGCAATTTCGTCCGTGCCGCGGACCGGGGAACGCGCACCTGGTCTTGCGACTGGAGCCACCTGGTCCTGGGCGGCTCTCACCGCGTCGAGGTAACCCTGCCTGACCCCTTCGACCATCTGGGCCCACCCCGATACCACTCCCTGATGGATTTCCTGAGAGGTACAGCGGAGCCGCATGCCTAGGGATGGTTTGCATATGGGACATCGGTCAAGTCTGCTGTAAAAAGAAGGGCCCCGGCATCCGTGGATGGATGCCGGGGCCCTTGCAGAAAGGCTGGTTTCACTTCTTGTTGGTGACGGCCTTCTTCAGCAGCGAGCCGGCAGAGATCCGCACGCCATAGCTGGCCGGAATCTTGATGGTCTCACCGGTGCGGGGGTTGCGTCCGGTGCGGGCGGCACGCTTGACGCGCTCGGCCGAGAACAGACCGGTCAGCTTCAGACCCTCACCGGACTTCATGGCCTCGACGAAGACATCCTGGAAGGCGTTGACAGCAGCTTCCGCCTGAGCCTTGGTCAGGTTGGACTTCTGCGCAATCTTCGAAACGAGATCAGACTTGTTGTATGCCATAGAACATCCTTCTTTCGGGGGCCTCCCACTGCTTGATTTGGGGAAAGCCCAACGGTCAATGACTGATATTAGCGCAGATTAGGCCCAAACACCGCATTTTCCGGGGGTTTTCGACATTTCACCACGCGATTTTTGAGGCCCTTGGGAATGAAAGTGTCCGAGGGGCCCTTTAGATGCGATTATGGTTGCTCAGCCAGCGCATGGCCAAGGCTCCCAAGGGGATGCGCAGCCAATAGGTGGCCACCCGGAAGACCAGAGTGGCCGAGATGGCTACGCCCGAGGGAACGCCTGCCAGGCGGAAGGCGGAGAAGAGCACCGCCTCTATGGCTCCCAGGCCGCCGGGTGTGGGGACAGCCGAACCCAGCGTATTGGCCAGGAGGAAGACGAAGGTGGTCTCGAAAACGTTGGTCCGGCAGCCGAAGGCCATCAGGGCGGCCCAGAAACTCATGCCCAGGGCGGCTGACTGCATCACAGCCCCAAGCACGGCCACCACCAGCTGCCTGGGCTGAGTCAGAATCTCTATAAGGTGGCGGGCGTAGGAGGCCACGATGGGCATCAGGCGTTCCATGACCAGTCGCCGTGTGTAAGGCACGGCCATGATCAGGGCTGCGATGATGGCCACTGTCCCGATGACGATGACCAGGGTGTTGGTGGGGATCATCCCGGATAGGGTGTTGCGCCCGGTGAACAGCCCGATGCCGATCAGCAGACAGAAGGTGGTAGCGAACTGGACGGCCACCACGGCGCTCATGATGGCCGTGGCCATGGTGTTGTCATAGCCGTCCCGCCGCAGGAACTGCAGGTTGACGAAGGCCGGCCCCACCCCGGCGGGCATGGAGACCGAGGTGAACGAGGAGGCCACCTGGGATAGGAAGATGCCCTTAAAGTCGCGCTTGGCCGGGTCGATGAAGACTCCTAGGGTAATGGCGCAGCCCACCCAGGACAGTGATCCCAGCAGGAAGGAGAGGCCAGCCATCCAAGGGTTGGCATTGCGGACGGCGCTGATGACCTGGGGCAGATTGAACTGGGTGACGATGACGGCGACAGCTACTACCAGCAAGGCCAGGGCCACGAAGCTGCGCAGACTGAAACGTGAGAGGGTTACCTGGCCGGTATCAGCCACCGACTCAGGAGGAGCCAAGGTCTGCAGCTGTTTGCGCAGATCAGTCAGAATCTGTCGATTCCAGCCAGGCAGGGCCTGGGTCTGTGACGGAATGGCCACCATCTGGCAGAATGGCGATAGCCCCGCCAGGGTCTTGACCCCCCAGGAGGCGCGGGCAGCTGTGATGGCTTGGTCCACGCCGATCATCGCGGCGATCAGGGCGAGAAGCTGGACCCGGTCCAGGGCGATGTTGGCCTGGGAGCTGGCGCTGTCGCCGTTCTCCCAGCCGGCGATGACCGCGGAGCCTGACTGGTCCACGGCCAGAGTCTCTGGGCGTATGCGGCGGTGTGTGAAGCCGCGCTCGTTGGCCCGGCGAAGATAGTCCATCAGCTGCTTGGCCCTGTCGGCGTCCAGGTTCTCAGGTTCCAAAGGCCCAAGATGGACATCATCCTCAAGGACCAGAATTGAGGATTCGGCGCTCTCCGCCAGACCATAGGGGTGCAGGGTGGTCAGTCCCAGGTCCCGCAATTCAGTCAGCATGGCCATATGGTGTTGCATGGAGTTTCTGACCGACCGGTCCCGGCGCATGGAGACTCCGGACAGTTTGATCCACTGCCAGAGCTGCATCAGATAGCCCATGGTGTGCAGCTGGCCGTCCATGACCGAAACCGTGTAGGTGCGGCCATCCCTGTCACGGGCCCTGTAGATGCGGGAGGCCTCGATAAGGTCGTCGTCGAGGGCGGGCAGTGGCTGGCCATCGTTGTCTAGACTGGGATCCTGACGCTCCAGGCTGGCGGCATGGATGCCGATGGAGGCTATGGCCTGCACCACGCCCTGCCCCCAAGCGCCCTTGTTCTGTGTGCCCGCCAGGTATCGGACGACCATGCCCATGATTCGGCCAAGGATCAGCGAGACCAGAACCCCGCTGGCCGAATTGGAGGATATGGCGACCATGATGATGGCCACGACGTATAGAGCGTTCCATCCCCACTTGACCGAGCTGCGTAGTCGACGGGGTCCTGCTGCACTCAGGAAGGCAGCCAGACCGGCATAGAAGTCAGGCAGCAGGACGGGAGACCCTATGGCGTTCTGGGAGCTGAATGAGGCGATCAGGGTCGGGTTGCCCGCCTTCAGGATCAGGTTGGAGGTCAGCATGACCAGCCCGAAGCCCAGGAACATGGCCAAGGGGGCAGTGATGGCCTGGATCCATTCCCTGTTGACCAGCAGATGGACAAGCACCGCCAGGACGACGGTCACGGTCACTGCTTGCTGAAGGAAGGCCGTGGGCACGTCCATGAGCCAGTCCATGGCATTGCCGGCCTGGCGCATGTCCGACTCGACCCCGGCGGCTATGCCCTTCAGATAGACAGCTGCCAGAGTGACCAGGATTCCCAGGATCAGTGCTGCCAGGGCTCGAAGCAGGTCTTCGGCATCATGAACCCGCTGGGGTGGGGTATCCCGAATGACGACCTGGTCTTCCTGCACAGGGTCGGCGGAATCGGTGTCCTCGGGGGTGATGGTCGACTGGGACGGGGTCATGGTCAGTCGCGATCGAAGTCCACCAAGGTTCCGGCTGCACCGGTGTAGGTTGCCGGCGTCAAGGCCTTGAGCCGGCTCGCCGTGTCCTGGTCCAGGTCCAAGCCGTCGATGAAGTGCTCGACATCCTCCCGGCCGATCCTCTTGCCCCTCATCAGCTCCTTGACCTGCTCATAGGGGTGATCCATGCCTGAGCGTCCAGCCAGTCCGGCGGCCCGCATGGCCGTCTGTATGGGCTCGCCCAGGACCTCCCAGTTGCTGTCAAGCTCGTGGGCCATTAGGGCCTTGTCGGGGTGGATGGTCTGCAGGCCGCCGTCCAGGTTGTCCAGAGCCAGCAGGCTGTAGCCCAGGGCCGAACCGATGTTGCGCTGGGTGGTGGAGTCAGTCAGGTCCCGCTGCCAGCGGGTTTCGGTCAGGGTGGTGGCCAGGGTGTCCAGCAGGGCTCCTGAGATCTCCAGATTGGCTTCGGCGTTCTCGAAGCGTATGGGGTTGACCTTGTGGGGCATGGTGCTGGAGCCGGTGGCGCCTTTGACGGGTTCCTGGGCGAAGACGCCGCGGGAGATGTACATCCAGACATCCACGGCCAGGTTGTGCAGGATCCGGCCTAGGTGGGCGATGTTGCCGAAGAGCTCGGCCTGCCAGTCGTGGGACTCGATCTGAGTGGTCAGTGGGTTCCAGACCAGGCCCATCCGTTCTGTGACGAAGGCCCGGGTCAGATCGATCCAATCCACCTGCGGCAGGGCGGCCAGATGGGCGCCAAAGGTTCCAGTGGCGCCATTCATCTTGCCCATGTAGTCCTGATGGCGGATCCGATCCAGCTGCCGGTGCAGCCGGTGGACGTAGACCGCCATCTCCTTGCCCAGGGTGGTGGGTGTGGCAGGCTGGCCGTGGGTCAAGGCGAGCATGGGCAGATCCCGGTATTGCTCCGCCATGGTCGCCAGATGGCTCTCGATTCGGGTGGCCTTGGGGAGCCAGACCTGTTCGACCCCGCCTCGGATGCAGCGGGCATAGGCCAGATTGTTGATGTCTTCGCTGGTGCAGGCGAAGTGGACCAGGGGTGTCAACCCGGGAAGTTGGGACTCAGGGCCAAGGGCTGTGGCTGAAGCCTCCAGACGGCGGTCGATGTAATATTCCACAGCTTTGACGTCGTGGTGGGTCTGAGCTTCAATGCCTGCCAGTTCGGTGATGCCATCGGCATCGAAATCCTCGGGGATGGCTCGCAGGTAGGCCTGTTCTGTCTCTGTCAGAGGCTCTACGCCCGGCAGGACCGGGTGCTGGCCGTTGCCCTGGTAGCCGTTGGCCAGCATGATCATCCATTCGACCTCGACCCGCATACGCTCGCGGTTCAAGGCAGGTTCGCTCAGATAGTCCACCAGATCGGCGGTCTGCCTGCGGTAACGTCCGTCCAAGGGATTGAGGGGGATGACTGGGGTGATTCGGCTCAGGTTCATGCCTCCAGCCTAGACGACCGGGTCAACCAGCAGGAATCGATATGGGTGCTCTTGGGGGTCCGCGTGTCCCGCTCATCGGCGTAGCCTGCCGCGGTAGTAGCGGGTCTCCTGCAGATCGCCCTCGATGGCATGGGCGAAGTGGTTGTCCTGACGTCGTACTGCTGGTGAGTTCTGATCTCGGGCATCGGCCCAGGCCGCCCGCTGGTAGGCCATGCCATGGGTGGATTCCTTGCCGGATCCGGCAGTGGTCACTGTCCGGCCAGTTTGGCTGCCGCCTGGAGGGGGAGATCCGCCTGCCCTTCCCCTGACGGTCAGTTGATTGGGCCGTGAGGGGTTGTCGGCTCCATCGAGGCTGGAGACCAGCTCTTCGCGCATTTCCACGCTGGTGACCCAGGTGCTTGACCCTATCTGGCGATGGGCGATGGGCGATCCGACGGTCACGATGTGGTCGAAGTGGTAGCGGTTGGAAAGATCCGAGGCCATGGTGGCGGCCACGATACCGCCCTGGGAATGACCCACCAGGCTGACCGGATCGTCCGGGCGCACCCCAGCCTCGCGCATGGCCTGGTCCACCAGACGCAGCGAGGCCGCCCTTTCGCGTACTGAAGCCTTGTCGCTCATGAGCTGGATGTTTTGGAACCAGCCGATGGGGGAATCGAGATGGGAGCTGGTGCCGGGTATGTAGACCAGCCAACGGTCCCTGCCGTCCGCCTCCCGATATCGTTGTACAGCGATGGTTGCGTAAGGAATGCCGTCCTGGCAGGATCCCAGGCTCTCCAGATTTTGCAGGGCGGTGGCAATGTCATGAGCCTCGCCCAACCCCTTGCCCTGTGGCTGTATAGGATCCATCGTGAGCTGGTCACCCTGAAGATGAGCGAGGATGAAGGGCACCAGCAGGCCTGGATCGGTGACCAATCTGCCAATAGGATCGCGGTGGTCCGAGGTCAGGTCGGATGCGGCGGCGGCCAGCAGAGGCTGATGGATGCCGGCCGTAGTTTCCAGAAATTCCTGGAATTGCGAGGCATCCAGTTTGCCGGTCAGTTTAGCTGCTCCCAGGCTCAGACCGATGGTTCCCAACATATACGGGGCGATGGGCTGAAAGAGGGTCACGGCCGTGGATATCAGGGAGTCCATCAGCTTTTCCATGAATGATTCCGCCTGCGAGTACAACCCATAGGCCTTGGTCAGCCGATCGGCCACAGACTGGAGCTTGGTGCGTAGGTCTTCGCAGGCCTGAGCTTGGTCACTGCAGAAGGTCACCATCAGGTCCAGGGGCAGACGGGCGTGACCTGGCGGCGGCACGGCAGCCTGGGTGCAGGGGAGGGCGGGCAACCCTGGCATGGTTCTGCGGATAGCCTGATTGGTGAGAATCCATTGCGTCTGCAGGGTGGCCAGGGCACCGCCTGCCTGGTTGAGCCGGTCAGCCATGCCGGTCAGATGATCCAATTCGGTGCTGGTGTAACCGTTGGCGTCGGGTGCCGCGGTGACCGTCCGCTTCATGGTCGGCTCTCTTGATCGATCAGGTTCAGGGTGCGTCCTGCCTGGACACGCTGATCCTGGCAGAGTGCATCCATGGCCCGTACCTGGGCCCGGTAGGCGTGAGCGGCCTTTCCCTGCCAGTCGACCCTTAGGGCCTGGTCGGCTAATTCGCTCAGGTGGACCAGGGTTGTTCGCGACTGCCGAGCCATATCGGCCAGCATGGTCCGGCAACGGGCCACCCGTGCGTGGCAGGGGCAGGCTCCGGCCGCCTCAGGATCGGACAGGTAGGAGGACTGCTCGAGGAAGGGGGCCAGGGTGGGTAGTGACGATGGTGATGACTTGTCCATGCGTCTACTTCATCACTGCAGTCATGCTTGCATGGCGTCGATTGGGCCATGTGGTCGAATGTTGCCTGATCCGTTTTGATGGGGACAGGTCTTCGAAAAATGATCGAGCAATGCCTGGTGAGGCCGGTCACCAGGGTTTGACGCCCTTTTCCCGATCCTGGTGGCCGCCCGTATTGCCTGTTGGGCTGGGGGATGAGGAGGGATCGCTCTGTTCCTGGTTGCGCTTGAGCAGATCCTCTACCTCAGCTTCCTGCTGCTTGGTCAGCCCGGAGGATGCGCCCTTGCCTGATCCGCTCTTTCCGCCCTGCTCGTTCTTGGTTGTGTCTGCTTGTTGTTTTTTGAGAATCCGTTCCGTACGTTTGGTCAGCGCAGTGCTGGTCGCTTGGTTGGCTTGCGCGGCCTGCCTGGTCTTCGGCAGAAGCAAGGGGCCCGGCCGCGCCGCTTGGGCGAAAAGGCGGTCTGCCTGATCTTGCAGCGCCTTGATTGCTGCCGGGTCTGCCTGTGGGTTTCGGGCCTGCCGGATGCTGGTGTTCAGTGTGCGCGTGGCCTCGTTGTAAGTGGCGATGGCTCTGACGTTGATCAGGCCCCATGCCCCGGTCAGCGCTGCTATCAGGGCTAAAACGATAAGGACCAGACGCGTTCGAAGGGTGTTCCTGCTCATAGCAATCTCCTCGAAGTACGGACCCATTGCCCTGCCTCAACCAGGATCAGGACCAGTTCCACCAGTGCCAAGGGCCAGACCAGCGGGGTGACATGTCGGCGCACCTGATCGACCGTGGTCACCCGGTAGCGCTTGGAGACCGAAGCTGTAGCGCCCTCGCGGACAGTGACCCCCTTGGCCAGGGCCTGATAGTGGCCGCTCATCTCGTCGGCCATGGCCTTGAGAGTGTCCGGATCCATGGCCGAGATGCCCGGCTGGCCGGTCTGCGGATCCGTCACCCAGCCTCCGGCGCCGCTGCCGCCGACATCCGAGGTCAAGGGCACCGGGCCTCCCTTGGCTGAGCCGGTTCCCAGGATAAAGGCCTCATCCAGCCCCTCTCTAAGAACGCTGAAGGATCGCCGTTCGTCTCTGCCAGTCTGCTCTCCATCGCTGATCAGATAGAGCAGGATCCGGTCGTTGGGATGCTGGTCCTTGGTCTGCTTCAATGCCAGAGTCAGCCGATCCAGAGGAGCATCCAAGCTGGAGCCGGAGGAACGGGAGGTGGGCTCTGTGGCCAGCCCGCGGGCCCAGTTGTCCACAGCTCGCACGTCGGGGGTCAGGGGCAGATCGACGCTGGCCGAGGCGCCGAAACTCAGGGCCGAGAAGGATGCATCCGGATAGGTGTCGACCAGCCCGCGGACGGCTGCTTTGGCCGCCTCCAACCGGCTGATGCCGTCCTGGGCCCCATATCCGGCATCCTTGACTGCCATGGATCCGGTCACGTCAACCGCAATGAAGACATCAGTGGCGTTGACGGCTTTATTGGTGGTTCTGCTGACGGTGCTTGGGGTCAGGACCATGAGGGCCAGGATCAGGACCATGGCGGTGCGCCGGGCCAAGGCCCAGCGATCGGCATCCGTATCCCGGCCCTTGCGCAGTCCATGGATGACCAGCGCAATAGCCAGGAGCAGCAGCAGGCCCGACAATAGGCCGCCGGCCACCCAGCCCAGGGCAGGCTCAAAGGTCAGGGACTTGAGTATGTTCATCGCTTCAGCCTCCAGGCCAGGAGCAGATATCCGGATAGCGCCAGGGCCAGGGCCAGGGTCCACCAGCCGGGTGCATCCACCAGGCTGGACTGCTCCTGCTGGCGTGGGTCGGCTCCATGGCGATGTTCGATCCGGCGGACCAGCGCGTTGATGGAGTTCCCGTCCTGCCGTTGCAGGAAGATACCGCCACGGGCTTCGATCAGCCGCTGCATCTGCCGGGTGCTCTCCGCCTCGGTGCCTTGGTCCGGTCCCGAATAGAGTCCGTCCACCGCGATTCCTGCGGCCGAGGTCAGCTTGAGCGCCTCCTCCAGGGTGTATGTGGGTTTGCCGGAGACCACGTTATCGGTGGCCAGGACCAGGGAGCTCGAACGTTGGTCGGCCTTTGCCGGTTCGGGTTGGCCCTTGGGAGTGAATTGCGGCAGGAGCGCAGCGCAACCCACCAGCCCGTCGCCGATCAGTGAGGTGGTGTCCCGGCGGTTCTGCGTGCCCTCCAGCCAGTCGCTGATGTCCTGGTACTGTCGTCCGCTCATGGCATCGATGCGGTCCTGGGACTGCACCCCGTCCAGGATCCGTCGCGCCTTGCTCAATTCGGCGGTGATCATGCCATAGTCGTCGGTCAGGGGGAAGACGGTGCGCGAGGTGGAGTTGAAGATGCTCAGAGCCATGCGTTCGCCCCGGAAGCTGCGGACCAGATCGAGGTAGGAGGCGATCACCTGCCGGTCGTAGGGCAGGGTGGAGCCGGACACATCCAGACATAGCACGATATCGCGGTTGTGCCCCTGCTCCAGTGTCCGATCGACCCGGGCGGGCCTGGCAGCAAGGCTCAAAACCATCAGCAGGGCCAGAGCGAGCAGGATTGCGGCGCAACGGTTCAATCGTCGCCAGCGCCGCAGGGACTCGTGGCCCTCCTCGGTGTCCAAGTCGCTGTCCAAGGTCCAGATCCGGGCGCCCCGTTCCTGATCCAGCTTGCGACGACGCGCCGCACGGGAGGCCAGCAGGCCGAACGCCAGGGCCAGGAACAGGGCCAGCACCGGCAGCCAGGGCCACCTCCAGGACAGATTGCCTATGCTCATCGCGGCCACCGTTCAATCAACTCCCGTACCCAGTCGGCTGCCTGATCCACCGTGGCGTCGGTTCCTGTGCTGTCCCGGGGAAGGGCAAATTCAGGCGGGTAAAGGGCATCTATGGTCTGCCGAAGCAGGTCCAGACCCTGCCGGGTGCTCGGCGTACGGGGCTGAGCCTGGATTTCGGCCAAAGTCTTGGACTTCATATCACTGTTCCAGGAGCGGGAGGCGAATCCACGAGCGATGGTGGCCAGTGCTGTCATGGCCTGGTCGCGGTTCAGTTGGCCCTTGTCGTACTGGGCCACCACCTGATCAATCCGCTGACGCCATGCATCGAGGGAGTCAGGGCTCGCTTGGATCGGATGCTCTTCCTGCTGACGGCTGAACCTGGGCAGGAGAATGGCCGCTCCGGCCAGGGCCAGGGCCAGTATGATGGCGGTCGCCGTCAGAGCCAGCAGCCAGGTGGGCTGGGTCATGGCGGGCATGATCTGGATTTGACCATGACCGGACGCAAGACGAATCAGGACGACAGCACTCATGCCGCCATCACCGTCTGCCGCATGGGAATGCCTGGTCGGCCGGCTGAGAGCAGGTGGATGAACCTGTTGAACATGGCTGTGCTGGAGTCGGCCCTGATCAGCGAGGCTCCGATTCTGGTCAATTCCCGGCTAAAGGCCTCAATCTGATAGCGCCTGTGCAGGTCCACGGCTTGCGTCCCGTTCGCGGTACGCAGGAAGGCCGGGATCTTGCGTCCGCTGGGCGCATCCGTTACCGAGCCCATGGCGGGCTGTTGCCGCAGGGGATTCATGGTCTCCACTCCGATGAAATTCAAGGGGTGGGTGGTTGCCAACTGTCGGATGGTCGGCATCAGGTCAACATGCAAGGCCGACTGGTCGGTGGCAATGACCAGCATGGCCTGCCGGTCCTGGATGCCGGCGGCGTAGCCCAGCAGGGCCTCAAGGTTGCGTGGCTGATCCAGCGGCGACTCCAGAGCCCGGTCCAGGGTCTGTTCGAATCGGGCGAACCCCCCCTGGCATGGTATGCGGCGGATGGCGGATGAATCGACCAGGACCAGGTCCACCTCATCGCTGCGGCGCAGGCAGAGGGAAGCGAACATGCACAGGGCGTTGGCAGCCACCTGGATGGCCTGCTCCCCGTCAGGGCATGTTCCGGACATCTCGCGGCCGACATCCAGCAGCAGCCAGACCTTGCTGGTAACCAGGCGCTCGCGCTCAACCACCATGGGTCGACCCATCCGTGCACTGGCGTGCCAGTCGATCATGCGGGTTTCGTCTCCGAACTCATAGGCGCGCAGGTCGGCACGTTCGTCTCCACCGCCGCGTCGGCCAGAGGAGTGCTCGCCCTCCAGCAGTCCAAGGGCCCTGCGCACCGTGGGAAGCCGGAGGCTGGTGTCCAAGGACTCGATCCGTCTGCGGACCGGGTCGCGATTCGAGCGTCGGCGGCTCATGGCACCGGCACCGTGTCGACGATCTGGTCGATGATGTCGTCGCTGCTGATGCCGTCGGCCTGAGCCTCAAAGGTCAGCAGGATCCGGTGGCGGAGTACCGAATGGGCCCAGTCCTTCAGATCCTCGGGAATGACGTAATCCCTGCCAGTCAGCAGGGCCCTGGCCTGGCCGATGCGCACCAGGGCGATGGAGGCACGCGGGCTGGCTCCCAGCCTCACCTGCTCGGCCAGCCCTTGGATGGGTCGCGATCCAGCCCCCCTGCTGGTGGCCGCCAGATCGACTGCATATCGCATGATGGGCTGTGCCACGTGGACCTGCCGGGCCTTCTGCCTCAGGAAGTCCACATCGGCGATGGTCAAGGCGTCCCGATCGTCCTTGCCGGGCATATCGGTGCCTCGGCTGGTCAGCATCTGCAGCATTCGGGTCTCCTGGTCGGCATCAGGATAGGTCATGACGGCCTTGAGCATGAACCGGTCCATTTGGGCCTCGGGCAGGTTGTAGGTGCCCTCCTCCTCGATGGGGTTCTGGGTGGCTATCACCATGAAGGGCCGGGGCAGGGCTATGCGTTCGCCGCCGATGGTGGTGGCGCCCTCGGCCATGGCCTCCAGCATGGCTGACTGGGTCTTGGCGTTGGAGCGGTTGATCTCGTCCATGAGGACGAAGTTGGCGTGAATGGGACCCAGCTGTGTCGAGAAGCGCTGTGTGGAGAAGTCGTAGACCTGGGTGCCTACCAGATCCGAGGGCATCAGGTCGGGCGTGCACTGGATCCGCTTGAAGCTGCCGGAGACCGAGGTGGCCAGAGTCTGGGCGGCGGTGGTCTTGGCCAGGCCGGGCACGGATTCGATCAGGATGTGTCCTGAGGCCACCAGCGTCAGGATCAGGGCCTCGCGCAGGTTCTCCTGGCCTACCAGAGTCCTGGAAAAGCGGGTTCGAATCCGGTCGGCCAACTGACGGCAACGTTGCAGGTCGTCCTGGCTGATTGGCGGAACCTGCCGGTCCTGACCGGGCTGAACAGATGGGGACTGACTGGGTCGAGGTGGGAATAATGCCATAGCAGATATGGTAACGGCATTTCCTGACGACTCAGCCAGCAGGACTCAGGTCAGGGACCAGTCCACCGGCTGGGCGCCCATGGCCTCCAGCGCTTGGTTGGCCTTGGAGAATGGGCGGGATCCGAAGAAGCCGTATCGGGCCGACATGGGGCTGGGATGCGGGGATTTGATGATGGCCGCATTGGTCAGCAGGGGCTCCAGGCTCTGGGCCTGTCGTCCCCAAAGAATGGCCACCAGGGGCCGGACCTTGCCCTCCTGGTCGCGTCGGTCGTTCAGAGCTCGGATGGCGGCGTCGGTGATCTCCTCCCAACCCTTGTTCCGGTGGCTGGCCGGCTTGCCCACCCGTACCGTCAGGCAGCGGTTGAGCAGCATGACCCCTCGCCTGGTCCAAGGCGTCAGATCGCCGTTGGAGGGCGTGGGCAGGCCCAGGTCGGAGCTGAGCTCGGTGTAAATATTGCGCAGGGAGCCGGGAATGGGGCTGACTGCAGGGTCCACGCAGAAGCTCAGGCCCACCGGATGGCCGGGCGTCGGATAGGGATCTTGGCCCACGATCAGAACCTTGATGGAGTCGAAGGGGATGGTAAAGGCGCGCAGGATGTTCTTGCTGGCAGGCAGATAGCGGTGGCCCTGGGCCAGCTCGGATCTGAGGAAGTCGCCCATACGGTGAATGTTGGGCTCGACAGGAGCGAGAGCCTCGGCCCAGCCGGGGTCCACCAAGGCGCTCAGAGGTTTGCGATGGGTTCGGCCCTGGCCTCCTGCTATGGTCGGAGGGTTGGTACCGGTTCCGTTCGTCGGCGCGGGGGAGGTTGCGGCAATAGGCTGGCTGCTGTTCATAAGGTCACTATATCGCTTGGTGATATGAGCCGGTCAGGGTTGTCATGGCTCTCTTAGGCTTGCGGGGAACGTCGGATGGTCAGCGGGATGCTGCTCCGGCGTCCCATTACATATAATGGTTCAGGATCCGGTGGAGCGGAGGAGAGTTCATGGCTAGCACGCGCGACAATGGGACGCAGGCGCGCCCCCAGGTTCATGATGCGTTCGACAACCCTCCCAAGGGGCCGGTCGGTGTGCATCGGGGGCCGCGTTCCCTGCCGGTCAGGGCTCTGCCCTACCTGCTGGTGGTGGTCTTGGCCGTGCTGTGCGGACTGGGCTTATGGGCTGCAGTCAGCGGCTCCCTGCCCTGGCAACAGACCCACACCGATGCCTCCCGGGTCATCAGCAGCCATCTGCCCAAGCGGTCCGCCTCCTCCTCCTCAGACAGCAAGCCCTCTGCTGAAACATCATCCCAGGAGCAGGCTTCACAGGAGCCCTCGCAGTCGCCTTCAGCGAGCGCATCCAGCAGCAGCCCGGCACCTGTGGTCAACAGGGGCACACAGGTGGCCGTCATCAACGGAACCAGGATCACCGGGCATGCAGGCAGCAAGCGCCAGGTCCTGGTCAACGCCGGTTACACTGCGGTCACGGCAACCAACCCGCAGGGGGCTCTGCCTGGCGTAAGTACGGTCCGCTACCGTGACGAGGCCGACAAAGCTACTGCCCAGGAGGTGGCCAGCCTGTTGGGCATCACCCAGGTGGAGCAGTCCTCCGTGGCCTCCACACCGGTGGAAGCCATCCTCATGCAATGAGGTTCAGCCAACCGGACGACCAAAGAAATTCGAGGGCAAAAGTTCCCGAATTTCGGCTCGGCGTTTTGCAATTGCCCTATCAATAGGCCTAAACTGACCTTGCCGACCAGGCAGATGCGGTCAGTCTCGTATCTGTTGTGACGCGGCACCTATGTTAAGGAAGTTAGTTATGGCACAAGGCACTGTGAAATTCTTCAGCGCTGGCAAGGGTTACGGATTCATCAATCCCGACGATGGCGGCGAGGACGTGTTCGTGCACTACTCGGCCATTCAGTCCGACGGGTTCAAGACCCTTGATGAGGGAGATAAGGTCGAATATCAGGTGGAAGAGGGCCCCAAGGGTCTGCAGGCAACCAAGGTCACCAAGCTCTGATTGTCGTCTTCTGTATTCGTCATGGTGGATCCCGGTTATTCCGGGGTCCATTTTTTGTAGCATGTATTTTGAATTACAGTGCTGAGCCGGGACTGTGCAGGGTGCGGATTGCCTGTGGGCGGGGCCGATGTCAGGGCCGATACGACATACAGCCTGCAGCGTATTTTCCCCTCAGGTTGGCACTCGGCTCCACCGAGTGCTAATCTGCTGAATTAGCACTCGAGGTGCGGGAGTGATAACACGACAGCTGACGGTCGGGTTCCGTTCCACGCCGACGGTGGGTCATGAAACCTCAAGCCATGACGGAGGAAGCAACAATGGCAAAAATCATCGAGTATGACGAGGAAGCTCGTCAGGGCATGCTTGCCGGCCTGGACAAGCTGGCCGACACAGTCAAGGTCACCTTGGGCCCCAAGGGTCGCAATGTGGTGCTGGACAAGTCCTACGGGGCCCCGACCATCACCAACGACGGCGTCTCCATCGCCAAGGAGATCGACCTGGAGGATCCTTACGAGCGCATCGGCGCCGAGCTGGTCAAGGAAGTCGCCAAGAAGACTGACGACGTAGCCGGAGACGGCACCACCACCGCCACCGTACTGGCCCAGTCCCTGGTGCATGAGGGCCTGAAGAACGTGGCTGCCGGGTCCAACCCCATCGCTCTGCGTCGCGGCATCGAGAAGGCCGCCGACGCCATCGTCAAGGAGCTCGTGGCTCAGTCCAAGGAAGTCGAGACCAAGGACCAGATCGCTGCCACTGCCACCATCTCTGCAGGCGACCCCGAGATCGGCAATGAGATCGCCGAGGCCCTGGACAAGGTCGGCCAGGACGGCGTGGTCACCGTCGAGGACAACAACCGCTTCGGCCTGGACCTGGAGTTCACCGAGGGCATGCGCTTCGACAAGGGCTACATCGCTCCCTACTTCGTCACCAACAATGACGACCAGACCGCCGTTCTGGATGATCCCTACATTCTGCTGACCTCGGGCAAGGTTTCCAGCCAGCAGGACGTGGTCCACATCGCCGAGCTGGTCATGAAGACCGGCAAGCCGCTGCTGATCGTCGCTGAGGATGTGGACGGCGAGGCGCTGCCCACCCTGATCCTCAACAAGATCCGCGGCACCTTCAACTCCTGCGCCGTCAAGGCTCCTGGCTTCGGCGACCGCCGCAAGGCCATGCTGCAGGATATGGCCATTCTGACCGGCGCACAGGTGGTGTCCGATGAGCTCGGCCTCAAGCTGGACTCCATCGACATGAGCGTGCTGGGCACCGCCAAGAAGGTCATCGTCTCCAAGGACGAGACCACCATCGTCTCCGGCGGTGGTTCCAAGGATGAGGTCTCCGCTCGCGTGGGCCAGATCCGCACCGAGATCGAGAACACCGACTCCGACTACGACCGCGAGAAGCTGCAGGAGCGGCTGGCCAAGCTGGCCGGCGGCGTGGCCGTCATCAAGGTCGGCGCGGCCACCGAGGTCGAGGCCAAGGAGCGCAAGCACCGCATCGAGGATGCTGTCCGCAACGCCAAGGCCGCCATCGAAGAGGGCCTGCTGCCTGGAGGCGGCGTGGCTCTGGTTCAGGCCGCTGCCAAGGCTGAGAAGGATGTCAAGCTGGATGGCGACGAGTCCACCGGCGCATCCATCGTCTTCCGCGCTATCGAGGCCCCCATCAAGCAGATTGCCGAGAACAGCGGCATCTCCGGTGACGTGGTCATCAACAAGGTCCGTTCGCTGCCTGCTGGCCAGGGCTTCAATGCCGCCAACAACGAGTACCAGGACCTGCTGGAGGCCGGCGTGGCCGACCCCGTCAAGGTGACCCGTTCTGCCCTGCAGAACGCGGCCTCCATCGCCGGGCTCTTCCTGACCACCGAGGCTGTCGTGGCCAACAAGCCTGAGCCTCCGGCACCTGCCGCCGCTCAGCCTCAGGGCGACATGGGCTACTGATCCTTATAGGTTCGGCCGAGGGCTTTCCGGCTGAACCTGGTGATCGCCGAGGACAGGGGCCTGCACACCGGACTATGGTGTGCAGGCCCCTGTTTGCTTGTTCGTTTACTGCGCCATGAGTTTTCACGATCCGGGTTTGGCAGCAGGTACTCATGGTGAACCGGTTGAAAGCTGCCAACATCCATGGTCTGGTGCTCAGGCTCCGGCGAAGAGGCGGGTGGCCTGGGCCTCGGTGTCCGCATAGAGCGACGATGCCTGTGTCAGAGCTGCCTGGATACCTTCAAGCGCCTGTTCCATCTGAGCCTGTGAGGCGCGCCACTGCTGGGCCACTGTGGCGAATTGGCTGGCCGCCGAACCCTGCCAGACGCTTTGAAGATTGTCCAGATTGGTGTACATTCCCGCCACGGCATCTCTGATGGCCCCTATTGAGCCACTGACCGCGCCGGAGGCCGTCTGTATCTGATCCGAATCAACTTGGAACCGTGTCATGATTGTCCTTTCCGTGAATGGCGGTGATGGTGGGGGAGTCCAATGCCGTCAACCGCTACTGTGGACACTATGACAGTGTTCACGCAGTTGCCCCGTCCGCGGACCCATGTGGTCGAACGAGTCCCCCTCCACAAGACGAATCCGGTCGGCGTCTCATCCATGAGGCGGGTGCTGGCTTTCCTGCTCTTGATGATTTTGACGGTCGGCGTTCTGGGGCCGACCAAGGCTATTGCTGATGAGCCTCAGACGGGGGCCGGAACCATGACCGACACGATCACCGATCCGCAGAATCTGCTGGGTTCGGATGTGGGCTCCGTCAAGGATGCTATCCAGGAAACCGCCGAGCAGACAGGAGTATCGGTCCGACTGCTCTACCTTCCGCATTTCTATCAGGGCGTCAAGCCTGAGACCTGGGCGTCCAGGGTGCTCGAATCGATGAAGCCCACCCACGACACGGTTCTGCTGGCGGTGGCCTCTCAGGACGGCAAATTGGTCGTGGCGGTCTCCAGCAACTCGCAGGCCTGGCTCAAGGATCAGTCCAGCGTGGATCAGCTCTCGCAGGCTGCTCTGGAGCCGGTCACCAAGGGCCGCAATCCCGACTGGGTGGGCTCGGCCAAGGCCATGATGGACCAGGTTGAGACTCTTGACCAAAACCACCGGCATCACCGGGTGATGATCATTGCTCTTTCAGTGACGGTTGTCGTCCTGGTCATGCTGGGCGTAGCGGTTTGGATTTGGTGGCGTCGCAGTAGCCGCACCGGGGCCCATCATCGCAAGTCCAGCTCTGGGAAGAAACAATCGCGCCCGACAGAGACGGTCAGCAAACTATCAGATAATACCCAGAAAGACGCGGCAAGCTGAAACCATGAGCAAACCGACGCAAGCACAACTGGTCGTGGTCGACGACGAACCGTCCATCAGGGATCTGCTGGTGGCCTCTCTGCACTTCGCAGGCTTTGCGGTTGAGACCGCGGCGTCCGGCTCCGAGGCCATTCAGGTCATTGAGCGCACCCAGCCGGATCTGATCGTCCTGGATGTCATGCTGCCTGACATCGATGGATTCACGGTCACCTCTCGTATCCGTCAGGAGGGAATCGAGGCGCCGGTGCTCTTCCTGACGGCCAGGGATGATACCCAGGACAAGGTCATGGGGCTGACTGTGGGCGGCGACGACTACGTGACCAAACCGTTCAGCCTGGAGGAGGTTGTGGCCAGGATCAAGGCCATATTGCGCAGGACGCGCGAGCATCAGGAGGACGATCCGATCATCCGGGTGGGGGATCTGGAGATCAACGAGGATTCGCACGACGTCACCAGGGCCGGGCGACCCATCGACCTGAGTCCGACCGAATACAAGCTGCTGCGCTACCTGATGGACAATGAGGGTCGTGTGCTCAGCAAGGCGCAGATTCTGGACCATGTCTGGCAGTACGACTGGGGCGGGGATGCAGCCATTGTGGAGTCCTACATCTCCTACCTGCGCAAGAAGGTGGATGGCATCACCATCAGCGACGGACACGGCGGGGAGCGCAAGGTGACCCCGCTGATCGAGACCAAGCGGGGCATCGGCTACATGATTCGGGCCCCTAGGCAGAACGCATCGGATGGCGGCGATGGCGACTAGTCCCTTGGGCTCGACTCCCATGGCAGAACCGTCGGCTGACAGGACCAACTCCGTCATGGGTTCGGATTCTGACAAGGGCAAGGGCTCCGGCAGACCGAGGGGTCGGTCCATGCGCAGGTCGCCGCTGGCTGCCATTCCCCTGAGTACAAAACTTGTAGCCAGCATGCTCATCCTGCTCATCGTGGGCACGGTGGGTGTCTCTGTGGCCATCTGCCAGATGGCCGACGACTATCTGATGAAGCGCACGGACTCCCAGCTGATCCGCCAGGCCAACCTGGGCATCCGCAACGCCACCCTGCTGCGCCAGGAGGATCTGAGCAAGAATGGCCTTGGCCCCACTGACTACTTCCTGCAGATCCGCGACGACAAGCTGCACATTATTTCGGACGATCTGAATCCTATGCAGGTCAACGGGGTCATTTCCCGCCCGCGTCTGCCCGCCGACGGCAGCCTGGACTCGATACCCCTGGGCAAGCCGACCACGGTGCCAGCCTATGTGCGCGTCTCGCGACAGGCCTCGCCAGACCGGGACACCATGAAGCGAGCCCGGGCCTCGTGGCGGGTGGTAGCCATGCAGTGGAAGCTGCGCAACGAACTGGACGGCTCCGAAATCAGCGGCATCCTCTTCATCGGTCTGTCCATGAGCGACCAGGACGAGGCCGTGCACGATCTGACGGCTTTCTGCATGATCATTTCCGTTGTTGTGGTCCTTCTGGGCGGAGTCATCTCGGTCCTGCTGATCCAGTCCACCTTGGTTCCCCTCAAACGCATCGAGAAGACTGCTGCCAAGATAGCGGCCGGTGACCTATCCCAACGCATTCCCAGCTTCCCGGAGAATACCGAGGTGGGTTCCCTGGCAGCATCCCTGAATGCCATGCTGGCGCGAATCGAGCATTCCTTCGACGAGCAGCGCCAGACCACCGAGAAAATGAAGCAGTTCGTTTCGGATGCCAGCCATGAGCTTCGTACCCCTCTGGCCGCCATCCACGGCTACGCAGAGCTCTACAGGATGCAGCGCGACTATCCCGGGGCTCTGGAGCGGGCCGACAAGTCCATCCAGCACATCGAAGACTCTTCGACCAGGATGACGGTCCTGGTCACGGATCTGCTTTCGCTTGCACGTCTGGATGAGGGCAGGGGGATCGACACGACCCTGCCGGTCGATCTGACTGGGTTGGTGCGAGACGGGGTGGACGATCTGCATGCCTTGGACCCGGGCAGAGAAGTGGCTACAGGAAGGGTTTGCCTGCATACCGAAGACCAGCCCGCCCCCCAGGAGAAGCCGGTCACGCCCAACAAGGGTCTGCCAGGCCTCAAGGGACGCAACAAGGAAAAGATCACCGTGGGCGGGCACCTGGGCCCAGCCGTCAGTCTGGACATCCAGGAGGGTCCCCTGCCCTTGGTGCCAGTGACTGGTGACCCCAGCCGCCTGCGTCAGGTGATTACCAATATCGTAGGCAATATCCACCGCTACACCCCAGCTGATTCGCCGGTCCAGGTGGGAGTGGGCCTGGTCAAGGCGACCATCGCACCGGCGGATCTGACCAGGTTGGAGGCCACTGAGTCCTCGCTGGGACACCTGACCGAGGCGATCCAGGTGGCAGAGAACAGCCATGTGGGCACCGACTATGCCATCATCCGGGTGGTTGACCACGGGCCAGGCGTCCCGGAGGAATCCAGGTCCAGGCTCTTTGAGCGCTTCTACACGGCCGACCCGTCCAGGGCTCGGGAGAAGGGCGGCACGGGGCTTGGACTGGCCATTGTCCAGTCCATTGTCAAGGCTCATCAGGGGTTCATCTGCGCCTCGCAGACCCCGGGGGGCGGTTTGACTTTCACCATCGTCATACCCCAGGGCGGCAGCCGGGATCAGGGGCACGCTGAGGACCAGGCCAATTCTGCCG
Source organism: Bifidobacterium apousia (assembly GCF_007559275.1). Taxonomy (GTDB): domain Bacteria; phylum Actinomycetota; class Actinomycetes; order Actinomycetales; family Bifidobacteriaceae; genus Bombiscardovia; species Bombiscardovia apousia. The sequence goes on from NZ_VMHK01000004.1 coordinate 57,909, forward strand.
CCAATCGTCCCGTACGCCTATGACAAGATGGGTCGTCCTGCCCCTTCCGTTCAGGTAGACTGAACTCGGATATATCAGTTCAAGAAGCAACGTAAGGAAGTGGCAGAGCATGCCCAGCGGGAGAGTACGGTGGTACGACGCCAAGCGGGGGTTCGGGTTCATCACGGATGAACAAGGTGAGGATGTCTTCCTGCCCTCATCGGCCCTGCCCGCCGGGGTGTCCACCATACGCAAGGGATCCCGGGTGGAGTTCTCAGTGGCTGAGGGCCGCAAGGGCCCCCAGGCCCTGGATCTGAAGCTGGTGGGGCCGACCCCCTCCATTCTGCGTGCCAAGCGACCTGATCCGGACGACATGGCCGCCATCGTGGAGGACTTGATCAAGCTGCTGGACTCCGCGGGCAATGGCCTGCGTCGACACCACTATCCAGGTCGGGCTGAATCCGCCAAGCTGGCCACCCTCTTGAGGGCCGTGGCCGATGACTTCGACGTGCCGGACTGAGCAGACGGCGAGAAAAATCCGACGTGGATCGGTCTGATCCGGTCCCACTGATGATGAAGGTGTGATAGATGGTTCAAGAGGACTTGGATCCTGAGGAACTGGCTAGGCGAGTGGCTCTGAGCGTGGCCGCCGACAGCGATGAGGTCGGTGGGCTGGTCGGCCGCACCCTGATTGGTGACGGAGTCTGGGACTACCGGTTCGCCTCGGCCATCAAGGGCTATGAGGGCTGGCAGTGGTCGGTCACCCTCTACTGCGATGAGGATGCCGATACCTGGACTGTGGATGAATCGTCTTTGGTGCCTACTGATGCGGCCCTGCAGCCACCCGCTTGGGTTCCTTGGAAGGATCGCCTGCTGCCCTCGGATCTGAGCGTGACCGATGCCATGGGAACCGAGCCGGACGACCCCAGGCTGACAGCCGGATACAAGCCAGCGCAAGCTAGCCATCAGAATTCTCAAGTACAGCAGAACCCCGGAGATGATGAAGAAGGTCAGCAAGAATCGAGTTCCCCTGCTGTTGATGGGGCCGATCAGGAGACTGACGGCGTGGTCTTCCGCCTGGCAGACCGTCCAAGTGGAGAAAAAGACGTTCACGAGCAGGAATCGAATGATCAGATTCCCCTCGGTGCACAGACCTCTTCCGATGACCTGGATGAGGCCGTCGACCGCTTCGCTCTGAGCCGCCGGCACGTGATGACCGCCGAGGCCAGGACGGCCACCGCCAAGCGCTGGTACGAGGGGCAGCACGGCCCCAAGTCCCTGTCGACCCGGACAGCCAAGGGCAAGGCCTGCGAGACCTGCGGCTTCATGATTCCTCTGGCAGGTGATCTGGGGACCATGTTTGGCGTCTGTGCCAATCGTTGGAGCCCGGACGACGGGCGCGTGGTCTCCCTGGATCATGGCTGCGGCGAGCATTCCGAGATCGAGCCCCAGGAGGAGTCCCATCTCTGGGTCCAGTCCCAGCCGGCCTATGACGATCTTCATATTGACGTGGTCAGGCAGAAGCCCCGTGAGGAGCGCCCAGAGGTGGAACTCATGGAGCAGATGCAGTCAGAAGACGGCTCAGAGGACTGATTCCAAGGCCTCGTTGCGTTCAGAGCGCAATCACCGGCGGGCCGAGAATAAACGTCACCGTAAATCTGTAGAGTGAATTACGGATCAAAGGGAAGGACAAGTATGTTCGAACGGTTTACCGACCGTGCGCGGCGGGTGATTGTGCTGGCGCAGGAAGAGGCCCGCACCCTGCAGCACAATTACATCGGCACCGAGCACCTCCTCCTGGGCCTGATCAGGGAGGGTGACGGTGTTGCCGCCAAGGCCCTGGCCTCCAAGGGCGTGGAACTGGATGCCACCCGCAAACAGGTTGAGGAGATGATCGGTAAGGGCAATGCGGTCCCCAATGGGCATATCCCATTCACGCCGCACGCCCGTCAGGTCCTGGAGCTGTCGCTGCGCGAGGCGCTTCAGCTGGGCCACTCTTACATTGGCACTGAGCACATTCTGCTAGGACTCATCCGCGAGGGTGAGGGCGTCGGCACCCAGGTGCTGATCAAGATGGGTGTGGACCTGGGCGATCTGCGGACCGCCACTATTGACATGATTCGCGGCAATCACGAGGGCGGCGATGCCGGCAAGGGGGATCTGGCCAATGCCGGCGGCGTTTCCAACAAGGGCGGACAGACCGGTTCGGCCATTCTGGACCAGTTTGGCAGGAACCTGACCCAGGAGGCCGCTGAAGGCAAGCTGGATCCGGTCATCGGCCGAGCCAACGAAATCGAGCGGGTCATGGTCGTCCTTTCCAGGAGGACCAAGAACAACCCCGTGCTGATCGGCGAACCTGGCGTAGGCAAGACCGCTGTGGTCGAGGGCCTGGCGCAGAAGATTCATGAGGGCGATGTGCCCGAGACCCTCAAGGGCAAGCAGGTCTACTCGCTGGATCTGGGCTCCATGGTGGCCGGTTCACGCTACCGGGGCGACTTCGAGGAGCGCCTGAAGAAGGTGCTCAAGGAGATCAAGACCCGCGGCGACATCATCCTCTTCATCGACGAGATTCACACCATCGTCGGCGCGGGTTCGGCTGACGGGGCCCTGGGCGCCTCTGACATGCTCAAGCCCCTGTTGGCCCGCGGCGAGCTGCAGACCATCGGTGCCACCACCACCGACGAGTACCGCAAGTACATCGAGAAGGATGCGGCCCTGGAGCGGCGCTTCCAGCCCATTCAGGTCTCCGAGCCCACCATCGCCCAGACCATCGAGATCCTCAAGGGTCTGCGTGGCCGTTATGAGCATCACCACCATGTCACTATCACTGACAAGGCCCTGCAGTCGGCGGCTGAGCTTTCTGCACGCTACATCCAGGACAGGAACCTGCCTGACAAGGCTATCGACCTGATCGATGAGGCCGGCGCACGCCTGCGCATCAAGCGGCTGACCGCCCCGCCGGAGCTCAAGGAGCTGGATGCCAAGGTGGATCGCATCTCGGCCCAGAAGGACCAGGCCATCAAGGACCAGGACTTCGAGAAGGCCGCTCAGCTGCGCGACAGCCAGGAGAAGCTGGAGGCCGAGCGCAAGGAAAAGGAGCAAGCCTGGCACGAGGGTGAGTCCGACGTCAAGATGGTTGTCGACGAGGATGTAATCGCCGAGGTGGTCTCTTCGACCACCGGCATCCCGGTCTTCAAGCTGACCCAGGCCGAGTCCAAGAAGCTCTTGGGCATGGAGAAGGAGCTGCACAAGCGGATCATTGGCCAGGATGAGGCCGTCTCCGCCCTGTCCCGCTCCATCCGCCGTACACGTGTAGGCCTCAAGGATCCCAAGCGTCCCGCAGGTTCCTTCATCTTCGCCGGCCCCACCGGCGTGGGCAAGACCGAGCTGGCCAAGGCTCTGGCCCAGTTCCTCTTTGACGATGAGGATGCCCTGATCCGGGTGGATATGTCCGAGTTCTCGGAGAAGTACTCCACCTCCCGTCTCTTCGGCGCTCCTCCGGGGTACGTCGGATATGAAGAGGGCGGCGAGCTGACTGAGAAGGTCAGGCGCAAGCCGTTCTCCGTGGTCCTCTTCGACGAGATCGAGAAGGCTCATCCGGACATCTTCAACACCCTTCTGCAGGTGCTGGACGACGGCCACCTGACTGATGGGCAGGGTCGCATGGTGGACTTCAAGAACACCATCATCATCCTGACCACCAACCTGGGAACCCGCGACATCGCCAAGGCGGCCAACACCGGCTTCAACGTGAGCGGCAACACCGAGACCTCCTATCAGAGGATGAAGGACCAGGTGACCAGCGAGCTCAAGCAGCAGTTCAGGCCCGAGTTCCTGAACCGCCTGGATGACATCATTGTCTTCCAGCAGCTGACCGAGCCCCAGGTCCGTCAGATTGTCGATCTGGACATCGCTCAGCTCAACGATCGTCTCTTCGAGCGCCATATGTCCTTGGATCTGACCGACAAGGCCAAGGACCTGCTGGCCGAGAAGGGCTTTGACCCGCTCCTGGGTGCCCGGCCTCTGCGCCGCGTCATCCAGCGGGACATCGAGGATGCGGTCTCCGAGAAGATCCTTATGGGCGACCTTACGGACAACGAGTCCGTCCAGGTCGATGCCGAAGGCGAGGGCATCCTGGGTGAGTTCACCTTCACCGGCAAGCCCTTCGAAGGACCCCGTCATGCGGCCAGCTCCGCTGATAAACAGGACCAGAAGTCTGAACTGGTCGGAGCTTCGGTGAGCTCTTCCGACGCTGATGTTCCGCCAGCAGGCGAGGCCGACAGCCAGAGCCAGGATGGTCAAGGTTCTGAGCAGTCCGCTCAGAGTTCGCCTGCCAGTGACTGAGATAAGGGTTGAGGCCCGACGCAGCTGACTGAAGAGGGGTTGGAGCAGATTACAGTGCTCCAACCCCTCTTATTCTGTACTGCCGGGGATTTGCGTCGATCTCTGTAATGCAGTTTCTGAAACGTCACTTGGAATCCATGGCTTCTATTGGCAGTGTGAGCTCGGCATTTGCTTTTGCTTACGAGTCCATCGAATGGTTCGATCATTCTCTTATATCAGGCTTAAGGCAGCGATGGAATTGGCAGGTAATTGACATCAGTGTTTGCCAGGTCAGCATTCCATGCATAACGGTTCGTTTACCCCAAACGGCCGGCGACTCAGGCAGTTGCGTGATGAAGAACTCAGGCCAGGCGTGGAAGAAGGCCTTGTTGACCTTGAAGGAACAAGGAACCTAAATGCTTGACGTAGCCGGACCCCTCAGAACAGGGGATGCAGCAGCAGGGCCAGCAGATAGAGAGCCATAAGAGCGATGAACAGGATGTCCATCCTGCCCAGTTGCAGCAGGCGGTAGTGGGTGCGCTGTTGACGGCTGCCCTCATAGCACCGGGCATCCAAGGCCCGGCTCAGGTTGTCAGCGTGGCGCAGGGCTCCGGCGAAGACGGGAACCGTGATAGCCATGGCCGCATGCAGGCGTTGCGAGAGCGAGCCGGACTCGATGGATCCGCCACGGGCTGCCTGGGCTTCCACGATGGCCTGAACCTCACGTCCTAGGGTAGGGATGAAACGCAGAGCCAGTGACAGGACCAGGGCGATTTCATTGGTGTGGATGCCCAGCCTGGACAGTGGGCTCAGCAGGGATTCACAAGCATCGGTCATCTGTGTTGGGGTGGTGGTCTCCACCAGGAGCGCTCCCAGAAAGATGATCAGCATGAAGCGGCAGGCATAGAGTACAGCCACCCAAATGCCGCCGGTGGTCAGCACGAATGGACCCCAGGCAGCCAGTCTGCGGCCGGTCTGAGTGACCAAGAGATTGAACAGGGCCAGCAGAAGCATGAGGGCCAGAAAGCCCTTGACTGATTTCATAATGGAATGCAGTGGTGCCCGGGCGGCGGCAAAGAGGCCTACAGTGACCACCAGCGCCAGAACAAGCTGCGCAGGCGTGGAAATGGCGAAAGCGGTGAACATGGCTAGAAGGAAGGTCACCAGCTTGGCTCGCGGGTCCAGCCTCGCCAGCAAGGATAAGGGTTTCTGGTCGGCTTGGGTGCGATCCGCTTTCCTGCCTGAAGTTTCTTTGCCGGCAGCCTCCTTCTCCGCTGCATCTGTGGCGAGCAGCTGATGGTAGCGCTCCACGACTTCGGCAGTAGGCCCATAGGCTAGCGTTTCTCCATGCTCCAGGAGCAGGGTCTGGTCGGCCAGATCCAGGGCCTCGCGATCGGCGTGGGTGCTCATGACGATGGTGACGCCGCGCTGATGGAGCACTCGGAGCAATGCCATAATTCGTGCGCAGGCCTGGGGGTCGAGACTGGCGGTGACCTCGTCCAAAACCAGCAGTTGTGGGCTGCAGGCTACGACGCCGGCGATGGCCACCAGGCGCCGCTGACCCCCCGAGAGGTCGAAGGGGGAGCGGTCGGCCAGATCACCGATGCCCAGAAGCTTCATGGCATCATCCACCCGCTGCTGCACCTGTTCGGGCCCATAGCCCAGGTTGTGTGGACCATAGGCGATGTCCTGACTAACAGTATCCGCAAAAAGCTGATGTTCGGGGTATTGCATGACATAGCCGACCCTTTGGCGCAGAAGCTTCAGATTCTGGCGTCGCAGATGCTTGGCCTTGGGCCGGTCGGATCCGGCCAGGGGCAGGCCGGCCACCTGGATGGATCCGCTGTCGGGATCTGCCAGGGCACAGATGAGCCTGGCCAGAGTTGACTTGCCGGATCCGTTGCGCCCAATAATGGCTAGGGTATGTCCTCCAGCGAGCTCCAGATTCACCTGGCTGAGGGCTTTGCTGCCTGCGTCAGGAAAGCTGTAAGAGACATCCGAGAACTTGACCATGGGGATAGCGTGGTCATCGACTGCGGTCTTTGCGCCCGTATCCGATGCCCTGCTTCGGGTCAGCGAATTCTGGTCAGGTTCGCCAACAAGGGCAGGCAGATCCTGCCTGGTCAGAATCTGATCAGGTCTTCCGGAGGCCACGATGCGCCCATGGTCAAGTACCAGGACCCGATCAGCCTGTCTGGCTTGCTCGAGCAGGTGGGTGATGTGGACGACAGCTGTGCCCTGGGCTGTCAGCCGACAGAGGATTGATTGAATCTCCTGTCGGCCGGCCGCATCGAGCATGGCACCTGGCTCGTCCAGCACCATCATGCCTGGATTCATGGCCAGGCTGCCGGCCAGGGCCAGTCGTTGCTGCTGTCCGCCCGACATGAGGGTGGGATCATCATTCATCCGCGTCTGCAAGTCGACCTGTTCCAGGGCCGCTGGCACGCAGGAGAGCATCTTCTGGCGGGGCAGGCCCAGATTCTCGGGTCCGAAAGCCACATCGTCCTGGACGACGGTGGTCACGATCTGGTCCTCAGGGTTCTGAAAGACCATACCGATGCTCCGCCGTGCCTGCCGGTAAGCCTCAGCGTCGATCTGGCGGCCCTGATCCTGGGTGTCGGAGCAGACCGCTCGGCCCATAAGCTCGACCTGGCCGTGGTCAGGTGCCGTCGCGCCCGAGAGAATGCTTCCCAGCGTGGATTTGCCGGAGCCATTCGCTCCCAGGATGCACAGATGTTCGCCTGCATGCACCTCCATGGACAGGTGGTCCAAGGCCCAGGTCTCGCCTCCGTCATAGGAGAATGAGACCTGGCTGAGCCGGGCGACCGTTGTCTTCGAATCCGCTGAATCCAAGACGGCGGATTGGGTCATGGGTGCTGCCATGACGTGCCGAACCGCCGTGGCCTACTTGTTGATCAGCGTGGAGATGGGCTTGTAGATCAGGAAGGTGACCACGCCGTGGATGGCGAACTTCATCAGGTTGAAGGGCAGGAGGATGGGCACGATCATGGCGACTACCTTGGCCATGGACATGTGCGCGTAGAAGGGGGTGATCACCACGTTGCATAGGATGGCTGCAATCACACCCAGAATGGCGCCGGAGACAATCCCGATGACCGCCCCCTTGCGGCTGTGCATCCTGCGGTAGACCAAGGCTGCCGGCACGCTCAGGGCCAGGGCCACGATCATCGAGATCAGAGCACCGAAGGGGTTGGTGAACAGGTGCGGGACGAATCCCAGAATGGAGATGATTGCTGCAGCAGCAGGGCCGAAGGCGAAGCCGCATACCAGGACGACGATGCCGGAGGGGTCGTATTTGAGCCAGGGAGCGGCAGGAAAGATCGGGAATGAGAAGAAGCTCAGAACCATGGCCAAGGCTACGAAGAGTGCGTAGACCGCAATCCGTTTGGTCGACCAGCGTCCTGAACCGCCTGCACCTGTGGAGTGGACATCGTTGAAGCGCGTGTCCTTGTTTGCAGTGGTGTGTGAATGAGAATTGGGCATGCTCATAGAGGGCCTCGTTTCTTCCATCCGGACTGTAACCGTTGGCTTCGGACTTGAACCGATATCCACCGCTTGCGCGGGTCGCGGGCTCCCGGCATTCAGCCGGATACCGCCAGTAAGGACTTTCACCTTCCCTGAAACTGACGATTTCAATATAGCTGCGGTCCTTGGAATGGTCAATTCTTTCTCACTGATAGTGCATTTCTAGACACGCCAGGAAGGAAATAAAACCGCCTTCCATGCAACTATTGCAGCCTGCACAACGAATATGAGGTTGTCGAAAGTTCACAATGCTGCAAGGAGGCTGGAGCATGGCGAGGATGGGTGACCATCTGCTGCCTGCGGATGAAGCTATACATCCGGCCTTGGTCAGACAAACCAGTGACGGAGACGCTGATGGTGGCCAATCCCAGGCAGAGGACCTGGAATGGATCAGAAACATACTGTCAACTAGATCCTTTCGCGCAGCCGATGACCTAGTTCGCAAGTACTACGACGACATCCTGGCCTACATCCGAGCTCAAGTAGGCGATAAGGAGGAGTCGCTGAACCTTGCCCAGGATGCCTTTGTTGCCATTCTGCGGTCTTTGGGCAGCTACGATTCGCACAAGTCCAGCTTCCGTACCTGGATCCACCGCATCGCAACCTACAAGGTTATTGACTACTGGCGTATCCGTCGCAGACGGCAGCGGCAGGAGGCACAAGTATTTGTGGCATCCGGCCACGATCAACATGACGACCCCGCCGACCAGACCTTCAAGGACGACCTAGTTGGTCGGATTGAAGACAAGATTTCACAAGCCCCGGTCCCGGCGCAGGAAGTTTTGCGTCTCCATCTGTATGCCGGCTATGGGTTCGCGCAGATTGCCGAGGCCTGCGGAGAGCCTGAAAATACGGTCAAGGCTCGGTATTACCGACTTTTGGACAATTTGAGGAAGGAGTTTGATCATGAATCGGTCTGAACCTGATATCCGTCCCGTTCTGGCGGCTCTTCAGGGTAGCGACCTTGAGCGCGATGATTTTGCTGAATCGCCAATCGGCAGTTCCCGGATGCGCGAGCGAACCATAAAAACGATTGTCCGCAAAGGGATGGGAAGACGTCCTGGGCTGATCTGGACCCTTGTAGCCATGGTTCGTTCCCTAGGCCTGAGAAATCTGCTCTTTGGCCTCTGGGACTGCGTCTTTATCGGCTTGATTCTGACGGTGGCAGTTTGGGCGACCGTCTTTGGTTCCTTCGTGAAGACTGCTTGGCCCAGCAGAGTCGATAGAATCTTCGGTCTGGTTGTCCCCATATTCGTCTGCTCGCCTGCTCTTTTCCTGGTGGTGCACCTTTTGGTAGTGCTCAAGGAACGGAATCTGAATACCCTGAATCTGATCAGAACCTGCAGGTGGTCATTCCGTCAGATAGCCGCAGTCAGGATGCTTCTGTTCGGCATGGTCAGCATGATGATTTCATCCTTGGCTACGGTCTTGCTGGCGCGGACGACCAATCCGGGGCTGTCCACCATGACCCTTCTGGGGATCAGCTTCTCCTCCCTCTTTCTCTTTTCCCTGGCACAGATCTGGGTGGAGGAGCATATGCATGGAGAACTGTCCATCTATCTGGTTCTCGGACTCTGGATTGTGCTCGGCATGATGCTTTATCTGACTCGATTCGCCACCGCCCCCATCCTTGTCTCCATTCCGCCGGCCTTGAGCCTGGCGACGGGCCTTGTTCTTCTGGCGGTCTTCCTGCTTGTTCTGCATGGACGCTGCGTAGGGTCACCTCTGCCAAGGTGGGTATGGCATATGAAAAGACCGGCGACGGCATGAGGGCGGAATCTTACATGTTTAGCGTGAAAGGACGGTGAGTTTCGTGCTGCACTTGGACCATGTGTCAAAGAGCTTCAGGAACAAGCGGGTTATCAACGATCTGAGCCTTTCTATTGGAACCGGTGTCCATGGGCTCCTGGCACCCAACGGAGCAGGCAAGACCACGCTGATCCAAATGATCGCTACCCTGATCCGCCTGGATTCGGGAAACATCACTTGGAACGGGCAGGACATCATGGTTATGGACGAGGACTATCGCGGCCTCTTGGGGTATCTGCCTCAAAAATTCGGCTATTACCCAGACTACAGCGCTGAAGATTTTTTGATGTACATAGCAGCCCTTCAGGGAATCGGCCGGAAACGGGCCAAGCCCCTGGCGAAAGATCTCCTGAAGACCGTGGGGCTTAAAGACCAGGGTAAGCAGAAGATGAAGACGCTCTCTGGGGGCATGATTCAGCGCGTGGGGCTGGCACAGGCCATGATCAACGACCCGGAACTGATGATTTTGGACGAGCCGACCGCTGGTTTGGATCCACGGGAACGTGTCCGCTTCCGCAACCTGGTCCATGCTCTTTCGCGCGACCGGATCGTTATCCTGTCCACTCATATCGTCTCTGACCTGGAGACCATCGCCGACCGGGTCATCATGCTCAAGGATGGGCAGATCTGCTGCAACCAGTCCCCAAGGCAGATAAGCCGCTGGCTGGAAGGCAAAATATTCCTGGTTCCTGCGGATTATCGCTTAGGGCAGGGGCAGCTGCTCCTTGAGGACGAGCTGGATGGGGATGCGACCCGGCTCAGAATTTACTCACCTGAGCCGCCGTCCCAGGGCCAGGCTGTTCCTGCCAACTTGGAGGATGCCTTCCTGGTGATCTACGGGGACGAGGAGTAGCGATGCAGCATACCCCGCCGAATCGGGCTCGCAATCTTATTTCTTGCTAGGGATGTCTTCAATGAGATGGACGGTAGTCAGGAACGAAATGCGGCACCTTCTGGGTACCTCTTTTTGGGTGGTGCTCAGTCTGTCTCTTGGATTCGTTTTCTGTATGAATCTAGCTATGTATGACCAAATTCCCACTGACGAAGCCCATCATGACCTAGCTAGCTACGGACCGTATGTCAGTCAGTCCACCATTGCTGGATTCAAGCGTGAGGCTGACAGACTTGAACCGGTGGTATCCAAAGATCTGATGGCACTTGGTCCTCAGGCTGTTCAACTGGGCGTCAAGAATTATCAGTCGGCCAGGGACCTGGTCGATTCGGTCGAGAGCTCGCGCTGGACAAATCCTTCAGTACTGAATACAGACCGGGGCAAACTGACCGGCCGCATCAATGCCTTGCCTAGCTATCGTCGGCTTGCTCATTGCCATGATGTCATGGATGCCTATCGTGGATGCAACCGGGAAGCCCTGACCGCAAGAGCCGAGAAACAGTTGCGTAAGGGCGGTAGTAATGGCATCGAACTGCCTGAATCGGTGACGAAGCGGCTTGACATCTTAAGTGGACAGTGCAGGGCGGGTATGGGCCTGGCCGCTCCTGAATTACTGGACTACACTCAGAGCAACTTCAGACTTTCAGTCTATCTGGTCCCGCTTCTGGCAGCCTTGGTTGTCGTGGCCCCACGCCTTGTTAAAGACCAGGTCCATGGGGTCCGGCAGACGCAGTTGACGACGAGGACCGGACGCTTCTTGCCTGGGCTGCAGGTGTTCGCCATGGTCTGTGCGGGCCTGCTGATGATGCTCATGGTGGCAGCGGGATCATTCCTGATGTGGGTGCCCAAGATCGCGGGTTTGCAGGATCTTCCGGTTTTTGATGTACATGCATTGCCTTGGTTCACCTGGTCCTTGGGGGAGTATCTGGCTGTGTTCGTATTGCTCTGCCTGGGGTCCGCCTTTCTTGTTTTTCTCTTGGTTCTCTGGATTTCCATGCACTGCAGGACCTACACCCGCTTGGTCTTGCTTGCAGTTCCGGTGGTGTTGCTGGCCGTTCATGTCTTTGTCGTCTGGCTTCTCGTGGATCCATGCTGTATTGGCAGTGTGGTGACTCGGATTGTGCCATTGCCCGGCATTGAGCTCTACCTAATCCTGGGACTGCTGGTTTTGACCCTTTGTCTTTGCTGGTGGTCGGCCAGAAAGCTTTGTTGCCTAGGTGATCTGAATGAAAGGAAGATCAATGAATGAACTGCCACTGAAAATGGAGGGGGTGTCCTTCCATTACAAGGCTGGTGAAGCTGGAATAGACCAAGTCGGCCTGGAATGCTCGACAGGATCTTGGACCGCAGTTATGGGTCCTTCCGGAGCGGGGAAAACCACCTTGCTTTATTGCGCCTCAGGGCTCTTGCCAGTACAGCAGGGATCGGTCGAGATAGCCGGCCAGAACATAGCCAGGATGAAGGAGTCCGCCCTAACCAGGATGCGCCGCGACCATATCGGTTTCGTTTTTCAGGATTACAACCTGGTCGAGGCCTTCACCTGCTTGCAGAACGTCATGCTGCCCCAGCTCTTCGGCGGTCCCAAAGTTGGTGTCGTCCAATCGCTGCAGGCCTTGAAGATTTTGGGTCTAGATGGGTATGCGCAGCAATATCCGTCTGACATATCTGGCGGTCAAAGGCAACGCGTGGCCATTGCCAGAGCGCTGGCCGCCCAGCCAGATATGATTTTCGCGGACGAGCCCACCGGGGCACTGGATACGCGCAGCTCGGAAATGGTTCTGGATGCCCTTTCGACCTTGGTGGAGAGCGGACGGACCGTGCTCATGGTGACCCATGACCCCAATGTGGCGGCCTGGGCGCAGCGCACGGTCTTCTTGGTGGACGGCACAGTGCATTCGATATGCCAAGGATATACGGCCGAGCAGCTGTCCACTCACCTGACCAGCATGACTCAGGTCGGCCAGGGGGTAGGACGATGATGCATGCGGGTAAAGGCCAAGCAGGAAGAGGAGAAGTTCCCGGACGGGATTCCCTGCATGCATTCTCCTCGATCAGTCGACCGACCCTGTTCTCCTTGGTCTTGTCCCTGATCAGGAAGCATCGAGCATCGTACGCGGTCATGGGTCTATCCACCTTCCTGGCATCCCTGCTGACCACTTCGACCATGCAGGTCTACCAAGCGGGAAAGTCCTTTGACAATATCGGCGATCTGAATAGGTTGAACACCTACCAGCGTCTCCAAGCCAAGGTACCTTATTCAAATCTCTCTATGGTCACTATTCCGGCGCTGGCTTGCTGCCTGCTGGTGTCGGTCTTTTTGGTCCTCTCGTCGGTCACTTTTCTGATTCATGAACGCCGACGCGAGTATGCAATGATGCGGTTGAACGGAGCCTCACGCAGGAGAATCCTGATCATAGGTATCTTGGAATTCTCGATCCCCCTGGCCCTCTCGAATCTCATTGGCTGCCTGGTCGGATCTCTCCTGACCATACCAGTTGGACGGTTTTACGCGCGCTCTGCCGAGTTCAGCGACAGTGGCATGGTTTTCACACCGCGGATTCGACCTTCCATTGCAGTTGTCACCTTCATCGTGATGATGGTCGCCTGCCTGTTGGGAGTATGGATGGCTATGCGCAAGGTGGGCGGGGCAGCTCCGCTCCAGCTCATGACGGAGACCAGTGACAAAACCAAGCGGATCGGATGGATTCGTTCTTCGGCAGCCCTGGTCTTCCTGATCCTGACCTTGGTGGTCGGGTTCGCCCCACTGCCTTCTATGACCCTGGACCTGCGTATTATGCTCGAGGTCATTCTTGTCATCACTACGGTCTATTTGGCGGCTCCGATCCTGGTTGTCCTGACTGTGTCAGTCATTGGTCTGATCCCGGCGAAGGTGGCCGGGGGGCCAGGTCTTCTGGCCCTGCAGCGTGCTCGAAAGGAGAGCGCAGGCTCAACCGCTATAGCCCTCCCCGCCATGATGATCCTGACCATCGTCATTTCCCTTGTGGCAGCCATGCAGGCTGGCTCCATCGGAGGGGCGGTTCTGAGCCTATATCCGCTGAAGGCCGATGTTATGGCTACTTCCCTTGATTCGGATGCCCAAAACCGCAACCCATCCGATCTGATCGGTGGGATGCCTGAGGTTCGAGACTTTGTTACCTACCAGACTCAGCAATGGGCTATGGAAGGATCACCGGGCCAGACGGCAACGGTGGTATGGGAACCTGCCGAGCAATTGCAGGGTCAGAAAGTTCAGAGTTCGCCGAGCATTCATTTCTCCTTTGTCCAAGGGAATTCGTCTGATCTCGGTTCAGACCGCGTCGCTGTGAATCAGGATTCCTCCTATTCCATAGGCGACACCGTTCGTCTTCTTGATCGCCATGATCAACCACATGAGGTGCGGGTCGTTGCCCTTGTTCAGTCGCCTGAGGGCATTCCAGAACTATCTGCAGGCAATAACTATCCTCTGTTTCTGACGGCGGAGGATGACCTGCCTCAATTGGGTGAAGACGCACATACGATCATTCCCATATCGGCTGTCAATCCAACAGATGCGCACGGGATTACCTCCCGTCTGAAGAGTGGCCTTCAGGGCGATTTCGCGGTGCAGACCAGGCAGGAGTATATAGATGACTTCATTCAACGAGGCCTGTCCGGGCAGACGGCCATGACGGTCATGATCGTCGGCGGGACCGTTCTTGCCCTAATTTTCATGATGCAGTCCATCGCCATTTCGGCTTGGGAGCGCAAGCGGCAGAACCAGCGGCTCAATCAGATCGGGGTGGCCTGGAGGTCAATAGCCTGGTCGGGAGTGATGGAGACACTGACCGATGTGGCCGGCGGTGCAGTGATGGCGCTGCTGGGGATCGCCATTGTCGAGGGCTGTATTGCCTTGAGTTTTGTCCAGGCTGGCATGTCTATGGCTCTGACCCCTGTGCCCGTCGGCCGGTTCCTTCTGGTGACTGTGGTTCTGCTGCTGGTGGCGGTGTTCACATCCTGGGTGTGCAGCCTGCGATCCAGGAAGGCGGAAGAAGGCTGAACTTACTAGGAGGATTTTGCTTCAGTAAGCAAAGTTGCGGGGCGGTGTCACAATGGAGAGCATGGGAAAGACCTTGAATAAGGCGGCTATGGTCGTCGTAACCTATAAGCGTCAGGAATTGCTGACAGGCCTGTTCGACTCCATCCTCCAGCTCACCCAGGCCCCCTGGCGGATCGTGGTGGTGGATAACGAGAATTCGGCAGACACGCGAACCATGGTCGAGCAGTTTTCTGAACGTGTGACAGGACGTTGGGGCAGGACGATCATCGACGGCTCCGGCAATCAGGATCGTGTCGTGTATCTGCCGCAGGACCACAATGGCGGCGGCGCGGGAGGCTTCTCCGCCGGGGTTGGGAAAGCATACGAGCTGGGCGCCAAATGGTTCTGGGTCATGGATGATGACGTTGCCGTGGAGCCTGAAGGACTTGATTTGCTGGCTAAGTGGAGTGAACGCTATCAGGTGGTGCAGGGTTCCCGGCTGGATTATGATGGCGGCCCCTTCTATTGGCAGTATCATTTTCTTACCGCCTTGGGCATTCCAGACCCGATAGCACCGGGGGAGTTCGGTCCATCGGGCTGTCGTCCCATGAACACCATGTGCTTTGAAGGAGGGTTCTTCTCCCGGCAGGTTGTGGAGCAAATCGGTCTGCCTGACCCGCGCTTCTTTATCTATTGGGATGACACCATCTATGGGTATTTGGCATCCAAGGTCACACAGCCTGTGGTCGTCTCCGATGTAGTCATGCGTCGGACTCGTAACATCGCCAATTGGAACATTGCCGGGGTGCGCCAGCTCAATTCCACCTCGGATATGAATCGTTACCACATCATGCGCAACAGGGGCTTTATGGCCAGGTATTTCATGGTTCATGGGGACTATCGGCCTCTGGCTTTCGCCCTAGGGACCCTGGCTACAGCTCTCAAGGAAATCATCCGCCTTCTGGCTGTTGATCGCAGTCACATCATGACTGGTATTCCTGCCATCCTGAAGGGATGGGTGGATTCGCGCCAGATATTGCATGATCCCGACTGGAGGCCCATGGAGCCCCTCAAGGGCCAACCAGCCGGGGAAATACAGGGCGCCTGAAAGTTTTGCCTGCTACTTTTCCTGACTTCCTGCCTGGAAGTACTCCATGGAACCGATGGGCCCTGCCAGATGGAAACCGTCATCCTGGTAGACGACCTTGGTGACAGCGGTGTTGTCCATATCAGGGATGGGGCAGTGGTCATCGATGGCCACCAGGAACTGTTGCAGGCACATGCCCGAGGAAACAACCAGGACAGGCCCGCCACCTTCTTCGATGGCAGACTGGGCGATGCGCGTCAGCACCGCGATCATTCTGTTGCGGACCTGGGCGGTGGTCTCAGCCCGATCCTGTTCCTTAAGTCCGGCGGAAAGGACGTCCTGGGCATCCAGCCGGTGGAAGGTGTCCTGCATATGGACGGAGATGCTCCTGCCGTAGGTTGCCTTGGCCGTAACGAAGTCCTTAAAACCCATGGCGGCGCAGACCTGATCCAGAGTGGTGCGCTCGTCCCGGCCCTCGAAACTGCCGAAATTATCCTCACGCAGGTCGGGGTCCACACCCACGGGCAGGTCCCCGTTGCCTGACATGTCAAGGGCCAGGCGGGCCGTTTCATACTGACGACTCAGATTGCCGCTCCAGGCCGCCCGGAAACGAATGGGCCGCAGGCCTCGGCCGAACTGGCGCACGTCCTCGCGGCCTTGCTTGGTCAGGGGGAAATCTGACCAGCCCTGCATCAGATGCATGACATTGGCCGTGGTTCTGCCGTGACGGGTCAGGTACAGGGTTGTCGAACCTGCTTCAGTGCTCGGTTCGGCGGCGGATTGTGATGATGATGCTCCATTGTTCATAGTTCATCACCCTACACGGCCCCCTTGCCGGAGCACTATGGCACATCCATGGTCAGGACCTGATGAAACGGCCTCCGTTGCCCCAGGTCCATGTGCCGCCGCTGGCGCCAACCTGGAAGTTCATTTTGGCTATGCCCAGATCGACTGCGGATCCGTAGGCGACCGAGGGATCCAGAGTGGCGATCGCATCGCCCGAGTCCTTGTCCCAGGCGAAAACCACTGGCTGTCCGTTCATGGCCGAAGGTGCCTTGGCGGCGGCTGCAACGCCGGCCTTGAACCATTCCGGCGCATCCTGGCGGTCCTGCGTGCTCATGGCTGAAGTCAGTTCCTCATAGCTCTTGGATGTTCGATGTTCGGCTTGACGTTGGCAAAGCATGGCGAAGTCCTGGTTGCCGTAGCCGATCTGGTCGGCCGGATAGCCGATGGTGACCACCAGGTAGAGCGACTGGCTGGGGGTGATCCGGCAGTGGCGCTCGGCTGCCTGACGGTCCCAGCTGCCCGACACCCATCCTGTCCCCAGTCCGTACAGGGTGGCGGCAAGGACCATGCGCTCGCCATAGAAGCCGGCTTTCTCCAGGCTCTCCTGATCGTCCTTGGGTCCGACCAGTGCCAGGTAGTTGGCCGCATTGGCCAGATGGCCGGAGGCGTTGTCGGCCGCGAAGGCGTCGGGCTTGCCCAGGACCAGCTGCATGTCCAGACCGCTCAACGTGTTCAGAGCGTTCAGGGTGCTGCCCAGCTGCCTGGCCAGGTCGGGATCGATGGGCTTGGGGTCATATTCTCTAGTGGTGATGCGCACGTTGACTGCGTCGATGAGCTGTGTATGTTCGGTCATAACTTCAATTATCCCACCCAATCCTTCTTCCTGCAGTCTGCAGCACACGGCCAGCGAGACTGCCCTGGGTTGGCTTATGCCGCTCCCAGGGCTGCAGAGGCATGCCTTGGGGTACAATCGCTACCGTGCCGGTTCGGACCCTCATCTTTGATCAGCTAAGGAGCAGCAATGATTGAAACAGCGCAGGCTTTCGGAGTGGATATTGGTGGATCCGGCATCAAGGCTGCCCCTGTTGACCTGACGATCGGAGATTTTGCAGAGCCTCGCAAGAAAATTCTCACTCCCGAGCACTCCACGCCTGAGGCTGTGGGGATTGTCGTCAAGGAGCTCCTGGACCGCTTCGAAGTTTCCTCGGACGTGCCTGTGGGCATCGCCTTCCCGGCCCCTGTCAAGCCTGACAAGCCGCTGGATTTCATGGCCAACTTGGACCAGGCCTGGGTGGGTACCAATGTCCAAGAGGTTCTTTCCAAGGCCTGCGGCAGGCCCGTCAGCGTTGTCAACGACGCGGATGCGGCCGGTCTCGCCGAGGTGCAGTACGGGGCGGCCAAGGGCCAGAAGGGTCTGGTTATCGCCACCACATTGGGCACCGGAATCGGCACGGCGCTGATTTATAACGGCGTGCTGATTCCCAACAGCGAGCTGGGCCACCTGACGCTGGACGGCAAGGACGCAGAGAAGTACGCAGCCTCATCGGTGCGTGACCGCAAGAAGCTGAGCTACAAGAAGTGGGCCAATCGTCTGACCAAGTACTACCGCCTGCTTGAGCACTACTTCAACCCTGACTTCTTCGTCGTCGGCGGCGGTGTCAGCCGGATGAGCGAGAAGTTCCTGCCCCACATCGACATCAAGACCCCCATCGTAGCTGCCAAGCTGCGCAACCAGGCCGGCATCGTAGGCGCCGCCTATCTGGCTGATCTTCGGCAGAAGCACCTGGGGTGAAGCGGGGCTTTTCCTGCGACCAACCTGTTTGGGGCGTTCTGGCTATCGCTGGATCGGATGAGGAGCTGAGAAATCGTGCATTTTTCTCACCGTACAGGGTCTGACCGCCCCAATCGCATTGCTCTGGCCGAGTCGGAAGCCCGAGCTCATGGCCTCAAGCTGGGCAGGCTGAATGATTCCAACCCAACCCGCTTCGGGCTGGCCCCGTCATTCCTGCCACAAGTCTATGAGGCTGAACCCAGGGGGCCTCGTAAGGCCCGTCAAGCCCTGGCTGAGTTTCTGACCAGGCATCAAGAATTGGGTCAGAGCGCGGGCGGTAGAGTGGTCAGTCCTGATGACCTCTACCTGCTCTCATCGACATCCGAGGCTTATTCCTGGCTGATGAAGCTCCTCTGCGACCCGGGTGATGCCATTCTGGAGCCCAGGCCCGGATATCCCCTGATTGAATCCATCGCCGGTCTGGAATGCGTCCGAACTATCCCCTACCGTCTGTCCTACGACGGATCCTGGGTTCTTGACTTGGCCACAGTCAGGCAGGCCTTGGAAGGATCTGAGGGCGACCGTATCCGTGCCTTGGTCCTTATCAACCCCAACAACCCCACCGGTTCCTACATTCATCTTGAAGAACGCCAGTCACTGCTGGAACTCTGTCAGCGGCATGGGGTGGCCATCATAGCGGACGAGGTCTTCTTCGACTACCCTCTGGACCCTCTGCCGGGTCGTGCCCGGCTGGCCGGTGAGGAGCAGGTGCTGACCTTTGCCCTGGACGGGTTTTCGAAGAGCCTGGCAGCTCCCCACGCCAAGGTGGGCTGGATCCAGGTTTCCGGGCCAGCCGATCAGGTTGCCCAGGCCAAGCGCCATCTTGACCTGATAGCCGACGATTACCTGCCCATGAGTCTTCTGATCACCAGGGACATGGAATCCATGCTGGCAAGTATTCCCAGTCAAACCAGCCGAGTGGGGGAGCGTGTCAGGGGCAATCTTGAAACCCTCAGACAGCTATTGGTCCAAAAGGAGTCCTGTGTCTCCCTGCTCAGGCCCGAGGGAGGCTGGAACGTTCTGTTGCGCTTCCCCGAGGTCATTGACGAGGAGGAACTGATTCTCCGTCTGATCGGATCCTACAGGTTGACTGGTCAGCCCGGATACTTTTTCGACATGCCAGGCAACGGATACCTGGCCCTGTCACTCCTACCGGAAACCTTGGAATTCCGCCGAAATGTTGACTCAGTCGTCTCAGCTATCGAAAAAATGCTGTGATGAAAACCCTCCTCTTGCCTAGTTTGCTCCGATAATAAGTGCGGAATGATCACCCGTCATGGAAGGGGGAGATTGGTGGGGCTCAATGATGAGCCACTGATTGCAAGGTTGCACACAAAGGAGCAGTAACGATGGGGAACGGAAATAAGGATCGAAGGGGAGACTCGGCCGATGGGGTTGGCCCTCGAATCGGGGAGGACATCAAAGCCATGGCCTCTGCAGATGAAACCGGAGGTGCCGTCGCAGGCCAAGGCATGGATGCGAGCCTGGCTCCGGATACGGGCAGAAGGCTCAACAGCATGGAGAAGGTTCGTTTCGCCATCGGGTTCGCCCTGGTATCCCTGCTCTGGGCCGCGCCCTTTTCCATGGGTTCGGGGGTTCTTCTGCCTCAGATCTTCAATACCCTGCACGGGGTCAGCGCCGAAGCGGCCCTAGGGACGATGAATTCGATTGGCTGCGTATTCGCCTTGGTAGCCAACGTTGTTTTCGGCGCTCTCTCGGATATGTCCAGGTTCCGCGTCGGCAAGCGCACCCCCTGGATCGTGCTGGGCGGTATCATAGGTGCCCTCGGTTTTCTGATGATCATCCAGTCGCATACCCTTTTCATGATCATCTTTGGCTGGTGCATCGTCCAGGTGGGCATCAACTGCCTGATAGCCCCGGCTGTGGCGGTCCTCTCAGACAGGATTCCCGAATCGACTAGGGGAACCTATTCGGCACTGTATGGGGCCAGCCAGGTGGTCGGCCAGCAACTGGGAAATATCATCGGCAGCTCGTTTCTGACCAACATTCGCACCGGCCTGGTAGTCGGCATGATCATCTTCCTCTTTTCGGGCATCCTCACCGTGCTGATCTGGCCCCGGGAGAAGTCGGCAGCCAACACAGTCGTGGAGCGCACCTGGGCTGATGTCGGCCGGTCCTTCATACCGCCCACCAAGAACAGCCGGGACTTCTACATGGCGCTTCTAGGCAGGTTCACTTTCATCGTCGGCTGTTACATGATCCAGGGCTACCAGCTCTACATTCTGCAGAAGTACTGCCATTTGAGCAATGACCAGGCTGCCTCCACACTCAAGGTCATGGCTCTGCTCTCGGTAATCACCACCATCCTGGCCGCTGTGGTCTCAGGCCCCCTCTCGGACTTCCTGCAGAAGCGGAAAGTGATCGTGGCCATCAGCTGTCTGATCATTGCTCTCGGGATGGTTTTCCCCTTCCTGATGCCGACCGCAACGGGCATGTACATTTATGCCGCCCTGGCTGGAATCGGCAACGGCTGCTACATGTCAGTGGATCAGGCGTTGAATGTCGATGTGCTGCCGAATGCCAAGGAGGCCGGCAAGGACCTGGGCATCCTCAACCTGGCCAATACCATAGGTCAGGTGATCGCTCCCGGGTGCACCACTCTGGTCATCGGCATCTTTGGCGGCTACAGGATGATCTTCCCCGTCGCCATCGTCTGCCTGCTGGCGGGGACCTTCTTTATCATGATGATCCGTAAGGTCAAGTGAGTCTGAAAACCTGTAATCCGGACCTGTGATGAGCGGCGGCCCGGGCAATCGAATCCGAAAGGACAATAGACATGACTGAAGAATCGCATACCACAGCTAAGGATTTGGATCTGCAAGAGGAGGCCTCGCTGACCTCGGGATCCGACTCCTGGCACCTGCAGGGGCTTCCCGACAAGGGCTATGAAGGCTATATGATCACCGACGGCCCCTACGGCCTGCGCAAGGCCACTGGCTCCGACGTCTACGGCTCGGTTCCGGCCACCTGCTTCCCTCCGACCGCCGGGCTGGCCTCCTCCTGGAACCCGGATCTGACCTACCAGGTGGGCCAGGCCATGGGCGAAGAGTGCATCCAGGAGAAGGTCGCCGTGATTCTGGGCCCCGGCATCAACATCAAGCGCAGCCCGCTGGGCGGCCGCAACTTCGAGTTTTACTCAGAGGACCCGGTCCTGGCTGGGCATGAAGCCGCAGGTATGGTCGAAGGGGTTCAATCCAAGGGCGTGGGAACCTCTCTGAAGCACTTCGCAGCCAACAACCAGGAGACCGACCGGCTCAGGGTCAGCTCTGACGTCGACGCACGCACCCTGCGCGAGATCTACCTGCCGGCCTTCGAATACGTGGTCAGGAAGGCCAAGCCCTGGACCATCATGTGCGCCTACAACAAGATCAACGGGGTCTTCAGCTCGGAGAATCGCTGGCTGCTGACGGACGTGCTGCGCGGGGAGTGGGGCTACCAGGGCATGGTCATGTCCGACTGGGGTGCCGTCCACAACAGGGTCAACGCCCTGCAGGCCGGGCTCAATCTGGAGATGCCGCCCTCCCGCACTGACGACCAGGTGGTCCAGGCCGTGCAGGCTGGCAACTTGGACAAGGAACAGCTGGACCGGATGGCCCAGGGGATCCTGGACCTGATCGACAAGGCCCGTCCGGCCATGTCCCAGCAGGAGTATCGCTACGACGTCCAGGAGCACAACAACGTGGCCCGTCGCGCGGCCCAGGAGTCCATCGTGCTGCTGCGCAACGAGGATCGGATCCTGCCGCTTGATCCGAAGAAGAAGGTCGCTGTCATCGGCGAATTCGCCCGGACTCCGCGCTACCAGGGCGGTGGTTCCTCGCACATCACACCGACCGAGGTCTCCTCAGCGCTGGATGGCTTCAAGGAGGCCGGTATGAACGTGGACTTCGCGCCAGGGTTCACGCTGGACGACAAGGAGCAGGATCCCGCTCTGACCCAGCAGGCGCTTGAGGCTGCGCGCGGAGCCGACACTGTGGTGCTCTTCCTGGGGTTGCCTGAATACGCCGAGTCCGAAGGCTTCGACCGCACCAGCATGGATCTTCCCGACAAGCAGGTGGCTCTGCTCAAGGCTGTCTCCGAGGTCAACGACCGGGTGGTCGCCGTCCTCTCCAATGGAGCCGTGGTGACAGTTGCCAACTGGATGGACAAGACCAAGGGTCTGCTGGAGACCTGGCTGCTGGGCCAGGAGGGAGGACGCGCCGTGGTGGATGTGCTGACCGGCGCCGCCAATCCCTCAGGCCATCTGCCTGAAACCATCCCGGTCCGGCTGGAGGACAACCCCACTATCACCTCCTTCCCCGGCGAGGAGGGTCACTCCCGCTATGGCGAGGGCGTCTACGTGGGCTACCGCTACTATGACACCTTCCAGCGTCCGGTGGCCTTCCCCTTCGGGTTCGGGCTGTCCTATGCCGACTTTGACCTGGATCAGGTTGCGGTGACCAAGACCGGAGCCAACTCGGCTCGGGTGGAGGTGACGGTGACCAACACCTCGCAGGTGGACGGCGCTCAGACCGTGCAGGTCTATGTGGCCCCCTGCGCCAGCCGGGTGAACCGGCCCAGCCATGAGCTCAAGGCCTTCGCCAAGGTCTTCCTGAAGGCCGGGCAGTCCCGCCGAGTGAGCATGGACCTGACTGAACGCGACTTCGCCTACTGGTCCACAGCCATGGATACCTGGCATGTGGAGGCGGGCACCTACCGTATCCAGGTGGGTACCTCCAGCCGCGATCTGGTTGCGGAGCAGGACCTGCAGGTGGACGGCGACGGCAGGTTCATTCCGTTGAATGCCGAATCGACCATGGCCGAGTGGCGTGAGAATTCGATCGGCGGGCCCATCCTGCGTGACCGTGTCGAGCAGGATGGCATACCGCTGCCCGACGATCCCAATACGGCCCAGCTTTTCGACACCATGCCTCTGGCCTCGGTCATCACCCTGTCGGGCGGCGATGGCAATGGCATCGTGGCCGACATGGTCGACCGGTATCGCCAGGCACTCAAGCAACAGGGTCTGGACTCCTGACACCGAGGTCTGCTGGGTTCAGGGTCCTAGGAACCAGACGGCCACGTTCATGGCCTGGCTGGAGTCGAAGTGCTCCAGCAGGACCATGGCGTTGACAAATGTCAGGATCAGACCAGCCAGGCAGGCCAGTGTCAGCAGGCTCATGACGGCCACTCCCACTGTGGAGCGGCCGTCTTCGTATGTTGCGGATGCAGCGGCCATGACCACCACGGCGGCCAGGCAGATCAGCCAAGCGAAATCGATGGTATAGCGCACTGAGAATCCGCCAATATAGGAGTCTGCGGCCATGACCAGGACCGCCAGGGCCAGGACCAGGATCAAGGCGGGCATCCATCCCCGGCGGTGCAGATAGTTTCGCACTCGAGGCAGGGCGACAAGGGCCATGGCCAGCAAGAGTACCGGGGAGGTGACCAGGAGCCCGCCCAGGCCAGGTTCGGTGAAGTGCCAGATCCGCATGGGAGCCGGGGAGAATTGCAGGTAGGGGAAGAGGGGCAGACTGGTCAACGGCTGCAACAGGTAGTAGCCAAAGATCTGAAGCAGGCCCTGGGTGCCGGGATGATAGTTGGTCAGGTCCAGGACGGTCATTTGATACCGGTTGCCGAAGTCCAGCAGGGATCCGAATCGCCAGCGGTTGTACCAGAGCAGGGGAGCGGCCACCAGGAGGACCGGCAAGAAGCCGCAGATCAGCAGGGACAGCGCCCGCCCCCGGGACAGGTCGTCAGGATGGCTGCCACGTGTGAACAGGGTACTGAATACTGCCTGTATTTCCTGGGCAAACAGGGGTAGTGCCAACAGACCGGCGGCCAGGAAGGTGGGTCGGCAACCCAGGGTGGCAGCCATTGACAGCGATCCCCAAAAGAGCCGGGTTCGGGACAGATGCCAGGAGTGGTCCCCGTCTTCTACGGTCCACATACGTGTTGACCGATGACTCGGATGTTCACCAGCGTCCGCAGACTGTTGCTGGACCCGTCTGGCCCCCATCCAGAGCCAGAGTCCGGTCATCACGGCCAGCAAGGAGGCATCGAACGGAATCGTATAGAAATTGCGGCGGCACCAGAGGTAGACCATGCCGGATCCTCCCAGCATGGTTATCAGGGCCATGCCGACCACGGCCAAGTTGACCCGAGGGAACCAGCGGGCCAGCAGGCGGATGGTGGCCAGAGTCGTCATGATGGTGGCCGCCGCAACCAGCAGGGCTGCAGCCGAACTGGTGGGAAGGGCATAGCCGCCTGGATGCGCCAGGCCGGTGATCACTCGGTAGGGCAGGAAGAGCAGCAGCACCGGCAGGACACCGAAGTAGGAGTACCAGTGGCCGCCCCGGTAGACATAGTCCCAATATATGGGTTGCTGGTCCTGGGCCAGCAGTGCGTTGCGGGTGGCTATGTCATAGGGGTTGGCTGCCTTGGCCAGACCTGGCGCCTGGCCCAGATCCAGCCAGGGGCGTCCATGAAGAAGGGCCTGGGCTACGTGATCGTACTGGTTGAAGTCGTAGACGTAGGCATGCGGCTGGTGGTAGGCCATGGGGGTGAAGGTGGACAGATCATGTTGGATGTTCCAGCAGGACCAGGCTGCCAGTGGGGCCAGAATCAGGGCCAGGACCAGGCGCTGGCTCGCTGAGCCCGTATCCAGCCGGGTCCGCCAGAGGATCGAGCCGGGCAGGTAGCCCAGGATCAGCGCCGCCAGACAGGCCAGCATCAGTATCCGTGCCAGGTTGAGATCCAGGGGGACTACCTTGGCCGGGGTCATACCGGTCAGCTCCAGCCGGGATCCGGCGGGTTCCTGTATCCACAGGCGCAGGGACTGGATCCGGGCGCCGCTGGGTTTCCCTCGTATGCGCAGGTAGTGGCTGCGGGCCTGACCGGGGCAGACCAGCCCTCGGGTGCCCTGGGTCCATCCCTTGTCGCCGGCCAGGCGCAGGTCCAGACGTACATGGATCTGCGACAGGAATGAACCCTCGATGTCTTCTGCCAGATGGGCCTGAAGAAAGGAGGCCCGTCCATCGGCGACAGGGACATCCATCCAAGCGCCAGCCGGATCGGTGATTTTCAGGCCCCCGCCTGGCAGAGGGGACAGCCCTGGTCCCAGCCGGCCTGGTGGGGAGTGGGCATCGCCCGTCGTCCGTGCCGGAGAGTTTGACCTGGAGCCCATCAGCGACTGCCAATGGGCCAGGTTGAATACTCCCAGTTCGAGGATGAGCACAACAACAAGCGCTACCAGCAGCCGGACGGTCGTGCCCCTGGCCGGGGTGGGTCGTCGCAGGGCTGGCAGAGTCATCACGGTTTTATTCTAACGGCGACATGTCGCGCTGGATTGGGAGAATCAAAAGTATGTCCAAGAACGCGAAGAAGTCCCGGGGGCTCGGGGATCTGTCCGGCCTGGGCCGTTCCATTCTTTCCGCACTGGAGGGATTGGTGGGCTCCTCTCGGCCGACCACAGGGGGTCGCGGGGATCGTCCCCTGGATTCTTCGGTGGCCGACATGGTCGATCTGATCAACCGGACGGGAGGCCATCCGGATGATCGGCAGATGCGCGAATTCCTGGCCTCTCACAGCCGTATTTTAGGTATTGCTGTCAAGCGCCGGCTTTTTCCCCGCCTGCAGGGCGTGCCCGAGGGGCTGACGCTGGGCTGGGTCCAGTGGCCCGATGCCCCTGGCCGGGGCTTCGCATTGGGAATCTTCACCGATCGCCGTCACTTTGCCCAGACCGCTCTGGCTGACGACCATGGCCGGGTTTTCATTGGCGAGCAGAGCCGGATGGACTTGCAGAACATGGAGCCTGCCTTCCTGCTGGGCCGGGAGGAGGAGGTGACCTTGGCCGACGGTCGTCGGCTGGGCCTTAATCCAGAACAGGGTTCGGGACCGGTGCGCGCCCTGCAGGGTGCTGTAGTAGGTCGTGACGATGCCGGCCACCTGCGCTGGTTGGCCTCCTGGCTGCGATCCAATGGCCGCTATTGCCTGGAGCAGCTGCGGCCCCTGCTGCCTCCGGAGATGCGTCTGGACCTGGAGTATCGGGATGCTGTGGCCATCGCCTTCTTCGCTGCCTACCTGCTGCCGCGCATCCAGGGGACCTTCACTGGGTTCGGCTCGGGCAACATCTTCTACCGGCTCAACCGGGAGGCACCGATGGGAGCTATCCGACGCAGCGTGGGCGACATGATCCAGGCACGCTCCCATGGGCAGCGGGTCTCCGGGCTGGAGGATCTGTTCGCCGACCTGATGCGTGAGGCCGGGGCCCTGTCGCCCGTCTCGGGTTTGGAGGCCGTTCACGGGGCGGAGCCCCTGCATCTGTATGCTTCCTCCTACTCCGGCGCCTACTTCCTGAGCTGGGATAACGGACTGGAGTTCACCGCCGCCTTGGCGGCCCTGCGCATCGAAGGCAATCTGAACAGGTTTGCCGCTGTCAGCGCCTGGCTGGAGCGCAATGCTCGCCTGGGGACGCTGCCCACCGAGGACTCGATCAACCGCGTCCAGGCTACCCGGCTGGACCAGGCCCTCTTGGACGATCCTGCCATTGTCGCCCTGCTGCGCCCGGGTGACTATCCGATTCGCTTCGACCCGCTGGAGGACGACGGGCGGACCGCCATCAACGCCATGGTCGACAAGGCCGCAGCCACCGCTGTCATGGTGCGTCAACAGGCTCCCCAGGCGCTGCCGGTGCGGGCGGACGGCCAGGGTCAGGAGCCCGTGCAATCCGAGTGGGTCTACCGGCAGACGCTGGCCATGCTCATGCGATCCCTGCGGCTGCCCTTCCGTTTTGATGTGGAGTTCAGGTCCAATCTGGCCCAGGGGCAGGTGGCTCTGGCCTTCACTGCGGCAGGGCGCACCATGATGCCCTCCAGCCGCTACGAGGACAAGTCACGGGCCTGGCGGGACCTGGACGAGGGCGAACGTTCCGCCATGAGCGCTGATTACAACTTGCGCGTTGGACTGATGATGGCCGCACTGGCCTTCGGTGCGGATCCAGCTGTGCGCGAGGTCAGCCTGCAGATCGACTCCATCGGTCTGGAAGAGGCTGTCGACCAGCAGAACTCGGCCATCAGGACCATGATGGGACAGGCTTTGGAGGCCTTTGAACGCATGCGTTCGGGTGAGGTGGCTCCCACTGGGTCCAAGGCTGATCCCAAGGATGGCGACGTACACGGCGATCCCACCAAGCCCATCGCCTCCCGGATGGCTCCTGAGCAAGGACAGGACGAAGAGGAAGACAAGGCCGAGGATCAGGGTGAAAAGGAATCCGTGGACCGCGAGTTCAAGGATCTCATGCAAGGCGTGGACCTTGACTCTGCAGCCTTTGCAGCGCCGTCGTCAGCCAATGGATCCGACAAGGACGAGTCTGCCACCGATGGAGCCTCGAACGGGGATATCTCCAATGATGATGCCTCCACAGACCAGACCGAGGACGACGCATCCCAGAATCCACTGAGTGCCCTGCAGAGCAATCCGACCATCCGAACCCTGGTCTCGGTGGTCTTCAGCAGGGAACTCTTCCTCTCCCGCATCCGTTCACAAGGTCTGAAGGATCCACGTGCCATCTACCGCTTCTTCGACGCGGCCATGCAGGTGGATTCCCAGGGAGGGCTCAAGCCCACTGAGGCTGTGTTCGACATGCGCGATGACCACTTCAGCCCCCATGGCAGCCAGGAGGAGCCCGAGTTTTCCGAGGTGACCTTTGCCGACAAGTCAGCCCAGGCCCTGGGCGCGCATAAGGCCGTGGACCTGTCCATCCAGCGGGCCGACCTGCTGCAGAGGGCTGTAGGCGGCTTCCATCAGCTGGCCTCGGACCGGACCATGACTTCGGCAGCCAAGGCCCAGGAGGCCACAGGCATCATCCAGAGCATCGGCGACCCGGAGCTGGAACAGCTGGCCCCTCAGGTTGCCAGCGCCATGATCGACGGCACCCCTGTTCCCGACTTTGACTTCTCCCTGTCCTCCCAGCTGGACAAGGAGCGCGTCAAAGCCCGCGATCTGCTCTTTTCCGGCGGCGCGGCCCAGGGCATACAGGTTGAGCAGGATGCCATCGCCCATATGGATGCCGTCTTTGCGGCCGAGGGCCAGGTGCCCCGCTACTTCAACTCCTACGCCGAGCGGGTGGTCTACAACCGCCTCTTCGCCACCCCGGGGGAGCGGACCCTGCTCATTCCTGACAACCTCTTCTACGCCCACCTTGAGATAGCCGACCTGCTGGCCCAGCTCAAGGAGGACCAGGCAGCCCTCAAGCATCTGAACGCCATGGTGGCCTATGCGCCCGCCTACCCGCTCTCCCACCTGAAGCTGGCGGTCATGCTGGCCAACCGGGAGGACTGGGATTCGGCCCGGGCCGCCACCCTGAACGCTCTGCGGGTGGCCCTGGACCGGGACGATGCCTCCTTCGCCTACTACCGTCTGGCCTATGCTTCATGGATGCGCGACGAGTTCGACGTGGCTGCTGCGGCCTATTTGATGAGCGAGCATATCAGTCCCGACCGGATACCGGCCCTCAAGACCGAGCTGGCCGAGCTGCAGGCCAGGGCCCGCTCCCAGTGCGTGGTCCTGCCCGAAGACCACCGGCAGGCCCGTCGGGTGCTGGCCGAACATGGCCTGCCGGTCTGGCCTCATACCGAGGTGGCCTCCATAGTGCGCCAGGCTGCGCGCATCTGTGTGGACGGCGGGCTCTTTGTCCCGGCCCGGACCCTGTCAATGGCGGCCGCCAGGATGAACGACGACGATAATGAAGGTGTTGATGTGGTACAGGCACAGTTCATGAGGTCGCTCAATGCATGACAAAACAGCTCAGGAAGATAATCAGCAAACCAGTGATGAGGACGGGAATGCCCAGTCCAGGCCCAGGCCGGGCACTGACCGATGGATAGCCTCCCTTCAGCCCGACGATGCCGATGCCATGCGGCTGGGGGAGCTGGATCTTGACTCCCTGGGAGCCCAACAGGCCCAGCGTCTCTGGTCCAGGCTGGCCGCCTGGGTGGAGTCCGACCAGGTCGCCTATTACATAGACGATGCTCCGGTCTCCTCCGACGCGGCCTACGATGCCAGGATGCGTTGCCTGCAGGAGCTGGAGTCCCGCTTCCCCAGCCTGGACACCTCCCAGTCGCCGACGCACCGGGTCGGAGGGACCTTCTCCAACGACTTCGCCTCGGTCCGCCACCCCTCCCAGATGCTCAGCCTGGATGATGTCTTCAGCGTCGCTGAGCTGCGCCAGTGGTATGAGGGGCTGCGCAGCGAGCTTGACTGGCCGCAGGACAAGGCCCTGCCCATGACCAGCGAGGTCAAGATCGACGGCCTGGCCCTCAACCTTCTCTATCGCAACGGGGTGCTGGAGCAGGGGCTGACCAGGGGGGACGGGGTGACCGGGGAGGATATCACCCTGAACGTCCGGACCATCCCAAGCATTCCGCAGAACCTGTCCGGCCCGGCCCGCGACATCCCTGAGTTCGTGGAGGTCCGCGGCGAGGTCTTCATGCGGTTCGACGACTTCAACGCTCTCAATGAGCAGCAGGAGAAGGAGGGCAAGGCGCCCTTTGCCAACCCCCGCAACGCCGCCGCCGGGTCTCTTCGGCAGAAGGATCCGCGCATTACAGCCAGCCGTCGTCTGAGCTTCTACGCCCATGGCCTGGGCTCCCTGAGGTGGGGCCCGGCCCATCCCAAGGGGACACACGACGAGGTCATCGACCAGTCCCAGGCCTACGACCTCTACAAGCAGTGGGGGATTCCGGTCTCCCCCCACAACCGGGTCGTCACCTCCTTCGACCAGATCCTGGACATGATCGACTATTACGGCCAGCACCGCAATGACATCGAGCACGCCCTGGACGGCATCGTGGTCAAGCTGCAGGACCGGGATCTTCAACGCAGGCTGGGGGCCACCTCCCGTGCCCCCCGCTGGGCCGTGGCCTACAAGTACCCCCCGGAAGAGGTCAATACCCGGCTTCTGGACATCACCGTCCAGGTGGGCAGGACCGGGCGGATCACCCCGGTGGCTGTGCTCACCCCGGTCACCGTGGCCGGGTCCACGGTCTCCAGAACCACCCTCCACAACGCCTCTGAGGTCAAGCGCAAGGGCATTCTGATCGGGGACACGGTCGTGGTCCGCAAGGCGGGCGATGTGATCCCCGAGCTGGTCGGACCGGTCGTCGAGGCCAGGAAGGGGCGCGAGAAGGAGCTGAGACCCTTCGTCATGCCCGAGACCTGCCCCAGCTGTGGCGCCCGTCTGGCTCCGGCCAAGGAGGGCGATGTGGACATCCGCTGCCCCAACGTGGAGTCCTGCCCGGCCCAGCTGACCGAGCGGATCATCCATATGGCCTCGCGAAAGGCCCTGGACATCGAGCATCTGGGGGAGCAGAGCGCCATAGCCCTGACCAACCCCGATGAGAACCGGCCTGATTCCGTTGAGGTCTACGCGCCCGGCCTGCGTGAGGTTCTGGTTGACCAGGGCGGCCAGGCAGCCCCCTACCAGCCGGATCCGGACCTGAAGCTTCCGCCACGTCAGGATCCGGTCCTGACCAGCGAGGCAGGACTCTTCGACCTGAAGGTGGAGGATCTGCGTCAGGTCTATGTCTGGCGTGAGGTTCCTCTGATGGAGCAGGTGGAGGTCGAAGGCCGGCAGGGGCGTGCCGCAACCAAGCGCAGGACTGGCGGCAGCGGCCTCTGGTACCGGGTGCCGGCCTTCTATAATCTGCCCAAGGGCGCCCAGGCTGGACAAGGCGAGCGGGCCATGAACAGTCATGAGACCCAGATCCAGGAGGCCGCACTGGACAGTGCCGACGCCCAACCCTCCAGGAACACCCTGCAGATGCTTGAAGAGATCGACAAGGCCAAGCATGCCGACCTGTGGAGGGTCTTGGTCGCCTTGTCCATTCGGCACCTGGGACCGACCTCGGCTCGGGCCATCGCCACCCGATTCCCGTCACTCAAGGCCGTGGAGGAGGCCAGCGTAGAGGACCTGTCCGAGCTGGACGGGGTGGGCCCCGAGATTGCGCACTCCATCCACGACTGGTTCCAGGGCGCCCGACAGCTCGGTGACTGGCGCGGTCGCATCCTGGATGCCTGGCAGGCCGCCGGAGTGGGCGCCCACGTCGAACGCAGCACCAAGCCCCAGACCCTGAAAGGCATGACCGTGGTGGTCACCGGCAGCTTGGAGGACTTCTCCAGGGACTCTGCCAAGGAGGCCATCGTGGAGCGCGGCGGCAAGGCCTCAGGGTCCGTCAGCAAGAAGACCACCTATGTGGTGGTCGGTGCCAACCCGGGCTCCAAAGCCGACAAGGCTGAGAGTCTGGGCCTGCCTATCCTGGACGAGGCGGCTTTCCATCGCCTGCTTGACACTGGCGACCCCAGCCCGGCCCAAGGCTGATTGTGACATTCGCAATATCCGACCAGCCGCGCCCTAGCAGCCGATGGCTGGGCGCGATATGGTGACGGCATGGAACAAGTAGAGCATCGCAAGGAAGGGACCCGGAATCTGGAGGAGCTGCCTCGAAGAATCAAGGGGGAGGTCTATGAGCGGCTCAGCAGGGTCATCGATCCAGAGCTGGGGCGGTCCATCACCGATCTGGGCATGATCACCGACATCATTGTCGAGCCGGCCAGGGATGCCCAGGCCGACTACGAGGTGACCGTGCGGGTGGAGCTGACCATCAAGGGATGCCCGCTGTCGACCACCATCACCAACCAGATCAACGGGACCGTGACCTCCTACCCGCGAGCCCGGCTGCGCCCGCATATCGATGTCTCCTCCATGAGCCGGGAGAAGCTGGACAACCTGGTGGCCGACCTCAAGGCCGCCCGGCGCAGCAACCCATTCTCCAAACCAGGCGTGGGCACCCGCATCTTTGCCATCGCCTCGGGCAAGGGGGGCGTGGGCAAGTCCTCGGTGACCGTCAACCTGGCGGCCACGCTGGCTGCCCTGGGCTATGACACGGCCGCCATTGACGCGGACATCTATGGATTCTCCCTGCCTGGGCTCTTCGGCGTACACAGCCGGCCTACCAACTTGCACGGCATGCTGATGCCGGTGACCGCCTGGGGGGTCAAGCTGATCTCCATCGGCATGTTCGCCGGGTCGGACCGGGCCATCCTCTGGAGAGGTCCTCGCCTGCAGCGCTCGCTGGAACAGTTCCTCTCCGATGTCTGGTGGGGGGACCCCGACGTGCTCCTGCTGGATCTGGCTCCTGGCACCGGGGACATGGCCCTCTCGGTGGCCCAGGCCCTGCCCAACAGCCGGCTGATTGTGGTGACCACCCCCCAGCCATCGGCCTCGCAGGTGGCCGTGCGTTCAGGGCTGGTGGCCCTCCAACTGCCCACCAAGGTCCAGGGTGTAATCGAGAACATGTCCTGGTACGAGCACAATGGTGAGCGACTGCGCATTTTCGGCCAGGGAGGCGGCCAGCGGGTGGCTGACCAGCTGACCCGGGATCTGGGATACCAAGTGCCCCTGCTGGAACAGCTGCCCCTGCAGACCGACCTGCGCGAGTCGGGGGAGTCCGGTCGGCCGGCCGTGCTCAGACCGGATGGCTCCCTGGATGATTCGCCGCTGACCAAGAGATTCGTAGATCTGGCCAAGACCCTGATGGAAGGTTCGGAGCCAGGCGATGCTCGTCGGGCGGCCGGCGAAGACTGACTCTTAAACAAGGGTAGCAATCCGACGCGGTGCCTTCTCTGAGGCTAAAGGGCAGCCGGGCTCTGCTGGCTGGTGTTCTGCCGCGAGGGGATGGCCAGGAACCAGGGGACTGCCAGCACGACCAGGCCGATGGCGCACATGGCCAGGAAGGGAATGACCTCATGTCCGGCCAGGATGTAGGAGGCGAACATGGGTCCCACGATGTAGCCCAGGGAGGCGGCCGTGTTGAGCAGGCCGAACATGCGTCCGCTGAAGGATGGACCGGCCAGTTCGGCGGCCACAACCGGCTGGGAGATGCCCATCATGACCTCGCCCAGCCCGAAGATGGTGATGCCCAGGGAGGCCACGCTCAGGGCGCCGGGGGTGGAATCCAGGCGCAGGCCCAGGACGATGATCACCCAGGCCGCAGCCCAGAAGACCGGCACGGTGCGCAGCAGGCGCACATGGTTGGCGTCCTTGAGCCGGGGCAGCAGCACGATGTTCATGATCACCACCGAGAAGGTGTTGACCACGTCCACCACTGACAGGGACCAGCGGGGAATGTGCGGATCGGAGATCAGGGTGGTGACCAGGCCGGCGTCGAACTGGGAGTAGCCGAACAGGTCCATGAAGAAGGTTCCCATGGTCAGCAGGGCCATTGAGGCCAGCACCCTGGTCAGGGAGCTGGTGCGTCCGCCGAAGGTGCCGTTGACGGCCATGCTTGCTGTGCCGTCTTTCTGGCTGGCTTTCAGGGCTTGGGTTGCCCCTGCGGATTCCTGGACGACCTCCCGCTCTGCCTGGGCCTTGAGCTCAGCTGTCAGGCGGCGCAGCTGCCAGTGTCGTTCGATGACCAGCAGGGACAGGCTAAGCAAGGCGAATCCCAGTGCCCTGCCGCCGAAGCCAATCCGATAGAGGAAGTCCTGACCTCCCGCAGCCAGCAGGCCGCCCACGGCTGCACCGAGGCCTATGCCCAGGTTGAGCTCGGCCTGATTGATTCCATAGACAATCCGATGCTGCTCCCTGGTGGAGATCTGTGTCAGAATACTGGCCCAGGAGGTCTGCATGCCCATCCCCAAGCCTGAGACGAAGGCTCCCGCCACTGCTGCCCGGTAGTCGTGGGCCACGGTGAAGATCAGGGGGCCGATGACCGAGAAGATCATGGCCGTATGCATAGCCAGCCAGGAGGAGCGCCGGTCTGAGACCCAGCCGATGATGGGGTTGGAGATCAGGGACCCTGCTGAACTGATGGTCACCAGGAGGGCGGCCTCGCTCATGGTGGCACCCAGGGAATGGGTGGCGAAGAGCAGCTCGATGGGCATGACCAGGCCGATGCCGAAGTTGCACATGAGGTCCACGATGAGCATGGCTCGCAGATAGACGGGCAACTCCATGAATTCGCGCAGCCAGCGCATCGGTCTCCACCTCCATCGGATCCGTTTTTCAAACCTCTCCTCATTCTGGCCTGACCGCCTGCCGGGATGCCGGTGCTGGCGTGTTGCCGTCAATGGGTGGATGCCGATAGTCCTGACGACGCAAAGAGGCCCGACCCTTCTGCAGGAAGGATCGGGCCACATGTGACCTGGCCGGTCAGCCAGCCTCAGTCATCAGGCGAACTCAGATGTGGAAGTAGAGCTCATACTCCAGGGGGGTGGGGGCCAGACGGGTCTGGTCCAGTTCACCGCGCTTCAAGTCCAGCCAGGTCTGGATCAGATCGTCGGTGAAGACGTCGCCCTCGCTCAGGAAGTCGTGATCCTCCTCCAAGGCGTTCAGGGCCTCCTCCAGGGAGCCGGGCACCTGCTTGATCTGGGCGTGCTCCTCCGGGGGCAGCTCATAGAGATCCTTGTCGATAGGGGCCGGGGGCTCGGTGTGGTTGAGAATGCCGTCCAGTCCTGCCATCAGCTGGGCCGAGAAGGCCAGGAAGGGGTTGCAGGAGGGGTCGGGGGCACGGAACTCGATCCGCTTGGCAGCTGGTGAGGTGCCTGCCAGGGGGATGCGGATGGCCGCCGAACGGTTCCGGGCGGAGTAGACCAGGTTGACCGGGGCCTCGTAGCCGGGCACCAGCCGCTTGTAGGAGTTGGTGGAGGGGTTGGTGAAGGCCAGGACGGACGAAGCATGCTCGATCAGGCCGCCCACATACCAGCGGGCGATGTCGGAGAGTCCGCCGTAGCCGTTCTCGTCATAGAAGAGGGGCTTGCCATCCTTCCAGAGGGACTGATGGCAGTGCATGCCGGTCCCGTTGTCCCCGGCGATGGGCTTGGGCATGAAGGTGGCAGCCTTGCCGGCCAGGGCGGCGGTCTCGTGGACCACGTACTTGTACTTCATCAGGTCGTCGCCTGCATGCAGCAGGGTGTTGAAGCGATAGTTGATCTCCTGCTGGCCGGCGCCGCCCACCTCGTGATGGGAGCGCTCCAGAATCAGGCCCACCTTCTGCAGGTTGGCCACCATGTCGTCGCGCAGATCCTGGTAGTGGTCGATGGGCGGTACAGGGAAGTAGCCCTTCTTGACCCGGTTCTTGAAGCCGATGTTGTCGGAGCCGTCCTCCTCGATGTCGACGCCCGAGTTCCAAGGAGCCTCGATGGAATCGACCTCGTAGAAGGAGCGCTGCATGCTGTTCTCGAAGCGGACCTTGTCGAAGATGAAGAACTCGGCCTCGGGGGCGAAGGATGCCGTGTCGGCGATGCCGGTGGAGCGCAGGTAGGCCTCCGCCTTGGCGGCAATCTGCCGGGGGTCGCGCGAGTAGGGCTCATCGGTCACCGGGTCAACAATGGAGAAGGCCACATTCAGGGTGCGATGGCGGCGGAAGGGATCCAGGTAAGCAGTCTCTGGATCCGGAATCAGCTTCATATCCGATTCGTTGATGGCTTGGAAGCCTTGGACGGAGGAGCCGTCGAAGGCCATGCCGTCCGTGAAGGCGTCCTTGAGGAATTCGCTGGCGGGCACGGTGAAGTGCTGCTGGACCCCGATCAGGTCCGTGAACCTGACTGAGACATATTCCACGCCCTCCTGGTTGATCAGAGCTTCACAATCGGCCTTTGACTTCAGTTCGCTCACTGAACTGCTCCTTTCGTGGAAACCGTAACGGTCACCCAGTCTAGGGGACCGGTTTTTTCGGCAATGCGCCGCTGAGGTTACGGGGGTGTTTCATGCGAAGGTCCCGGCGCCTTCCTGGTGGAAGATGCCGGGACCTTGAAACATCAGCGCCCGCGCATGGCCTTGCGGCTGACGTGTATCTTGGTCGGATCGATGCCCTTGGGCATCCCCAGGGCGCTCTGCCGCTTTTGCAGGGTGACCAGCCGGTCGTTCAGGGTCTCCAGCTCGGTGGCGGTCAGCTTGACTTTCTTCTTGATCACGGTTCGCTGAAGTTTGTTGAGCGGAACCTGGTCGGGTCCGTGGCCCACGCTGATCCGGTAGATGGGGATGGCTGATCCACGGGTGATGCGGCGGATCTTTTCCTCCTCGCGGTTCATGGCCTTGTTGACGCGGTTGTAGTCGCCTTCGGCGATCAGGTAGACCCCGGTGCGGCCGGTGCCCCTCCAGACGGCATCTTTGGTTTTGGCATCGATCCAGACGGGTTCCTGGGGGAAGGAGAAGCCTGCCTTGGAGATGCTGCTCAGCACGGCGGCGGCAGCGCCTGGACGGCCCTCCATCTTGGCGTAGCCGACCCTGTCTGAGCGCCTGGTCAGGGTCATGGTAGCCAGGAGCAGGCCGACCATGATGCCCAGAAGCACGGTCAGGATCCAGGACAGCCAGCTGAAGTGGGCCAGCAGGCAGATCACCACCGCTATCAGTGTGGGCACCAGAATGGCCGCAGTCAGCAGCCAGGGAAGCGCCTTGTCCTCTGCGTAAGTGAATTGGTAGATCTTGACGATCTGACTGATCGTGCTGTTCTTCTTTTTTGCTTTTTTGCCCTTGCTGTCCTCTGTAGCCATGCCATCCTCACTCGGAAACGTTCACTGGTTGACCAGTCTACCGCATGCCTAACGCATGTTCAGGGGTCTGCCGTCAGCCTTGAGCAGGGCCTCTCCAATGGCTTCCGAGAAGGTGGGATGGGGGTGGATGAGCCCGGCCGCCCGGTGCAGGGGGATCTGGTTGCCCACCAGCTGCTGGGCCTCGGCAATATTCTCAGAGGCCTGTGGGGAGACCATCTCCAGGCCGACGACTATCTGATTCTCCAGATCGGTGGCTTGGCAGGCGGTGATCAGGCTGAGGGTGCCCTGCAGGCCGCTCATGCGCATGCGCGAGTTGGCCATCATGGGGTAGATGGTCTCCTTGACCTGGTTCAGCGATGGATCGTCCTCGGCCTCCTGCCGGCTGAAGCCCACAGCTGCGGCCTGGGGGGAGGAGAAGACCACGCGGGGGATGGTGGCCTCATTGACAGGTTCAGGATCCAGACCAGAGGCGGCATCGGCCAGGGTGATGCCCTGCTGGAAGGCCCTGTGGGCCAGATGGTGACCAGGGGTGATGTCGCCCAGGGCCCAAACCCGGTCGCGGCTGGTGCGCCCTTGGGAGTCGGTCAGGACCTGACCTTGCTCGTCCAGGTCGATGCCCAGCTCCTTCATATGCTGGGGGTTGGTATTGGGATCCCTGCCGATGGCCACCAGAACCAGATCGGTCTCGAGCGCTCCCGCCTGGCCCTTGTCGTCGGTCGGCTGGTAGTCGACCTGCATGCCTCCATCTGCGGGCAGACGGTGTCCGCCCGAGCAGCGGGCATGGGTGATGATCTGAATTCCCTGACGCTCCAGCTCCCGGGTCATGATCTGGCCGGTCCGTCGACCCCAGTGGGAGAGCACCCGGTCCCGTCTGACCAGCAGGGTCACCTGGCAGCCGGCTTGGTTCCAAATGGTGGCGAATTCCAGGGCCACCGCACCTGAGCCGATAATCAGCGCCCGGCGGGGAAAGGGCTTGAGGGTCAGCGCCCGGTCGGTGTCGATGACCAGATCATCGAAGGGGAGCTCCTCCAAGGGCCTGGCGTGTGACCCGGTGGCCAGGATGGTGTCGCAGGTGGTCAGCCGGGTTCGATTGCCGTCATCGTCGGTCACTTCCACCAGGCCGTCGCCGACGATGGTGCCGTGGCCGTGCACCACGGTGATGCCACGCTGCTTCAGCAGGCTGGACAGGCCGCCGGTCATGGCGTCCACCATCCGGTCCTGATAATCCTGGAGCTTATGGTAGTCGATGCTGGCCGACCCGATATTGATGCCCATGGCGGCCCCGAGATCAGCCTGTTCGAGAACCTGGGTGGCTGTCAGCAGGGCCTTGGTGGGGATGCATCCGCGGTTCAGGCAGACGCCGCCGACCACAGGGTCCTGCTCGACCAGGGCCACCCGTCCGCCCAGCTCTGCCGTGCGCAGGGCTGTGGCATACCCGCCTGGGCCGGATCCGATAATGATGGTGTCGTACTGGCGGCTGTCGGCGTCCCATGGGTCAAGAGACTCTGTGCCGGCTTGGTTGATCGATTGCTGCATAACAATCCATGCTAGCCGTACCGGCTGGGAGAATGAAGAGCATTCGCACAATGCGGAGTGAGTGCAAAGACCGCCCGGAACCCAAGGGCACCGGGCGGCATGACTACTTCACCGTTTGGTATGTCAGGATAATCGGCTGTCAGTCGGGCCAGTGCCCGCGCTTGCTCTGATTGGGCTTGGGAACCCGCCACCGCCGGACCATCATGGCCCGTTGCCAGGCGTAGGAGGCCGAACGCGAACCCTTGGCCACCGAGCGCTCGCCGAACTTGTCGATCAGCAGGCGCTTGAGCTTGCGCCACATCAGCCAGGTATCGATCAGGGCAATGATCAGGTAGCCATAGAGCAGGACGGTCACCATCATGGTGAAGGTTGCATAGTGCTGAGGGCCCACGAACATGCCCATCAGGGTGGCGACGAACATAAGGATGATGGCCGGGAATATCCATTCCAGCAGATTGAAGCGGGCATCCACATAGTCGCGGATGTAGATCCTCCAGGGCAGGCGCTCCGACTTGGGCATGTGGTCGAGGTCGCCGGTTCTCATGGCCTCGTACTGGGCATCCTCACGGGCTCGGATCCGGGCCTTGGCGGCCTTGCGAGAGGCCTTGCGGTCCTTGGGGACCAGCGGGCGCAGGTTCCGGGCCTCAGCCTGCTTGCGCTTGGGTGTGGGGCGTCCCTTGCCTCGTGCTTCTTCAGTGGAGGCCGTCTGGTCCGCCTCCGCCTCTTTGTCCCGTCGATCCTTGCGTGAGAAGGGGTTCCATGTCATGCGAACAGGTTACGGTGACGCCTAGACTCGCAAGCATTGATTCGCAAGCAATCACAGGAGGTAACGATGGCGGAGCTGGGCCTGGAGACGATCCGCACACGTGTGCAGGACGATAGGAGCCGGATCGTCGATCTGCTCAAGGACAAGATCGCCCTGGCTTCGGTTTCGGCCAAGGGGATCACCGGGGATCACATGCGGCGATCGGCCGACTATGTGGCCGGGCAACTGCGGCAGGTGGGTGTAGATGCCCGGGTGGTCCAGGCGACCAATCCTGACGGGACCCCGGGCGCCTTCGAGGTGATCGGATCCCGGCAGGTGGATGACAAGGCCCCGACCGTCCTGCTCTACGCTCATCACGATGTGCAGCCGGTGCCCGATCCCTCCCAGTGGTCCACTGACCCCTTTGCCGGCGTGGAGAAGGAGGGACGGCTCTACGGACGCGGATCGGCCGACGACGGCGGCGGCATCGCCATCCACTCGGGTGCCCTGCACGCCCTGGGCAAGGACCTGCGCGTCAACGTCAAGGTCTTCATCGAGGGTGAGGAGGAGATGGGCTCGCGCAGCTTCATCCCCTTCCTCCAGGCTCATCGGGACGATTTCGCCTCGGAACTGATCATCGTGGCCGACTCGGGCAACTGGTCGGCGGACACCCCCAGCCTGACCACCTCCCTGCGAGGGAATGCGGACCTGGATGTCACGGTCACAGTCCTTGAGCACCCGGTTCACTCCGGGCAGTTCGGCGGGCCCATCCTGGATGCCAACACCCTGTCCGCCATGCTGATCGCCTCCATGTATGACGACCAGGGTCAGCTGGCGGTGCCCGGCCTGGAGGGCGGACAGCCCATAGGCGGCCTGCAGCGTGACCTGGACCAGGCCCAGCTGCGTGCGGATGCCGGCGTAGTGGACTCCTACCGGCTGGCCGGAACCGAATCCCTGGCCTCCCGGCTCTGGACCAAGCCTGCAGCGGCGGTGATCGGCTTCGATGCCCACCCGGTGGAGGGCTCCTTCAACGTGCTGGCTGATACGACCCGCTTCCGCATTTCCCTGCGCACTGCGCCCACCCAGCGCCCTGAGCAGGCCGCGCAGGCCTTGGCTGATTTTTTGATCGCCCATGCTCCTCAGGGGGCCAGGGTGGAGGTCACGCCCGGCGACATGGGCATGGGATGGGCCATGGATGCCGGCAGCCCGGTGGTCCGGCAGGCCGAGGAGGCCATGCGGCAGGCCTTCGGACGGGACCCGGTCAACAAGGGCGAGGGCGGATCCATCCCCTTCATCCCCGAGCTCAAGCGGCTCTTCCCTGAGGCCCAGGTCCTGGTGACCGGCCCAGAGGATCCCCAGTCCAACGCCCACAGCCCGAACGAGTCCATCTCCCTGCAGGGGCTGGTCGACAACATCATCACCGAGGCCCTGCTGCTGGATTCCCTTGACCACCGTACGTTCTAAGATGGCAAGTGACACGGGGGCCGTATGCCTATGGGCGTGCGGCTGAGAGGAGGCTCAGCCTCAACCGGACGAACGTTTACCGGGTAATGCCGGCGCACGGATGTCACTGGACCCGTGCCTGAACGGGATGGCGCTCATAGGGAGCGCCCCGAGGAAAGGCACAAGATCATGACCGATGGTCATTTCATCAACAACACTGCTTCCGGATCGGAGCCGGAGTCCGAGCGGACTCCCTCCCAGGTCAGGACCCCCTCCCGACGGTGGAGGGTGGTGGATATCGCCGTAGCTTCGGTCATCGGGGTGGCCTCCGCAGTAATCTACTGGGTGGTCGCCATGGTGACCACCATTCCCTGGTCGTTCCTGGATGGGGTCGTGCCCGGTCTGGGCGGCATCCTCAACGGTCTCTACCTATTTGCCGGGCCTCTGGCCTCGGTCATCGTGCGCAAGCCGGGTGCGGCCGTCTATGCCGAGTTGGTCGCAGCCATCCTGGAGTCGCTGCTGGGCAGCCTTTGGGTGCCTGTGGAGACCATACTGATCGGTCTGCTTCAGGGCTTCATGGCCGAGCTGGTCTTCATACTGCTGCGTTACCGGCGCTGGAACATGTCCACGGTGGCACTGTCGGGCGCTGCCGCCGGTTTCGGCTGCTGGCTGTACTCCTTCTGCACGCACCTGCAGGCCATCAACCTGACCGGTCCCTACGGGGTGATCTATCTGATAGCCACCCTGATTTCGGGCGCGCTGATCGCCGGAGTGCTGGTTTGGTACCTCTATAAGGCCATTGCCGCCACCGGGGCTCTGGACCGCTTCGCCTCCGGCCGCGATATTCGTACGACCGGGAAGTAGAGGTCTGGGCGTGGACCAGAGCATCGAGGATAATCCCTACCGACCCGCAGCCTTGGAACTGCGCGGTTGGGGTTATCGGCATGCCTATCGGAACCACTTCGCCGTCAGGGATCTTTCCCTGAGCATTCCTGCAGGTCAGCGGGTGCTGTTGCTGGGAGCCTCCGGCATCGGCAAATCGACCATCCTCGAGGGTGTGGCCGGGCTGCTGGGCGATCATGCCCCGCAGAACGGCCAGGACCAGGTCGAGGATGATGAAGGCGGGGTGACCCAGGGCCAGGTCTTGATTGACGGCAATCCGGCCGTCTCCAGCCGGGGGCGTGTGGGTCTGGTCCTGCAGGATCCGGATGCTCAGGCCATCTTTCAGCGGCTTGGTGACAATGTGGCCTTCGGGCCCGAGAACATGGGGCTGCCCCGCCAGGAAATCTGGCCACGGGTACAGAAGGCCATGGCCGAGGTAGGTTTGGCTGACTTGCAGCTGACCCGGTCCACCGTGCATTTGAGCGGAGGGCAGATGCAGCGTCTGGCCCTGGCCGGCGCCCTGGCCATGCAGCCTGGGCTGCTCCTGCTGGATGAGCCAACGGCCAACCTGGATCCGGTCGGTGTCGAGCAGATTGTCGGCGCCGTCAGGAAGGTCCTGGACCGGCAGGGCTCCACGATGGTTCTGGTCGAGCACCGGGCAGGTCCATGGATGGATATGATCGACCGGGTCATCGTGCTTGGGCTGGGCGAGGTTGAAGATAGCACCAGCGGATCGGGCGCTGCGACCTATCGCAAGACGGTGATCATGGCCGACGGCAGCCCCCGGGAGGTCTTCACTGATCCTGGTTTGGACCTGGCCTCCCTGGGCGTCTGGGTTCCCGAAGCGTATAGGAGCGCCAGGGATTCGCTCCCCGAGCTTGGACGGTCCCGGGTTAGGTCCGGGCAATCTGAATCGGGCCGCAATGATCATCCCGTCCTGCTGGCCACTCGGGATCTGGTGGTGGGCCGTCAGGGCCGGGCGGTTGCCGAGCATATCGATCTGGAATTCAGGGCCGGGCAGGTCACCGCTTTGGTCGGGGCCAACGGAGCCGGCAAGTCCACGCTGGCCATGACCCTGGCCGGTCTGCTGGAGCCGGTGGCCGGTTCGGTTCTTGCCCAGGACCGCCTGCTTCGGGGATCACAGGGGCAGGTGCCTGCTGAGTCCGAGCCCATCCGATGGACCTCATCCCAGCTGGCGGCGCGCATCGCCTACGTTTTTCAGAATCCCGAGCATCAGTTCGCCCGTGGCACGGTCCTGGATGAGGTCAAACTGGCCCCCCTGCGCACCGGCATGAGCGAGGACCGGGCCCAGATCCGCGCCCTGGAGCTGCTGGGCCGTTTCAGGCTGAGGCAGTACGCGCATGCCAACCCTTACACGCTCTCGGGCGGTGAGAAGCGGCGGCTCACCGTGGCCTCGGCCCTGGCCGCCGCACCGCAGATGCTGATTCTTGACGAGCCTACCTTCGGTCAGGACAGGAACACCTGGGTCAGCATGGCCCAGCTGATTGCAGACCTGCGCGACCAGGGAGCCTGCATAATCCTGGTCACCCACGACCGGGAGCTGGTCCAGGCCCTGGATGCCCGTCTGGTGGAGATGACGCCTCCGGGAGCCCAGAAGGCCGTCTGGCCTGTATCAGAGTCAGATTTGCAGGCCCGTCAGAAGACTGTTGCGGCCAGACTGACCGTCACGCCCATGGATCAGCGGGACGAGCCGGTCAAGCCGGCCAGCCGGTCGCCATACATAGCCTCCATCAATCCGGCCTTCCGTCTGATCGGGGCCTTTCTGGCCGCATTGCCCTTGCTGATCAGTTTGGACCCGGTCTCGGCCACGACGGCCCTGATCCTGGAGTTCCTGCTATTGGGCGCGGCAGGCTTCACGCCTCTGCGCGTGGTCAGATCCACCTGGCCTATCTTCCTGGGGGCGCCTGGCTCAGCCTTGGCGATCATCCTTTATGGCAAGAGCGGTGGCGCCACCTTCTGGCAGTGGGGGATGATTCATATCACCCAGCGGTCGCTGGATCTGGCCCTGGCTACGGCGCTGCGGATTCTGGCCATCGGGATCCCGGCTATCATTACCGTCCTGGGAATAGACGCCACTGACCTGGCCGATGCCTTCAGCCAAGTGCTCCACCTGCCTGATCGCTTCGTCTACGGAGGGCTGGCCGGCATGCGACTCTTCACCGTCCTTAAGGATGATTGGTCGGCCCTGACCGCCTCCCGCCGGAGTCGAGGGCTGGGCGATGAGAACCGTTTCAAGGCCTTTATGCCCCAGGCCTTCGCCCTGCTGGTCCTGTCCATCAGGCGTTCGACGACCTTAGCCACGGCCATGGAGGCCAGGGGCTTTGGGGGCAGCACGCCACGCACCCATGCCCGGGTCTCCCAGGTCAGACCACGTGATGCGGGCTTCCTGCTCATCTGCCTGGCTGTGCCTGCCATCTCCCTGACCGCGGCTGCGCTGACCGGCTCCATCGCCTTCTTCGGCAACTGAC
Organism: Bifidobacterium apousia; assembly: GCF_007559275.1. Classification (GTDB taxonomy): domain Bacteria; phylum Actinomycetota; class Actinomycetes; order Actinomycetales; family Bifidobacteriaceae; genus Bombiscardovia; species Bombiscardovia apousia. The sequence goes on from NZ_VMHK01000004.1 coordinate 101,821, forward strand.
CGCCAGGGTTTCTCGAAGGCTCCAGATACGGAGGAACCCCGGTCCTTTCCGCCTCCCGCAGAGAGGGGAAAGGACCGGGATCCACCTGTGGTTGGAAGCGCTGGCCTCTTACCTGGCCAGAGTGGTGTTGATGTTGCGCACCTCGTCGAAGCGCTTGGAGGCATCCTCCCAGTTGACGATGTGCCACCAGGCCTTGACGTAGCTGGCCCGGTCGTTCAGGTACTCCAGGTAGTAGGCATGCTCCCAGAGGTCCAGCAGAACCAGCGGGAAGATGGTGACGGGCAGGTTACCCTGGTGGTCGTACATCTGCAGGGTGACCAGGCGCTCGCCCAGGGTATCCCAGGCCAGGACGGCCCAGCCGGAGCCCTGGATGCCTGCGCACATGGACTCGAAGTAGGTCTGGAAGCCCTGGAAGGACCCAAACTGGTCCTCGATGGCGGCCTTGAGCTCGCCAGTTGGCTCCTGGCCGATGGCCGGGGCCATGTTCTTCCAGAAGATGGAGTGGTTCTTGTGCCCGGCCAGGTTGAAGGCCAGGTTCTTCTCCAGCAGGTTGGACTGAGCCACGTTGCCGGACTCGGCCGCGTCGTGGATCTGCTCCAGGGCCTTGTTGGCACCGTTCACATAAGCCTGATGGTGCTTGTCATGGTGCAGCTCCATGATCTTGCCGGACACGTACGGCTCCAGCGCCGAGTAGTCGTAGGGCAGATCGGGAAGTGTGTATACGGGCATATCGTCTCCTCACAATGATTCTGGCCAAGCCAGACGAGTGATGGTCGGTCTGCGCCATACCAACAACGGATGTGGTCGACCCGACCGGTTCTTTTACCCTAGCCCCTTGTCCGAGGAGCACAAGGGGCGCAGGCCTTTCTTTCAGTGAACTTTCCCACAGATGTAGATTCACCGAGGTGAAGCCGCAGGCTTCTGGACTGCGGGGCTCTCGGCTGGCGGGGCTAGAGTGGTGCCCATGCCCTTTGATGACACCCTTCTTGACAATCCCCATGCCCAACGCGTTCATCGCTTGGCTGAACTGCAGGATCGGCGGGCCCGGCAGCGTCATGGCCGCTTCCTGATAGAGGGGCCGCAGAGCGTGCGCGAGGCGGTCCGCTGGCGTCCCGACCTGCTGACTGACCTCTATATTCAGGCCGATGAGTCCTCTCCTGCAGCCCAGGGCGGCCATCGGCGCCCGCTCAACGAGACTGTAGGCGCCATCATGGAGCAGGCTCGGGAGCTGCCTGACTGCTACGGGCACTTCGTCTCCGCTCGGGTCATGCGTGCCATCAGCAGCAATGCCCAGGGGATCCTGGCGCAGGCCCATACGGACGGATTTCTGGCCCAGCCGACGAACCTCAGCGATCCCCGCAGCCTGACCGGGGAGGGCCCCGACCTGGTGGCGGCCTTCTGGCAGATTCGTGATCCAGGCAATGCCGGAACCGTGATCCGCACCGCCGATGCCGCCGGTTGCAGGGCGGTCATCCTGGTGGATCAGTGTGTGGAACCCACCAATCCCAAGGTCATTCGCTCCACGGCTGGATCGGCCTTTCATATACCCCTGATGACCATGGACACTGATGACTTCCTGGCCCTGTGCAGACGGCAGGGACGGATCATGGTGGCGGCTGATGTCTATGGCACGCCGGACAAACCGGTCCGCTCCCTGACTGATTTGATGGCAAGCGGCGCCCTGTCACAGCCGGATTCAGCGGGTCAGCCCATGGCCCTGCTCTTCGGCAATGAGGCACGTGGACTGCCCAATGAGTTGCTGCAGTCCATGGATCAGATCGTCCGCATACCCATATACGGGCGGGCTGAATCACTCAATCTGGCTACTTCGGCAGCAGTGCTGCTTTACGCCATGGCCATGTCGAGTCGTATTGAAAGAATGTGAAGGCGTCAACGACCGGGATTTCCGCTGATTTGCGGCCCGGACACGGCATTGGCAACAGTGGAAAGGTCCATGGTGGCACAGGAAGAATTCGACCCCGCGGCGATGACCGACGAGGTCAACGAGGGCATCGGCAGGATTCGCGAAGCCTCCGATTTGGCAGAACTCAAGGAGATCAAGGCCAAGTATGCGGGGACAGGTTCAGCCCTGGCCGGATCAGGCCGGATGATCGGACGGCTGCCAGCGGATCAGAAGAAGACCGCTGGGCGTCTGGCAGGCAAGCTCAAGGCTGACTTCGGCCGTGCCTACGGGCTCAAGGACCGGCAGTTGCGTCAGGAGGAAGAGTCCCGCCGTCTTGCTGCCGAGCAGGTGGATATGACCCTTCCGGTCGAGCGTAAACCTCAGGGCGCACGTCATCCGCTGTCCAAGCTCATGGAGGATGTGGAGGATTTCTTCGTCTCCATGGGTTGGAGCATCGCCCAGGGCCCCGAGCTGGAAGCCGAGTGGTACAACTTCGATGCCCTCAACTTTGGCCCGGATCATCCTGCCCGCCAGATGCAGGACACCTTCTACGTCAAGGGCAGCCAGGCCAGGGACGCCGCCGGCTTCGTCGGATCCAACATGGTCATGCGCACCCATACTTCGCCCGACCAGGCCCGTTCCCTGATAACCCGTGGTGTACCGCTCTACGTGGCCTGCACGGGCAGGGTCTTCCGTACCGACGAACTGGATGCCACCCACACCCCGGTATTCCACCAGTGCGAGGCCATCGCCGTCGATGAGCACCTGACCATGGCCGACCTCAAGGGCACCCTGGACAAGCTCGCCGTGGCCATGTTCGGTCCCGAGGCCCGGACCAGACTGCGGCCCTCATACTTCCCCTTCACCGAACCCAGCGCCGAGATGGACCTCTGGTTCCCCGACAAGAAGGGTGGCCCCGGATGGATCGAATGGGGAGGCTGCGGCATGGTCAACCCCAACGTTCTGAGGTCGGCCGGCGTAGATCCGCAGCGGTACTCAGGCTTCGCCTTCGGCGTGGGCATGGAGCGCACCCTGCTCCTGCGCCACGACATCAACGACATGCACGACCTGGTCGAGGGCGACGTGCGGTTCAGCCAGCAGTTCGAGATGGGGGAGTGACCGTCAGATGCCAATGGTAGATATCGACTGGCTCAAGGAGCATGTGCAGGTCCCCGAGGATCTGACCTATGAACAGTTGGCCAAGGACCTGGTCCGGGTCGGCCTGGAGGAGGAGGACATCCATCAGTCCACGGTGACCGGCCCCATTGTGGTCGGCTATGTGGTGGATGCCGAGCCCGAGCCTCAGAAGAACGGCAAGACCATCAACTGGTGCCATGTGGATGTAGGCGAGCAGTACAACGCCGTGGACGACCAGGGCCGCAAGGTGCCCCGGGGCATTGTCTGCGGGGCCCCCAACATGGCTGCGGGCGAAAAGGTGGTGGTGACCCTGCCAGGGGCTGTCCTGCCTGGAGACTTCCGCATCGAACCGCGCAAGACCTATGGCCACATCTCGGATGGCATGTGCGCCTCCGAGCGTGAGTTGGGGCTGGGTTCGGACCATCAGGGCATCATCCTGCTACGCAACTACGGGTTCACCCCCGAGCAGTACGAGCAGCTCAAGCCCGGTGACGATGCCATGAGCCTCCTGCATATGAATAGGCCCGTGCTTGAAATCAACATCACCCCTGACCGTGGCTACGCCTTCTCCTACCGGGGGGTTGCCCGCGAATACCACCACTCCACGGGCGCCGAATACACGGATCCGGTAATTGAGCTGAACAAGACGGTGCCGGACTCAGCAGCTCAGGAGGATCAGGCTCCGCTGGCCGTACATGTTGAGGATGAGAACCCCATTCACGGTCAGCCCGGGTGCGACCGCTACTACCTGCGTGCCTTGACCGGGTGCGACCCCAAGGCCGCCACTCCCAGCTGGATGCGTCGTCGGCTGGTTCGGGCCGGCATGCGCTCCATCAGCCTGCCGGTGGACATCACCAACTACGTCATGCTGGACCTGGGCCAGCCCCTGCACGCCTATGATCTGGACAAGCTCAGCGGCCCCATCGTCGTCCGCAGGGCCAGGCAGGGCGAGCACCTGACCACCCTTGATGGCAAGGATCGCGAGCTCAGCACCGAAGATCTGCTCATCACCGACTCGCCCGAGGGGCACGAGGGTTCCCGAATCCTGGGTCTGGCCGGAGTCATGGGCGGTCTATACGGGGAGGTGACCGATCTGACGCGGAACATCCTGATCGAGTCCGCTCACTTCGACCAGGTGACCATCGCCCGGACCGCCCGTCGCCACAAGCTGCCCTCGGAGGCCTCCAAGCGCTTTGAGCGCGGGGTCGATCCGCAGATGCAGCCGGCCGCCGCAGCCATGGCCGCTGACCTGCTGCATCGCCTTGCCGGTGGCCAGGACCTGGATGCTCCGCTGGATATGAACCAGACCAAGCCAATGCCGGTCATCGACTTTGCCGTCAGCGAGGTGGCACGTCTGACCGGACTGGAGGTGGAGCCCCAGCGCATCGTTGCTATTCTGCGTGACATCGGCTGCACGGTCCAGGGCGATCCTCAGGACCGGCTGTCGGTGACCCCGCCAACCTGGAGGCCTGACCTGGGCGAGGGCTGTGATCTGGTCGAGGAGGTGGCCCGCCTGGTGGGCTATGACCGCATCCCTGTCACTGTGCCATCACCCAAGGTGTCCGGAGCGGTTGGTCTGACCGATCGTCAGCAGCGTCGTCGTTGGGTGGCTGACACCCTGGCCGAGTATGGGCTGACCGAGGTCCTGGACTACCCGTTCGTTGGCGACAATGATTTCAAGGCCTTCGGCATGGACCCTGACCAGGTCCATGTCAACAGCGTGGAACTGGCCAACCCCATGGCAGCTGACAGGCCCTATCTGAGGCAGAGCCTGCTGCTGCCGCTGGCCAACACCGTGGAGCGCAACCTGCGACGTGGCAACACGGACGTGCGCCTCTTCGAGATCGGCTATGTTTTCCGTCGCGATCCCAAGGCTCCAGCGGTGCCCACTCTTCCGGGCGGCGTGCGTCCCAGCGACGAGGATCTGGCCCGCCTGGACCAGGGTCTGCCAGAGCAACGGCTGCATGTGGCGGCCTTGCTGACCGGCCGCGCCCAGGAGGACGGCTGGCTCAAGGACAGCAGGGATGTGGACTGGACCGATGCAGTCGAATCGGCTCGTCGTGTCCTGGACAGGCTGGGGGCACACTATCGGCTGGAGCAGCTCCCGGCCGAGCAGGTGCCCGACCAGTGGCATCCGGGCCGTACCGCCAGGCTGGTCCTGGATGACGGCACGCTTGTCGGCATGGTGGGCGAGCTGCATCCTCGGGTTGATCAGGCCCTGGGCTTCCCTGCCCACTCGGCCGCCTTCGAGCTGAGTCTGGACATGGTGCTGGACCAACTGGACTACACCCCCCTGCAGGCCAAGCCCGTGTCGACCTTCCCTCCGGTCCGTCAGGATCTGGCCTTCACCGTGCCGGACACGGTCTCGGCAGCCGACCTGACTTCCGCCATCAGAGAAGCGGCTGGGTCTAGTCTTGAATCCATCGAGCTGTTCGACGTTTTCACTGGCGATCAGATCGGTGAGCATGCAAAATCGCTGGCCTTCGCAGTCACCTTCCGCGCCCCGGACCGTACCTTGACGTCCGAGGACAGCGAATCCCTGCGCCAGGCCATCGTTGACAAGACTGCAGGTCTGGGCGCCGTGCTGCGTGCCTGACCGGGCATCTAGGGGACCGAGGGACATGACGGATTCTCAAGAACAGGGCACAGCCGGTGGACCCGACCGCCAGGATCATGATGGGGGCGACCAGCCCTTGTATGGCGCCCGTGCCGATCGTTATCCAGGATGGAATCCGTACGTATACGGTCGCCCAGACCCCGAACCCAAGGCCAAGGAATCCGATTCGTCCCAGGGCAACCCCGCCAATAGGCCTATGCCCATGGCGGGGCAGCCGGGTCCCGGTCGCGGCGGAAATCCTGGGAATCCTCAGACCCGTCCCGGTGCGCCAGGATGGCCTCCCCAGGGCATGCCCGATCTGAACGATCCCTCCCAAAATCCGGTCTACGGCCACTGGGATCCCTGCGCCATCATCGCCTTCCTTATGGCCCTCTTCCTGCCCATGCCTGTGATTCCCGCCTTGCTGGGTGGCGTTTCCATGTATCGGACCCGCAAATTGCACATGAAGGGCTATGGATTGGCCATGGCTGCCCTGATCATCAACCTGCTCTTCACCTTGGCCTGGATCTGGCTTCTGGTCAACGGGGTCTCCCTGAACGACTTCTACCAACAGATGGTGCCGTCGCCCTCAACGGGTGGCGGCGGCTCGGGCGGGGATGGTGTCAGCGCCTGAGATCTAAGCAGGGGGTCATTCAGATGGGCTTGGATATCAATATTGTCGTATTCGACGGGTTTGAGCCCTTGGATGTCTTCGGCCCCTTTGAGGTGTTCATCAATACTGATGGCGCCCGGGTGCGGCTCTTCTCCTTGGACGGCCCTGGAGTGAAAGTCGGGGAGGGCGGTGTCAGGGTCGAAGCTCTAGGATCCGAAGCGATCGATCCCAAGGGAGTTTTGCTGATACCTGGCGGGTCCGGCACGCGAACTCTGGTTAGAAGCGACCGATGGATTGGGCAGTTGGCAAGCCTGGCCGCCCAGTCGCCGCAGGTAATGACGGTATGCACAGGCTCGGCTCTCTTGGCTGCCGCCGGTGTGCTCGACGGTCGGCGTGCGACCTCCAATGACTTGGCCTTTGACTGGGTCGTCGGCACGGGGGACCGCGTGGATTGGATCAAGGATGCCCGCTGGGTGGTCGATGGCAAGTTTCGTACCTCTTCGGGCATCTCGGCCGGTATTGACATGGCACTGGCCTTTGTGGAGGACACATGCGGGCCCGAGGCGTCGGACAGGGCCAGTAGGCAAATGGAATACATCCGCAACCGAGACTCCGGTTATGACCCCTTCGCATATTGAAAGTGCAACGCAGCGAAAGCAGACGCATAGCGACACGCCGAATTGCATAAATATGCGTTTCACTGCATGAGTATGTATGATGGTGCCCGATGAAGGGAGCACTCATGCGGCAATACACGGTGGCTGTAGCGGGAGCTTCGGGGTATGCCGGCTCGGAAATGATCCGTCTGTTGGCGGCCCATCCAGCCTTTCAGGTATGCACGGTCACCGGTCACGGCTCGGCTGGCCGGTTGCTGGGGGAGTTCTCTCCCAACCTTCCGGAGTCGCTGGCCTCGTTGCAGATTCAGGATACGAAGCCGGATATCTTGGCCGGCCATGATCTGGTGGTTCTGGCCCTGCCTCACGGGGCTTCTGGCCCCCTGGCCGAGCAGCTGGATCCGCAATCGCTGATGGTCGACTTGGGGGCTGATCACCGGCTGGAGGATCCAGGCGACTGGCAAGACTACTACGGCGGGCCTTTCTCAAGCCCGTGGACCTACGGGATGCCTGAGCTGCTCAATCCGGGTGGCGGCCGCCAGCGTCAGCTGCTTGGACAGACCCATCGGATCGCTGGTCCTGGGTGCAATGTCACAGCAGTCACTCTGGCCTTCCAGCCTGCCCTGTCAGCCGGACTGGTCCAGACTGATGATCTGGTGGCCGACCTGGCAGTCGGTTATTCGGGTGCCGGACGCTCGAGCGGCAGAATGGATCTGCTGGCAGCCCAGGCCATCAATTCGGCCCATCCCTACTCGGTCGGAGGCACCCACCGGCATATCCCTGAGATTCTGCAGAACCTGCGCAAGGCCGCTGCGGTGGATCCGAGCTTCGCCCAGTCTCAGAAACCCATCCGCCTGGGGCTGACCCCCATACTCGTCCCCATGTCAAGGGGGATTCTGGCTGTGGTCTCAGCCAGGCTGAGCGCGCTTGGCCGGAGCATGGGGATGGCTGATATTCGTGCCGTCTGGGAAGGGATCTATGCCAAGGAGCCGTTTGTCGATCTGCTCCCCGAGGGCAAGCTTCCCTCGACAGCTGACGTGTACGGCTCCAACCGGGCCCAGGTCCAGGTCGCTGTGGACCAGCGTGCCGACCGCCTCTACGCTTTCGCCGCCATTGACAACCTGACCCGGGGCACCGCAGGCCAGGCCCTTCAGGCCGTGAATCTGGCCCTGGGCCTGCCTGAGGAGACCGGACTGACAACCATAGGAGTGGCACCATGAGCATCACCTACCCTGCAGGCTTCCGGACCGGCACCGCCATCGCCCACCGTCCGGGAGGTTCGCAGCGCCGAAATCTGGCCTTGGTCGTCAACAGCGGACCCATGGACACGGCTGTGGGGGTCTTCACCCCCAATCGGTTCCGGGCTGCTCCGGTCATCTGGACCAGTCGGATCTTGGAAGAAGGCCATGCTGGAGCCGTGGTCATCAACTCCGGCAATGCCAACGCCTGCACGGGTCCCGAGGGCCTGGACCAGGCCAGGGCCATGGCCGAGCGGACAGGAGAGCAATTGGGCCTGCCCACCGAGCAGGTTGCCGTCTGCTCAACCGGGATCATCGGCCATCTTCTGCATCTGGACTCCATCTTGACCGGCATCGACCAGGCTGCCCAGGGGCTGTCGGCCAGTCAGGAGGCTGGCGAAGAGGCCGCCAAGGCCATATTGACCACCGACACCTGCACCAAGACCGTGGCTGTGGACGGCTCTGGCTGGCGGCTGGGCGGCATGGTCAAGGGTTCCGGGATGATCGCTCCGCAGTTGGCCACCATGATCTGCGTAATCACCACCGATGCCATTCTGGAGCCGGCACAGGCTCGCCAAGCCCTGTCCGAGGCTTGCCGGTTCAGCTTCAACCGGATCGACGTGGACGGGTGCATGTCCACCAACGACACCGTCCTGCTGATGGCCTCCGGGGCCTCTGGCGTGCGGCCTGACCCCGACCAGTTCCAGGAGAAGCTGGGTCAGGCCTGCGCGGATCTGGCCCATCGGATCGTGGCTGACGGTGAGGGCAGCAGGCATCGGATCCGCATCCGGGTGGACGGTGCTGACAATGAGGATGCAGCCCTTGCCTGCGCACGGGCGGTCTCCGGCTCTACGCTGCTCAAGTGCGCGGTGGCCGGCGAGGACCCCAACTGGGGCCGAGTGGTGTCCTCCCTGGGCACCGTCCCGGCTGCGACGGCGGCCTATGATCCGGCCCATGTGGATGTCAGCTTCAATGGCATCAAGGTCTGCCGGGGAGGCCGTCCCGGGCAGGACCCGGAACTGGTCGACCTGCACGTTCCCGAAGTCCATATCGACATCGACCTTGGTCAGGGCGACAGCCAGGCCACGGTATGGACCGATGATCTGACCCACGAATACGTGACCATCAATGCCGACTACCACACCTGACAGGAAGCCTGATCGGACACGGTGCCAAGAGCTGCAGCAATTGGAAGATGGTCATAAGGAAGGGGAAGAGGATGGCGGATGACGAGCAGGATGCCGAAGCCGAAAAGGCCCTGGACGATGCCCACAAGGCCCAGGTGCTCATCGAGGCCCTGCCTTGGCTGGAGGAGTTCGCCGGTCAGAGGATCGTAGTCAAATACGGTGGCCATGCCATGGTGGACGACCACCTGCGTCAGTGCTTTGCCCAGGACATGGTCTTCCTGAGGCAGGTGGGCATGCATCCGGTGGTGGTGCACGGTGGCGGCCCGCAGATCTCCAGCATGCTCCAGGCTCTGGGCATCCCCTCAGTCTTCCGCGGCGGGCTACGGGTGACCACCCCCGAAACCATGAAGGTGGTCCGCATGGTGCTGACCGGACAGGTAGGCAGGAATCTGGTCGGTGCCATCAATGCCCACGGTCCCATGGCGGTCGGCCTGTCAGGGGAGGATGCCGGCCTGTTCAGTGCGGCCCGCCGCACCGGCATGGCGGATGGCCGACCAGTCGACCTGGGACTGGTGGGCGAGGTCGTGGGCGTGGATGCCTCAGCCGTCGAAGATCTGATCGATGCCGGGCGTATCCCCGTGGTCTCCTCCGTGGCTCCTGACGAGCAGGATCCCACCCAGGTGCTCAACGTGAATGCCGACGCGGCCGCATCGGCTCTGGCAGTAGCTCTGGAGGCCCGGAAACTGGTCATTCTCACTGACGTGGAGGGACTGTATGCCAACTGGCCCCAGGCTGACTCCCTGGTCTCCAGCATCGGCGTGGACCGTCTTGAGGATATGTTGGAGGACATGCATGAGGGGATGCGCCCCAAGATGGAGGCCTGCCTGCAGGCCGTGCGCTCCGGGGTGGGCGAGGCCCACGTCATCGACGGACGGCGGCCGCATTCCATGCTCAACGAGATATTCACCCGCAACGGCATCGGCACAGTGGTCGTGCCGGGCCGGGACATGATCATGAGGAGGAGCCATGACGAATGCTGATGCACCTATGAGGACCCCCGAGGGGCCGCAGAGCAGTCAATGGGCAGACCGCTATGACCGCGTCCACATGCAGGTCTTCGGACGCCCGGGCAGGGTCATGGACCATGGCCAAGGCGTCTGGATCTGGGACCTGGACGGCAACCGCTATCTGGACATGATGGCCGGGATCGCGGTCAACGCCTTGGGCTACGCCCATCCGGCCTGGAACAAGGCCCTGGCTGAGCAGGCCGGGAAGATGGCCCACATCAGCAACTTCTTCGCCTCCCAGCCTCAGATCGAGCTGGCCGAACGACTGCTGGACCTGGCTCAGGCTCCGGAGGGATCCCGTGTCTTCTTCGCCAACTCGGGAACCGAGGCCAATGAGGCGGCCATCAAGCTGGCCCGGCTGCATGGCGCTCGCATGGGCGGTCACCCTGGCCGGATCCTGGCGCTGACCCATAGTTTCCACGGCCGCAGCATGGGCTCCTTGAGCCTGACTTGGAAGCCGGCCATCCGTGAGCCCTTCCAGCCCTTGGTTCCGGGCATGGGCTTTCTGCCGGCAGAAGACGGCGAGGCTCTAGAGGAGGCCTTCGCACAGGGGGAGACCTCAGGGGAGCCGGTGGCGGCTGTCATTCTGGAGCTCATCCAGGGGGAGGCCGGGGTGCTGCCGCTGGATCCTGACTACGTTCGGCAGGTGCGTGAGCTCTGCACTCGTCATGGGGCCCTGATGATTCTGGACGAGGTGCAGACCGGCATGGGCAGGACCGGCCACTGGTTCGCCTTCCAGGACCAGAGCCTGTCCGGAGGAGCCAGCCCAGACGTGCTCACCTTCGCCAAAGGGGTGGCAGGCGGCTTTCCCATGGGCGGGATGATCACCTTCGGCCCTGAGCCATCGGGCCTGCTGACCCCGGGCATGCACGGGTCCACCTTCGGTGGCAATCCCCTGGGATCGGCCCTGGCGCTGACCACCCTGGAGACCATTCAGCGGGAGGGCCTGCTGGAACAGGCGCAGCAAATGGGGGAGAGGCTGCGCGCTGGCCTCGCCGCCTGCGGCAATCCCCTCTATGGCCAGGTCAGAGGCCGGGGGCTGCTGGATGCGGTCCAGCTGAGCGCTCCCTGTGCCGGGGATCTGGCCTCCTGGGCCCTGGACCATGGGCTGATCGTCAACGCAGTGGCCCCTGATGCCCTGCGTCTAGCCCCGCCCCTGATCATCCAGGCCGACCAGATCGACCTGGCCGTGGATATCCTGGCTAAGGCTCCCGCCAGTCTCGCGGACGAGGCCTTGCGGCAGGATGATCAGTGAGATCAGCCCTCAATGACGTGCATCACCATAGCGATAGGGAGGCAGAGATGAACAAGGGTTTGCGGCACATGCTGCGTGACGACGACCTCAACCACGAGGAGCAGCTGGAGGTGCTTCGGCTGGGCATGGCCTTCAGGACCAATCCCTATTTGTCCCAGCCCTATCAGGGGCCTCAGGCCGTGGCGATCATCTTCGACAAGCCCAGCACGCGCACCAGAACCAGCTTCTGCGTAGGCGTGGCCCAGCTGGGCGGCTATCCCATGGTCATCGACAGCTCTGGCTCACAGCTTGGCCGTGGCGAGCCCGTGGCGGACACCGCCAAGGTGCTGACAAGGATGACGTCCACCATCGTCTGGCGCACCTTCGGCCAGGATCGGGTGGAGACCATGGCTGCCCATGCCACCGTGCCCGTCATCAACGCGCTGACCGACTCCTTCCATCCCTGCCAGGTTCTGGCCGACTTCCTGACTCTGGCCCAGCACCGGGGCGGGGTCGATGCCTTGGCCGGCATGACCATCGCCTACCTGGGCGACGCAGCCAACAACATGGCCAACTCCTATCTGCTGGGCGGGGCAGTGGCCGGCATGAACGTGCGGATTGCCGGGCCCCATGGCTTCCTGCCCGATCCAAGCCTGGTGGATCAGGCGCGGACCCTGGCCGCTGAAAACGGCGGATCCATTCTGGTCACCACGGATCCGGTTCAGGCTGTCGAGGACGCCGACTGCGTCTTCACCGACACCTGGGTCTCCATGGGCGAGGAGGACCAGTATGAAATCCGCTCCCATCCCTTCCTGCCCTATCAGGTCAACGCCGCACTTATGGCCCATGCCCGCCCGGATGCCCTCTTCCAGCACTGCCTGCCAGCCTACAGGGGCCGGGAGGTGACGGCCGAGGTCATCGACGGCCCCCAGTCCGTGGTCTGGGACGAGGCCGAAAACCGGCTGCACGCCCAGAAGGCCCTGATGACCTGGCTGGTGGCCCGCTCCCGGGGTGACGAATCCCTCCTGCAGGGGGTGTGCTGATGCGTCCGACGACCAAGGTGGCCCGGCTGGATGCCATCCGCCAGGCCCTGAACCGACATAGGGTCAACTCCCAGCAGCAGCTGTCGGCCCTCTTGGCTGAGCAGGGCATCGAGGTGACCCAGGCCACCCTGAGCCGGGATCTGGACGACCTGCATGCCACCAAGCTGCGGTACGCAGACGGCAGCATGGCCTACTGGATTCCCGCCACCACCGACCAGCAGGCCATGGAAGCCGCTGTCGCAGAGGGGCCTGAAGTCGAGGGGGAGAACAAGACCGATGCCTACCTGGCCAAGATTCTGACCGGGCTGATCACCTCGGTGGCCCGGGCCCGCAACCTGCTGGTGGTCAGAACCCCGGCCGGCGCCGCCCAATATGCAGCTTCCGCCCTGGACCGCCAGCCCATCAAGGGGATCCTAGGCACCATAGCCGGAGACGACACGATTCTGATCATCGCTGCAGACGATGAATCGGCTTCATCCCGGGCCGACTGGCTCATGACCATCGTCTCCGGCCAGGAGGATGCCAGGGCCCGATGACGGCGGAAGGCACGAACTGGAAATCGACAAGTGTGAAATTACAAGGAAAGAGGATCGCCATGACCGAAAACAATCGCATCGTGCTGGCCTACTCAGGTGGCCTGGACACCTCAGTGTCCATTCCCTACCTCAAGGAGCGCACCGGCAAGGATGTGGTGGCCGTCTCCCTGGATGTGGGCCAGGGCGGGGAGCGTCTGCAGACCATCCGCCAGCGGGCCCTGGACTGCGGGGCCGTCGAGTCCGTCGTGGTGGATGCCCGGGACGAGTTCGCCAGGGATTACTGCATGCTGGCGCTCAAGGCCAATGCCATGTACGAGGGCGTCTACCCGCTGGTATCGGCCATCTCCAGGCCGCTGATCACCAAGCATCTGGTCCAGGCGGCCCACCAGTACGGTGCCGACACCATAGCCCACGGCTGCACCGGCAAGGGCAACGATCAGGTCCGTTTCGAGGTCTCCATCATGTCCATCGACCCCTCGCTGAAGGCCATCAGCCCCATTCGCGATCTGGGATTGATGAGGGATGTGGAGATTGCCTACGCCAAGGAGCACCGCCTGCCCATCGAGCAGACCGAGGAGAGCCCTTATTCCATCGATCAGAACGTCTGGGGGCGGGCCATCGAGACCGGCTACCTGGAGGATCCCTGGAACGGGCCCACCAAGGACGTCTATTCCTACACCGACGACCCGGCTTTCCCGCCGGTCGAGGATGAGGTGACCATCGACTTCGAGCAGGGCATCCCTGTGCGCATCGACGGCAGGGCCGTCACTCCTCTGGAGGCCATCGAGGAGATGAACCGCCGCGCCGGAGCCCAGGGGATCGGACGTGTGGATCTGATCGAGGACCGGCTGGTGGGCATCAAGTCCCGCGAGCTCTATGAGGCTCCGGGGGCCGTGGCCCTGATCACCGCCCACCAGGAGCTGGAGAACTGCTGCCTGGAGCGCGAACAGCACCGGATCAAGCGCGACATCGACAAGCGCTGGGGCGAGCTGGTCTACGACGCCCAGTGGTACTCGCCGGCCGTCCGCTCTCTGAACGCTTTCATCGAGGAGACCCAGCGCTACGTCTCCGGCCGCATCCGTATGGTTATGCATGGGGGACGGGCCGTGGTCACCGGCCGGCACTCCGACAGCTCCCTCTACGACTACAGCCTGGCCACCTACGAGTCCGGCGACAGCTTCGACCAGAACGCCTCCAATGGGTTCATCGCCATCTATGGTCTGGCCGACAAGGTGGCCGCCGCCCGCGATATGCGCTTCGGCAACGGCATCGCGCAGGACGGGCAAGAGCAGTGAGCACCGGCGACAAGCCCATGGCCCTCTGGGGCGGGCGCTTCAGCGGAGGTCCCTCGCCGGCCTTGGTCGAGCTCAGCCGGTCCACCCAGTTCGACTGGCGGTTGGCCGATGACGACCTGGCCGGTTCCCGGGCCCACGCTCGGGCCCTCAACCGTGCTGGATTGCTGGACGATGATGAGCTGGCACGCATGGAGCAGGCCCTGGATGAGCTTCAGGACCAGGTGGACTCCGACGCCTTCGCCCCTGAACCTGACGATGAGGACGAGGCCACGGCCCTGGAGCGCGGCCTGATCGACATTGCGGGGGACCAGCTGGGCGGCAAGCTGCGTGCCGGGCGCTCGCGCAACGATCAGATCGCCACCCTGATTCGGATCTGGCTGCGTCGTCACGCCCGGGTGCTGGCCAAGGACCTGCTGCGCACGGCCCAGGCTCTGATGGATCAGGCCCGGGCGGCGGGGACCACGGTCATGCCTGGCCGCACACACATGCAGCATGCCCAGCCTGTTCTGCTGGCCCACCAGCTTATGGCCCATGTCTGGCCCCTGATCCGTGACCTGGAGCGCCTGAGGGACTGGGATCAGCGTGCCGATGCCAGTCCATACGGATCGGGCGCGCTCGCGGGCACCACCCTGGGTTTGGATCCCCTGCCAGTGGCCCAGGATCTGGGCTTTAGCCGGGTCTGTGCCAACTCCATCGACGGGACCGCAGCCAGGGATGTGGTGGCCGAGTTCGCCTTCGTCGCCGCCATGATCGGCGTGGACCTGTCCAGGCTGGCCGAGGAGATCATTATCTGGAACACCCAGGAGTTTGCCTTCGTCCGCTTGGACGATGGCTATTCGACCGGGTCCTCCATCATGCCTCAGAAGAAGAATCCGGACGTGGCTGAGCTGGCTCGCGGCAAGGCCGGTCGGCTGGTCGGGGACCTGGCTGGTCTGCTGACTACTCTCAAGGGGCTGCCAACGGCCTATGCGCGCGATCTGCAGGAGGACAAGGAGGCGGTCTTCGACCAGGTGGACACCCTGGAGATCCTGCTGCCCGCCTTTGCCGGCATGGTCGCCACCTTGACCTTCAACAAGGATAGGTTGGAGGAGCAGGCTCCCACAGGCTTTGCTCTGGCTACCGACCTGGCCGAGTGGCTGGTCAGGCAGGGGGTGCCCTTCCGGCATGCCCACGAACTCTCCGGCGCCTGTGTCAAGCTGGCCGAGGGCCGTGGTTGCGAGCTGGCCGACTTGGAAGATGCCGATTTCGTCAGGGTCTTCGCTGACTGGGTGCCCGCCGATCGGGCTCCTGAGGTCCGCTCTGTCCTGACAGCTGGGGGAGCCGTACGCGCTCGCCGGGGCCAGGGTGGCACCGCACCGGAGAGGGTCAAGGAGCAGATGGATCAGGCGGCACATGCGCTGAAGGAGCTGCAGACCTTCGCCGACTCGCAGTCTGATGGGCCTGCCTACCGTCCTCCCAGGTGAAGTTTCTGGTCTCCGCCGGACCGGTGGCCGCGTTAGAATGCCCAACGGCAATTCCTCAAGGGGAGGGGCACAGAGCGAAAGGCGGCGGCGATCATGAATCCGGTGGCACTGGTCCAGGCTTGGTGGGCCAAGCAGCACATCACTCTGGCCAAGGAGCCCCCCGGTTCCCGCCAGGGGCTGTGCTCGCCTCCGGACCAAGGCCGCGACCTGGAGCCGCTGACCATGCTGGTGGTAGGCGACTCCATGGCGGTCGGCTGCGGGGTGAAGGACCAGAGCCAGGGCTTCGTCCCCGATATAGCCGCCTGCCTGGCCGCCCGGCTGGGGCGTCCGGTATCCTGGTCGACCCAGGGGCGGCTGGGGGCCACCATCCGCAGGGTGCGCTACCGGTTCCTGCCCGCCCTGCAGGACCATCCTGATCTGCTGGTTCTGTGTGCAGGATCCAACGACATCATGGCCAACCGCACCGATGAGCAGTGGCGGGATGACCTGGCTGCCAGCATCGAGCTGGCCAAAAACAAGGGCCGCCATGTGCTGGTCCTGAGCTCCGGTCAACTTTATCGGGATCCTGCCTTGGGCCGGGCACTCAGGGCCGAGGTGGAGCGTCGGATAGCCCGCCAGACACAAACCAGCCAGCAGGTCTGCCAAGAGGCCTCGGTGCCTTTCGTGGATGCCACCCGTGACGACGTTGGCACTGACCGGCCCGACTTCTGGGGCACTGACCACTTCCATCCGGGAGTTGAGGGGTACCGGCGCATGGCCGCCTGCGTGGTTGACCACATCCCTCAAGACCTGATCAATCAGTTGTCTGTGTCTGCGCGTTCCTGACTTAGACGCGGTGGTTTTGCTGAGAGGATTCAGCCGGCCGCCCCGTCTTGGCAAAAGCAGCCAGCGGTTAATCGCCAATCCGCAGTGGTCGATTCATCGTGATTAATCTGGTCTCGTCCCCTGGGGATTCTGGTTTTGTGCGGCCTTGTCTGCGGCAGTCCGGGACTCTGCCGTGTCGGTATCTGTTGCAAGAATAGTAGGGTTTAGCATACATTCATCCAAATATTCGATAGGGAGTAGCCTCTCATGTCGCAGGTCACCGATTTCAGGCAGGCGGGTTTCGACTCGCTTTTCGACGAACTCAAGTGGCGCGGTCTCATTGCCCAGTGCACGGACGAGTCCGAGCTCAGGAAGGTGCTGGCCGACCCCTCGGTGACCTATTATTGCGGATTCGACCCCACAGCTCCCTCACTGCACGTGGGCAATCTGGTCCAGCTGCTCAACATGCGCCACCTGCAGGCGGCCGGTCTGCATCCCATCGCCGTTGTGGGCGGGGCCACCGGGCTTATTGGCGACCCTCGGCAGTCGGGGGAGCGCACCCTGAATCCCAAGCAGACCGTGGCTGAGTGGACCGAGCGCCTGCGTGGCCAGATCGGGCGTTTCCTGGATACCGAAGGCGAGAATCCTGTCCGGTTCGTCAATAATTATGAGTGGACCGGGTCCATGAGCACCATCGACTTCCTGCGCGATGTGGGCAAGAACTTCCGCATGGGCACCATGCTGGCCAAGGACACAGTGGCCCGCCGCCTGGACTCCGACGAGGGCATCTCCTTTACCGAGTTCAGCTACCAGGTGCTCCAGGGCAACGACTTCCTGGAGCTCTTCGACCGCTACGGATGCAGTCTGCAGTTGGGCGGCAGCGACCAGTGGGGGAACCTGACCAGCGGTCTGGATCTGATCCGCAAGGTGCGCAATGCCTCTGTCAACGTGATGACCAGCCCGTTGATCACCGACTCCCAGGGCAAGAAGTTCGGCAAGTCCGAGGGCAACGCGGTCTGGCTGGATCCCACCATGTTCAGCCCCTACCGCTTCTACCAGTTCTGGTTCAACCAGCCCGATGACCAGGTGGTCAAGCTGCTGAAGACCTTCACCTTCCTGCCCAAGGCGGAGATCGAGCGTCTGGAGGAGCGGACCGCCCAGGATCCGGGCGCTCGCGAGGCCCAGAAGGTTCTGGCCTGGCAGGTGACCTCCTATGTGCACGGCGAACATGCCGCCCAGGGGGCCATTGACGCCTCTGGCGCCCTCTTCGGCCGCGGCAAGACCCTGGAGGAGCTAGACGAGGATGTGCTGGATTCCGCACTGGACGGCCTCAAGGTCGATGATGGTCAAGGCGGGCGAGCTCTGCCCGCAGCCAGCGAGGGTCAGCGTCTGGTGGAGGCCGGTGTTGCGGCCGGGCTCTTCCGTTCGGTCTCCGAGGCGCGCAAGACTGTGGCCTCGGGCGGCTTCTACCTGAATAACCAGCGGGTCGAGGATCCAGATCAAGTGTTGGAGAACAAGGACTTTCTGCATGGGCGCTTCGCCCTGGTTCGCAGAGGAAAGAAGGCCCTGGGCGCGCTTGAGCGTCGGGCCGGCAAGTAGGAACGCAGGAATTAAGGACACTGATGGCAGAAGAACACAATCATTCCCGGGGCGATCGCGGACGGGGCCGGGGCGGTTCGCGCCCGGGCGGCTTCCGGTCGGGCGGCCGTCGCTCTTCGGGCTTCCACAAGGGCGGTTCGCGCTCGGGCGGATATCGCTCCGGAGGCTATCGTTCGGGAGGTCACCGCTCCGGCAACTTCCACAACCATGACGGCGAGGGCGGCGAAGAGCGTCGTTCCGAGGGCAGGAATGGACAGCGGCCTTTCCGCGGACGCGGGCACGACCGGTTCGACCGCGACCATCGCGGATACAGGCATGACCGTCAGGATGGCCACGGCGGCTTCCGCAGGGATTCCGACCGGGATCGCCATTTCGACAGGCGTGATGATCGCCACGGCCGTCGGCGGGATGGCGACCGTCCACGTCGCGACTTCCATGCCAACGGTCATGGTGGATACGGGCATCATGATCATGACAACGACCGCGGTCGGTCGGGGTATGGCGATCGTCGTTCCGAGCGCGGCTACCAGCGGCATGACCGTGACCGTGATCGTGGACAGGGCTTCCACGGGGACCGCCGTCGAGGTGACGACCGGAGGTTTGATCGTCGGCAGGATGAGCGGTCCGGCGGGGATCGTCCATGGAACAATCGTTCCCGGGATGACCGTCCACGCCACGACCGTTCACATGGGGACCGTCCCTACGGCAACCGCTCCTACGGCGACCGTTCCCGTGATGACCATCGTCAAGGCGGCTATCGAGGCTACAGGTACCAGGGCCAGCATGGTCGCGATGACCGTCGCCATGACGACCGCCGCGGGACTTATCAGCGTGACCGCCAGAATGGCTATGACCGCGGTCGCCGCAACTCAGACGGGACCATTTCCTACCCATCGCAGAACCCCTACACGGATCGTCGGCCTGGAGAGCCCAAGATGCCCAAGGGCCTGGAGTGGTCCATGCTCTCCAAGGATGATCGCCTGCGTCTGCGCGGACTGAGCAAGGAGCATGCTGAGAACATTGGTCTGCACATTCTGGCCGCCTATGCGCTGGAGGAGACCGACCCCCAGGGGGCCCTGGCTCATGCCAAGTGGGCTGCACGGCAGGCTTCGCGGATCGATCTTGCCCGTGAGACTCTGGCCCTGGTGGCTTATCGTCAGGGCGACTACAAGCTGGCCTTGAAGGAGTTCCGCACTGCACACCGTATGAACGGCTATTCCGATTACCTGCCCTTCATCGCCGACTGCGAGCGTGGTCTGGGCAATCCCCGCAAGGCCATTGAGGAGGCCACCTCTGAGGAGGGCAGCCAGCTGCAGGGCGAGTCAAAGGCAGAGATGTTCCTGGTTTATGCCGGAGCGCTGGGCGATCTGGGCCTGTGGGACAAGGCCATCGAGACCGTTCAGGCCCTGGTCAAAGCCCGGGGGCTCAGCGGCGACTACCGGATGCGTGCCGTGCAGGCCGAGCAGAACTTCCTCGAACAGGCTGGTCGCAGTCAGGAGGCCTTGGAGCTGGAACCCCTGCTGGATCGGCTCGAAGCGGAGTATGCCGACGAGGATGAGGACGAGGATGGCCAGAAGGACGGACAGTCCGAGGAGATCCTGATCGACTACGACCTGGAGCACCTGGATTCGGCCATGATGGAGGATCTCTCCATCGACCCGGATGGCGGTGAGGAGGACTCGGATGAGACTGAAGCTGAGACTGAGGCCGCCGAGTCTGATGTCACCGATGTATCCGATCAGGGTGCCGATGACAGCGAGGTTGAGGAATCTCCTGAATCAACAGCTTCAAACGATTCAGCGGACTCAACTGACACTGGTAACTCGGCTGACTCATCTGATTCAGCTGGTTCGTCCGACTCAGCTGGTTCATCCGAAATGCCGGAATCTGAAATACAGGAATCGTCAGATGCTGTGGAGCAACCCGGTGAAGATCCTTCTAGCCTTGATGCGCAAACTTCGGGGGATGGTTCTCAAAGCGACCAGACTGGTGACGAAACCGGCACAGCTGTTGCCGATGAACCGGCTGCTGACGACGGTGATGTGTCTGTCCAGGACGCAGGATCCGAAACCGATACTGCGGATCATCAAGATGAACAGGCCAAAGATGAGCAGGTCAATGAGCCCGATACGTCTGATGAAACTAGGACCGAATAGTGACTGTCTTCCTCAAAGGAACTGATGACGCTCCGGCAAAGACCTACCGTCTGGCCCTGCTGGACCTGGACGGGGTGGTCTACCGGGGCGCTGATCCTGTCGAGCATGCGGCCGAGGGCATCGACCGCGCTCAGACGCTCGGCATGCGCATGGCCTACACCACCAACAATGCATCTCGGTTTCCCCATGTGGTGGCCGATCAGCTGCGCGGGTTCGGGCTGACCCTGGACGATGGCCAGGTCATTACCTCGGCCGTAGTCGCCGCACGAATGCTGCGCCGACATTTGCAGGAGGGCGCCAGGGTGCTGGTCATCGGATCCGATCATCTACGTGATCAGATCCGCATCAACGGGATGGTGCCGGTAGACAAGGCTGCAGATCAGCCAGAGGCCGTCATTCAGGCCTGGTATCCCGAACTGAGCTGGCAGGACCTGGCCCAGGCCGCCTTTGCCATCGAAGGCGGTGCACGTTACTTCACTACCAACAAGGATCAGACCCTGCCCCGCGAAGGTGGCATGGCACCCGGGAACGGGGCCATGCTTCAAGCGGTGATTCTGGCCACTGGCAAGCAACCGGAGGATTCGGCCGGGAAGCCGGAATCGGCCATGTACGACGAGGCTCGGCTGCTCTTGGCCGATGACCAGAAGAAGATCTTGGACATTGACCGATGCCTGCCTGTGGGCGATCGTCTGGACACTGACATCGAGGCAGCCAACCGGGGCGGGTACGACTCCATGCTCGTCCTGACGGGCGTGGCCCGAACACCCGCCATTCTGACTGCACCGGCCAAATGGCGGCCAACCTATCTGGCTGAAGACCTGCGTGGCCTCACTGCGCCGCAACCTCAGCCCAGTAAGGAGGCCGACCAGACCTGGCACTGCGGAGGCCAAACCGCAAAGGTGGGTGACGACGGGCATGTCACTTTGCGTGCTCTTGAGGGTAGCGGCGATCCCCTGTCCGATCTGGATGCTGTGCGAGCCTGCGCCTGTGCGCTCTGGGAGTACCAGGATCGTGGTGGAGACATGGACGCGCTGAATCTGCCCGCCTTCGTCGTAGGGGCATAGCGGCCATGTCGGAAGAGGTCAAGCCCGGACAGCTGGGAGCGAGTGGACCATCCCAGGAATCCAATCACTACGGGCTACCTGAGCAGACCGGCCAGAATGAGCAGTCTGTAGAGTCTGAGCCTTCTGGACGGTCCTCACAGACAGATGATGAGGATACAACTGCGTCAGCACCTGAGGAGCCCATGGATAAGCAAGCCATGGCCCCTCTTTTGGAACGTTTCCCTGATTTGGCTCAATTGGACGACCTGGACAATGCCCAACAGGTTGAGCTGCTCGGCAAGGTGCTGGCCGGGCTCCAGCAGGATCTGAACCGGGAGGGCAAGTGAACGATGAGGATACGGTCGTCAGCGCTGGGTCCGGTCGGCGAAGAACCGTGGCTCTTGCCCGCGACCGACTTGACCGCATCCTGTCTGCGCAAGGGCTGACGGATTCGCGGGCCAGAGCCCAGGGGCTGATTCGACAGGGCCGGGTTACGGTCAACGATCATCTGGTATCAAGGCCTGCTCAGATCGTCCAGCCAGGCGATGTGATTCTTCTGGACCCGGGCGATGACTATGCTTCCCGGGGAGCGCTGAAGCTGGAGGGTGCTCTGACGACTTTTGCGGCGCAGGGGATGCCAGATCCGCGTGACTGGCTCTGTCTCGATATCGGGGCCTCCACGGGTGGTTTCACCGACGTTCTGCTCAGACATGGCGCAAGGCGAGTTATCGCCCTTGATGTGGGCCACGGACAGTTGCTGGAACGGATTGCCGCTGATCCTAGGGTGATTGACATGAGCGGTGTCAACATACGCGAAGTCCAGCCGGGGGACCTGCCGTATCGCCCGGAATATGTTGTTTCGGATGTGTCCTTCATCTCGCTGACTTATGTCATTCCTGTCCTCCCCGCCTTGTTGGCGCCTGCTGCCAACTGTCTGCTGCTGGTCAAGCCCCAGTTCGAGGTCGGACGCAGTCTTCTTGGCCACCATGGCATTGTGACGGACGAGGACCGCAGGCAAGAGGCTCTGGAGCGTGTCCTGGCCTGTGCACGTGAGCATGGATTCGCTGTACGTGCCACTATGACATCGCCCATAACCGGAGCTCATGGCAACGTAGAATATCTACTCTGGCTATCTTGGTCACAGTCAGCCTGAAGCCTGCGGCTTCCCGCTTCTCGCGCGACACACCAGACTGGACAGAATCCACAGTTGCGGTAATATAAGTGAGTTGTCAAAAACGAGTTCCTCGTCAAGATGACATGCGCCAGTAGCCCAACGGATTAGAGCAGCTGACTACGGATCAGCAGGTTGCAGGTTCGAATCCTGTCTGGCGCACAACGTGGAAGTCCTACAGCCACAAAAGCTGTGGGGCTTTTCCATTACTTAAAGAATTCTCACAAAATACGATTTTGTGTGTCATTTGAGTGACAAAAGTCATCGCAAAAGACAACCCCGTCGGAGTGGAGCCTATTTGTTACTTATCGAGGTGCTGGACCTCGTACACTGCTTAGTCAGGCGTGAACGATCCGTCTCGCTGCTGAGCTGAGTATGGATGCCTTCTGGGTTCTTGTCAATCGTCTGCTGAAACGTTTGTTTTCGGTAAAACATTACCGTTCTGGCTAACTTGTAAGTTGTATATATAATAATGGGTAGTTTTCGGCTTGAACCGGTTTGCTTCGCTGGTTATCTGTGGGTAGATAAATGCGCTCTTGCACATAAGAGCACAGTTGGGTCCGGCCTTGGCAAGGATCGACTTGCATACCCAGGGCTTTTTGGCGTGGCTGGAGCCGGTGAAGCTTTTGCGGCATTGTCAGACTGACTCTGCTGCAGCGAAGACGCATTTGTTTCTGACTCGTGATTGCTGCAAGTCGTCTTATTGCAGAAGCTCTAACTTACAGCATAGATATCGTACAGTGGATCCGGTGGACGACCGAATGATTACGAGCTTGGTAGCGTTGGAGCAGTCTACGACACACCTTCCGTCATCGTCTAGGGTGTGACTATCCCCCGCCGCCAGTCTGTTATGGCTATAAAGGGTGTCCAGTTTCAGAGGCCTACTGTTGGACAGCACCTGTTACGCGCGCGTGACTAGAGCCTTGTGCAGCGGTAGGCTTATCAGGGAGTTTCCATACGAACAGTCTATTTGTGCTAGTCTGCTAATTGTGAATTGCTGGGAAGTAGCCTCGGATGTGGAAGTCTGATGAGCTCCGATTAACTGGATCGAGTCTGATTGCTAACCGCGATCGGAGAGCTTAAGATTATTTTAAAGACCACAGAGCCAGCCATGGGGCTTGTCTCATATTTGGTTAGGGGCTATCGGAGCACCCGGTAGTCGTAAAATTGCATGATGACCGACCTGCTGATTTGAATGGTGAGGCTGCTCTAACATTGTTGCAATGGTATGGGTGGTGGAACAATTGGCTGCAAAAAGCTATAAGAGAAGGAAATGCCGGACTGTGCCCACACAAGAGTCGAGCTGCTGAATCGCATCGAGTTTAAGGTGAAATACGAGCTTTGGAGTATGTCCTTCTAGGACAAGTGCTACCTAATCTATCGCAGCCCAAAAGACAACGGTACTGGTATCAATGATACACAGAAAATCATATGCACTGATGCCTATCGAAATGAGGAAGGTTTTGAAGATGCTTAGCCTGCTTGCTGCCTGGTGTACCAACTGTTCTGTTGCCTGCTCGGGGGATTTTACTAGTCTAGTCCAGAGAGGACTACATACGGTGTCTCATGCCAGCATGCGTTCGCCAACTAGGGTATACGGGGAATCCTGTTGACAGGGGGAGCTAACTTGTCCCATCTTTGCCAGCCCAAGCGCTCCAGACGCTTACGAGGTTTCTATGATGCTCTCCATCAGAGGTGTTACATCACTCAGGATGCCTCTGGCTCGGAAGACAGTTTTCATTACTGGAATTAAAGAGAAATCGGATTACCTCATTTTGGTCGTAGATTGTGTGCTTACAGAGAACCGCCCTATGGGCCAGTGTATTGGAGCTTGCTCCTACGCGCGGTCTGAGTATGAAGGCAGTTCGAAAGCGGTGTCCAATCCTTCAGCTTGTAGACTAGAGCCAAAACTTGGTGCATGCGAGGATGACCCCATCTCACAGCCCAGTAATCCCATTGCTAACTTCGGTCATTCAGTTGCGGCAGAAAGCTATAGGCAACGGTTCTCTTTTTAAAGAATGCTATTTTTCTCGAGCAACGAATGGAAGAGATAACCATATATAGTGAATCAGAACGCTTCAATAAAATTGGGCGCATTAATATCCATAGTTCCCCATGTACTCAAATTGATCTGTTATTTTCGAATAAAGTTGAATAATGAACTGCTATAGATTATCGCTATTGTTTTTTATTATAGTATATAAGAGGTTGTTGGAGTTGCGATATTATATCTCATGGCCTCAATGCCGAATCAGTATTGCTTGATTCTGAGTCAAATAATTTAGCTCGTCGCTTTTACTTCTTATCGGGTTAAAAGTGTGTGTGATACAAGATGTATTTGTATGAAACTAAATATGAAATATGCTAAAATTGCATTAAAATTATAGTAACCCGCCCCATCTGATCAGAACAGGCCAAGGGGGAAAATCAGGAATATCAGATTTAATTATCGCATCACAATGAAAAATGGTTTTTAGAATTTGATGCAGTAAGAATTTTGTCTAGAAGCAACTATGTCGAAAGTCAGTATAGAAAATAGCTGGATTGTGTAACCCAAAACCTTGAGGTGTTATATAAATATTTGAAACAAAAAACAGAAAAGCTTGAACACAATTCCGAAAATCTCAGTAAAGATGTTTGAAAACATAAAAAATGGTATAACATTCATACAAAAGCTAAAAACCCTAAATTTACAAGGTAAGGTGAATGCTGGACAATAATTCCAATTAATCGGCAAATAGTAGTATACATAAAGTAGCGAAGACTAAAATATATAAGTTTGATTTATTAACATAGAGAGGAGTAAAAGGCTTAATGACAACTTGATTAATCTCATAGAAATGATGCTTTAGATAAAGGTAAAGGGGCTAGGAAAATGAGTGAAACAAACGATAATATGGATAAATTAAATAAAATGCCTCATGGGGATCTTGAGGAGATTGAGAAAATAGCTCAAGAAGAGGTTAAGAAAGAACAAAAGGTTGAAAAGCTAAGCGCAAAAACACAAGAGGAATCTGCAAGAATATTGGAAGAGGCTGTTACTCTTTGCAAAGAAATCAACGATGCGTGATTCAGCGCGTGTACTTTGCAGGATGACACCCAAAATATCTCGAGAATTACCAATTTTGGTGTGTCTTGGAGTCCATGGCTGCAGATTATGTCAAATAAAGGTCTTTCTCATTTTGGTAGGCAAGGTCTTTGCATAAGTGTGAGCTATGCCATAACCTTTGTAAGATGATTATATAAATAGGGGGTTATGAAGGTGAAGGTTAAGTTTTATGCAGGTATTGTTCCAACGACTAGTTATATAAGCTGTCGATCAAGAATCTAAAAGGGTATAGTGCACAATTGCTGGGCTTCTTCTTAGCTTGAGCGGTGGCATCTCTCAGGGGTATTTTGTGGGGATGGTAGATCTTAATGCTCAGATAGTCGCCAAGGATTTTGAGTAATATCTGTTTTCTTTTAAGGATTGACATTGTCCCGCAGTCTCGGAATTTTGTGTATGAATACTATTTGGCCATTTTGGTCAAATAATTCGTGTGAATATTCTATCCCCGTTCAAAATTATTAGAAGGAGAGTGTGAAAATTTACAAGGCTCTTTCCGTAATTTTTATCGAAATTTAATGATAAAACTGATTGCGTCAACTTTTTAGGTTCCTTCTCTACATCATGAATTACCGTTTCATTAATGCCGCTCATGTTGAGAATACTTTACAGATGGCTTTAAAAGGCCTGTCTTTGTTGCTTCGGTGGTTGAGGCATCGTTAGACCTGAATGTACGAATGACATGATATACAAATAATCGTCAATAAGTCTCCCAGTTCCAGCTGGAGCACCAAATTTTTTTTGTAAGTGTTTGATATTGACTATATATCACTCTCGGGGGTCTAAGAGTGTGGCTGAAAGCCGAGCATTTATCCCCCCACTATTCTCTCAGCCGATGTCAGTTCTCCTGATATTGTAAGGTTGCATTACTCCGATCGGCACTGATAGCGATTTCTCATAAGATTTAAGATTCTCTAACCTAAACTGGTATGTTAAACAATGAACATGTTGATAAACGGTTATAGCAGTACAACAAAGCGATAGAAAATAAAAGCTATATTGTCAAAGCAATGCCTGCAATTGTGTCTTAATAGGATAATTCATCATAAAATTGACGGGACTCTGTTAAAGACGGCATTGAACAAATTAAGTGACATGCTGAAGCCATAGATCAGAAACGAGCGCTCTGCTCAAGACATGGCTAGACGGTTAGAAACAAATATACATAGATGAGTCGAAGGCAAAAGCTGTTAAGTTTTGCAAAAAGATATTGTCCAGACTTGTACAGAAATTTCCAGACTCTGCTCAGGAGACATGAGCGATAAATGAGTCAATATCTAAATAAATATACAGAATTCAAATTCTGTGATATAAAGTGTGGCACTGATATATCATTCACCGCTGGGACTATTCCATGTCCGAAGAAGAGACCCATGGATGCCCTGCACGAGCTGGTGAATGTGCGCAAATTACACAAGCCATATACGCTGGTAGTTAGACAAGGCACAGTCCATGACAGCAAGTCAAAGATAGCCACCCATCGTTTCCATACAGAACTATATGAACTGCTCTACAGGTAGAGGAACGTAAGATGGTGCCCCTCTGCTTGGACGAGAGCATCGCCTTCATTCTATAGAACACCTTATTTTTGAGTTAAGCCTTGGCAAAGGTCTCAGTAAAGGAACGTACATAAAGCATCAGGCCAGCAATTTCGTGACCATCTGCCTGACCTTTGCAACTGCGGACACAACGATTGCAGCGAGCTCACTCGACACGGTTGCAGTGCTCGCGCCAAGCGATTGGAGAGATCCTGGTTTTTCTGGTAAAAGCGGCGCTGAATGAGCTGGGGCGCATGTATCCGACCTGCCGGCCAATCCAGGCAACGTCCTCCTCGGTGGACGAGAGAAAATGACGGGCCCGGTCCATTCTTTGCTCTCTGATGTACCTGGCCAGACTTGTGCCGGTCTCACGCTTGAATGCCAGGCATAGACGTGTGCGTCCCACATACAGGGATTGGGCTATCCGATCAATGGAGAGGTCGCCGCCCAAGTGGGATCGGATGTGGGCTTTGACCTGCTGGACCAGGTCGCGGTCGTGTGACGGTTCGTGGCTCTGTACAAAGGCAGAGGAAGATTGGGCCAGCCTTGCAAGGAGTAGGTCGATGTGTGCTTTGATGAGGAACTCTGTCTGGCCCTGCCTCCCTGGGGCAAACTTTGACAGGGCGGTTGAAGCGGCCAGTGCAATATCGGATGGCCAGGGTTGGCAGAAGGCGTCAAAGAGTCCCTTGACCTGGCCGGGCCATTGGTTTTCCAGCTCCATGAAATAGTCGGGGAGGATGCAGATGCTCCGGGTCCGCGAGCGGAAGCCTGCCGGCATATGGTTGGTGACTGTTCCCGCCTGCTGTACCAAGGAGACCATATTGCCCTCCTGCTTCGTACATGGCTGCAACCCATAGGGAGCGTGGTTGGATGCCGGGCTTTCATCCAGGGTCAGGCAGGCGTAGTCGGTCACGGCGTACTCGTTGAAATCCATCTCGCGCAGGAAGGTGATGTCGTGCCATATGACCAGGCAATGAGGACCCGCTGGATTGGCTTGGAATCTTCCCTGACAGATGTCGCCATCGACCTGCCCTTCCAATCCTCCCGATCGGTGATGGAGTTCCATGCCGAGTTGCTCCGCCTGGGGGCGATAGAGGGTCTGAATCTCGCGGGATTCGGAGTATATCGTGTGGTCTGTCATGGCTCACCTGGTTTCATTTTGCCGGCTTTATGGCGATCTCGGCGGACTTTCGTTTTCGTTCGCACCTTTTATGGATTCATCCGTCGCTCTGTGACGGTCTTCCGGGCATTGACTTCTCAGATTACGTTCGATGGCAGCGAACGACAAGAGTTTTGGATGAACCTGGAGGAAAGAGATGACCACAGATCAGGCGGATTCGGGAAGCAAACCGGATCCTGCAGAAGGTAAAGCACAGGGCGGGGAAGGTGCGTCTAATCGTGAGAGGTCGCATGGGCGTAGTTCCCTCAGGCGGCTGCTTGATTTCGCCGGCCCTCGTAAGGTGTTCTCCTATCTCGGCTGTAGTCTGTCAGCCCTCTCCACGATTGCCGGTCTTGGACCCTACATCTGCATATGGCTGGCGGTAAAAGACCTCCTCGCCGTTGCTCCGGGGTGGTCTCAGGCTACGGAAATCGCCATTTATGGATGGCTGGGATTCGGGTTTGCGGCAGCTTCCGTCGTTCTGTACTGTGCAGGGCTGCTGATGACGCATCTGGCGGCTTTCAGGAGCGCATCCAACATGCGCAAAGCGGCCATAGGCCACCTGCTGAGCCTTCCCTTGGGGTATTTCGACCTCCATGCCTCCGGCGAGCTGCGTCGCACCATTGATGGCTCGGCGGGCGATACCGAGAATCTGCTCGCCCATATCCTCCCCGACGCGGCTGGATCCTTCGCCATGATTCTAGGCATGCCGATACTGATGCTGGTCTTCGACTGGCGTATGGGCCTGGCCTGCCTTTTTCCCATTCTGATAGCCCTGGTCTGTATCCGCATGATGATGAACGATCAGGGACAGTCCTTTATGACGGAATACCAGGATGCGCTGGTGCGGATGTCGAAGACCGGGACAGAATATGTCCGTGGTATTCCGGTCGTCAAGGTCTTCCAACAGACGGTGTACTCCTTCAAGGCGTTCCATGAGGCCATCGAGCATTACAGCCGAATAGCCAGGAACTATGCCATGCAAATCTGCCACCTGCCCCAGACCATTCAGATGACGGCCCTGAACGGGACCGTGATCTTCCTGATTCCTGTGGCCATCCTGCTGGCTTCGGGGCAGAGTGACTTCACCTCTTTTGTGGCCGATTTCGCCTTCTACGCCGTCTTCTCGGGCATGGTCCCCACGGCCATGATTCGTCTGCAGTTCTCCAGTGAGTCCTTCAGCAAGGCCGACGATGCCTTGGACAGGATTGCCGGCGTGCTCAGCAGTGATCCTCTGACGGTAGCTGACGAACCGGAACGCCCGAAGTCGGCAGATGCTTCCCTGGAACATGTGTCATATACCTATCCAGGTGCTGATCTCCCGGCACTGGATCGGATTGATTTCAAGGTGCCGGAGGGTGGAATGGTCGCTCTGGTCGGTCCCTCGGGAGGCGGCAAATCGACCTGTGCCAGTCTGTTGCCACGTTTTTGGGATGTGGATTCGGGCAGGGTCGCTGTGGGTGGCATTGATGTCAGATCCATCGATCCACATGATCTGATGGGGCAGGTCGCCTTTGTCTTCCAGACCAACAGGCTCTTTTCGACCACCCTCCTGGAGAACGTTCGCGCAGCCAGACCGGACGCCGCTCCTGAGCAGGTTATGGAGGCATTGAGAGCGGCCCAATGCATGGACATCGTTGACAAGCTTCCCGAGGGGCTGGATACTATGCTCGGCTCAGGTGGAACCTACCTTTCCGGGGGAGAGGTCCAGCGTGTGGCCCTGGCCAGGGCAATCCTCAAGGAGTCTCCCATTGTGGTCCTGGATGAGGCGACTGCTTTTGCCGATCCCGAGAATGAATTCTTGATACAGAAGGCGCTGGCCGAATTGACACGCGGCGAAGGGGGCCGACGGCGAACCGTTCTCATGATCGCCCACCGTCTATCGACTGTGGCTCATGTCGATCGAATCCTGGTGCTGGATGGGGGTCACCTGGTTGAGCAGGGCACTCACCGCCAGCTTCTTGATGCGCAGGGTACCTATGCCCGTATCTGGTCTGATTATGAACGGGCGGTCTCCTGGAAGGTCGACAACTCTCCGAAGGCTGCCGCCGGAACGGGTCAAAATCCCGCAGGCCCCATTGCGGGTGAGAAGCACGTCGTTCCCGGTGTCGGGCCATTCGCTACGGACTCGTCTACCGGTGATTCCGACATCCAGAGGAAAGGAGGTGAGGCATAAGTGTTCGCCTCATTCAAGAAGAAGTACGCCCTGTCCGACCGAGGCATGAAGATCGTGGTTTTGGGAACGCTGTGGACCACACTGACCAATCTGATTATCATGGCGGGAACGGCCTCCCTTCTGCTGGTCATGAACGCTTTTGTTGAGCACCTGACGGCAGGGGCGCCTCTGCCGAAAGTCCTGCCCTATCTGGCCGGTCTCCTGGTCTTTGCGCTTATTCTCTTCGGCACCTCCTGGTTCCAGTACAGTTATTCCTACGGTGCGGTCTTCAGCCAGACCGGAACCCAGCGGATCGACCTGGCCGAGAGACTGCGCAAACTGCCGCTCTCATTTTTCGGGCGGCGTGACCTGGCTGATCTGACCGATACCATTCTGGGTGACGTGGCCACCATGGAACATGCCTACGCCCATGCGCTGAGCCAGCTCTATGGCGCAGTCGTTTCATCCGTCCTGATATTCCTGTCGCTTCTGCCCATCAATTGGGCACTTGATTTGGCTGCATTCTGGAGCGTGCCGGTGGCTTTCACCATCATCTTTGCCACTCGACGATTCGTTGAAGCTTCGTCACGGCGTACGAGGCAGGCCCAGATTCGGGTCAGTGACGGCATTCAGGAGGCGCTTGACTGCGTTCGGGAGATTCACGCCACCAACCAGGAAGAGAGGTATCTGGAAAGGCTCTCCTCGACCATCGATGACACCGAAGCCACTACGGTCCGAACCGAGATGACCAATGGCCTTATATTGAACTCCGCCATGGTGGTTTTGAGGTTGGGTGTGGCAACGACCTTCCTGGTGGCTGCCGGATTGATCATCCAGGGCAGGATCGACTTCATGGTCATGTTCCTATTCCTCCTGATGGTCTCACGGATTTACTCGCCCTTTGATCAGGCGCTGATGCTGGTTTCGGAGCTCTTCCAATCCCAGGGCTCAGCCCGGCGGATTCGCTCCATCAACGAGGAACCTGTAACCGAGGGGAGTACGGAATTTCATCCCGATGGGCACGATATCGTCTTCGACCACGTTGCCTTCTCCTATCCCGGCCTTGCTGGTAAGGCGGCGGGTGAGCCGGTTCTTGAAGATGTTGGTTTCACTGCCAAGGAGGGGGAGATTACGGCCCTGGTTGGCCCCTCGGGGTCCGGTAAATCGACCTGTGCTCGGTTGGCGGCTCGTTTCTGGGATACCGCTTCAGGTTCCATCACCGTAGGAGGGGTGGATGTGAGCAAGGTGGATCCGGAGGTTCTCCTGCGGGACTATGCCGTGGTCTTCCAGGACGTGATGCTCTTTGACGACACGGTCATGGGCAATATTCGGATGGGGCGGTGCGGTGCCAGTGACGAGGAGGTGTTGGCTGCGGCCAGGGCCGCCAACTGCGACCAGTTTGTATCGCGCCTGCCACAGGGGTACGAGACGATGATTGGTGAAAACGGTTCCAGGCTTTCCGGAGGTGAGCGGCAACGAATCTCCATTGCCAGAGCCATTCTCAAGGACGCCCCGATTGTCCTGCTTGACGAGGCCACTGCCTCCCTGGATGTGGAGAACGAGACGCAGGTGCAGGAAGCCCTGTCGCAATTACTGGTGGAGAAGACCGTCATGGTCATTGCCCACCGGATGCGCACTGTTGAGCAGGCCGACAAGATTGTCGTTCTTGACCATGGGCGTGTGGTCGAGCAGGGTTCTCCGCAGGAGCTTATGGCTGCAGATGGTGAGTTTGCGCGGATGGTTCGCTTGCAGGGCGAGAGCGCAGACTGGTCCTTATAGAAAAAGCTTGAATCGGCTGCATGGAGGAGCCAGGAAATCAGGTTCGTTTTGCAGGAATCAAGGCTCGTCAGCTCCTTGAGCAACGTGGGCAACATCAAGCTGCCCCTGCTCTATGCAGGGGCACTAGGCAAGGAGCATTCCGAAAGATTCGGCCAGGTGGCGGACTCTCTGGGCATTGGGTCTATATTTGGCAAAAACCGCTTGAATATTCCGGTGGGGAAAAGCAAGAGCAGTCTTCGCATGGGTCGTTATTCTGAATTCCGAGCCTGTTTTTGCTGATGAGCCTGCTGCCGCTCTCGATTCAGCGAACAGGTCGAGGATCATCGCTCTGCTCTTTGCCCTGAACCACGATTCGGGATCCACAATCGTCACCGTTGCGCATGACGCCTCATTGGCTGACCAGCATGATCGAATCATCAAACTTCAACGTAAGGTCTAGAACATGGGTTTCTGGATTATGGTATTCGCGGCTTTGCTCGGCTTGGCACTGATGGTTCGGGGATTCGTATTGGGCAAGAAGGACAAGCGCTGGTTTGCGCTGTGCATATTGGGCGCAGCAAGCCTGGCATTCGCCGTTTGGCTTGCTATATGAGCACCCGGTGAAACAATGCCGACTGCCAGCATCAGGTAAGTATGAGTACAGATCGCTGTCGGGCGGGATTGAGTGTGCCCAGTATGTGGCTGGACATACTGCGCAGGGGGAAACCTGATAGGTTCAAGCAACTTGTAGTTCTGCCTGGGGTGCTTCGTGGGAGGGATCGATCCTTCCCAGTATAAAAAGAGTCTGACATGGCCTCTTCCATCTGTAGAAGTCGGATAACGGTTCTCGTTGTGGCAAAAGCAACGCCCAACAACCTGCGAGACACATTGTTTCCGCTCGGGGAACTCCAGCATTTGAGATTCAGGCATTTGAGCAAATCGCTTGCTGAAGCCATGGATGAGGAAACCAGGTTCTGGGAGATAGTGTTTTGTTTTGCCAGAGAGGCTGCGGGGGGGGGGGCTGCAGATGTCTTATTAGGGGAACCGCAGAGATTCCGTATTGCCGATGGCTGATCGAATTAATAAGTGAGTTTTTTATCTTTATATGAATGTGTGGCAGAAAAAAATCCTCTGCAGCAAACGGGCGCCATGCTTTCAACTTCCATCGTGCTTGCTGTTACTGCAGTGCTTGTGTTTTTGGCAGTTCGTGGTTTCAAATGGGATGTGGAGTGAGTTTGGAACCCAAAGTGTCATTGATTAAACATGTTTGAAAGTTGAAATATTCAAGCAAGTTGTAAGTCATCCATGCCACCAGCCATAGGACGGTTGGAGGGCCAAACTCGGTTTTTCTCTTAGTTGTTTGTCCATGTCTGGGACTGTAACACCATACTCTGTTGATTTGATTTAGCTCGTCCACGCTACCCTCAACTCCTGCGGTTATTTCTCCTGATATGAATCCGGTCTTGCCGTCAGCCGGGCGGCGGGGGCCGCTATCATGAGAGCCGGAACAGGATCGAGCGGGTCCTTCGAATCGGGGCCCGATGAAGGAATGCGTGTATGGCGGATATGGTTGACGATCACAATGACGACGAAGGCCCGGACCTGGGCAGGACCTACCACAGCGGTCCGGTCATCATGCGCGGGCCCATGATTCCCGAGGCGGACGCCAATGCTGGTTTGCTCTCGTCTGGCGGTGACACAGACTGGCTGCATATGGATCCTTGGCGTGTGCTGCGCATCCAGGCTGAGTTCGTCGACGGGTTCGGCGCGCTGGCGGAGCTGGGGCCAGCTGCTGCAATCTTTGGATCAGCCCGGACCGGCCGTGATGATCCCAACTACGCTGCTGCGCGCAAGATGGGCGGCGACCTGGCCAAGGCCGGTATGGCGGTCATCACCGGGGGAGGGCCTGGCATCATGGAGGCGGCCAACAAGGGCGCTGCTGAGGTCGGTGGCAAGTCCGTCGGCCTGGGCATCGAATTGCCCATGGAGCAGGGACTAAACCGCTGGGTGAATCTGGGCATCACCTTCCGCTACTTCTTCGTACGCAAGATGATGTTCATGAAATACTCCTCGGGCATCATCGTCTGCCCCGGCGGGTTCGGCACCCTGGATGAGATGTTTGAAGTGCTGACCCTGGTCCAAACCCATAAGGCACCCAGCATGCCCATCGTCCTCTTCGACAGGGCCTACTGGCAGGGGCTCTTCGATTGGATCTCAGACACGGTGAGGCAGCGGGGCATGATCTCTGATCTGGACCCCGATCTGGTCATCCGCACTGATGATCCCGATGAGGCTGTGCAGGCCATTCTGCGTCACCGTGCCTGAATAATAGGTGAGCGGCGGTCAGCGGGCGCGGGTGGCCATGATCATGCCCGTGCCGATGGGCAGCAGGCAGGATTCCCAGGCATCGTCCTTGCTCATGGCCTCCATGATGGTGCGTAAGGTGGTCGTTTTGTCGGATCTATTGGCCGGGTTGAGCACGCCGCCCTTGTCAGGCTCGTCCAGCAGGTCAAAGGCATCCGTGAAGATCAGCTGTCCCCGGTCCTTGAGCAGGCGTGGAGCCTGGTCCATAACCTGTTGGTAGTTGTCCCCATTGCCTGAGACGACGATAAGGTCGTAGTCGCTGGGGTTGAGTCTGGGGAAGTAGGTTCGGGCAGCAGCGTTGACCGCCCGCAGCCTCATGCCTGGGTGGGCTTTCTCCATGCCCGCGAATATTTTTTTGACCAGAGAGGTGCCTTGGGCTGTGGAGTCGACGGCGGTGAACTGGCCATGACCATGCAGGCCTGTCATCAGGCGCAGGGCTTCGACCACGGAGCCGTTGCCGACCAGGATGATGGATGCCGGAGCGTTCCGGCCAGCCAAAAACTGCAGGAAGGCGCCTTGAGACCGGGAACATTGGGCGAATCCGGCCTCCGAAGCCTTGTCTCGCAAGGTCTGCAACTTGTCGGATTCGACGTTCAGAGCGCTTGCCTCGGCGAATTCCCATCCTCTGGCGATGTTGTTGTACGAGGTTTTGTCCATGCTAACCATGGTAACGACTAGAGGGCACAAGCCTGTCGCCAGCTCATGCTGCCCTGTGTATGCATGAGTCTGACTATTCCTTGACGGCTTCGACCAGCTTCCACATCTCTTCACCCACGTCGATCCCTCGGGGGCAGGGTCGGGTGCAGGCTCGTATGGACTGGCATGCCTGGATTCCGTCCACCTGGTCAATGGCCTCAAGTCGTTCCTGGCGATGGCTGTCGCGCGAATCGTTGATGAATCGAGCCGCTGCGATCATGGCTGCCGGGCCGGCAAAGGCTTCACCGCCCGCATAAATAGGGCAGGCGCCCTGGCATAGCCCGCAGGCGATGCAGGTGCTGAGCAGTTCATACCGGGCCAGCTCTTCCGGGGTTTGCCGGTATTCCGACGATGGCTTTGTGTCGACCGCCTTTGCCTGGGCCGATTGGTTGCCATCAGCCGAGGAATCATTATGGAGCAGATACGGCTTGAAGCGTCGAATCTGCTCAAACATGGCATCGGTGTCCACTATCAGGTCTCTGAGCGGGGTGAAGCCGGGAAGCGGGCGGATCTCCACTGCTGAAGATTCTGCAATGTTTGAAGTTTTTGTAAGGTGCGTGGCATCTATAAGGCCTGTAGCTTCTGAAAGTTCTGCAGGGCCTGCTGTGCCCACAGGATCCGTAGCCGAGAAGTCTGAGGCCGTTGAGTCTGAGACCGAATCCGGATGTGATGCCGACGGGGGTATGGCCGTTTTGGGTGTCGCTGTGCCGGTGCGACGGAAGGCTGGAGACTGTTGGACCTGCGGAGTTCCATTAACTACACCGGGTGAGGCGTAGGCGTTCGGCATGGTCTTGGATGCAGACAGGCAGTCGGCGATGGTAGCTGTGCAGAGCAGATCCGGGCGGCCGTTGATGAGCACGGCATCCGACCCACACATGCCATGGCCACAGGAGTACCGGAAGTTCAGTGTGGGGTCCACCTCTCGCTTGATCTGCAGAAGGGCATCCAGAACGGTGCGCTGTGGGGCGATTCGAATCGTGTACTCCTGCGTCCAGCGGCGACCTCGAGCCCGTCGACTGCCTGTTGTGGCGAAAGGATTGCTTTTGGAGAATGGGTTGGTTCGTGCCGGCCGCTCTGATTGAGGTCGTGGGGTAAACCGGGCTATTCGGAAGGTCACCGGGCGGGGATCGCGGTCCGATCCGGATGCCTTGGATCCGTCTGATTCCGTGGACTGTGATGTCACGGTTGCTCCTGTCCTTGTTCGGGAAACGGCCCGATGCCCACTGATATGCGCGGACTCCATCCTATCCCTGCCTGATCTGGATAGGTGTCGAGCGGTTGCCTGTCTGAACAGATTGGGCTCAGAGTTCATCATCAGAGCCCATCAGTAGTTGCGACCCTTGGGAGGCATGTCGACGATATGAACGGGCTGCCAGGAGACGTTTTCATTGGCATCGATCATGGTGTGAGCCAGGTAGTGTTCGTCATCACGCTGCGGATAATCGCTCCGGTACAGGGCGCCGCGGGATTCCTGACGCCGTAGGCTGGCGTTCAACACAGCCCGAGCCAGGGTCAGCAGGTTGTCCACCTCCATGATGGCGGTCACCTCCTGGTTAAGCACTGCCGTGTCACTGTGTGCATGCAGCTGTCTGGCATCGGCATCCAGGTGATCCAGGCCGCGCAAACCCCTTTCGATGCTGCTCTGATCGCATCGGACGGCAACGGCCTCCTCCATCAGCCGTCCCAGTCGGCCCATCAGTGCGTAAGGGTTGTTCAGGCTGGCATCGTCACCGGTGTCGGGTTCTTCGCCTTGGTTGTCGGCCAATGCTGGTTCCGTGGGCTCCGCCTTGCTTGCGCCAGCCAGCAACACGTCCATGAAGGCCTGACGCCTTTGCAGGGCTGGTGCGAGCGGAGACGTGTCGGTCATGTCGTTTGGCTCGTCGGCTTTGGGCATGGCGGCGGCGATGGTCTGTCCGGTTCTGGTGCCGAAGAGGCAGGCATCCAGCAGGGAGTTGCCGCCCAGTCGGTTGGCTCCGTGAACGCTGACACAGGAGCATTCCCCGGCCGCGAACAGTCCGTCGACGACTCGACGGCGTCCATCCTGCCAGCGATAGACACGGCCGCGATCCGTGATGGGGATGCCTCCCATGGTGTAGTGGGCGGTGGGTTTGACCGGAACCATGTCCACAGTGGGATCCAGTTGGGCGTAGCGATGGATGGTCTCGGTGACCTGGGGGAGCAGGGCGGTCATGCGCTGGCCGTCAATGCCGGTCATGTCCAGCCAGACGCAATCATGAGGCCCGTCCGGGTCCGATGGATCGGCCACCCCGCGACCTGCATCAATCTCGGCCATGATGGAACGGCTGACCACATCCCTGGCGGCCAGGTCGCCGTGTCCCGGCGCGTAGTCCTGCATGAAGGCCCGGCCCTGACTGTTCCTGAGCACGCCGCCTTCTGCGCGGGAGGCTTCTGAAAGCAGGATGCCCGTGTGGCCCAGGCCGGTGGGGTGGAATTGGATGAACTCCACATCCTCCAGCTGCAGGCCGGCCTGCAGGGCGAGCGCCATGCCGTCGCCGGTCAGATCCCAGGAGTTGGAGGTCGTATGGAAGAGTCGGCCGGCCCCGCCCGTGCACAGGACGATATTGTCGGCTTGGATGGCCTGCAGTTTGCCGGCGTGGGTGTCCAGGACGATCAGTCCACGGGCCTGGCCGCCGGATTCCTCATCAGCAGGAGGGTCGACGACCAGATCAGTCACATACCATTCCTCAGCGAACTCGACTCCCAGGTGCAGGCACTGCTGCCAAAGGGCGTGCAGGATCTGATGGCCGATACGGTCGGCTGCATAGGCTGCTCTCCGGACTGGATGGCCGCCATAATCGGCGGTATGGCCGCCAAACTTCCGCTGGGCGATGTGCCCGTCTTCGGTTCTTGAGAAGGCCACCCCGTCATGCTCCAGCTCGATGACGATCCCCGGGGCCTGCTCGGCCAGAATCCGCACGGCATCCTGGTCAGCCAGCCAGTCGCTGCCCTTGATGGTGTCGTAGTAGTGCCAATGCCAGTCGTCTTTCTCCTGGTTGCCCAGACTGGCCGCGATGCCGCCCTCCGCTGATCCGGTGTGGGAGCGCAGGGGTTGCAGCTTGGAGACGACCAGGACCTTTGGCGATAAGCTGCTTTCGCTCCGGTTGCTCTCCAGAGCCCTGTACAGTCCCAGGGCGGTTGACAACCCGGCCGCTCCGGCTCCGACGATGACGGCATCATAGCGGTTTCTGACCTTCTGCGGATTCATACCATTGATACTGTCACAACCCGTTGATAGTGGTGGCCCTTCGGGTCCATGTCTGCTTACGCGGGCAGAATGGGTCTTATGACCGAACTTTCCTTCTCCCAGCAGGTGTATCAGGTCGTCAGGCGGATCCCTCGCGGCAAGGTAGCCACCTACGGTCAGGTCGCCTCCCTGACTGGTCATCCGCGCAACGCCAGGTTCGTAGGTTATGCGCTTCATGACAACCCCGAACCCGGGGTGATTCCCTGTCATCGCGTGGTCTTCCGCGATGGTTCTCTGGCGCCGGGATTCGCCTTTGGCGGTCCGGAACGTCAGCGTCAGCTGCTGGAGGATGAGGGCGTTCATTTTGTTCCTCCGCGTAGTGACGAATCGGCTGGTGCAGACGGCTGGGTGGTGGATTTGGACCGCTGCCGCTGGCAGGCCTGACTCTTCGGGTGCTCAGCTACGACGCATCCGTCCTGCATGTTGATGAGACCACGAATCTCTAGGGATCCCAGCAGTTGCATCAGATGCCTGACAGAGAACTCATGTCCCTGATCGGCCAGTTCCGCGCGAAGCTGTCCCGTCATGGGAGGACCATTCCGACGCTGGCAGATGCGGATAGCCGCCAGCACGGTTGCCTCTTCCTTGGTTAGACACTCGTCATCTGCTTTTTTGCATTCACTGTCAGTCCCCGAATTTGATGGCTGGGTTGAAGAATCCTCTCTGTTCTGAGAGTGGGTTGAAGGTCCGTCTCTATCAGTCCGGGACTGTTCGAGCGCGGTTGGGTCCGATTGACCACCGTTGATGGTCTGGGCCGGATGATCCGAACCAACCGTCGGTATGCGTCGCGCGTTCTGCCTGTTGATTTGGTTATCACACGATTCGGTGGAACTGACTGAAGCGGAGGCTTCTTGACGGACGGACTTGCCGGGGTGAACCGGTCCATGGGCAGGGTGGCAAATGTCTCGGATGTCGGATGCAGATAGGAG
The DNA here is from genome assembly GCF_007559275.1 of Bifidobacterium apousia. Lineage (GTDB taxonomy): Bacteria > Actinomycetota > Actinomycetes > Actinomycetales > Bifidobacteriaceae > Bombiscardovia > Bombiscardovia apousia. Next base: position 141,430 of record NZ_VMHK01000004.1, read on the forward strand.
TAGCTCCGCCTTGCCCTCATGGATGAGCCGGTTGCAGCCAGTGTTTTCCGGTTGATCGATTCTGCCAGGAGCGGCCAGTACGCGACGACCCAATTCGACGCCCCAGTTGGCTGTGTTCAACGCGCCTGATCTGTGCCGTGCCTGTGCCACCACGATGTCGGAGGCTAGGGCGGCGATGATCCGGTTCCGCAGCAGGAACCGACGCGCCTCGGGGATGGTTCCGGGCGGCAACTCGCTGATCAGTGCGCCGCCATCTGCCTCGATGTTTTCGAACAGACGACTGTTGCGTTTGGGACCCATGTGCAGCAAGCCTCCGGCAAAAACGGCGACCGTGCGTCCGCCGCCAGCAGCCAGGGCTCCCCAGTGGGCGGCGGCATCCGTGCCCATGGCCCCGCCGGAGACGACCAGGTGGCCTTCGCCGGCAGCCTTCCTGGCTATCTGGTGAGCAGTGGACCGACCATACTCGTCACATGTCCTTGACCCGACCACGGCCAAGGGTCGGTCACAGCAGATCAATGTTTCGGGATTGCCTTGCCCCCACAGGCAGAGGGGAGGGGCCCAATCAGAGCGGCGTGCCAGGTCATCCACCTGGCCTGGCCAGCAGGGATCGCTTGGGGTCAACACCCAGAATCGTCCACCGCCAGTCATTATGGTCCGCACCTGGTCGGTGTCCATGGCAAGCAAGGGTGTCAGGCGTCTTCGCCAGGAGTTGCTGATCTTGTGGAACCGGGTGAGATCCTCGGGGCTCGTTTGTCGTCCCCACCGAGCCGTCCCCTTCAGAAAGCGTTCATCCAGTCTCGTGCGAGCAGCATCATGATGGCTGTCAGTCCCTGCCTGGTTTGGCGCTCTTAGTTCGATCAGATTTCGACAAAGATCGGCCGCCTGGTCTGAGCCCAGAAGACAAGCAATCATAAAAGCATCGGGGCCATCTGCCGCTAGAGTCAGCACGGTTCTGGCAAGCCAGTCGCTTTCGACCATGGCCATCGGCTGCGGCTGGCTCTCGGGCATGGTCTTCATCATGGGTTGGGCCATCTCAGACGGCCCTTGTTCTGAGCAGGATGCCGGTGGTCACATCGTCGGCACCGGGGCTGGTCCGTCCGTCCAGGTCTGACAGAGTCCATGCCAGGCGCATGGTTCGGTCGGCCCCGCGCAGACTGATCCGCTGCCTGCGCAGGGCCTGGTCGACGACCAAACGTGCCTTGGCTGATGTGTTCTGGCGCAGCCATTCGCCGCTGATCTGGGCGTTGCAGGTCCAGCCTTCCTTGTGGAAACGCTCTGTTGCCGTCTGGCGGGCGCGGGTCACACGCTGGCGGATCTGAGCGCTGTGCTGGCGCGGACGGTGGTCGTCGAATCCCGGGTCGGTCACCGGGGGGACCGTGGTCTGGATGTCGATGCGGTCCATGATGGGTCCTGAGAGCCTGTTCCAGTAGCGGAGGCGTTCGCGGGGCGTGCAGGTGCAGCGCTCGCCGGTGCCGTATCCGTATCCGCAGGGGCAGGGGTTGGCAGCCATGACCAGCTGGAAACGAGCCGGGAAGGTGGTGCTGCCCTTGGCGCGGGATAGGAAGATTCGCCCGATCTCCAGGGGCTCGCGCAGGGATTGGATCACCCTTGGGGAGAATTCCGGGGCTTCATCCATGAAGAGGACGCCGCGGTGGGCACGGGTGATGGCGCCAGGCGTGGCCAGTCCGGCGCCGCCACCAACCATGGCCGCCATGGAGATCGTATGATGAGGAGCCTCGAAGGGCGGCACATCGGAGATCCCATACTGGCTCAGCGTGCCGCACAGGGATCGGATGGAGGCCACCTCCAGTTGTTGAACAGCATCCAGGACGGGCATGATGCTGGGAAGCCGTGCAGCCAGCATGCTTTTGCCGGCTCCTGGAGGACCGACCATGAGCATGTGATGGCCGCCGGCTGCAGCTACCATCATGGCCCACTTGGTCTCCTCCTGGCCGATCACATCAGCCATGTCCGGCTTGGGCGGAGACGGGTCGGCATTGGCGGGTGAGTTGTCTTCATGACCTGAGTTATTGGGATCCACACTCGCTATGGCGGTTGACTTGTCGGTGTCTAGGTGGCTGTCTAGCTCAGGGGCGGTGATCCTGCTTCGCCCGCCCAAGGCCTGGATAAGCTGGCCCAGGTGGCGTAGTCCCACGACCTCGATATCGGGTACCAGATGAGCCTCGTCCAGGTTGTCTGCAGGGACGAAAGCCCGCGTGATCCCCTGGGATCTGGCCTGCGTCAGGATGGGCAGCAGACCGTTGATGGGCAGAATCGTGCCATCCAGGTTGAGTTCGCCCAATATGACCGTATGGTCCAGGCCTTCCGTCGGCAGCGCACCGCCGGCTTCGAGAACGCTGGTCGCAATGGCCAGGTCGTGTGAGGAGCCGTGCTTGGGTTTTGAAGCTGGGGACATGTTGACGGTGACCCTGGTCTGCGGCCATCGGAATCCGCAGGCTGAGCAGGCGGATTTGACCCGTTCCCGCGACTCGGACAAGGAGGCATCCGGCAGGCCGATGATGGAGAAGTAGGGCAGACCTGGCGAGATGAAGGACTGCACGTGGATCAGGAAGGCCTTGAGACCTATCAGTCCCACGGATTCAGCGGATCCGAGACGCATCAGAAGGCCTCCCTGGTGTGTCTGAGGAAGACCGATCCCGGATTCCATCCGCCCCTGCCCGAACGGTTGGATCCCCTGACGGCCTCGGCGGATGCCGGACAGGAAGCCGGGGGATGGGAGCCCTCGGAATGCATGCTTCTGCCAGGGTCGGACTTGACTGACAGGCTGATGACATCGAAACGGGTGCCGCGATGCCGTGTGCTGGGATCTCGGTCATGGCTGATCAGCCATTGGACTGCAGCGCGACGAAGGTGGGTCTGTTTGCGCGGGCCGACAGCCTGTTCTGGGGATCCGAACCGGCCGGTGCGTCTGGTTTTGACCTCAACGAATACCAAAGTCGCCTCCGGATCCAGGGCGATGATGTCCAGCTCGCCGAACCGGCTTCTCCAATTCCGGGACAGGATTCTCCAGTTCCGTTGTCTCAGCCACTGGCAGGCGTAGTCCTCGCCCAAACGTCCGAGTTCTCGGCTGCTTACGCCCTTGGCCCTGATCTGTCGCTCAACATCTGCCAGCTCCATGTCGATGGATTCATGGTTGCTCGTATTTAACCTTGTTCTTCCAGGCCGCCTGGTTTCTGGATTGTCGGCGGACCTTGTGGAAGCAGGCAGAGCGCTTATGGGCTGCGCGACCGTTGAGTCTGGGATCTTAATATCGGCATCAGTGCTGCCACCCCGGTCGTTGAAAATTGTGCGGAGATTACTTGGTCTAGTCAGTGCTTGTGTGTCCATGTTTCTAGGAGACCACTGGAAGGAGGTCGGCGACTAATAGAACCGGGCATGTGGTCGAATGAACCTGCGCACGCACGAAAGTGGATGAACGAGTGGATTGACGATGCAGACGCTGTACCTATTGCGCTTATCTCTGCATCAGGCAGAGGCGGCAAAGGCAAGAAGGACTGAGACAGAAACCAAGCAAAGCGGAATCAAGAAAAGCAGAACCAAGGAAGCAGCAACGAGTGACACCAAGTAAAGCAAATAAGCAAAGGGAGCAGGGCAACAGGCAGATAAAAAGACCGGAAGACACCGCCGGCGAATTCGCTGGCAACGCCTTCCGGTCTGCTGTGGTCAACCCATCTCTATGACTGATTTATCAGCTTGTCGACCGGTTATTTGGTCGGCAACAATAAGGCGATTGAGTTGGTCTGGATTCCATTCATCCACCTTGGTTTTCCAAACTTGACGAATGCTCGGACTTCTAGACTGCTTCACCGACCTTGGGCTTACTGCTCCTGCATCAGAGCAGTCATCTGCCTCAGATCCAGCTCGAAGCTGACACCGCGCTGCTGATAGTCGGGCTGATTGCGTGTGTGCTGCATGGCCGAGCGGACGAATTCGCCGGCGATCCGGGAGGCATCAGCCAGGCCTCGTCCTGCAAAGAGCGCCCCGCAGAGGCTGGAGGCGAAGGCATCGCCGGTTCCGTGAATCATGAAGGGGAGCTTGTCGTGGATCAGCTCGGTGCGCTCGCTGACTCCACCATGATCTGCCGAGGCCACGAAGTTGCGCAGCTTGCCGTCCTTCCGGTCGATGCCCTTGATGATGACGTTTTTCGCGCCCATGTCCAGCAGGCGGCCCAGACGCTCGCCAACCTGGGCATCGTCGAGGTCCTGGCCTTCGTAGTCGATGCCGGTCAGCAGACTGACCTCGGTCAAGTTGGGCATGAGCAGGTCGGCCCCATCGACCAGGTTGGTCACGGCCCGGCACATTTCCTCGGTGTAGGTGGGGTACATGGACCCGCCGTCGCCCATGACCGGGTCGACCAGCCGCAGGGCCTTGGGGTATTCGCGATACATGCGCTGAATAATGTCGACCTGCTCGGCGCTGCCCAGGAACCCGCTGTAGATTCCGTCCAGTTCGACGCCCTCCTTTTGCCAGGCATCCAGGTATCCCGGCAGCATCTCGGTGGTGTCATGGAAGGTGTAGTCCTTGAACATGGTGTGCGCGCTGAACAGGGCGGTGGGCACCGGGCAAACGTCGCATCCTGCTGCCGAAAGGATGGGAATGGCGGCCGTCAGCGAGCACTTGCCATACCCGCACATGTCATGCACAGCGGCGACTCGGGGGATGTACTTGCTGTCGCGCTGGTAGAGCCTGTTCTGATCGTCCGTCTGTCCGGCCATCTTTGAACTCCTTCATGCCTGCTGAGGCTGTTCGCAGCGGAGTCTTCTCCGTCGCTTACTCGACTCTACAGCGGAGGAGTTAAACGGGAACCGCCGCGTGTGGAATACCGAGATAAAAAAGGCCAGTTTTCAACCTTTTGGAAGCTGTTATAAAAAAGGACGATACCGAAAAGTCCCTTCTGGCTTGAACAGGTGGGCTTGTGCCGCTTATGGTCACATTCGAGAACATGGACGAAGACGCACGTCACCAACAGATAGGAATCGACATGACCGACCAGAACCCGCACAAGTACCATTTCGAGACGCTTCAGCTTCACGTGGGCCAGGAGCAGGCCGACCCAGCCACTGATTCCCGGGCCGTGCCCATCTACGCCACCACCAGCTATGTCTTCCACGACTTCGATCACGCCGAGGCCCGGTTCGCGCTGAAGGACCCGGGCAACATCTACGGCCGTCTGACCAACTCCACCCAGGGGGTCTTCGAGGACAGGATCGCCGCCCTGGAGAACGGCACCGCTGGTTTGGCTGTGGCTTCGGGAGCGGCAGCGGTGGAGTATGCCTTCCGGAACATCACCCAGACCGGGGACCATATCGTGTCCTCCAAGAACATCTACGGCGGAACCTTCAACCTCCTCAAGCACACTCTGCCCCGCGATGGTGTCGAGACCACCTTCGTGGATCCTTCGGACCCGTCCAACTTCGAGTCGGCCATCCAGGACAACACCAAGCTGGTCTTCTTCGAGACCTTCGGCAACCCCAATGCCGACCTGCCCGACTTTGAGGCCATCTCCAAGATCGCCCATGACCATAACCTCCCGGTGATCGTCGACAACACTTTCGCCACTCCTTACCTGTTCCGTCCGTTGGAGCACGGGGCTGACATCGTCGTGGAATCGGCCACCAAGTTCATCGGCGGCCATGGCACCACCCTGGGCGGGGTCGTCGTTGAAGGCGGACAGTTCGACTGGGCGGCAGTGCCCGGCAAGTTCCCCACTCTGACCGAGCCTGACCCCAGCTATCACGGCCTGCGCTTCTACCAGGATCTGGGCGCTGCGGCCTTCGTCACCCGCATTCGCGCCATCCTCCTGCGCGACACCGGCGCCGTCATCTCGCCCTTTGCAGCCTTCCTCCTCCTGCAGGGGACCGAGACGCTCTCGCTGAGGGTTGAGCGCCACGTTGAGAACGCCCTGAAGGTAGTGGATTACTTGCAGACCGTTCCGGAGGTGGAGTCGGTCAGCCATCCGGCTATCGAGGGGCGTCCCGACCACGAGCTCTACAAGCGCTACTTCCCCAACGGCGCCGGCTCCATCTTCACCTTCGATCTGAAGGGCGGCAAGGATGCGGCCAGGGTCTTCATCAACAACCTGCACCTCTTCTCCCTCCTGGCCAACGTGGCTGATGTGAAGTCGTTGGCCATCCATCCGGCATCGACCACCCACTCCCAGGAGACGCCGGAGGAGCTGGAGGATCAGGCCATCCATCCCGGTACCATCAGGCTCTCCATCGGCACGGAGAACATCGAGGACATTCTGGATGACCTCAAGGGTGCCTTCCAGGCATTGAAGGAGTCCGGTCTGGCCGAGTAACCGGCAATCACACTTCCTTCTTGGTGCCATATCTGCGCGATATATGACCGAGAAGGCACAGAAGCAGAAGGTGCCTGTCGAAACCTCATTACGTTTCGATGGGCACCTTTGTATATGCCCTCTCATCCCCTCGCTCCAGTGGGATAGAACACCTGACCAGTCAGGCGGAAACGTTCTGGTGGGTAAGATGGGAGTATGAAACATGGAGCAAAGACGAGGGCGTCTTCCGATTCGTCGTCCGGTGCGGGGAAACCGAGGCAGATCGCTCAGGTGGCCATCAAGGCCAAAGGATTGACCAAGGACTATGGGAGTGGGGAGAACCTGGTCCATGCCCTGCGGGGTGTGGATGTCGAATTCGAACGGGGCAGGTTCACGGTCATCATGGGTCCCTCCGGGTCGGGCAAGTCCACACTCATGCACACCTTGGCGGGCTTGGACACCGTTACCTCCGGACATGTCTACCTGAACGGGACCGATGCCGCCGGCGTGAAGGGCAGCCGGGCCCGTCGTCAAGGAGGGCGGAGGGGAGTGGTCGACCTGACCAAGCTCAACGACAATCAGCTGACCCTCTTGAGGCGCCAGAGCCTGGGCTTCATTTTCCAGAGTTTCAACCTCCTGCCCATGTTTACGGCCAAGCAGAACATCCTCATGCCTCTGATCCTGGATGGGGCCAAGCCAGACACAGCTTGGCTGGACGTTTTGGCCAAGACCCTGGGCTTGGAGGAGAGGCTGAGCCACCGACCCAGCGAGCTTTCGGGTGGTCAGCAGCAACGTGTGGCCATCGCCAGGGCCCTCATCACCAAACCTTCCATTGTCTTTGCTGACGAACCCACGGGAAACCTGGACACTGCATCCTCGACCGAAGTGCTCAGCTTCCTGCGGGATTCGGTTCGCGAGCTGGGGCAGACCATCATCATGGTCACGCATGATGTCTTCGCGGCCTCCTTTGCCGATCGGGCTTTGGTGTTTGCGGATGGGCGAATCGTGGCAGACCAGGACAGACCCACTGTGGATTCCATGAATGCCTTGCTCTCCGAGGAAGTCATGGCCTCTACAGCTACAGCTGACTCGGCTGCTCATCGCTGAGGGGAATGCTCATGTGGTTCGTTGCTAGGAAAATGATGCGGCATGACCTGGGCATGATGGTTCCCGCCGGCATCGCCATTGTCGTCGGAACACTGTTTATCGCCATGACCTTCCTCTTCGGCAACACCATGGACGTTTCCATGCGGCGGATGGTCTCATCCGATGCCGCCCAGGCCAACTACGCCATCATCCCAGCGGAAGGCAACCATTCAGAGCAGAAAAGGGTAAAGGACTTCAAAACCGAGGAGCTGGCAAAAGTCCCAGGTGTTCACGCAGTCAGATCAGACACGCAGCTCATGGCGGATGTCCGCGCCGGCAAGGTCAAGAGCGAGAGCGTGATTGCCATTCCTATGGCGGATTCGTCGCTGATGCCGGTCGGTCTGTCCAAGGGATCCTGGCCTAGCGCTGATGACCAGGTGGTCCTACCCGGGCCGACTGTGTCCAGGCTCAAACTCTCTCTGGGCGACAAGGTGAATCTGAACCTCTCGCCTGACATGCTCTATATTTCCGAGGACCTTGGGCCGAAAGGGCAAGCCAGCGCTGACCAGGTTGCGGGCAGGTTCGTATCGAGGCCGCTGACCTTGTCGGGTGTCAGTTCGAACCAGGGCAACGAGGGCGACAGGTTTGGCGAATCGGGCGGCGCAATCGTGCTGTCCCCCAAGACCATAGATGCCTTGATGACAACAGCAGGTCTTGGCAACATGGGCAACCTGTATGCCCAGAACATCTACCTGAATGTTGGCGGGCAGGGCAGCGACCTCGATGGGAGTCTGGCCTCTCTGCGCAAGCTCATGCCTTCCGGCTACTCCCTTGAGGACCGTCACACTATGGAGGACCGACTGGTCAAGACCGCGCTCGGCGGTTCCCAAAACCCTGTGACCACCTTCCTTCTGGTATTTGGCACGCTGGCCATGTTTGTGGCTGCCACAGTTATCGCCAACACCTTCCAGGTTATGGTGGCTCGGCAACGTCGCTACCTGGCCCTCCTGAGGACGATTGGCGCCAATAAGGGGCAGGTCCGGGCCAGCGTCCTGTTGCGCTCCGTCATCCTGGGGGCTGTGGCCTCCCTGATCGGGGTCGGCGCCGCCATCGGCATCATGGCCATTCTGGGTGTAGCTAAAGCTCATACGAGTTCCCTCTACTTCCAATTGAAGCTGACTCCGGCAGTTATCCTGGTGCCTCTCGTTTTCGGCATCGTCGTTACGGTCTTGGCCTCCCTGGGATCTTCATGGGCCGCCACCAGGGTCAGTCCTTTGGAGGCGCTGAGGCCTGCCGATCTTTTGCAGAACAAGCGGACGAGCAGAATACGACTGTTTGTCAGCGTGGTCATGATTCTGCTGGGCATCACCATGACGGTCTGGTCTCTCTGGCAGGTCAGGCTTAATGTCACGGCAGACAAGGCCAGCAAGGCATCCGGAGATGGGCCCAACATTGTTGCCGCGATGGCTGTCATCGGCATTGTCCTTGCCTTCCTAGGTATCCTTTTCAGCGCCAATCGTTGGATTCCTTTCATGCTCAAGGGAGTCGGGTCCCTGGTTTCGCGGATTGGGCCCTCGTCCACAATCGCCGTGGCTAACATTGCACGGAATCATTCCCGTGTGGCGGCAACAGGTACCGCCCTCCTGATCGGCGTAACGCTGGTCGCCACCCTGACCACGGGCGCCGCCAGCGCCAAGCAGACCATGGCCGACATGATGGATGAGCACTACTCGGTCGATCTGCAGATCAGCGCCGATGGCCTGGATACCAAGGCTCTGAACGCCATTCGACGGATCGACGGGGTCGCGCAGGCCGAACTGGTGCCCCAGTATGCTGCCATGGTCAAATCAGGCGGCGAGAACGGTGCGGGGATGACTATTTTCGCCCTGGATTCAAACAAGATCGATCGCCTCCTGAATGCCCAGGTCGGCAAGGATCTTTCCGGACAAGATGCCCTTCTGCTTCCAAAAAGCCTCATGAATAAACAGAAGGATTTTCATGACGGCGGAAATCTGGGGCTCAATGTACTCAACCCGATTCAAAGCGACGCTCAAGGCGGATCTGCATCGGTGGCTCAAAGACTCTTCGTGACCAGTGTCTATGCGCCCTTCCAGGGGATTGATGCCAGCAATTTATATGGCCTGACCGACTCCTCCTCGCTCAATGGCGTTCAGCCTCAGACCGTGCAGATCTGGGCCAAGGTCGATGGCTCGCCAACAGTCTCGGCGTTCATAGACAAGGTGAAGAGTGCACTTTCTGGGTATTCGGCTGTTTCCGTGAAGGGCGGGCTGGCTGAGAAACAACAGTGGGACCGGACCATCGACAACTTGCTCATGATTATCCTGGCCCTGCTGGCGGTGGCGGTGGCTATCGCCTTGATCGGCGTGGCCAACACGCTTTCCCTTTCGGTGCTGGAACGCCGACGAGAGTCGGCCACCCTGCGTGCCATTGGGATGACTCGCAAGCAGATCAGACGGTCCTTGGCTGTGGAATCAGGGCTGATAGCCTTGGGGTCGTCCTTGTCTGGCATGGTCCTGGGCCTGCTCTTCGGCTGGGCTGCAGCCTATGAGATCTTCTCCTCTCTGGGGACGGTGGCTTTCCCCATTCCCTGGTCCACTGGACTGGTGATTCTGGTGGTGGCACTCGTAGCGGCGATCCTGGCAAGCGTCCTGCCAGCAAGACGCGTCAACCGGACTCCACCGGTTGTGGCTCTTGCTGAGGAATGACGGCAAGCAACCACCGCGCATCATAAGCACCAGCCTTTATCCCAGCGCGCCTTGGTCGGTGCCGGGAATGATTGATTTGTCTCCCCAGATGCCGTCTTCACTGATGCTGCTTGGAAGCGAGCCGGCTTGAGCGAAGGGACCTTGATATTCCCGTAGTCAATCAAGGGGATCGGGGCAATTGTTTCAATCCCTTGGTCCGATGGTTGCATGTCTTGAGGCTCACGTCTTTTGCGCTGAACATGGTGTTCTTCATCTCCCAGATGTCCATCCCCGCCGCCCCGCGTTGATTTGGATGGTGCCAGCCTAACAGGAAGCGTTTTTCAGCGCACTCATCCGTAAGGATGATTGTTTTCATCGCTCCTAGGGACCATATCGCAGCAGCTGATAGCCGCATAGGGTCAGAAGCAGACGGGAGAAAGGCTTCCTGACGGATAAGGAGCACCATGCAGCACAAAACGGATACCGCGTCTTCGCAAGGGTTAATCGACAGTGCGGGCACAGGCGTCGCGGGACCACCGGCCGTCAGCGCCAGGCAGCTGACCAAGGATTATGGGCAAGGTTCGAATGCTGTCCATGCCCTGCGCGGAATTGACGTGAATTTTGAACGTGGCCGGTTCACGGCCATCATGGGGCCTTCAGGTTCGGGCAAGTCAACGCTTATGCACGTTCTTGCCGGTCTGGATACTGTCACCTCTGGTCATGTCTATATGGCCGCTGATCTTCTGTACCCGAAGAGTGGACATCGTCATCATCCATCGATCGATCAGGCTGGCCGAGTCGATCTGACACGACTGGACGACCGTCAGCTGACCCTGATCAGGCGGCGGCATCTGGGATTCATCTTCCAGAGCTTCAACCTGCTGCCTATGTTCACTGCCAAACAGAACATCCTCATGCCGCTGGTACTGGATGGCGTTCGGCCCGACAACTCGTGGATGGAGCAGCTGGTTGAGACGCTGGGTTTGTCGGAGAGGCTGAACCATCTTCCCGGTGAATTATCCGGGGGACAGCAGCAGCGGGTCGCCATCGCCAGAGCGCTGATAACCAAACCCGGTCTGGTCTTCGCGGATGAACCGACGGGGAACCTGGACCTGGCCGCCAGCACTGGTGTTCTGAAGTTCCTGCGCGATTCCGTACGCGAGTTGAACCAGACCGTCATCATGGTCACCCATGATGCCTATGCCGCATCCTATGCCGACCGTGCGCTGGTCTTTGCCGACGGACAGATCGTTGCGGACCGACAGAATCCGACGGTGAAAGCCATGAACGATCTTCTGGCTGAACAAGTTTCGGCTGGCGCTGCTGGCTATTCCCAGGTACAGGACTAGGGGGTGCATTGTGTGGCGGATAACCCGTACGATGATGAAGCGCGAAGCACGAATGATGATGCCGGCTGGTCTGGCCATCGTGATCGGCACCCTCTTTATGTGCCTGACACTTCTTTTTGGCAACGTGGCGAATGCCTCCATGCGTCGCGAGATCAGCATGGATGCCGGCCAAGCCAATTATGCTGTGACCTCCAGAAGGGATCAGGACAAGCCAATTCTGTTCGACGAGTTCGATAGCAGGGGGCTGTCGAAACTGCAGGGGGTTCGTGGTCTGCGCCCCGATGTCAACCTCATGGTGGATACGGAAGCAAACGGTCAGTCCAGCAAGGGGATTCTGGCGATTATGGGTGCCAGCCAGGAGCTCATGCCTATCGATTTGGATCGTGGACAATGGCCGGATTCAGACGATCAGGTGGTACTGCCGCGTTCCGTCGCCGACAGGCTCCGGGCGGGCCTTGGGGATAAGGTGCGCCTCCATCTGTCCCCGTTGATGCTGCCAGGAAGTGATAATGCTCAGGATTCTTCAAATAAAGAGAGCCTTGTTCACCAAGGCACTGTGGACTTGACCATCTCAGGTATCAGCAAGAGCCGTGGTGGACAGTACGACGACTTCGGCGGAGCTGTGGTGCTGACGGGTTCCCGGATTGATCGTCTGCTGACTAAGGCGGGAATGGTTGGACCGGCGTCCCCTCCTGTGGAAAACATCTATCTGCAGGTTGATGGCCAAGGCAAGGAACTTCAGAACACTCTGCATGACATCAGTCGATACGTTCCCGACGGATACCGGCTGGAGGACCGTCGCGCCATGGAGGACAGGCTGCTCAGTGAGCAGACCGGCAATGGTGTGAACATCATGACTGTCTTCCTCATGACTTTCGGTGTACTGGCCATGGTAGTGGCTGCCTTGGTGATTGCCAACACCTTCCAGATCATGGTGGCCCGACAGCGCAGGTATCTGGCCCTGCTGAGGGTCATTGGTGCGGATCGACGGCAAATCAGGTTAGGCGTGCTGCAGCAGGCCCTGCTTCTTGGTGTCATATCGTCCTTGATTGGCATCCTGCTGGCCATGGGTTTGATGGGTCTTGCCGGTTGCCTCGGTTTGCATTCGGGCACCATGAAGCTTGCACTCCTGCCTACCCCTGCCGCCCTTCTTCTTCCGTTTATGCTCGGCGTTCTGGCAACCTTGGTGGCTGCCTTTGGTTCTACTCGTATGGCTATCAGGGTCAGACCGCTTGAAGCCCTGCAACCAGTGGATTATCAGGAGCGAGGAAGCAGGAAACGGATCGGTTTACTGATCAGCATCCTGTTGGCGGTCATTGGCATAGCGTTCGTGATCTGGTCCTCTTGGCGTGTCAGGGAGCTAGTCAGGACAAACACCGGCGACACAGTCCAGACCACTAATCAGCAGGAACTCTTGCTCGGTCTCGCGGTATTGGGTGTTTTGCTGATTTTTCTGGGTGCGCTGATCGGTGCGCGTCGATGGATTCCGGCTCTTCTGCGTTGCCTGGGTAGACCTGTGTCCCGGATTGGACCATCTTGCAGGGTTGGAGTGGCGAATATTGCTCGAAATCCCTCACGAGTCGCTGCCACAGGTGTTGCTCTGCTGATCGGTGTAACCCTGGTCTCCACTCTGGCTACAGGTGCGGTAACCACTAAACGGACCTTGGCTAAGGATATTGATCAGCGTTATTCCTTGGATATTGAAATATCTGGTCAGGGGCTGAATAAGAATAATGTGCGGGCCATTCAGCGTATCAAAGGTGTCGCTGATGCAGAGCTGGTGCAGCGATTCAATGCCAAGGTCGAGTCAGGAGGCCCCTCACAAGATTCCTTGACTGTCTATGCCTTGGATGCTTCACGTATCAGGCGTGTGCTTCATGCCGATCTGGGTCCAGGTATGCAAAAGTCGGATGCACTGCTGGTGTCGACCAGAACGATTTCCAAGCATTCCGGTTACCGGAACGGAAGTCAGTTGAAGTTGTTGATAGCTGATCCTCAGGCGGACGATGAACGTGAAAAAGAGGCAGTTGCGAGAAGAACATTGACCGGGGTCTTTGCAGGATTCGGCGGGCTGGATACCAGTGGCGTCTATGCAATCACGGATTCCCGGAACGTTGCTGGGATAAACACCAAGACGCATGAAATCTGGATCAGGACGCAGGGAGATCGTGATGCCGCACTGCTCTTGGATGACATACGTCAGGCTGTCGGAGAGCATGACGACATGGCTATCAGCGGTGGGCTGACGCAAAAGAGGCTATGGGGCGAAAGAATCGATTCCTTGTTGGCGATCATGGTGGCGTTGCTGGGCGTTGCCGTCATCATTGCCCTCATAGGAGTCTCCAACACTTTGATGATGTCGGTGCTGGAACGCCGTCGTGAGACCGCCACGCTCAGAGCAATCGGTATGAGCAGCGTCCAGGTTCGCCGATCTTTGGGAGTCGAAGCCTGCATGATTGCCCTAGGAGCCAGTCTGGCTGGAATCGTTCTAGGAATGCTATTCGGGTGGATAGGAGCCTATCAGGTCTTTGTGCCCATAGGATCCGTGACCTTCACCGTGCCATGGTCGGCTTTTGCGCTGATACTGCCGGTGGCCTTGCTGGCTGCGGTGGCAGCCAGTGTGCTGCCAGCCAGGGAGGCAGTCAAGGTTTCACCCATTGAGGCGCTCAGTGACGATTGATGCTGGCTGATGGCTTGGTTCATACCAGATGGTTTTCGTAAGCGAAGACCACTGCTTGGACGCGGTCGCGGGCATTGATTTTCTGAAGAATATGAGTGACATGGGTTTTCACTGTGGGCAGTGAGATCCCCAGATTGTCAGCAATCTCCTGGTTGCTCAGGCCCTGGGCTATGTGAACCAGGACCTGCAACTCGCGGTCAGTGAGCAGGTCCGCTTCGGGATCGCGATAGGTTGAACCCGATGGCATGGATCCGGTCGTAGGCATGTCATGAGCCATATGTTCGATCAGTCGTTTTGTAGCCGAAGGGGCGATGATCGCATTGCCCTGGTGAACTGTACGGATGGAGGACAAGAGGGTTTCAGGTTCGGTATCCTTGAGCAGAAATCCTGATGCGCCGGCTTTTATGGCAGCCATGACGTATTCGTCAAGATCGAAGGTGGTCAGCACAATGACCCTGGGTTCCGGACGGTCAGGCGACAGAGCAGTGATCCGGCGGGTGGCTGTCAAACCATTCATACCGGGCATTCGGACATCCATGAGGATCACATCAGGCCGCAGGCGTGAAGCCAGGTCCACCGCTTGCTCACCGTCCGCGCCTTGGCCAACCACGGTCATGTCATCCTGGGAGCCGATGACCATGGCAAAGCCAGCCCGGACCAGATCCTGGTCATCCACGATGGCAACGCTGATGGGTTCGGTCCGTTCCATGACTGCCTGCTTCTTTCCGCTAGATGATGGTCAGCGCCACCATCCGATTTTATCCGAGTCGAGTGTGGCTGGGAATTGCGACTGGTTTCAATTTGTAGCCAAGGTAATCGCTATCTGATTGAGTGTTGCCTAAGCGATGGTTGTCTGATGATTGTTACCGAAATAACTGTTGACGGAGCCACTGTCAAATGTTGAAGTGAGGCGCTTCTGTCGTTGATTCCTGGGCTGGGCTGATCTTCAGGTCCGTGATTCATAGAATGCTCCATTCTTCCGGTGGGCTGATTGCCTGCTGTGTTCGTTTCCTGTGTATCCATTTTCTGTGTGCTCGCCATAGGAGGTGCACATCATCAAGAACGCTCATGTCTGGAGTCCGGTTGGTCCGATCAGACATGCTTTGGTTCCTTATCCTGTTGTGACTGTTGCTGAGGGTTGTCAGGCTGATCGTCAATATCTACTGGAAGGGGTTTGGCTGGGTGAAGAGGCGGCAAAGGTGCGGTCTTGTGGGTAGGATCGACCATATGGTTCCTGTCTGAATCGAGGCTCGTGTCTGAGGAATTGGCGGTGTCAGTGTTTGAGTGCGAATCAGTGCTGGAACTGTGACGCAGGACTGTGAGTAGTTGTCGCATACGAGCCAGGGCCTGGCGTCCGTGGGTTGCAATGTCGCCGAAGGCTTGTGCTACCTGCTCTTGGGGAGGGTCCACCTCCTTGACTTGGTAATCGTTCAACTCGGCGATGGCCTTGCCGGTGGATGTAATGACTGTATTCAGTGTGGCGGCCACCTCTACCTGCATGGTGGCGCCGATAAGTTCACGCTCTTGGTTGGCTGCCAGAGCCTGGCTTTCCTGCAAGGTCTGGTTTAGTGCGCGCTCGCGTTCCTGCTGGAGAAGCAGGACCGAACCACGAGTGCGTCGGCGTGAGGCAATCAGAATGGTCAGCAGGCAGATCAAGGCCGGTGTGGCCATCACTATGAAAAGCGTTAGATGGGATGCAGAGAAAGGTGAACCTGCTGGTCCTTTTGTCATGTAGGACAAAATGGTGGGACACCCTTGGTTATTGACTGCACATCTGACAGCCCACAAAACCATATCCGTGATGACCGCGAACGGAACCCAGCGCCTGGTGGAGTTTTTACCGTAAACCATCGCCGAATAGACGGCGATCGGGGATAAGACTGCAGCTTCCGGCAGCCAGGGCGAGAAGAGCAGCAGCAGGGCGGCGACTGCAGCCACTATGGCGGCGCAAATGTCGGGACGGACCCTGCGCACAATCAGGGGCAAAGTGATAGCTAGTGTGGCAATGATTCTTACTGGCCGACCTGGATCATATTGGGGAGTGACAGGTGCTATGGCGAGAGCTTGACCTGGATTTTCTACCAATACGACTCCGATTACCAGACCCAGGTCGGCCGTCAGCGGATGGCGTTGAAACCAAACGAAGAGCGTGGAGACAATCGAACGCAAGGACCATTGCGTTTGTCGGTTGGCATGTATTACTCCTTCAGGGTCGGATTTTGGCGGAGTAGCAAAAGGAATCCGCGCCTGGAGGTGGTAACCGCCTTTTGACTTGGGACCAGCTTGGAGGCTGCCTCCCAGGGAAGTCAGGCGTTCGCGCATTCCCAAAAGGCCGAAACCTGAATGCTCAGGTCGGTCCATCTGCGGCGGAGAATCTGAATTGGTAGTGGCATGGTCGAGCGGTTGGTCGTCAATGGTTAGGCACAGACCGTCTGTGAGCCACTGTTCTTCAATTAGCACATCCGAAGCTGGAGCGGCATGCTTGCGAACATTGGTCAAGGCTTCTTGAAGGACCCGATAAGCAGTCATGGCGCGGCTTCGATCCAACTTTTCAGGGTGGGGTCGGCCTTTGACACGTCGGTTGAATTGGGATTCGGGCTGAGTGCGTTGGGCAGCATCTATCAGGTCAGACCATGATCCGTAGCTGGTCGGCGGATTGCTTGAAGAGGTGGCAACTGAGGGCCAAATACACGCATTGTCGGCCGTGTCAATGTTGGCCTTGGCAGTGTTAGCAGCTGGAGTCTCTTTGCTTGTATGAAGATAGTCGCTGGCTTGACTTGGCTGAGTGCGATCTGTTCCGGCTGGATCCGGATCATCAGCGTTTGCGGATTGACGAGCGGAATTCGTTTGGGTAGTTGCTTGAGATTGGTCAAGGGGATGGATGTCGGCAGGGTCCATTGGTGGTGGTGAAGACGGGTGCTGATTGGGAGGAGAATCCACAGTTTTTTGGCTGGTTTCGGCCGCTGGGTTGGTCGGTGATTTGAGCTTGCCGAAGAGGGAGCTCAGCTCGCGTAGGGCGCGACGGCTCTCTTGATCGATGGTTCGCATGGTCTTGAAGGCCAGGCTTGCATCGGTAGTGGCTGCGTATCTGCCGGCATCGGCCTGCACGATGACGATGGACAGTGTGTGGGCGACGACATCATGCATGTCACGGGCTATGCGGGCCCGCTCAGCGCTGGCAGACAGGGCGGCGCTCTGTTCTGCCTGCAGGGCCAGGGCGTGGTTGCGTCGACGAGCCTCGTCAAGGGCATCTCGCCTGGTCCGCGTCCAGTAGGCTGCGACGATGGCTAGGAGCAGTAAAAGCCCTTCGATCAGAAAATTCGATAGGAAGGTGGTCGCCAGTTTTCTGAATGAGATCGGCCACATTGAGGTACGGTCCGGCTGTGCTCTGCCAGGAGGCAGAAACCTCAAATCGACCAATGTGAAGATACAGCAGGATAGGGGCGTCATGACCCAGGCCAAGGTCAGGTAGAGTCGACGCAAGGATGGGCGTCCGTAAAGCAGACATGAATAGACCATAACCAGGCAGACTGCATCGGCGGGCATGATGGCTGGTCCCAAGAAAAGCTGAGCCAGAGCCACAGCGACGAAGAGCCAGGCTGCCAGGTCGGGGAATCGACGACGGATAACGACAGGGGCTATGAGCAGGACCGTCCACATCAGGATTAGGTTTTCCTGCAAGGGGATTAGGGCTCCATCTTTGAGATTGGCGGTGGAGCCGCTCATTAGAAGAAGCAGAAGGATGGCGAAGAGAGCGTCAGTCAGCAGCGTTCGATTGTTGGACCTGGTGATTGGTCGCTGCGTTGTTTGACTGGCTGTGCTCATGGAATCAACACTATTCAGGGACGGAGGGAGGTGCCATCAGTCCGAGGGATGATGTGGTCAAATGTGGTCCCAGGCTGTCCGAAAGTGGATAAGTCGGAGCAGTCGCGATCGGGAGTGGGTGCTGAATGGCGATTCGGAAGATAGTGAGTCGGAAGATGGCGGCTTTGCAGATGGCGATTGCCGTTATCAGTCTAGCCGCTTTGGTTTTGGAAGGCCTAGTACCGTTCCTTGCCGTGGTGCTGTAAATACATTCTTACGTACACGCATTCTTACTTGGAATGGCTTTCTGCATAGCATGCACGGCCGAGACGTATGCGTACCCCAATGTACGTCCCAACCCTTGGAGGGCTTTAACTGGCAACAAGCTCGGATTCCGTACTTGGATTCAGCAGGCAGTGAGAGCGGATCGCAGACTTGCACTCAGTCGGCAATGGGTATGGGTTCCATATGGATTCCACATCTGCGCTCAACCGGCACCGGCAATTGGCAACCGGCAACAAGTATGCACCCCATATCCATCCATCCAGCCTGTATTCCACAGATACCAGTCAGGCCGACGAATCGTCGTGCATTCCGCAACGGTTCGTCGGCCTGACAACGCAGGGGAGGGCACCCAATCTCAGGAGAAGCGCAGCCGAATCTGCTCGGCCGTGCCGTAGGAGGCCTGCGCCCCCTGCCCGGTGGCGGCGTAGGCGGAGACGTAGGAGGCCAGCTGGGCGGCCTGCACCAGGGTCATGTCGGAGGCCAGGCCGGCCAGCACGGTGCCCATGAAGGCGTCCCCGCAGCCGGTGGTGTCCACGGCGTCCACATGCACGGCGTGAATCCGGTAGGTCTGGCCCTGGTCCAGCACCATGGATCCTTCGCCGCCCAGGGTGACGATGGCCCGGTGGAAGCCGAAGTCCTGCATGGTCTGGTTGATCCGGTCCCAGTCGGCCCCCAGCCAGTCGCCATCCTCGGGCTCGTCGATGCCCAGCAGCTGAGCCATCTCATGCTCGTTGACCAGGATCAGGTCCGAGTTGGCGATCAGGTCGGCGGGCAGGTCGGCGCGGAAGGGGGAGTCGTTGAGCAGCACGGTCATGCCGGCCTCGTGGCCCATGCGCGCGACCTCGGTGACCGTCTCGATGGGGCTCTCCAGGCACAGGCCCAGCACCTTGGCCGAGGTCAGGGCCTGGCGGGAGCGGTGGGCGTAGTCCACATCCACCTTGCCGTTGGAGCCGGGGGAGTAGACGATGGTGTTCTCGCCGCGCGCGTCCACGGTGATGACTGTGGTTCCGCTGGCTCCCGGCACGGTCATCACATGGGAGACGTCCACCCCGGCGTTGCCCAGCTGCCCCAGTAGGAAGTCGGCGTTGGAGTCGGATCCCACGGCCCCGAAGAGCCTGACCTGGGCGCCGATGCGGGCCGCGGTCGCCGCCTGGTTGGCCGACTTGCCCCCGGGCAGCACCTCCAGGGGACCCCCGTTGATGGTCTCGCCGGGCTTGGGCAGCCGGTCGGTGTTGACGGTGTAGTCCGCATTCATGGACCCGACCACCGAGATGGATCCCGTGATGGTATCCAGTCCCTTGAGCACCTGGTCGGGTGCCGCCGCCATATCTTGAATCATGTTTCTCCGTTCTTTGATGAGCTTGTCCGCCTTGATGATCACGCTGTGACAGGTTCAGGGATCCTGGCCGGTGTGCGCGGGCGGGCGACCCACCGAGGCGCAGTGGCGGTAGCTGGTCTGCAGCCGGACCGACCGCACGGGAGAGCCTGCCATCAGAGCCAAGAGCATGTCAACGCAGCGGGTCCCCATGGTGTCGATCTGCTGGGAGATGGTCGACACGGCTGGGGTCAGGATGCGGAAGACGGGCAGGTCGTCGAAGGTGACCATGGACAGGTCCTCGCCGATGCTGATTCCTCGGGACTGGGCCGTTTTGATGGCGCGTATGGCATCCAGGGAGGATCCGAAGAGCACGCCGGTGATTCCCTGCCGGGCCCAGAGGTCGATCATGTCGGGGTCGAAGGTGCCGGGCTCTACCTGGTCGGCCAGGGGGTCGTCCATGCCCTCGATGCCTGCCAGCAGGTCCCGGTAGACGTTCAGGCGTTCGCGGAAGGTGGCCGATTCCTTGAGGGGTCCGGGCACCAGGGTGATGCGTCGGTGGCCTTGGGTGTGCAGATCTTTAAGGGCCAGCCGCAGGCCGGGCTCGGGGTCGGCGTCCACGCAGGGGATGGCCCGCCCGTCGCGTCCGGCGGCACCCTCGGCGGCACGGTCCACGCAGACCAGGGGCAGTCCGCGTCTGGTCAGCTCCTCCAGGGTGTGCGAGGAACGCGGCCCGGGCACGATGATGGCTCCGTCGATGTGTTGGCCTAGCAGGTTGCGCACCTGGGCCCGGTCCTCGCCGGGGTCGCCTTGGGTGGAGGTGCAGATCAGGGTCTGGAAGCCGTGGTTGAGCAGCTGTCCCTGGATCAGGTAGGCCAGGTCCGCGAAGTAGGAGTTGCGGATGTCGGGGATGAGCAGGCCGATGGTGCGCGAGTGGGCGGAGTGCATGGATCGGGCCCGGGAGTCCGGCACATAGTGCAGGTCGTGGATGACCTGGTTGATGCGCTGTCGTGTGGCGGGGGAGATGCGCCCGGAGTCGTTGAGGGCTCGGGAGACCGTCGATACGGAGACACCGGCCCGTTGGGCCACATCCCTGATCGTCGCGTACGCCATCATGGCCTTTCGTCGAAGTGGTCGGCCGCCGGGCCGTGCTGCCGACCTCGGCGGTTGCCTGACCGACGCCATGGTCAGGCGAACGGTTCTGACAGCTCTCAGTTATATCAGTGCGGTAACGATACCGCAACTTTCACAGCATGGCCGTCGAGGCTCGGTTGCGAGTGAAGGCGAGCGAGGCTAAATGCTGGGTGAAGGGTTACTGCTTGCGCGATTATGCTGGTATTGGGAGGATGAACAGCGGCCGGGCTGGCTGGAGCATGTATGCCCTCGGCCGGCTTGGCCGCTGTTTTCCTCTCTCCCGGGCGGGGGCGGTAGGGCGTGCATGTCTGCTCGCGTGCTTTCGCCTGCGGGAGTGTGGTGGGGGCGCGGGAGGCGTGTCGGCTCTCTTGGGGTTGAGCCTTGGATGGCACTGGCCTCCCTGCTCCCCCTGTACGGGCCGGGGGCGGGGGGATGATATGCCGCCCGGCCGGTCTTACTCGTGCGAAGCGTGAAGTAGTTGGCGTGCTTCCCTCCGGTGGCGGCGTGAGGCCATGACCCCGCCCATGCCGGTCATCCCCGTAGCGAGGGCGAGCAGGATGCCCTCCCCTCCGGCCCTCGGGAGCACGCCCAGCGGCAGGTACGTGTACTTGAGGGTAGTGTCCGGCTTTTGGGGTGCGCCGCCCAACGTGTAGTCGACGCTGACCGTGACCGTGCCCGGCGCGTGTGCAGGTGCTGCCACGCTGACGCTGCCGCCTTCGCCGTGCATCAGCCCTGATGCGGGGGTCTGGTCGAATCTGACGCCGGTGATCACCAGCTGCAGATTGAACGCCACCGGCACCGGAACAGTCGAGCGGCTGGTGCTGTTGTTGCCGAGCTGGCCATAGTGGTTCCATCCCCAGGCGTAGGCGTTTCCGTCGCCGCCCAGGGCCAGCGAATGCCAGCCTCCGGCACTGACCTGCACGTAGGTGAAATCCGCTGGCAGGTCCGGATACGTCTTGGGATCAGGCTTCCTGACCATGACCGGCATGGTCCTATTGGTGGTCGTCCCGTCGCCGAGCTGGCCATACCTGTTGTTTCCCCAGGCGTAGGCGTTTCCGTCGCCGCCCAGGGCCAGCGAATGCCAGCCTCCGGCGCTGACCTGTGTGGCTTGCAGTCCTTTGCTCGCGTCAGCCGGGCTGGCGGGGTCTCGCACGCGCACAGGAACAGACGAATACGTATCTTCGCCACTGTTGTTGTTGCCGAGCTGGCCACTGCTGTTGCTTCCCCAGGCGTAGGCGTACCCGTCGCTGCCCAGGGCCAGTGAATGAGCGCCTCCGGCACTGACCTGCACGTAGGTGAAATCTGCTGGCAGGTCCGGATACGTCTTGGGATCAGGCTTCCTGACCATGACCGGCGTGGTCCGGCTGGTTCTCGTCCCGTCGCCGAGCTGGCCATACCTGTTGTTTCCCCATGCGTAGGCGTTTCCGTCGCTGCCCACCGCCAAGGAGAAACCATAGTTGCTGTTTCTTCCTCCGCTGACCTGGCTGAATCTGATGCCTTGGCTGGCCTTGTCTGGAGGAATGATGGTGGCGGATCCGCCGCCCAGCTGGCTGCCCTTGTCGGGGCTGATGCTCCACTTGTTGTTCTGGCTTTCGGTCCACTTGGCGGTCAGGGTCAGGTCCTTGGTGACGGGCTTGCTGAAGTCGTATGCGACTTCACCTATGAACCATCCGTCGAACAGGAAGCCTTCGCGCGCCGGGTCGGGTGTGGGCCGCTTCACCCTGCCCAACGGGTGGGTCACTTGCTGCGGGTCCGGTTCCGGGCTTCCTCCGTCCGTGTCGAAGCGGACCGTGTATGCGGGTCCTTGTTGGTCGTCTCTGGTCATGGTCTGGTCGACCGTGTAGTTGAGGCTTCTGGTGAAGGGCTGGCCGTCCTGCCTGCCGGTGATGAGGATGGCGGCTTGTCCGGGCTTGCGGGCGGGGATGTCCGTCTGCCAGGCGTCGTTGTTCTTGCTGAGTTTGAGCGGCTGCCCGTCCATGCTGGCTGATTCCAGGCTGGGTGCTTGAGTGGTGGTGATCCCTGCCGGCTTGCCGGGCTGGCCTTGCTTGTCCAGGCTCCACCTGTATATGTTGCCCTGCCTGCTGATGGCGGTGATCCTGTTGCCGGCCTTGGTGGCCTGCATGTACTGCTGGGTTCTGTCGTCCGCCTGGGTGGGCTTGCCGGCTGGCTCCCACGCCCATATGCTGCCGTTCTTGCCGGTGATCATTGCCTGGTCATTGCCGGTGGTGATCCGGCTGGTTTGCACACCGTCCGGCAGGCTGACGGCTGTAGGACTGGTTGTGCTGTCGGCCAGGTACCGGGCCTGTCCCTTTGAATCCAATAGGAGGAATCCTCTGCTGAGGGCTTGCGCTTGGATGATGCGCATGCCCGGATCCTGCTTGATGCGTTCTGGTTCGGCTTTTCCAATCTTGCTTGCGTCCCAGATCCAGGCTTGCCCGTCAGCGTCCACGATGAGGGCCCGGCTGGCGGAGGCGGCAGCGAGGACGGCCTGCGCATGAGCGGGCAGCCTGGTCGTGACCTGTTCGGCGGGTTTCGGGTTCGGGCCCTGGCTGTCGGCCTGGCTGGTTTGGAAGGTGTGGACCTGTCCCTGCCGGTCCACCGCCAGGAGCCTGTCGTCGTTGATGCTGATGCTGGTGAACTGGGTGTTCCGGCCGGTGTCGAGGATGGTGGGCGTTGATTGTCCGTTGTTCCAGGTGTAGATGTGCTGGTCGGATCCGAGGGCGGCCTGCCGGTGGCTGCCGGCTGCGGCCTGCAGGTAGTGGAACCCGTCGGGAGCCTGGGCGGGGAAGGGCACCTGCTTAGATGTGCCGTCTTGCGTCCAGGTGTAGATGCGCCCGTCGCCGGTCAGGCCGATAATTTGGTTGCCTGAAGTTTGGAAGCTGGCGAACTTAGGTTCTTGCATGTCTGGCGGGTTGATGGTCAGCCGTGCGCCGGGGGCGGGCCCGTGGTTCGGGCTCAGCGTCCAGTCCGTGACCTTGGTCCACCGGGCTTTCAGGGTCGTGTCCTGGAGGATGGGAGCCTGGAAGTCTAAGGGCTGGCCGTCATGAGTCCACCCGTCGAATAGGAAGCCTTCGCGTACAGGATTGTGTTGCGGGGGAGCGGCGAGAGTCCCGGTTTGCACGGCTGACTGTGTCGGCTTGCTGCCGTCAACAGGGTCGAATCGCACCGTGTGTGTGGCTTGATCATCCGTCTTATCGGATGGTTTGGTTGAAGTGGATTCTGCACTGCCAGTAGCATCTGTCGTCGATGACGGGGTGCCCGGCTTAGGTGATGCGGGGTTTAATGGTGTGGTGGTTTGTATTGGTGAGGGTGTGGATAGTGTTGTGCTGGTTGTGTTGCTGGGGGAAATGCCGGGGGTTCCGTCAGCTACGCGAGGGGTCTGACGACCCCCCCCCCCCGGTGAGTATGGGAGCGTCCGCCTGTGCGGATGCGACGCCCATGCCTGCCAGCAGTCCCAGCAGGATGGTCGTCATCGCCGTGATGCGACGCAGACGGGAAACCAGATGCATGAAACCAAAACCCCTTCACCAAACACCAAGCGGTATCAACACCGCCTGCCTATTCAAAGTTCTTCCTGTCGGAAAGCCGTGCTGTCTGTCAATGCCAGCCCTGCATCGTATTGCAGTAGCCATGGCGTAAACCAGTCGTCTTTTCGACATCCCCCGCTTTTCACCCTACCACCCAGCCCGCCAACAACACACGAGCCAGTTTCAACCGCTTGGCGTCAATGACTCTGATAGTAGGGGTAGGGCGGCTGATTACAACAATTTTCTGGGATGGTGAGCGCGGACGGCGGCAGGATTAACTTGGGATCGTGTACCCGTGGCGAGTCTGGCCGCGTCTAAATCTGTCTCAGGCGGGAATGAGAGTGGATTGCCCGTGTTCCCGTCGGCAGAAGTGTGGTGGGGGGGGGCAGGAGGGGTGTCGGCTCTTTTGGGGTTTGAGCCTTGAATGACACTTTCCTCCCTGCTCCCCCTGTTCTGGCCGGGGGCGGGGGGATTGATACGCCCCCGGCCGTTCTTACTCGTGCGAAGCGTGTGACAGTTGGTGTGTTTCCCTCCGGTGGCGGCGGGATGCCAGGACCCCGCCCATGCCGGTCATGCCCGTGGCCAGGGCGAGCAGGATGCCCTCCCCTCCGGCTTTGGGAAGCACGCCCAAAGGCGTGTACGTGTAGGTGAGAGACTTGTCGGTTAAAATCTGTCCTGTGCCGCCGAGTGTGTAATCGACGCTCACTGTGACAGGTCCCGGCTCATGTGCAGGAGTCACCACGGTGACGCTGTTGCTGTTGCTGGCTTGGTTCAGGCTCGTGGCTGGGCTTGTGTCGAATCTGACTGCGCTGATTACCGGCTGGAGGTTGAACGCCACCGGCACAGGAACAAGACTCTGAGCTTTACTGTTATTTTCACCTGTATTTTCACCTGTGGGGATGCTGTCGTTGCCGAGCCGGCCAGAGTTGTTTATTCCCCATGCTTTGGTGTTTCCGTCCGTGTCAATGGCCAGCGAATGATGGTCCCCGGCGACTAGTTGCGCGACGTGCAACCAGGGGCCGGCCGTGCTTGTGGATTGCGCGGAGGCGAATACCTTAACAGGGAACGATTGATCTTTTGTGCTTTTGATGCCGAGCTGGCCATGATCGTTGTCTCCCCATGCCCAGGCGTTGCCGTCCTGATCGACTGCCAACGAATGATTTTCTCCACCGCTGACCTGCGTTGCTTTCAGTCCTTTGCTTGAGTCGTATGGGCTGCTAGGGTCGCGTACGGGCATAGGGAAAGACGAATCTATTTTCGTGTTGTTGCCGAGCTGGCCATTGCCGTTGTATCCCCATGCGTAGGCGTTCCCGTCGCTGCCTGCGGCAAGCGAATGAGCGTTCCCACCGCTGACTTGTGTGGCTTTCAGCCCTCTGCTCGTGTCAGTGGGGTTGGCGGGGTCTCGCACACGCACAGGAACGGTCGAATTCGCAGAGTCGCCACTGGTGTTGTTGCCGAGCTGGCCATTGTGGTTGTATCCCCATGCGTATGCGTATCCGTCGCTGCCCACGGCAAGCGAATGCGAGGCTCCGGCACTGACCTGTAGGGCTTTCAGTTGTTTGATCGCATCAGTAGGGCTTTTAGGATCGTGCACTGGCACAGGGAAAGACGAATCCGTTGTGATGTTGTTGCCGAGCTGGCCATATAGGTTGTTTCCCCAGGAGTACACGCATCCGTCGCTGCCCAAGGCCAATGAATGTGAGGCTCCGGCGCTAACCTGTGTGGCTTTCAGCCCTTTGCTTGCATCAGTAGGGTTGTTGGGGTCGCGCACACGCACAGGAACATACGAATATACGCTGTAACCGCTGGTGTTGTTGCCGAGCTGGCCATAGAAGTCCCATCCCCAGGAGTACACGTATCCATCGCTGCCCAGGGCCAAGGAATGCCATCCTCCGGCGCTGACCTGCACATAGGTGAAATCCGGCGGCAGGTCCGGATACGTCTTGCGATCAGGCGTCTTTACTACGGCCGGCGTATGCCGTTCGGTGGTCGTCCCGTCGCCAAGCTCACCATAGGTGTTGTCTCCCCAGGCGTATGCATTCCCGTCGCTGCCTACAGCTAAGGAAAAACCAGAGAAATAGTTTTTTGATCCGCTGATCTGGCTGAATCGTATGCCGCGGCCGGGTGATGGGGTGATGGTGGTCTGCTGCCTGCCCAGCTGGCTGCCCTTGTCGGGGTTGATCTTCCACGTGTTGGTTGAGTCTAAGCGTGTCCATTTGGCGGTGAGGGTGAGGTTGTTGGTGACGGGTTTGCTGAAGTCGTAGGCGACGTTGTTGATGAACCATCCGTCGAATCGGTAGCCTTCGCGCGTTGGGTCGGGGGCGGGGCGCTGGACCCTGCCGTAGGGGTAGTCGACCTGCTGGGGGCCGGGCGTCGGGCTTCCCTTGTCTGTGTTGAAGGTGACTGTGTGGGTGGAGGCCGATCTCGTGTCTCTGGTCAGGGTCTGGTCGACGGTGTAGTTGAGGTTTCTGGTGAAAGTCTGGTTGTCTTGTCTGCCGGTGATGACGATGATGGCTTGTCCGGGTTTGCGGGCCGGGGCTTGCGCCTGCCAAGCATCGTTGGTTTTGTGGAGTGTCAGTGCTTGGCCGTCTATGCTGGCTGATTCCAGGATGGGGACAGTGGTCGTGTGTGTTCTGTCCGCTTTACCGGGCCGGCCTTGGGCATCCAGGCTCCACGTGTATATGCCGCCTTGCCGGTTGATTGCGATGATCCTGCTGGCGGTGCTGACGGCCTGCGTGTACTGCTGGTTCGCGTTGTCGGCGCGCATGGGCTTGCTGCCGGGCTGCCAGGCCCAGAGGCGGCCGTCCTTGCCGGTGATCATGGCCTGGTCCTCGTCGGCGGTGATCCTGCTGGCCTGTACGCCGCCCGGCAGGATCACCGGGGTCATGCCGGCCGTGCTGCCTGCTAGGTAGTGGACCTGCCCCTGTGAATCCAGGATGAGAAAGCCTTTGTTAAGCGCTGCAGTCTGGATGATGCGCGCGCCCGGGTTCTTCCTGATGTGCTCTGGTTGGGTGTTGCCGGTGTTGGTCGCATCCCATGTCCATGCTTGCCCGTCCGTGTCCAAGGCAAGGATCCGGCTGGCAGAGGCGACGGCGAAGACGGCCTGCGCCTGTCCGGGCAGGCGTGATACGGTTTGCTCTTCTGGCTTTGGGTTGGGATCATTCCCGCCGGCCTGGCTGGTCTGATAGGCGTAAACCTGTCCCTGCTGGTCCACGGCCAGGAGCCGGTTCTCGTTGACGCTGATGCTGGTTAACTGGGTGTTCTGGCTGGTCTTGAGGGTGGTGGGCGTGGCTTGTTGGCTGTTCCAGGTGTAGATGTGCTGGTCGGATCCGAGAGCCGCCTGCCATTGGTCGCTTGCTGCGGCCTGCAGGTAGTGGAATCCGTCGGATGCTTGGGCGGGGGCGGAAACCAGTTTGGGTGTGCGGTCTCGCGCCCAGGTGTAGATGCGCCCGTCGCCTGTCATACCGATAAACTGATCTCCTGCGGCTTGGACACTGACGTAGTAAGGCTCCTGCAGGCTGGGCGGGCTGATGGTCAGCCGGGCTCCGGTGGCGGGTCCATGGTCCGGGCTCAGCGTCCAGTTCGTGACCTGGGTCCAACGGGCTTTCAGGGTCATGTCCTGGAGGATGGGGGTCTGAAAGTCAAAAGGCTGGCAGTCGTATGTCCACCCGTCGAACCGGAAGCCTTCACGCACAGGGTTCTGTTGCGGGGGAGCGGCGAGAGTCCCGGTTTTCACGGTTGACTGTGTCGGCTTGCTGCCGTCGGCGGGGTCGAAACGCACTAAGTGCGCGGCTTGATCGTCTGTCTTTTCAGCTGATTTGGACGGAGCTGAGTCTGTATTGTCAGGTGTTCCCGTCGTCGATGACGGGGTGTCTGGGGTTGGTGTTGCGGTGCTTAATGGTGTGGTGGTTTGTATTGGTGATGGCGAGGGCAGTGGTGTGTCTGTTGCGTTGCTGGGGAGAGTGCCGGGGGTTTGCTTAGCTACGCGAGGGGTCTGACGACCCCCCCCCCCCGGTGAGTATGGGAGCGTCCGCCTGGGCGGATGCGA
>NZ_VMHK01000014.1 GCF_007559275.1 Bifidobacterium apousia
AATCGGCCCCTTCCAAGTCCTTGACGACCATCAGATTCTGATCAGGCAGGAGAACCTGGAGCCGGGCCCCATCAACAGACTTCTGGTTCAGGAAGGCATCCTGGTCAATCAAATCAGCCAGCAGAAAGGATCGTTGGAGGAATATTTCACAGATCTGCTGAACAAAACCCTCAAGAGCATAGGAGGAAACAATGATTAACCAGATCAGGGCCGACTTTTACAGGCAGCGGAGATCCATCGGCATGCTGATTCTGCTCATTGCCACTATGGCA
>NZ_VMHK01000005.1 GCF_007559275.1 Bifidobacterium apousia
CCCATTCCGAACCCGGAAGCTAAGACCCAGCACGGCAATGGTACTGCACCCGGAAGAGTGTGGGAGAGTAGCACACCGCCGCCACAACACATTGAAAGGCCTCTGATGACACAAGTCACCAGAGGCCTTTACTTTATGTCTGCTCATACTCCCGACAAAACGGTCTCTATCAGCAAACTGTACCTCTACATCTAAGACCTCTACTGCAGCAATATCAGCACGCTTTATGGTGTGGTACAGCCAAGAAACACATGTAGGCCAGTACTACGGATATGGACTCATATTCTCATAACAGATTAGACAACAATAGTGAAACTTATGTCGGGCACTCTAATGACATTCTGACTCATCCGTTACTGTAGAAGCCGTTAACGGAGGCTTACGCCGCTGATCGGGATTAGCTCAGCAGTTGCCACGCTGCACACTAATCATTGATGTATTTATTACAGATGAAGTGCTTGGTGCATTTAATGAAAATTATCAACGAACTGTATTTTTAATATACCCTGATACCGTCTAAGAACCCTTGTGTGTCAATACATAAAACGTTGAAGCAAATAAGTAAAATGTCAGCTATTGTCCACCATATACAGGGAGGTATTAGATGGCTGACAGGATATTCGATATCCATTTGGACAAACATGTGCCGAAAGCTACCATACCGGTAGCCGAACAACGACATCTCTGGTTCCGTGAGTTCATGAAACCGTATCTGATGGTCATCATTCTGTACATTACTATGTACCTTGTTCGTAATAATTTTAAAGCGGCGCAACCTTTGATGAAACAGCAGCTGGGCATTACGACCCAGCAGTTGGGCGTAATTGGTTTTGTTTTCTCTGTTGTCTATGGGATCGGAAAAATCGTTGTGGGTTATCTGGTCACGGGCAAAGACAACAAGAAGATTGCATCTATTATGCTTTTCTGCTCGTCTATTGTGGTCATCTGCATCGGTTTCCTGTTCACCCTGAGTCATGTACCTATGGGGTGGTTGATCGTTCTATGGGCCTTGAATGGGGTCTTTCAGTGCGCCGGAGGCCCTAGTTGCGCCACAGTGATTTCTAACTGGACGACGAAGACGACATATGGCCGATATTTGGGTGTCTGGAACGCTTCTCACAATATAGGCGGTGGCTTGGCTGGAGTATTCGCCATCTGGTGTGCCCAAACTTTCTTTGGCGGAAAGGTAGCCGGGATGTTTATCATCCCGGGTGTAGTGGCGCTTCTGGTGGCAATTATGTGCTTCCTTGTCGGCAAGAACCGTCCCGAGGATCTCGGGTGGGAACCGTCAGAGAAGATCTTCGATGAGCCTGTCAAGCAGGAAGACGAAGAGTCGCATGACGATACCACTTGGCAGATTTTCCGCCGGTACCTGCTTTCCAACCCTTGGGTTTGGGTGCTTTGCGTCAGCAACGTTTTCGTCTATCTGATCCGCATCGGCATCGACAACTGGGCGCCTTTGCGCGTGACTGAGCAGCTGCATTTCAGCAATCAGGTCGGTGCACGGACCATCTTCTATTTCGAGATGGGTGCTTTGATTGGATGCCTTCTCTGGGGCGTGGTGTCTGACTTCCTGGGTGGCAGGCCCGCCCTTGTATCCACGCTTTGCGCCATCTGCCTGCCGCTCGGAATGGCAGGCTACCAGCTGGGCCGCACCCCTGTGGTCATTTATATTTCGCTGTTCTTTTTGGGTATGTTCATTTTCGGACCCCAGATGCTGATCAATATCTCCATGCTCAATCAAATTCCAAAGCGAGCAAATGTGCTGTCCGGCGGCATGGTCGGTGCATTCGCATATCTGTTCGGTGATTCCACCGCCAAGGTCCTGCTGGCTAAAATCGCAGATTCCTCGTCCGATGGGCTGACCGTGCTCGGGCATGTGCTGCATGGTTGGAACGACACTTTTATTGTGCTGTATATCGCCATTGTCTGTGCAGTTGTGCTTTTGGGTCTAGTGGCCTTGATGGAAGAGAAACGTATTAGAGGAGGTCGTCGATGAACATCACCAATTTCCGGGATCTGGGTGGCATGCGGACCATCCACGGCCGCCGGGTCCGCCAGCACAAGTTCATCCGGTCCGGGCAGCTGGTCGGCCTGGACGAGGAGACCAAGAGGGATTTGGTTAACCGTTACCGGGTGACGGAGGTCGTGGACTTCCGTAGGCCCTTCGAGATACAGGAGAGTCCTGACGACTCAATCGAAGGCATCACTTTTACCAACATCGATCTGCTGGGTATGATCGGTGCCCGTAATACCAGCTTGGACGACTTCGCCTCAATAGGTTCGGTCGATCGGGTCAATGACCATATGCTGGGCACCTACCACGATATGGTCCTGAATCCAGGCGCTCAGAAAGGTTTTGGGCGCTTCCTGCGCATCGTCGTGGGCAACACACAGGGGGCTACTCTCTTCCACTGCTTTGCCGGCAAGGACAGGACCGGGTTCGCCGCGGCCCTGGTGCTCTGGCTGCTGGAGGTGGACGACGACCAGATATTCGCGGACTATCTGAAGACCAACCAAGAAAGGGTCGCGGCCAACAATCAGCTGCTGGACCAATTCCGCGCCAAGGGCTTCGACCAGGATTCGTTGGATGCACTGGCGGTCGCGCTTTATGTCAAGAAGGAATATCTGATCTACGCCCGCCAGCTCATGATTGATGCCTATGGTGATGTCTTCGCCTATGCACATCAGGCCCTAGGGTTCGGGCCAGACCAGGTGGAGGCCCTGCGTCGCAACCTGCTTGAGTAACCGGACAAGACCAAATAGGTGCGGACAGGCAATCGGGCTTGAGTGCCAATTGTAAGGAGGGCATCGTGCATACATAAGTCTGGGACGGTGGTGATTTCGGGCCTCCCGTGTGGCTCTGGTCGGTCAATGTTGATCACCAGACGACCGGGAGGCCCGGGCCATTGTGAAGACGGCCATGAATGCGGGCGCGGGTTTCTTTCACACAGACGGATTGCCGCGTAGACTGCGATTATATGGTCAGCAAAACAGTATGGAAGCAGCTGGATCAGTCTTGGCTGACCATATCAACGCTGCAGGTGTCTGGATGATCTAGGAGGATTTTGGACACAACTTAAAAGAGATATCCATGTCCTGGAGCGGCGGCAGTTGTCTCCCTGCCCGGTCTGTTTACGCCCTTTCTTATGTCGCTGGGGTCAGAAGATGCCGTTGCCGTTACGGGACTGTACGTCTTCCAGGTTGTGCTGGATGTAGTCGTTTCGCATGAACATGTCGATATTACTGGTATCTCCCCGGCTGAAGACCTGGTCGTAGAACTCCTACACCAGGGACTTGCTCGCTGCCGTCTCAGTCTCGCTCATCATGAACCTTCGCTTTCTGCCTGTATATAGACATTCGAGATTCTTCATGAGTAGGTGTCTTTGCGCAGGCTCGTAAGCACGTATGCGGTTTCTGATGAGCGGCGGACGGCAGCAGGCGGGAAGGTTAGTCAGGCCTTGAACCGGCGCTCGTCGTTCATGGTGGCGAAGTTCAGGCCGATCAGGATGCCGCCGCCTATGTAGTTGCCCAGCATGGCCACCAGGACTACCAGGATCGCCTTCCAGGCGTTGACCCGCCCGAAGACACCCAGGATGAGGAAGAGGGCCGAATCCGCTATCGAGTGCTCGAACCCGCAGAAGGCGAAGACGAAGACGGCCACGACCATGATGATGCACTTGGTGAAGTCGTTGGAAAGCTTGCCGTTGTAGACCATAAGCATGGCGATGTTGATGCAGAAGTTGCACAGGATGCCGCGCACGAACAGGTCAGCGAAGCCCATGGGACCGCCGGAGACATAGCCGGTCTTGGTCGCCGCGGCCGCCAGCATCTGGTCCAGGGTCGGGCCGCTGACGATGGATGAGAAGCGCAGGATGACGGCCACGATCAGGGCTCCGGCCAGATTGCCCAGAAGGCAGAGGACCAGGATCCGCAGGGAGGCCAGCCAGCCCAGGCGCTTGTGATAGGCGCCTATGGTGACCACCATCATGTTGGAGGTCAGCAGTTCGGAGTTGGTGTAGTAGATCAGGACCAGGGCCCAGCCGAAGGTGGTCGCCGCCAGGACCCGGCCCGCCAGGATCAGCCCGTGGTCTGCGGGGTTCTGGCCGGCCTGGCCCATGATGACGAAGTAGGCCGTGAAGAAGATACCCACAAAGAGGCCGGCCATGGTGGCTCGTTGCATGTACTTGCCGGTCAGTGCGCCGCTCATGGTCTTCTTGCTCTCGACCACGTCCAGGACGGTGCTGATGAAGGCCCGCCCGGGGAAGAGGGGCTGCCGTTTCTGTTGATCTGTCATCTGATTGGATTGCTCATTCACGGGGTTCATTATGGCATTCCCGAGTAAAGAGGGACCGCCCCCAAGGCCCGACTGTGCGGGAATTCACTTCTTTGCCAGTGCCACCCAGTGCCGCTCAGCCTCACTCGGTGCGCAGGGCGGTGGCGGGATCCTGCTTGGCCGCCTTCCGCGAGGGGATCAGGCCGCCGATCAGGGTCAGGACCACGCTCAGAATGACCAGGGCTATCCCGCCCGAGGCGGGCAGGGCGGCGTTGACCTCAGTGGTCCCCATGAAGTGGTGCATGATGCTGTTGGCCGGAATGATCAGCAGCAGGGTGATGCCCACTCCCAGCAGGCCCGCCAGAAGTCCGATGAGGCCGGTCTCGGCGTTGAAGACGTTGGAGACGTTGCGCTTGGAGGCGCCCATGGCGCGCAGGATGCCGATCTCCTTGGTTCGCTCCAGAACCGATATGTAGGTGATGATGCCGATCATGATGGAGGAGACCACCAGCGAGACTCCGACGAAGGCTATCAGCACGTAGGTGATGACGTTGATGATGGTGGTGACCGAATTCATCATCAGGCCCACGTAGTCGGTATAGACGATCCTGTTCTTCTCCGCGGCCTTGTCGTTGTAGTGCTTGATGGAGTCACCCACGGAATTCTTGTTCTCGAAGCTGTCCGTGTAGATGCTGATGCGGGAGGGGGCGTCCCGGGAGATCAGGCCGAAGTCGCTCAGGTTGTCGGCGTAGGTGCCGGTGGAAACGTACTGGTTGTAGATGGCGACCAGAGCGTCCTGCGGAGCGGTGGCGATGTACTGGTCGAAGGCCTGGGCCGTCTGCTGCTCGGCTGAGGCCCCCGTGGGAATGCCGGCAGAACCTTGGGCTCTCGCAGCGGCTCCGGCCCGGCCCTGGGCTTCCTGCCCGGCCATGGCTGCCGAGCCCTTCATGATTTCCTGGGCCATGCTGGCTTTCTGGCTGACGCCCAGGGAGGCGATGTAGGCCTTGGCATCGTTGGCCTTGGCGGCATCGTCGGCAGGGGCGAAGGCCATCCCGTTGAGGACGCTGTGGCCCTGGTCAGCCTCCTGGTCGGTGACGATGGGGCTGGTCTTGGCCTGGTCAATCAGGTAGTCGGTCAGCTGGCGGGTATACCCGACGCCGACCTTGAGGGGCGTGGCCTTGGCCCCCTGGTTGGGGCGGACAATGCCGACGATGTGCAGCTGCAGGCCCTGGTCGGCGGCCTTGGTCATCTGGTCGGTGTTGTCGCCGATGTAGTGGTAGTGGCCGTCGGTCCCCTTGGCATACTGGTCCGCAGCGGGCACCAGGGAGAGTTTCCGGTCCATGGCCTTGGTGTATTCGATGGGCTTGGTGTCGACCTTGACCTCCTGGCCGCTGTTGAGCTTGTTCATCATGTCGGTGTACTGGCTGGAGGGGAGGATGCCCAGCTTGTAGAGGCTGGTGACGGGCATCTGGTTGTTCTTGTCCAGCACCAGGACCACCTGATCCTTGGCCTTGGGCCAGGTGCCGTTCACCACCTGGTAGTTGTCGGTCACCACCTTGCTGATGGTGGTCTTGGCATCGGCCCCCGGCATGATCTCGCCGAAGATCTCCGGGGCCTTGTTCTTCTCGGTCTTGCCGGTCAGGTAGGACATCTGCATGGACTGGATATCGCCCATGTCGCTGTCGGTGTTGGCTGTGGCCATCTGGCTGGCGGTGGAGCTGGCATCGTCCTGCCCGCCCATGGTCACCTTATCCGCAGAGACCAGCTTGCCGTCCGGATCGTGCCCGAAGACCGAGAACTTGGTGGCGTAGGAGTACTGGATGCCCACAGACCCCACGTATTGGTGGATTTCACTCTTGGGATTGTCCAAGTATTTTTTGAAGTCTGTCAGGTTGTTCTGGGTGATGCTGCTGGTCAGGCTGGAGGCCCCCTTGACGCTGGAGTCGTCCGGCTGAATGGCCTTGAGATCCTTGTGGGCCTTGGCCTCTTTCTGGGTTTCCTGGGCAGAGTCCACTATCTTGTTCAGGTCAAAGGACTGCTCCTGAATGGTGATGGGGTAGGAGGTCATGGTCTCCCGCTGTATTCTGTCGATGTAGCGGTTGACCCCGGTGGACACCGACAGGATCAGGGCGATGCCGATGATGCCGATGGACCCAGCGAAGGATGTCAGGGCAGTCCGGGCCTTCTTGGTCCGAAGATTGTTGAAGCTCAGCGACAGGGAGGTCAGTAGCCCCATTGAGGCCTTGCCGAAGGTGCGGTGGCGGGCCCGGCGGATGGGCACCTGGTCGTCGGGCAGGGGGTCGGAGTCGCTGATGACCGAGCCGTCGTGCAGCTCCACGATCCTGGTGGCGTACTGGTGGGCCAGCTCGGGGTTGTGGGTGACCATGACCACCAGCCGGTCCTGGGCCACCTCCTTGAGCAGGTTCATGATCTGGATGGAGGTCTCGGAGTCCAGTGCTCCGGTGGGCTCGTCGGCCAGGAGGATGCGGGGGTTGTTGACCAGGGCCCTGGCGATGGCCACCCGCTGCATCTGCCCGCCCGAGAGCTGGTTGGGTCGCTTGTTCACGTGCTGGCCCAGTCCCACCTGCTCCAGGGCCTGCCTGGCCCGTTCGCGTCGTTCCTGCCGGTGCACGCCCGAGATGGTCAGGGCCAGCTCCACGTTGGACAGGATGCTCTGGTGGGGGATGAGGTTATAGCTCTGGAAGACGAAGCCCACGGTGTGGTTGCGGTAGGAGTCCCAGTCCCGGTCCTTGTATTTCTTGGTGGAGGTGCCGTTGATGATCAGGTCGCCCTGGTCGTAGCGATCC
This sequence comes from Bifidobacterium apousia, assembly GCF_007559275.1. Classification (GTDB taxonomy): domain Bacteria; phylum Actinomycetota; class Actinomycetes; order Actinomycetales; family Bifidobacteriaceae; genus Bombiscardovia; species Bombiscardovia apousia. Next base: position 7,084 of record NZ_VMHK01000005.1, read on the forward strand.
AGCCCGCCGATGATGTTAAGCAGGGTGGTCTTGCCGGAGCCGGAGGGGCCCAGGATGGCCACGAACTCGTTGTCGCGCAGGTTGACGCTGACATCATTCAAGGCCTGCTGGACGAAGTCCCCCGTTTTGTACTGTTTGGAGATGTGTTCGATCTGCAGCACCGTCGTCCTCCGCTTTCTGGATTCTCAATGGCTTTAATGGCATGGACTTATGGACTCTTGGAGTGCCAGCTTACGCCATCAGCATGGGTAAATGCCGATATGGCCTAGTCCACCGACTTGAGGGCCTCCAGCATGTCCACATGCTTGAGCTTGTTGTTGACCATCCAGCCCAGGCCGGCCGTGATGACCGTGATCATGACCAGGGGCACGACGAAGGCCACCCAGCTGATGGTGGGGTCAAAGAGGACATTGTCTGGCGGGACCGTGGTGATGATGTAGTGGTGCAGCCAGGCCCCGAACCCGTACCCTGCCAGGACGCCGATGGCCGACAGAAGGATGGTCTCCCGGTAGATGTACATGGTCACCTCGCGGTCGTAGAAGCCCAGCACCTTGATGGTGCTCAGCTCGCGGATCCGCTCCTCCACATTCAGGTTGGTCAGGTTGTAGAGGATGACCAGGGCCAGCAGGGTGGCCACGATGATCAGCACCTGCATGATCATGTTCAAGGATTTGACCACGGTGTCGATCTGGCTCATCAGGGTCGTGTTCTGCACCACCCCCTGGATCCCGTCGATCCGCATGAAGGAGGCGGCCTGCCTTCTGGTGTTCTCCGCGCTGGAGTCCTTGAAGGTGACCAGATGGGCGTTGGGCGAGAAGTCCTGGTGGAAGACGGTCCTGTAGGCCGATGGGCTCATGAAGACGAAGTGCCCCAGGTACATCTCGCAGATGCCATCCACCCGCATGGTCCTGTCCCTGCCGCCTGAATCCTGCAGGGTGATCCTGTCGCCTGCCTTGGTCCCCGTCAGCTGGGCGATCCGTTCGGAGAGGATCACGCCGTCGCCCTTGAGGCTCAGGGGCTTGTGCCCGGACCGGGTGTCCATGCGGATGAAGTCGTCCAGGTGCTGGGCGCTAGCCGGCGCAATCATGGTGATGGACTGCTTGTCGGCGTTGTGCCCGGCTGTCTTGCTCATCTCCTCGTAGCGCACGTTCAGGGAACGGCTCACATCAGGCTTTTCCAGCCGTTCCCTGATGGATTGGCGCTGGTCGGATGTGGCCTGGCTGTTCTCGGCGGCGATCAGGTCGTAGCGGATCACCTGACCGAACTGGTGCTCGTTGATGGCGGAGATGGACCCCTGCACGCCGAAACCGGCCATCAGCAGAGCCACCGATCCGCAGACCCCGAAGATGGTCATCAGCATCCGTTGCTTGTAGCGGAAGATGTTCCGGGCGGTGACCTTGTGGGTGAAGCTGAGCCGGTTCCAGATCAGGGGGATGCGCTCCAGGAAGATCTTCGAACCGGCGCTGGGCGGCTTGGGCAGGAGGAGGGCCGACGGCTTCTCGCGCAGCTCCCGCCAGGCGCTCAGGAAAGCGGGAACCACGGCGCTCAGGAAGGCCAGCAGGCAGGCCAGGAGGGTGATGGGCAGGTGGAAGCCGTAGTGGATGGGCGGCATGTCGAAGGCGTGGACATAGGCCTGGTAGACGATCCAGGGCAGGAGGGTGTGGCCGGCGATGATGCCCAGAAGCGCACCCAGGGCCGAAGCTGCTCCGCCGTAGACCAGGAACTTGGCCATGACATCCCGGTCCCTGTAGCCCAGGGCCTTGAGCGTTCCGGCGTTGATCCGCTCCTCGTCCACAAAGCGCGTCATGGTGGTGAAGGTGACCAGGGCGGCCACCAGATACATGAAGTAGGGGAAGACCTTGGCCAGCGAGTCCACGATGAAGGAGACGGAGGCGTAGACCTTGTAGCCCTCCGAGCCGGGCGCCTCACGACGAGAGTCCAGGGCATAGACCGGCTTCTCCAGTCGGCTCAGCTGGTCCGCCGCCTTGTTCAGCTTCTTCTGGGAGTCGTCGATCCTCTTCTGGGCGTCTGGGCTCTCCCTCTTGAACTTGTCCAGTTTGGTCCGGTATTCCGCGGTTTTCTGGTCCAGGGCGGCTTGGGCCTGGTCGATCTGCCCCTGGGCAGAGGCACGGCCGCTGGCCAGCTGCTGCCGGGCCTGGGCTAGCTTGGCCCTGCCCTGGGTCAGCTGCGCGGAGGCCTGGTCAAGCTGGGCCTTGCCCTGGGCCAGTTGGCGCTCGCCTTCGTTCACCTTGGCTCTGGCCTGGGTCAGCTCCCGACGCTTTGCATCCAGGGTCTGCTGGTTGGCTGCGACCTGGGCCATGCCGGGGGTGTACTGGTTGGTCATGAAGGCATCGCGGCCCGCCTTGGCCTTGGCCGCCAGGGCATCGATCTGCGGTGATTGCCGGTTGAGTTCGGCCAGTTGCTCCTGAAGCCCGGCCTTCTTGCGGTTGAGCTCCTCCTGCTGCTGAGGGGTCAGCCCGGGTGTGGCCAGTTGGGCGTCGATGGTCTGAATGAGGCCGGTGACCTGTGCGATGCCCTGCCTGCATTGCTTCTGCGCTGCCTGGGCCTGGGCTACAGCTTGGTCGGCCTGGGCCTTGCCGCCCTCCAGCTGCTGGCGGGAACTATCAAGTTTGGCCTGTCCTTGGTCGATGGCCTGCTGTCCCTGGTCGGCCTGCTGCCTGCCCTGGGCCACCTGGCTGGCGGAGGACTGGTACTGCTTCTGCTTTCGAGCCAGTTCGGCCGAACTCAGATCCACCTCCTGCTGCCCCTGGTCGATGGCCGCCTGGGCCTGCACCGTCTTGGCGGCCAGTTGGTTCTTGGCGGACTGGATGCTCTGGGCGCCCTGGTCCAGATCCTTCCTGGCCTGGTCCAGCTGCTGCCGGTTCCCTTCGAGCTCCTGTCTTGACTGATCCACCTGGGCCTGCCCCTGGTCCAGTTTCTGCTTCAGGGGGGCCTTGATGGCGTTCAGCCTCGCTGTAGGGCGTCCGGACAGGATCCTGTTCAGATCGTCCTTGTGGGTCTGCAGGGCCTGGATGTACTGGTCGGAATAATGGTCTTGAATCCGGTCCAGGTCCTTGAAGGTCAGGCGGGCGATCATGTACTCGTCCGAGTCGAAGGCCTTGGGCGTGGTCACTGCGTAGGAGTCCAAGGACCCGGATCCGGCTGTGGAGGGGCCCATGTTGACCTTGCTCAGGATCTCGGTCGACCTGACCATGCCCACCACGCGCAGCTTGTGGTGCCTCAAAACCTTCCTGCCCAGCTGGTCGGCCTTCTCATCCACCTGGATGCTGCTGCCGATGGGGTGGCTTTCACCCAAGGCCGTGTCGACCGCTATCTGGTCAGGTCTGGTGGGCATGGATCCATCGACCAGCTTATAGGTGGAGATCCGGTCGGGGGCGGAGTAGATGCGCAGGCTCTTGTCGGTGCCCTTGAGCACCACGTCTTTCAGATACCCGTATTCGATGCCGGAGCTGCCAGGGGCGGTGTCGATGGCATCCCGATCCTCCTGGTCCAGCCCGTAGCTGCTGATGACCATCAGATCGGCCAGATGGTGGTCGGACAGGTAGGCGTTGCCGGCCTGCCGCATGTCCGGCCCGGTCACGCTCAGCCCGACCAGGGCGAAGGAACCCAGCGCCACCAGGCATACGATGGAGATGAACCGCCCCAGGGACTTGCGCAGGGAGACCCGGATGTCGTGCCAGAGCACCTTCCTGACGGGCTGCATCCTCACCACTCCACGTTTTCGATGTCTTCGGGGCTGTCATTGGTCTGCACGGCCTGGACCCGGGCGTCATGCATGCGGATGACCCTGTCGGCGATGGGGGCAATGGCCGCGTTGTGGGTGACGATGACCACGGTGGCGCCCTTCTTGCGGCACTGGTCCTGGAGGATGCGCAGCACCTGCTTGCCGGTCCGGTAGTCCAGGGCTCCGGTGGGTTCGTCGCAGAGCAGGATCTTGGGGTTCTTGGCCACGGCCCGGGCGATGGCCACCCGCTGCTGCTCGCCGCCGGAAAGTTGGGCGGGGAAGTTGTCGATCCGGTCGCCCAGGCCCACGTCGACCAGGGTCTGGACCGGGTCGGCGGCATCGTCCACGATCTCCGAGGCCAGCTCCACGTTCTCCCTGGCAGTCAGGTTGGCCACCAGGTTGTAGAACTGGAAGACGAAGCCCACGTCATAGCGGCGGTAGGTGGTCAGCTGCCGGGCGTCATAGCCGGCGATGTCCTTCCCGTCCACGATCACCTGGCCCTCGTTGCAGGTGTCCATGCCACCCAGAATGTTCAGCACGGTCGACTTGCCCGCCCCCGAGGCGCCGAGGATGACCACCAGCTCGCCCTTCTCGATGGAGAAGGTGACCTCATTGTTGGCCACGATGGTCGTCTCGCCGGTCACATACCGTTTCGTCTCTCCGATGACGTCGATATAGCCCATCATGCCCTCTCGTAACCCTGGCTGTGCGGCGGGGTCGTCCGACGTAGGGGACGCCCTCCTGATGCTCTTTTCCCCACTACTGTATACGTTCGCGGGGTCCGGAGCACAGGAGAACCGCCTGCCGGGAGGCGTCATGTTCGCCGACCTTGCAAGGGTTCGGAGGTTCAGAGGGCTTGCAGGAGGTTGCCCAGTTTGCGGCTGTCCCTGACCGGTCTGCCCTGGCGGAAGGTGATGAACCGCTGGCAGGTCTGGGCCAGGAACTCCTGATCGTGCGAGATGACGATCACCATGACACCCAGGGAGCGCATGTAGCGAATCATCCCGGTCACCTGATCCATATGGAGCAGGTCCAGGCCGCTGGTGGGCTCGTCCAGAACCACCAGGCGCTTGCCCGACAGTATGGCGGCCGCGATAGCCACCCGCTGCTTCTCCCCGCCGGAGAGGGTGTTGGGGTGCCGGCCCAGGAGCCGCTCCAGGTCCAGCTTTCGTGCCACCTCTTCGAACAGGTCGGTCCGTTTGGCTCCAAGGAGCATCTCGCCCTCCACGGTCTCGCTGAAGAGCTGGTAGTTGACATCCTGAAAGACCATGTAGGAGTCCTCGACGCGCTCCCTGGCGGTCTGCTTGGTCCCGTTCAGGCTGATTTCCGACCTGTCGCCAGGCTTGAGCAGTCCGGTCAGAACCGAGGCGAAGGTGCTCTTGCCTGCTCCGTTGCGGCCGATGATGCCGGTGATGTCCTCGCTGGATAGGGTCAGGTCGTCCACATCCAGGGCAGGAGCCTGGTCGTGGTGGTAGGCATAGGTCAGATTCCTGACCCGGAGCAAGTCGGGGGTCTTCTCGGTGATGACTTTGGTTGGAGCGCTCGCATTCTCGGTCGCGTCCAGATTCAGGGCCCGCAGCCCCATGGCCTGGCGACTTGGGCCATCCAGCCCCCTCATGGCGGCCGGAGTCAGGTGCTCCGTCAGCCTGCCGTCCTTCATGACCAGGAAGTCGTCGGCCAGGCCGTCCAGGTAGTAGAGGCGGTGTTCGATCAGGACCATGGTCAGGCCCCGGTCCTTCAAGCGGCCCAGAATCTGCGCCAGGCTGGCCACCGCTTCCACGTCCAGGTTGCCGGAGGGCTCGTCCAGGACCAGGATCTCCGGGTCCATCATGCAGGAGGAGGCGATGGCGATCATCTGCTTCTCGCCCCCTGACAGGGAGAAGATATCCCGGTCCATAAGCGGGGCGATGCCGAAGAGGTCGGCCACCTGGTCTATGCGCTCCCGGATGGCCTCCGGCTGGACCCCGGTGTTCTCCAGGGGGAAGGCCAGCTCGCTGCGGACATCGGTGGTGAAGAACTGGGTCTTGGGGTTCTGGAAGACCGATCCGACCTGTTCCGAAAGCCGGTAGATGGGCCGGTCCGTGGTGGGTTCGCCCCCGATCAGGCACTCCCCCTCCAGCTTGCCCTCGTAGAGTTCGGGAATCAGGCCGTTGATGACCCTGGACAGGGTGGTCTTGCCGCAACCGCTCGGCCCGGTGACCACGGTCAGCCGTCCCTGGCCCATCCGGCAGGAGACCTCCTGGAGGGAAGGCTGGCTGGCGCCTTCGTAGGTGAAGCTAAGCCTGGAACATTGCAACATAGGCTCCACATCCCATAAGGACCAGACCCAGGGCGCACATGAGCGCATCCAGTCCGGTGAAGGCAATCCGTTGGATGGAGGTCTTGGGCCCGGGGTCGCCGATCCCCCTGGTCAGGGCGGCCGAGGTCAGGTCGGAGGCCACGTTGGTGGCGTTGTTGAGCAGGGGGACGTAGATGTACTCCATGGTTCGCATCGGATGCCGGACCATGTCGCCCGTGGTGACCGCGATCCCCCTGAATTTCATGGCCCGTCTGATCTGGGCATAGTCGTGCCTGACGGTCGGGAAGAAGCGGAAGAGGACGCTGACGGGGATGACCAGCCACTGGGGGGCGTGGATCTTGCGCAGTAGGTAGACCAGCTCCGAGACCTTGGTGGTGCCCATCATGAAGGCCGCCACCAGCACCAGGGGGAGGACCCTGCCCACGCCGACGAAGAGGAAGAGCAGGTAATGTCCCGGCAGGTTCTCGGGGAAGACCATGGCCAGGGAGGCGCCCAGGGCGAAGACCAGACAGACCAGAAGCCAGGCCTGGCCCTTCCTGACCCTGCCCACGATGACCTGGAAGCTGCAGAAGTAGATGTTGATGGCCAGGACCAGCGGGGTGGGCAGGGTGACGAAGATCAGGGCGTTGGCGAAGATGACCAGCAAGAATCTGGTGTAGATGGAGATGGGCCTCATTGCTTGGCGGGTATCCGGTTGAAATGCCGGTCGACGATCCTGGCGCCTATCCATGCACCGAGCAGGGCGCCGACCAGGGTGGCCAGAATGCAGACCAGGAAGGTGGCTCCGGTGATGGGCGCGAAGACCCCGTCGATGTACTCCTGGCTCTTGCCGCGGCGGACCAGGCTGGCCACGTAGGCGTCCTTCATGAACCAGAGGGGCAGGACGGGGCCGGTGCAGCCGAAGGTGAGGATGACGTAGCTCAGGTAGCGGGCCAGGTTGGGACGGCTCTCCCTGAGTGAGGACTGAACCAGATCAGCCAGCAGGCCGCAGAAGGCGTAGGGGATGAAGGAGAGGGCGAAGTGGCCGAAGACCAGCAGGAAGAGGCCCATGATGACGCCGACGATGGTGATGGCCCCGAACCTGGGCACCCGGCGGATCATCAGCATGTAGACCGGGCCGGAGACCAGCCCCACCACAGCGGGGATGAAGAGGGAGGACAGGCCGGGCATGACCAGGCCCGCCAGGAAGACGGTGATGAAGTTGCCCACCGCCATGCTGACGAAGTAGAGGGCTGTAAAAATGCCGACGTTGACCAGGTCTTTTGTCTTCAGTGCTTTCATAAAGGATCGCTCCCATCTGGGTGGCGGTCGCTCGGCCCTAGGCCATATCCGCCGATTGCAGGTTGTGCCGTCAAGTTTAGGAGGGCCGGGAGGGAAAGTAAATGATATTTTTTTATGTCTCTTGCCAGCTCTTGCCAGGGCTTCACAATAAAGGTATTGCCTGGCGCGAGAGGATTTTGTTAGTGTCCACTGAGAGGGGCGTATCAGAAAGGCGGCACGGAGAACAGGCATGATCAGCAAGCGACTACTTCATCTACCGGGAGCCAGGATGGGCGCCAGCCTCCTGCTGGCCCTCCTGCAGACGATCGGCGCGTTGGCGGAGGTCCTCCTCCTGCCGGTAGCCATCGCGGCCGTGGGCCGTTCCCTTGGTCTGGCTGTTCCTCATGCCCTTGCCTGGGTGCCGGGTCGCCCCGGACCCTTGGCGGCCTTGATAGGCGGGCTGATCCTGGTTCGGTTCCTGACCCAGGCGGTCGCCAGGTTCGTCAGCGCCCGGCTGGCTGATGGGATGGGCAAGGCTCTCTCCCAGGCCCTGTATCTATCCGTGTTCGACCCCAACAGGCAGGAGGACGACCTGGGCGTTCCGGCGCAGACCCTGGCCAGGCTTTCGACCGAAGGGGTCAAGTCGGTCGTCTCCTACTTCACGGCTTATATTCCGGCGCTGGTCCAGACCGCCCTGATGCTGGTCGTGACCCTGGCCGTCCTCCTGCCTGTCAGCCCACTGGCTGCGGCAATCGTCGTGATCGGCATGGTGTCTCTGCCCCTGGCATCCAAGCCCACCATGGGCGAGAACATCAAGGTGCAGCTGGGCCAGCTGCGCAAATACGACAAGGTTGGCGTCCACTTTGAGCATGCCCTGAGAGGGCTCAACACCTTGAAGATCTTCGGGGCAGACCAGCGGCAGGCCGACGATCTGGCCGAGGAGTCCGAGGGGTTCCGCCGGATAACCATGGGGGTTCTGGCCGGACAGCTGCGCTCGCTGATCAAGGCCGACGTGGTCATCTACACCAGTCTTATTTTGGCGGTTGCAGCGACGGTCCTGATCGGGCAGGGCGGGCCCGCTCGAGTGCTGTCCTGCCTGGTTGTTGCCCTGGCTGGGGTCCGGCTTTTCGCCCCTGAGCGCCAGCTGGTCTACATGATGCATTCCGGCATGGTCGCCATCAAGCAGGGCAAGGCCATCGACGATATTCTCCAAGCTCGGCAGGGGAGCGACGGGAAGTCGGCGGCTCCAGGGACGACTGCTGAGTCGCGCAAGAGTACGGGTTCGGAGACGGCTCCGGATGCGAGTCTCGAAACTTCTGAGGAAGCAGTTCGGGAGTCTGACTCGGAATCCGCTTCGAAGCAGGCAGATCAGGCGGATATGTCTGGCGATGATTCGCTAGGCATCAGCGCTCGCGATTTGACCTACACCTATCCTGACGGCTTCCAGGCCCTGACCGATCTGAACTTCAACCTGCCAGCCAAGGGACATGTGGGCCTCGTCGGCGCTTCGGGTTCCGGCAAGAGCACCTTGGCGGGTCTGCTGTCCGGGCGCCTTCAGGGGTATGCCGGAGAGTTGACCATTGGCGGGTGCCAGATCTGCGACCTGTCACGCGAGGAACTGGTCGGTCTACAGACCGTAGTTCGAGGAACCGATCACATCTTTACCGGGACCATCAGATCGAATCTCGATCCGGCCGGACTGGGCTACTCGGATTGGGAGCTGCTGGACGCGCTGGATCAGGTCGGTCTGACCGGTCTTGTCCAAAGCAAGGGCGGGCTGGACGCTCACATCGATCCTGAAGGAGGCAACCTCTCCGGTGGGCAGCGCCAGCGCCTATCCATTGCCCGCGGGCTCCTGCGGCGTTCTCCCGTCTATATTTTCGACGAGGCCACCAGCGCCGTGGACCGCGAGCATGACGCTACACTGGCAGCCCTGATGGACGCGCTGGGCAAGGAGTCCCTGGTCCTGACCATCACCCACCGCTTGGCCGGGGTCCGCAATGCCGATTCCATCCTCTTCCTGCAGGAAGGCCGTCTGGCGGAGAGCGGCGGCTTCCGTGAGCTGTTGGATGCCGGGGGCGGATTTGCGGCCCAGTGGAAGGAGCAGGCTCAGTATGAGGACGGGGAGTGAAGACATGCAGCAGACGACCGGCAATCTGACGATGATGCGCCGCATGGCCCGGCTGATGAAGCCTCTGACCGGCACGGAGGGCAAGGCCATCCTCTGCGGCAGTCTGGGCCATCTCTTCGCAGTCTGGAGCATGATGGCAGCCGCAGCGGCCCTGATTGGCCTGGTCACGGACTGGCCGCCGCTGAATGGCCAGTGGGTCGTCTGGGCCCTGGTGGCGGTTCTGACTGCTCTCAGCCGAGGGGTTATGGCCTATGGGGAGCAGTACTACAACCATGAGATGGCCTTCAGTATGCTCCGTGACATCCGCACGACGGTCTTCGATAAGATGCGGTCCCTGGCCCCGGCTGGCCTGCGAGATCAAGCGCGCGGAGACATGGTGACGGTGATCACCAACGACATCGAGCTGCTGGAGATTTTTTACGCCCACACTCTATCGCCCATCGCCATCGCTCTAGTGACCTCCTTGGCCAACCTGGCCCTGCTCACCTGGCTCTCACCCTGGATGGGCCTGGCCGCCGTGATCTCCTACCTGATCGTCGGTCTGCTCATCCCCATCCTGAGCGCAAGACCCACCTTCAAGGTGGCTATGAGGGAGCGGACGGCCCAAGCCAATTTGCATTCCCTTCTTCTGGAGACTCTGCAGGGCCGCACAGAGCTGGCGGGGTTGGGCGCTTTGGGGAACACTCGCCGTCGGGTGGGAGTCGCTACGGACCAGATGCTGGATGCCAGGGGGCGCACCTCTGGGCGGACCGTCGCCAACGATCTGGTCACCAACGTGGTCACTCTGATCTGCACTGGAGTTTTCACGCTGATGGCCTGCCATCTAGGTTCGGCAGGGTTGGTGGATCCTGCTCGGGGAATGATCGGACTGGTCGGCTTCCTCTCTTCCTTCGCTCCCTTGATACCTGTAGCTCGGCTAGGCGCTGGCCTGCAGCCCACTCTGGCTGCTGCCCGACGGGTTTTCTCGCTTTTGGACAAGGAGCCGCCCGTACGTGAGGTGGAATCCGGTCATGGGAATCCCCTGACGGAATTCACTGGAGAAGAGGCCAAGGCAGTTTCTTTCTCCTATGCTGGCAAGACTGACCCGGATAAGGACGACCTGGGTGAACATGGCGGCCGGACTTCGGTTTTGGAGGGTCTGGACCTTTCCATCAAGCCTGGCGAGCTGATCGGGATTCAGGGTGCCAACGGAGTCGGCAAGTCCACCTTGATCGATCTGCTGATGCGGTTCCAGGAGCGCAGCGGCGGGGATCTGACCGTTTCCGACCTGCCGATCGAGACCATCTGCACCGCTGATCTGCGTGCCCAGCAGACTCTGGTGAGCCAGGACACTTATATATTCAGTCTCACATTGGCGGATAACATCGCTCTGGCTCGGCCCGATGCCAGCAGAGAGGATATTGAGCAGGCGGCTCATGATGCCTGCCTGGATGATCTGATCGACCAGCTACCCGACGGCTTGGATCATTTGCTTGCTGACAATGGCTCGGACCTGTCCGAGGGGCAGCGGCAACGAGTGGCCTTGGCTCGAGCCTTTTTGAGTCCAGCGCCTCTCATGCTCCTGGACGAACCCACTAGCAATATGGATGCCCTCTTGGAGGGTCGGGTTCTGACCAGACTGATCGAGCGGAAGGGTGACCGTACCTGCCTGATCGTCTCCCACCGTCCTTCAGTTCTTGCCCGGGTTGACCGGTTGCTGACGCTGCAGGACGGCAGACTTATCCCCTCCTAATCGCTGGCAGACGGAAGACGGCTGCCAGTCATAGGAACTGGCGCATGATCTCCCGCAGCGGTGGCATCTTGGGAATCTGGAACTTCTCTTTGTAGTAGCCGACTCCGAACCGCATGTAGCCCTGGGCCTCGTCGTAGACGGTCACGTGGCTCAGGACCGACCGGTCGAATATGTCTGTCTTGTGGAGGCGGTCGCTCCGGGTGGTGCACAACTCATGGTGTCCAGATTGATGTTGCGGCAATGATTGATCCTGGTGGCCTCCAGGCCTATCTGAATGGCAGGGGTCTAGAGGGTACTTCGTAAGGAAACAGCCCTGGAGGGGATGCGTATCCGTACTGCTACCATCTACCCCGAGGCTATTAGGCCGACCTGTTGAACACCATCACAGATAAACAGACGCTAATGAGATATGCAAGTCAGTATCAGATAACCCCTGAAAGAACGGCCAGAGTGGTATCTTTCGCCATCACCCAGCCTGAAGATACTTATTGGAGAATTCGCCACAGACCTACTTTTCATCCATGGTGAATTCCTGATCGATCTCTTTCGCTCTTTGCTGGAGGTGGACAACCGGATACCGGCCCGGGTCATAGCCTCGCACGCTTCTATACCTTGGTCCTCACTGACCGGGACGGCAGATTCTTGAAGATCGTGACCTTGTAGCCCTGTTTCACAGCGTCAAGGTTGGTTTCTTTGAAGCGCAATGTGATTCGGCGATACCTACTACGTCCGCTTGGTCGACCTTGGCCAGCGCCAGAGCTTCCGCTGGGGTGGAACCGGACGATTTGGCTTTAGAGAACTCCTGCCTGCTCTGGACTCGATCAGTGTTGTCCTCGATGTCTTTGAATCCGGAGCATGTGGCTGAGTACTGTCTTTTTTGAAATGATGGGAGATTCCCTGTTCCCGAATTTTGGCATGCAATTCAGCCTCGGGTGAGCCGACTATACCATGTTTTTGGGCTAGTTGTCTACGAAATTTGGGTGGTGGGACGAAAGTTTTCGGGTTCGATGTACCAGTCCTGGATGGTGGCCATATAGGCTTAATACCCGGCATGCTTGTGGATGTAGTCGGCAATCCTGCCGGCGACCTCGTTGCTTACCTCAATCGCCAGTTCTTTTCCTTCGCAAAAGGTTGGCTGGACATCCACGATTATCAGGGTCTTGGTCGAGGCGATCGTTTTCTCTGCTGGAACAGATGGCACGAATCAAGAATGTCCAACTTTACCTTGCTAGTCACTCCTTTATTATGGCAGTCTAACGCCATGCTTCGGCCGGTCGTATCAGTCTCCAAGTATATGAAGGAATGCAGAGAATGCAGCTGGCGGACAAGGTGGCGTAGTGGGCACTAGATCATCGAGAATGTCCGTCGCGGTTCAGATTCAAAGATATGGTCTTATGGGGCTGTTGAGGCAGTTAGTGATCTTTCTGACGCAACTCTTTTCCTTCAGACAAAGCAGATGTTCAAAATTCCGGTCGCAAATACCCAAGGTCAGCCGCCATAAGGGTCGTCATCTTCTGCCACAAACTCTGTGGAATGGTCTCCACTTGGCTTCCCCGGTCGTTTTAGCGTGGTGGTCACGTTCATGGCATAGCAGTCAGCGATATTCCGTCAGATAATCCCAGCCAAGTGAGCCTTGGCATCGACTAGACTTCACGGCAGCCTTAGTGCTAGGTTGTTATGGACCAGGCCAGCTTGTTGTATACTGTTACGTCATCGAAGAGCTTGAGAGTATCGATCTTTTGAAAGTAACACAGTGTTGAGCAGGTGCAACTGTATTTGACCCAGGACGGCTAGCACGGGCACATGATCCATTTTGTATCGTAGAGTCTGTCGGGCATATGGATGATGACCCTGGAACCACCAGTCGACAGCCAGCTGACCGCTTTCCAGCGTGGGCCGCAGTGGCCAGAGCCGCTACCGTTTCATGCCTGGCTTGGGTGAACTTGACTTTGCTGCTCTGTCAGTAGAGCGCACAGACCATCGTATCTACCGAATCCCCAGCCAGTCCATAAACGTTGTCAATTCCTTAGGTCTCCATGGCCCTGACCATCTTGTCGGCAGCTCGGTATCTATCTTCACGCCCCATGTTCGGTTTTGTGCAGTTGTTCGTTAATGGTATTGCCAGGCTTCTCATGGCCTGTTGACGCTAATCGGTTACGAGCAACTACCATATGGTTTACTTTACAAAATCAAGCATCTTCCCTGTGGCTAGGAAGACAATTAGGGGTCAGGGAAAGAGGTCAGGGAATCGGGGTATGCATCAAAATAAAATGTTCCATTCCGAAATTGATTGTCTCTCCTTCTGCAATATCGGTTGGTTGAGAAGAGACAATCAATTGATATGGACATCTCTATATGCGCCAATCAGCCGGCCAGTCTGTCGGTTGTGGCAGCTCTTCCAATGGCGGTAGCGATTCAACTATATCAAGTGTCTTCATGCTGACAGTCACGACTTTTTCAACGAGTTCCACGATATACCGTGGATTATCGCTGTAGTTGTTGGGATCGTTGGTAATCCCTGATTTGTTGTCAGTGGTTACCTTGTATCGATCAATAAGCCAGCCAATGGCAGATTTGCCGTTTACTACATATTCATAGGCTCGCAATGGTATGCCATGAAGTGTGAGGTGTTCTGCTACTTGGAGCACTGTGCGGTCAGGCACCCTCTTACCGGTCTCTGGATCCTTGATCCTTTGAGGGTACTTCATTTTCTCGGTTCTTCCGGGTTCCTTGGAATTCCCTACTTCCATGAGTGGCCAGTTCTCTACAGTTTCATAATTAAGATGCAGGTCAGCCAATGCGCGCCCGGCATTCATGAAAGCCACAAAGTCATTCGCAAGGGGAATTCGGGGCAGTTCCTTCTTGAGATTATTGCCAAAGCGCTGACGATACTCTGGAGAGTGCAGGATACCGTAAACATAGAAGAATATATCTTCCTTGCTTATGCGGGGGTCTCTGCTAACTTTAAGCGTTGTATTCTTCCTATGTACATGGTGACTTAAGTGGATGCTTTGGTAGGCTTCGCGGAATACACGAAGTGTGGTATCTGTTATTGCACTATGTTGAACCCAACGTGGAGTCTCCCCGCTAATAGGATCTCGATTGATTGCCAGTTGGCCCTGTTGTGCTCCATTAATTTGCTCGTACCAGTAGAGTGGAAAGCACTGTCCATGGTGGTTAAGCTCGAGATCTGGAACGAGGTTCGTGATAAACGGGCCGCGTTCTCCTGTGATAATAGCAAGATTTTCCACATTGGAAGCGGGAAAAATTTGTGGCTGGAGATATACACGATTGTTGAATTGCGGATCCATGTATTGCCACTGTTTGAAGAATGGACGGTACAGAGCGAGGCGCACATGTTTGATGTTGAACTCAGCTTTACGATTCTGGATAATATCGTTGTAGACTTCGTGTGTCCATTTGATTCGGGTCTGATCCCTTGTGAGAAATGACTGAACATTGGCAGATTTATCTGCTTGCTGCCAGCGCAGTAGTTCAGAGTTATAAGTGTCGACTGTCCTTTGCATATTTTCGATAACGATGTCACGTTCGGAGTTATAGCACCACGAATCACGATTGGTCTTTACCCCTGCTGACCAAATAGAGAAGAGGCCTGTCTTCAGTTTTCTGGTTCCAACCTGAATACCAGCCGGTATAAAGGACTTATAGCTATCGTCACGGTGATTAAGCCAATCGCCATGCTTATCCTGTTCCAAGCTGGTCCATTCCGGATCTTTAGTGACCGCTTGGGTGAGAATCCCAAGCTTATCTTCGCGAGATAGATAATCGCCAATGTCACAATAGTGGATTATTCCATGACGATTTGAATTGGGGTTCTTTACTAGAAGAGTGATGGCAATGGTGGCCCGTGAGCCAGAGTCAAATATCTTGCCGCCTTCGCGTCGAGACTCTTCACCTAAAGTACGCTGATTGCCGCGCAGGTTATAAACATAGATATCATTAAATTCCTCAGTGAAGCATCTCCGTACGCCTGCGCCTGCTGCGCTGGTTAGCCACCCACCGTTGGATACGAAGCAGACTATGCCAGAACTACCGATCCGGTCAGATGCCCAACGAAAAGCTCTGATGTAGTGGTCGTATAAAGAGTTGTTGAGTGTCGCATCCGAGTTGGCGACATAAGTCTCTTCGACACGTTTATCAAGTTCGGGGTATCTGGTATTTTGATTTCCTGTATTTTGGCTATCTCCTGCACGGTATGGAGGATTACCAATAATGATTTTGATGGGCAGGTCTTTTTGTTCCTTCACCCTAGCTGTATTTTCGACGAATACACCTAAATCGAGTGGATCGTCCTGTGTGTACATCTGGAATGTGTCTGTTAGCAAGGCACCAGGGAAAGGCTGATAATCGCCACCGACACGTTTGTGGTAAGACTGTTCAATATTAATATCCATAATCGTCTCGGCGAGCGGAACGATTTCATTCGAGTGCAGATCGTGATTGTACTTGTAAGGTAGATCCTCATCACTGATAAGACTTCTGTCTTCGATAAGGCGGCAGATATAGGTCCCAGTGCCGGCGAAGCCGTCCAAAATGTGTACACCTTTATCGCTCAGAGATTGGTTGAATTCTCGTTGCAGTGCACGCTCAACCATGTGCAGTTGTGCATCTACGACTTCTACAGGCGTGTAAACGATTCCCAGTGAGTCAGCTGTATCTTTGAAGGCTTTGGTGAAGAAGTCATTGTAAATCTCCTTAATCAGATTCTGCTTTGCCAAATCTGATTGCAACTGAGCAGCCGACAGCCGCACGCTTGCATACAAATCACGCAAGGTGACACTATCAATGCTGTCTGGTAATCCTGCTGCGTACAAGGCGTTTAATGCCCGGTCCAAGCCCTTTATGATCGGATTATTGGCGAGTACTTCTTTATTCGTAAATAGGGTTTCAAAAATTGGTTTGGTGATTTCGTGCTGGGCTAGTACGGCAATCGCGTCAGCTTCAGAATACCCGGGATTAAGGCTGTCCTGTAATCCCTGAAGAAAAGTAAGGAAAGCGCTGCGAGCAGGTCCTTCCTTTGAAACTAGTTCAGTGATTTTATCGATCCTGCTTCGGGTTATGGATGCAATGTCATCAGTCCACTCACCCCAATAGATTTTTGTGCCGCACTTACGCACTATCTGTGCATTTATTCCTCGAGCCATCTCACTTAGGTCAAAGTCGAGTTCAGGCTGTGAGCTATTTTCCTCTTGAATATTCTCATCCGTAATTTTTCGGTCATCTGATTCTTGAGAGCCTATTTGGTTCGTTCTATTCGCTGGCTGACCATTTCTGCGCTTGTTCTTGCGCAACTTCGACTCATCGAGTACATCGACTTCGATAATACGGCTCAGGGCATCAGTGTCACCAAGACTGGCCGAGTTGATAACGGCATCCAAACGTTCATCATGACTACGTAGTGCAGTAACAACATCCCAAACGGGTTTATAAGCTCCAGAGGAGAGCACGGAATCAGCATCTGCGCCCAGTGGTATCACCACCGGAATTATGATATAGCCGTACTTCTTGCCATGAGAACGCCGCATTACGCGGCCGACGGATTGGATGATATCTATCTTGCTTTTCCGACTGCTTAGATACATCACTGCATCCAGATCAGGCACATCAATGCCTTCGGCCAGGCATCTGGCATTGGATAGAATGTGGCATTCATTGTCGGCCGTCGAAGCTGCCAGCCAGTCCAGTCGCGTTTTGCGGGTCTGTGAATCCATGCCACCATCTACATGCTGAATGTCTACGAGAACTTCTTTATTTGCATCGATAAGGGCTTTGTTTTCGCTGCTGTCTTCGAGATTTGACGTATAATCGTCGATAACGGCCCGGAACCGTTCTGTCAGTGCTTTGGATGCTTTGATTGAAGGGGCAAAGGCAATGGCGTGGTGCAGTATTGTCTGACTACTGTCGTCTTCTATCGCTGTAGGAGAGCTGTCTGCAATGTCGATATCGCTGATACTGTGTGAGCGTTTCCGGTCAAAAAGCGCCTTCCAGCAACCAACGAACTTGGCGGCGTCATCCAGCGGAATTTCGGAATCCTTGGCGCCATACATTTCCTGCATGCGCTTGCCCATCATGGATTCGGCAACTTGCATGACTACGATTTTGTAGTCAGTTAATAGATGTTGATCTACTGCTTTGCCAAAGCTTAAACGATATGCAATCTTCCCAAAAATGTGCGTATCATCCATGCTGGCTATCTGTATTGCACCAGCATCAGCTTTGTTCCGTGCACCTTCTGAAAAGATGCGAGGTGTCGCAGTCATGTATAGGCGTTTGTTTGAACGTATGAAATGGGAGTCGTGAATTTTTCGGAATGCGGCTTCGCCATCGATAACTCCGGTAGTGCGGTGAGCTTCGTCGCAGATTGTTAAGTCAAAATCCGGTAGTCCCTTTTCCTGTGCATCGTGAATGACCTGAATTGACTGGTAAGTAGAGAATACTACGTTCAGCGCTTTCTCGTTCACATGGAAACGTTGAGAGACGGTTACTGGATTTGTGGTCGCAGGAAATGGTATATCTGATAGCTGGCCATAAGATTCTTCAGATAGCTTGCTGGCTTTTCCATCGGAGCATACCACGTATACGTTGATGGGTACACGAACCTGGTTTACCCAGTCACGCATGGTCTGAGAGACCAATGATATTGACGGGGCAAGGAATAGGACCGTGCCGCCCTCGCCCAGCATTTCTTCCGTAAGTCTCAGTGATGTCAGCGTCTTGCCGGTACCGCAAGCCATAACCATTGAGCAACGGTCAGCCTTGGAAAGCTCTTGTTTGACTGCATCAATGGCTTCCCGTTGGTGTGGACGAGGATCATAGGTGGCACGCTGCTTGAACTTTGTGCCGTGCACAAACGCACTCCAATCAAGATTTGCGTCGCGCATGGTTTCCAAGTCCATGCGAACCAAATCCATATCGGGGTGTGTGTTGAAGTATGTTTCCAAATTTGAAGTATAGCCAGGTGCAGTATCGGCAATCATATAGTGCTGGTACTGATCATCTGCGAGAGCGTTCATAAAGAAGGTGGCGACATCGCCGTTTGCCAGCCTCGCCTTTGAGTAACATTTCGCTTGTATTGCCCAATACGTGCCATCAACATCTTTCGCAACCAGGTCAATACCTGTATCCTGTTTACCAGGATTGGTAGGAGCCTCATCCCAAAGCCATACGCCGGTCAGCCGTTCAACCCAAGCAGGGTCATTTTTCAGGAACCATTCGACGGCGCGCTCAAATCGAGTTCCCTGTTCCCGTTTGTCAACTGAATCCGCAAGGATGCTGGTGAATATTTCCCCTAAAGAGTCTGTTGGCTTGCTTTGGGCAATTGTGCCATCCGTATATTCCGTCATCAGTTACCTTATCCTCCGACTGTCGGCTTCAATGTCATTCTAGAAGTGATTATGATTAACTCATAAGCAGACTTTGTGATGTAGGAAATCAACATGACCAGAGTAATAAGGGTGTCCTGTTGCGCTACTTGTTTAATGAAAATTACTGTAAGTGAGATGCGGGATTTTTACAAAGAATCCGAGCCGGTTGAATTCATCGATTAAAAGCAACGTATGATTCAGTGCGATTGTCCTAATTCTTCTAGACTAAAAATGAACAGGATAGAGGCCTGGAATCTGTACTGGATTGGAGGACTTATGAAAGGTCTCCTAGCGGAAACCCGGAAACCCTACCTGTGGAGCTAGCCGGATTCGAACCGGCGACCCTCTGCTTGCAAAGCAGATGCGCTACCAGCTGCGCCATAGCCCCGTGAATGTGAAAAGAACTTCAACCGCGCAAGAATGCGTGGGCCTGGGAGGACTTGAACCTCCGACCTCATCCTTATCAGGGATGCGCTCTAACCAGCTGAGCTACAGGCCCATGCCGTGTGACCGAAGAATCACACAAATGGATAGCTTACCATAGTGTCCTCTCAAGTCAATCTCGGCGGCGTCGCGTCGCGTCTTGGCGGAAGAATGGGGTTTATGAGGAGGAAACGCCGTGCGGAACCAGTCTGGTCGGAGCAGCTGGAGGTCGGCGGTGAGATGGTTCTGGTCATCAGGAAGCGGATCGCCAACGTCTATCTGCGGGTTAAGCCGCCTGACGGCCATCTGGAAGTGACAGCGCCTCTAAAGCTGGGCGATGACCAGATTCGTGCCTTTATCGACGGCAAGCACCGCTGGATCGCAACCACTAGAGAACGTCTGGCCCGTTCACGCGATGTCTACGCCCAACCCGGAGCCGATGGTCAGCTGCAGCCAGGACGATCCGAGGCCGAAGCCAAGAGAATTCTCCAGGAGAGGCTGCCGACTCTGCTTGATCGGTGGGTCCCTGTGGTAGGCCGTCGGCCTGAGCGCATCAGTCTGCGGAAGATGAAAACCCGCTGGGGCTCCTGCACCCCCGCCACTGCCAGCATCCGGCTCAACACCGACCTGGCCTGGCTGGATCCTGACCTGTTGGAGTACGTGCTGGTTCACGAGCTGACCCACCTCTACGAGCATGGCCACGGCCCCGGCTTCCGCGCGCGGATGGATTGCTATATGCCTGACTGGACCGAGCGCCGTCGTCGTCTTAACCGTTATCTGGCTTTGTAACCCGCAAAGCTTAGACGTCTGAAGTTATGACTTCTGAATCCATGACTTCCGGAGCCGTAAAATCCTCATGAGTCCTGAACTTGTGGACGGGGAGCTTGTAAATTACGAACCTGCGGCATCATCCGTGCTGATGATTTCCGAATCCGAACCCTCGCTAGGCCATCTGGTAGGAAGTTGAATCGGTTTTTGATCGTCCTGTCTATCCTGATTTAGACCGACTATACGGTCTGATTCAGCCCGATCTGACTTTGCTCTGTTCTGACTCAACTAATCTGCCTTTGATTCGTTCTGGCTCTACTCAAGCCTGGTTTGATGTGCCACATTGGTCATCGAAGACTGACAGGAGACTGCCGCAGCCCATCTTGGTGCGCTAGCGTTGAGGAAGAGGGATGGCACTGCAGCAGTTAGGCAGGCTCCCTGTGACCCGGAGGCGCGTGTGGAGCTGATCCGGGGCAATTGATCATGAAGGAGCGGATGAAATGACGGAATCCAAGAAGACGATCAAGCGTGCTGTGGTTACCGGCGCCTCCAGCGGCATCGGTCAGGCCAGTGTGCGGGCCTTGGTAGACAAGGGCTGGAAGGTGGTCGGCCTGGCCCGGCGCGAGGACAAGCTCAAGGCTCTGGCTGACCAGCTGGGTGAGAACTTCACCTATGAGGTTTGCGATGTGACCGACGAGGACTCCACCCAGGCGGCCGTCGATGCTATGCTCAAGGGCGGTCCGGTCAAAGCTCTGGTCAACTGTGCTGGCGCGGCCTTTGGCAAGGATCCGGTGGCTACCTCCAGCCTGGACGATTGGCGCGGCATGTATGAGCTGAACGTCATCGGCACCCTGCGGGTCATCCAGAAGCTGCTCCCGGCCCTGAAAGAGTCGGAGGGCACGGTTCTGGTCATCTCCTCGACGGCAGGCATCGAGCCCTACGAGGGCGGCGGTGGATACTGCGCCTCCAAAGCGGCGGAACGGGTCATGGCCCGCATTCTGCGGCTGGAGCTGATCGGTCAGCCGGTGCGCGTGGTCGACATTGCCCCGGGCCTGGTCCACACCGACGAGTTCTCCCTGAAGCGGTTCGGCGGGGATAGCGACCGGGCCGATGCAGTCTACGCCGGGGTGCCCGACCCGCTGACCGCCGACGACATCGCCGGATGCGTCACCTGGGCCCTGGAGCAGCCTGACACTGTGGACATTGACCAGATTGTGATCCGTCCTCGTGCCGAGGGCTCATACACCAAGCTTTACCGTCGCAGCTGAGCCTGGTAAGGGATCGATTCTGGCAAAACTGATTCTGCCAAAAACCCAGTTTGGCAGGTTGATTCTGGCAGGAACCGGGTCTGGCAGAGGTTGAGTCTTGGCTGCTAAGCCTATGTGTGCCTAGCGGAACGCAGTCGACCGGGGGTAGTGCCCACTGCCACGATGAGTACGGACAGGACCGATCCCGCCAGCACGCCCAGCAGTGCTGACTCCAGGTGCGGGGATCCGGCGAAGGCCAGGTTGGCGATCAAGAAAGACATGGTGAAGCCGATTCCACAGAGCTGGCAGAGGCCGATCATGTTCCCGGTCGTAGAGCCGGCAGGCCGCCGCAGCCCTAGATGACCTGCCAGGATCACCATGGTCAGGATTCCCAGGGGTTTGCCCAAGGCCAGTCCCAGCGTGGCGCCCCAAAAGACCCGGTCCGTCAGCAGTCCGGGTCCCAGCTGATCCAGGGAGATGGACAGCGAAAAGAAGGCGAAAAGGGGCAGGACCACCAGGGCGCTCAAAGGGGTCAGGAAGTGGTCCAGCCGTTCAGCCGGTGATAGCGTCGGGTTGCGGTTTGGCTCAATCTCAGTTGGTTCAAACCCAGCTGGTTTGGTATTGGCTTGACTGGTCACTGGTGGATGGGTCTCGGTCGGCTCGTTACCGGATGGTTTTGTATCGGTTGGCCTATGCTCGGTTGGCTCAGTTAAATTCGGCGCGGTACTGGCCGAAGGCTCTTCCGCTTCTGTTGCTTCCGCTTCAGATGCCTTCGACCTGGCAACAGGGGTCAATAGGCCCATCGCCACTCCCGCCAGCACCGGGTGGATTCCAGCCTTGAAGAGGCTGTACCAGGCCAGCAGACCGCCTGCGAGAGCGCCCAACAAGCAGAGAAATACCAAGGGTCGCCAGAGGCGGGCGGAACGGCTCGCCGCTCGGACCAGCAAGGCCCAGACCACTAGGCCGACCAGGCAGACAAGCAGCCAGCTCGGTTGTCCCAAGCTGGAATAACCCAGGGCGATCAGCAGGACGCCGATCAGGTCGTCGAAGATGGCTAGGGTCATCAAAAAGGCCTGCAGGGCGGGCCCGGCCTTGGGCAGGAGCAGTTGCAGAGCCGCCAGGGAGAAGGCTACATCGGTGGCCGTTGGGACGGCCCAGCCACGCAAACTGGCTGGGGAGCCCAGGTTGAACAGGCAGTAGATCAGAATCGGAACAGCCACACCGCCCAAGGCGGCCAGCATGGGCAGCAGGACCTGCCTGTGGTCGCGCAGAGTGCCCGTGGCAGCCTCCTGGCGCAGGTCAAGGCCCATGGTCAGGAAGAATATGGTCAACAGCCCGTCCTGTATCCAATCCTTCAGGGACAGGCTCAGTCCACCGGGCAGGTCCAGAGGAATCCAAGCGGCAAGAGCGTTCAGCCCCGGCCCGGTCTCTGGCAGATTGGCCAGGATCAGCCCGGCCAGGGCGCAGACCATCATGAATAGCCCGGTGATCCGATCGTTTTCTGCCAATGAAGATAAGGTTGCGAAAAAATTTGAAAGATGGAGTCGATTGTGCTGGCCTCTGTCAGATTCGCCCTGCCCATGCTGTGGATTTGATGGTCGGGCATTTGATGGCTTGGAATTCTGCTGCGAATTCGAAAGTCGGGGGTCTGATGGTTCGGGGTCCTGACGACGTGGATTGATTTGAGATGTCGGGAATGTAGGCGTGGGCGGCATGATGCTCCTGGTCGGGCGGATAGGGTTCGGTCTTCCATGGCCGACCAGTCTTCCCGGCATGAGGCGGCGCCCGGCCGTCTCCCAAATGTCAATTCTATCTTGTTCAAAGAGTTATGCCAGCGGCCCCGCACCTTTTACGATGCAGGGCCGCTGGCATATCGCTTATCGGAGCTGTGACGAGCTCTCAGAATTCAGCAACTCAGAACAGGTGGCTGCGCATGAACCACTGGAAGTGCTCCAGCTCCTGCACGTGGTCCTGCAGAATGTTGGAGCTGACGATGTCCAGGTCGTCCAGCTCCTTGATGGCCTCGCGGTCGCGCTTGATGAAGGTGGTGTAGTAGGTGTCCAGGGCCTTCAGGTAGTCCAGGGCATCCTGGCGCCCGGTCATGGTGATGCCATCCCAGTCGCGGTTCTTCATGATGTCGTCGGGCCGGCCGGCGGGGGAGCCGCCCAGGGTGGCGATGCGCTCGGCGGTCTCGTCGGCCATGTTCAGCACCGAATCGACCTCGGGGTCCATCATCTCATGAATGCCGATGAATTCCTTGCCCTTCATGTTCCAATGGGCGTGCTTGAGGATCAGGGCAGTCTCCTGTTCCTGGCTCAGACGGCTCTGCAGGATGGCGATGACCTTTTCGCTGGTCGCTTCGTCGAGTCCCGGTACGGTAAAGTTCAATGCCATAATCGCTCCTTAAATGTGAAATTATGCCTGCGGTCGGGTCGGCCCGACCTTGTATCTCCAGACTAGAGGAAAACGCAAGGAAACGCTTGGATTTTGCGGGAATCAACCAGTGAAATCATTCACGGACCATCGGCTACGCTGATAGTCATTTTTTCTTGACTGGCGTGGGACGGTCCCCGGCTGACTGCCAGCTGGGATTCAGCTAGACGACAGCTGGGCTCTGGTCGTAGCGTCGTCTCGGTCAGATTAGACCCGGTCGGGTTATCCTCGGTCTGCTCCCGCTATGGAATTCGACCTGTCTTCATCTTTCCCGTCTTCGCTGGCTTCGCCATCATCGCTAGCCTGGTCCTCGGCTTGCTGCCGCCGCCTGACCTCGATGGTCTCGATGCGCCGACCGTCCACCTTGGTCACCACCATGTCATACCCGTCGTCGGAGTGGATCACGTCGCCCACCTGCCCCATGCGTCCGGTCTGGGCCAGGAAGTAGCCGGCCAGGGTCTCGTAGGGGCCGTCCTCCAGCTCGATCCCGGTCAGGTCGGCGAAGTCCTCGATGGTCATGCCGCCGTCGACCGTGGCAACCCCGTTGACGAAGGCGGTCGCCTGGGGATGGGCCGGGTTCTGCTCCTCGGGCAGGTCGTACTCGTCACGGATGTCGCCCACCAGCTCCTCGGTCATGTCCTCCAGGGTGACGATGCCGTCGGTGCCCCCGTACTCGTCGATGACCACGGCCAGGTGGATGCCCTTCTTGCGCAGCTTCTCCAGGCTGGGCAGGAGCTTGGAGGTGCCGGGCAGGGCGATGCCGGGCCTGGTCACGTCGGCTACGGTCTTGGCATGGGGATTGCGCACATCCATCAGGTCGCGCACATGGACGAAGCCCAGCACGTCGTCGAAGTCGCGTCCGGTCACCGGGTAGCGCGAGTAGGGCTCGTCGTGCACGAATTCGACCGCCTCCTGCAGCGGCATGTCCCCGGCGATGAAGACCACGTCGGCCCTGGGACGCATGACCTCGGCCACGCTGGTCTCGGAGGCGTCGAAGACGTCGCCCAGGATCATCCGCTCGTCCTTGCTCAGGTTGGTGTTGGAGGAGACCAGCATCCTCAGCTCGTCGTCGCTGACCTCGGTGTCGGTCTGCTGGGGGTCGAAGCCCAGGATGCGCACGATGAGGTTGGTGTTCTTGCCGATCAGCCAGATCAGCGGCCTGCACAGGGTGGTGAACACGTCGATGGCTGGAACGACGGCCCGGGCGATGGCCTCGGTGCGCTGCATGGCGATCCGCTTGGGCACCAGCTCGGAGATGACGATGGAGCAGTAGGAGATGATCAGAGTCAGAATCACCGTGGTCAGGGTGCCGGCCAGACCCTCGTGCACCCCCCACCCGGTCAGGACGGGCACCACGTAGGGGGCGATGGATGACGCGCCGAAGGAGGCCGAGAGGAAGCCGGTCAGCGTCACGCCGATCTGCACGGCGGAAAGAAAGGTGTTGGGGTCACGGGCGATGCGGGCCACCCGGGCGCCGCGCGCGTCCTGCTGCTCCATTTGCTCCAGCTGCGAGCCTCGCAGGGAGACCAGCGCCAGCTCAGTCCCCGAGAAGACGGAACCGAGCAGGAGGAAGAAGAGAATGAGCAGGATGTTCAGCCATAATGCCATGCCTTCAATGCTAGGGTATGGACGCCCCATGTGCCCTATGTCACACCCCAGCGGTGAACCTCCGTCTTCCCCATACAGCGCTTCCTGACTAGCATGAAACACGGAAGCAGGTTCGGCTTCAAGCCGGCATTCCCAACGCTCCCGAAAGGATTTTTCATGTCACAGCTTCAGCACGAATTGACTGAGTTCACCACGCAGGCGTACCAGGACAACAAGACCTTCTCGGTCTCCAAGAAGGATCTGCTGGGCCACTGGTCCCTGCTCTTCTTCTACCCTGCGGACTTCAGCTTCGTCTGCCCCACCGAGCTGGAGGATCTGGCCAGCAAGTACGAGGACTTCAAGAAGATCGGCTGCGAGATCTACTCCGTCTCCTGCGACACCGAGTTCGTCCACAAGGCCTGGCACGAGGCCAACGAGAAGATCGCCAAGGTCCAGTACCCCATGCTGGCCGATCCGACCGCAACCCTGGCCAAGGACCTGCAGACCTACAACGAGGCCGAGGGCAAGGCCGAGCGTGGCGACTTCATTCTGACCCCTGAGGGCAAGGTCGTGGCCTACGAGGTCATCTCCTCCAACGTGGGCCGCAACGCCGACGAGCTGCTGCGCCGCGTCCAGGCCTCCCAGTTCGTCTACGAGCACGGCGATCAGGTCTGCCCTGCCAAGTGGGAGCCCGGCGAGGACACCATCGAGCCCAGCCTGGATCTGGTCGGTCAGCTCTGATCCGCAGCTGCCAACATCGGGAACTCGCCGATCGGAAGCGACCAGGGCGGGTTCCCTTTTCTGTATTCACGACCAGCATCCAACACCAGCACATCCGTGCATTCCTTCGGAAGAGGCATTCATGACGGAAGACAAGAATCT
Source organism: Bifidobacterium apousia (assembly GCF_007559275.1). Taxonomy (GTDB): domain Bacteria; phylum Actinomycetota; class Actinomycetes; order Actinomycetales; family Bifidobacteriaceae; genus Bombiscardovia; species Bombiscardovia apousia. The sequence continues at coordinate 32,976 of NZ_VMHK01000005.1, forward strand.
TTATGACGTGGTCGTCATCGGCGGCGGCCCTGCAGGCCTGAGCGCAGGACTCTACCTGGCACGGGCGCGGTACCGCACCCTGATCCTGGAGAAGGACGACTTCGGCGGCCAGATCACCATCACGGCCGACGTGGTCAACTACCCGGGCGTGGCCAGCACCGACGGCCGCAAGCTGACCGAGACCATGCGCCAGCAGGCCCAGAACTTCGGAGCCGAGTTCATGAGCGCCGAGGCCACCGGCATCGAGGCCCAGGGCGACATCAAGGTGGTCCACACCTCCCGGGGCGACCTGCGCACCTTCGGCATCCTGATCGCCACCGGCGCCAGCCCCCGCAAGATCGGCTTCCAGGGGGAGCAGGAGTACGCGGGCCGCGGTGTGGCCTACTGCGCCACCTGCGATGGCGAGTTCTTCACCGGGCGTGAGGTTCTGGTGGTCGGCGGCGGGTTCGCGGCAGCCGAGGAGTCGGTCTTCCTGACCAAGTACGCCACCAAGGTGACCCTGCTGGTGCGCGAGGAGGACTTCACCTGCGACGCCGCCGTGGCTGACGAGGCCCGGAACAACGACAAGATCGAAATCCATTACTCCACCGAGCTCAAGGGGGTCTCCGCTGGCCCCGGCGGGCTGGTCGAGGCCTCCATCCTGGACCGCAAGAGCGGACAGACCACCACTTGGAAGCCCCAGGACGGCGGCACCTTCGGCGTCTTCGTCTTCGCCGGCTATGTGCCCCAGACCGGCATGCTCAAGGGCGTGGTGGATCTGGACGACCACGGCTATGTGCTGACCCACGGCTACCTGGAGACCTCGGTGCCCGGCATCTACGCCGCCGGGGATCTGCGGGTCAAGAACCTGCGCCAGGTCATCACAGCCACCGCCGATGGTGCTGTGGCCGCCGTGGAGCTGGAGCGCTACGCCTCCAATATGTCGGACAAGACCGGCCTGGTGCCGCCGCGGCCCGAGGATTCCCCCTACGCCCGCTCCGAGCGGCAGGCCGAGAACTCCGCCCTGGCCTCGGGCACCTCGCCCGCGCCTGTGGCCCAGGAGCACGACCAGGCCCCGGCCAAGACCTCCGGCTTCTTCGGGCCGGACATCCGCAAGCAGCTGGACATGGTCTTCGGCAAGATGACCGGAAAGCTGGAGCTGGCCCTGGACCTGGACGGCAGCCAGGTCTCCAAGGAGCTGGAGGCCTTCGTGGACGAGCTGGTCGGGCTCTCCGACGGCAAGCTGACCTCCAGGGTCGACTCCCGCACGGACGAGGACGGCAAGGACTATGATCCCGCCGGTGACCTGCCCGATGCCCGCCCCAGCGTGCGCATCTGCCGCGTGGACGACCAGGGTGTCTCCCAGCCGACCGGTCTGGCCTTCCATGGCGTGCCCAGCGGCCACGAGTTCAACTCCTTCGTCCTGGCCCTCTACAATGCGGCGGGCCCCGGGCAGCAGGTGGATCAGCCCACCTCGGACCGGATCGACGCCATCAAGGACCAGGTGGACGTGATGATGCTGGTCTCCCTGACCTGCACCATGTGTCCGACCACGGTCCTGTCCGCACAGCGGGTGGCGGCCCAGAACGGCAAGGTGCGCGCCGAGGCCTACGACCTGGCCCACTTCCCCGAGCTCAAGGACCAGTACCAGGTCATGAGCGTCCCCTGCATCGTGATCCGCAAGGACGGCCAGGAGACCGTGGAGTTCGGCAAGAAGTCCGTTCCCGAAATGCTGGATCTGATCGGGGCCTGACCCTGAGTCCGACCCTGAATAGAGTCTGAAAAGGCGCTGGTGTCACTGCCTTTGTGGCGATGACACCAACGCCTTTTTGATGTGTGCCGCTGGTCTGCATTGATGAAAATCGATGGATATTATCTACGGTTTGCGCCATGCGTTCTATCAGCAGCCGCAGGAGTGACGGATGACCAGATCCGCCTTGATGATCTGCACGTCGGGGACCTGGTCCGGCTCCAAGGCGGCATTGATGGCGCAGGAGGCGATTTTCGCAGTGTCCTGCTGCATGGTGGTCAGCTGAGGCCAGGTGTAGAGGGAGTCGACGGTGCCGTCGAAGGAGACAATGGCCACATCCTCGGGAATGCGCAGCCCGCGCTCATGCAGGGCTCGAAGAGCGCCCATGGCCTCCATGTCGGAACCGGCGAAAATGGCCTGGGGAGGCTTGCCGCTGTCGATCAGGTCCAAGGTGGCGCGATAGCCGCCCTCGCGTGTGAAGAAGGCCTGGCGGATCCTGCCGGCGGGCAGGTTGGCGTTCTGGTGGGCCGCGTACCAGCCCTGGATGCGGGCGTCGCCCCGGTTATCGGGGGAGCCGCCAAAGAGCATGTCAACACTGCAGTGCCGGTGCTCGATCAGGTGCTGGGTGGCGGTCAGGCCAGAGTGGAAGAAATCGGTCGACACGCTCTTGGCGTTGGCCACCCGGTGAGGCTGGTCCATGAAGACGAAGCGGCTCTCTTCAAGATGAGCCATGCTCAGCTGTGTGTAGCTGCGCGAGGATGAGAGGAAAATGGCGTCAACATTGCGCTCCAACAGCTGCCTGATGGACTGCTCCTCCAATTCGGGGTCGCTGCGCACGTTCATGAAGAGGACCGAGTACCCCCGCCGCATGGCCACCGTCTGCAGCTCGTCGTAGATGCCGGCGCTGAAGGGGTTGGACGAATCCGGCACGATGACGCCCAGCATCTTGGAATACCCGGTGCGCAGGGCACGCGCCGTGGGGTTGGGGTGGTAGTTCAGCAGCTTCGCCGCCTCGCGCACCCGCTTGGATGTGTCCGGGGCCACTGCCCTGGGCCCGTTGTTGAAGACGTAGCTGACCACCGCCGTGGAGACGTTGGCCAGCTTGGCCACATCCGTGCGTGTGGCCCTTCTGCGTTGTCGGAGTTTCTTATTGTTTGCAGCCATCAGAGCTCGATCCCATCTGCCTATTCACCAGTCTCAATTCATGCTACCCGGAATATAGAATCTACTCGAATTGATATTGTTTTCAAACTCCGTTCTATACCGCCATTGACCTGTCCGCATATGCCTGGCTATAGCCGGAAAATCAAGGGAAATGGCACCAAATTTTCAACCGTTGCGAAAGCCCTTGTCTTCAAAAGCAGCTGTTCAGGCAATCGGCGTCAGATATTTGACAGATAAATCTACTCGTGTATATTAAGAAACACGAATGAGTTCCTGTTTGCATGGAACGTGTTCGGCAACGAAGCAACCTACGAAGGAGTGGTTGATGAATAGGATCAAGACGGTGGCGGCGGTCGGCATCTGCTGCGCTATGGCAATAACCTCATTGGCTGCCTGCGGCTCTTCCTCCTCCGGGGGCAAGAAGACCGTGGAATTCATGACCATGCAGTCAACGGGAACCCCCCAGCTCAAGGCTCTTCAGGGCCTGGGCAAGAAGTTCGAGGCCAAGAATCCGGACATCACCATCAAGATGGTTCCGGGCACCAACAACAACGAGAACGACATCAAGGTTCGTCTGGCGGGCCACAACCCTCCGGACATCTGGAACACCCACGGCTGGTCGCGCGACCGGTACGGCAACTTCCTGGAGCCGCTGCAGAACAGGCCCTGGGCCAAGCGGCTCAAGCCGATAGGCAACGATGTCTTCAAGACCAAGGACGGCAAGTTCTACGCCCTGCCCGCCGACATCCAGGTGTCGGGCATCATGTACAACCAGACGGTTCTGGATGCGGTCGGCATCGATCCCAAGTCCATCGACACCTGGGACGCCTTTGAGCAGGCCTGCACGAAGCTGAAGGCCGCCGGATACACTCCGCTCATCTCCTCCAACAAGGACGCAGGCCCCAACGGGGATCTTGCCGACTATATGCTTCCGGGCATGTATGACGAAAGCCAGCTCAAGGCTCTCTCCAAGGGCAAGTTCGATACCGCAGTCTACGAGAAGTACACCTCCAGGGTGGCCAAGTGGGCCAAGGACGGCTGGTTCAATGTGGATTACACCTCCGCCTCCCAGGATGACATCTCCAGGCTGATGGCCCAGGACAAGGCCGGCTTCTCCTTCCGCGCCAACGGCAGCTCCCAGCTGATCGAATCCTACAACCCCAACGTCAAGCTGGGCATGATGCCGGTTCCCGCCGAGGTCGGCAAGCCCTACTTCTCCACCGGCGAGGACACCCTGACCTTCGGCGTCTCCAAGACCAGCAAGAACAAGGACGCGGCGCTGAAGTTCATCGACTTCATGGCCGAGCCTGAAAACCTGCAGAAGCTGGTCGACGTGAGCATGAACGATTCGGCCCTGACCGGCGTCAAGTCCGCACTGGGGCAGTTCGAGCCGACCTACAACTACTGGGTGAACGAGAAGAAGACCAAGCTGGTCCCCTTCTTCGACCGCAAGTACCTGCCCAACGGCATGTACAACACCTTGGCCAAGTCGACCGACGGTCTGCTGACCGGTCAGCTGACTGCACAGGCCGCTGCAGATCAGGTCAAGACCTCCTTCAACAGCCTGTATGGCCAGAAGTCTTCCTGATTAGCTGACCAAGAGGAGTTCAGTTATGACAGATAGTCGCTCAGGGGCGATTCTTTCGCAGGACACCCAATCCGGATCACCGTTACATGGGGATGGCAGGGATGCATCCGTTGGCCACGGCAGGGGTCCCTCCCCGCGTCGTCGCCGCTTCAGGGGTGCCTCGATCAATCTTTTCTATCTTCCTGCCGTCATCCTCCTGGTGATCTTCATCATCTATCCGCTCCTGTCGGGGATCGGGCTTTCTCTGACCAACTGGGACGGGTACAACGACGCCAAATCCTTCGTGGGGCTGGCCAACTACAAGCAGATGCTGACTGACACCAACTTCAAGCAGGTGGTCATCAACACCTTCATCTACGGCATCGGCAGCACAGTGCTCCAGCAGATCCTGGGCTTGGCTCTGGCGCTGTTGCTGAACGCCAAGATCAAGGGGCGCACCCTGATCAGGGCCATCATCTACCTGCCTGCTCTGGTGGCCCCGGTCATCATGGGCATCATGTACTACTTCGTCTTCCAGTACCAGCAGGGCGCTCTGAACGCCGTCATGACGGCGCTGGGTCTGCACAAGGTGGCCTGGTTCAACAATGCGGGGTTCTCGGTCTGCATCATCGTGCTGGTGAATTCCATCCAGTTCGTCGGCGTCTCCATGATCATCTACCTGGCCGGTCTGCAGACCATGGACCAGGAGGTGGTCGAGGCCGCCGAGGTCGATGGGGCATCCGGCTGGAAGAAGTTCTGGAACATCACCCTGCCGCTCCTGGCACCCGCCTTCACGACCAGCGTGGTCCTGAACCTGATCGGAGGACTGAAGCTCTACGACATGGTCAAGGTGCTGACAGGCGGTGGTCCCGGGTATTCGACCAACTCCATCTCGACCTATATCGGCACGATCTACTTCGACAACCAGGCGGCCGGGTATGCCTCGGCCATCGGGGTCTTCCTCTTTGTCCTGATTGCCATCGTGACCTGGCTGGTCAACAAGGGGCTGGCCAAGCTGGATTGGGAGGCCTGACATGGCTAGCAAGAACAAGAATGCGATGACCCCTGCTGAGCGGTCATACCAGCGTGGGCGCTGGGCCATCTACCTCTTCCTGGTCATCGTCTGCCTCTGCCAGCTCTTGCCCTTCTACCTGGCGATCACCACCTCGCTCAAACCCTCGGATGATCTGAGCTCGGCTCTGAGCATGCGCACCCATGACATGGCATGGTCCAACTGGTCCGAAGCCGTCAACGAGGGCGGCATCCTCAAATCCGTGCTCAACAGCGTGGTGGTGACCGTGGGGACGACGGCCCTGGTCTGCATCCTGGGAGCGGCAGCGGCCTACCCCCTGGCTCGTCGTCTGACCCGGTTCAACAAGCTGGTCTCGGCCTTCATCCTCTCCATGATGATGATTCCGCCCCTGAGCATTCTGGTCCCCCTCTATTCCTTCCTGGTGAAGATCGGCGGGGTGAACAACTACTGGGGCATCATCGCGGTGCTGACGGCCACCAACCTGCCTCTGTCGGTCTTCCTCTACACGGCCTTCATCAAGGCCATACCTCCGGCGATTGACGAAGCCGGCGAGCTGGACGGAGCCAACCGACTCCAGGTCTTCATGCGCCTGGTCCTGCCCATGCTCAAGCCGGTGACGGCGACCGTGATCATCATGACCGGCTCGACAGTATGGAACGACTACGCCCTGTCCAGCTACATCCTGACCGATCCCTCGGCCCAGACCATCGCCCCTCGCGTGGCCTCTTTCTTCTCGGCCAACACCAACAATCTGGGCGTCGCCGCAGCGGCATCCCTGATTGCGGCAGCCCCCATGGTGGTCGCCTACATGTTCCTGCAAAAGTACTTCATTGCAGGGATGGTGGCCGGAGCAGTCAAGTAGTCTATCAATCAGGAGCCGCCCAACTGCAGTGGGCTGGGCGGCTCACTGGTTCATCAAGCATTGTTGTTTTTGCACATTTGTGCCGTAGTTACTAAAGGATTTTTCATGCTCTTTCCACAGCCGGTCCATTCTGATCAGCCATTCACCTATATGGCCCTGGGGCCCATTACGCCGGGTGCCGATATTCCTGACGTCAGGGGGCTCTATGCGGGTCCTGACCTGAATGGCTTGGAACAGACCCCCGCCTGGACCTCGACCCATTCGCCCCTGCTGCTGGAGCATGCGCAGAACACCTACCTGCATCCGGGCCTGACCGGGCATCGGATCGCCCAGGGCTCCGAGGGCATCCAGGCCGGGCGCTCCTGGTCGCCTCGATTCCTGGTCGAGAGCCAGCCCGAGCAGACCGCTGACTCGCTGACCATCAAGGCCCGTGACGAGGATGCCCAGCTTGGGTTGGAGACCAGGGTGGAGGCCATGGCCGGCGGCTCCCTGCGGATTCGCCACACCTTGCGCAACCTGGGCGCCGACCCCTTCCTGCTGGAGGGTCTGGAGGTCCGCCTGCCCTTGGATGACCAGCAGACCCAGATTCTGGACTTCGCCGGCAGGCACGAGCGTGAGCGCAGCCCCCAGCGCCACGACCTGGCCGACGGGGCCTGGGTGCGCGAGTTCCGCTGGGGCCGCACCGGCTTCGAGGGGCCCGTGGTCATGGTGGGCACCCCCGGCTTCGACTTCCATCACGGCAGGGTGCTCTGTGTTCAGCCGGCCTGGAGCGGGAACACCGTGCTCCGGGTGGACCGGAACAGCGCCACCCCGGCAGGCGTCAGCGCTGGCGAGCTCCTCCTGCCCGGAGAAGTGGTCCTGGACCAGGGCCAGGAGTACAGCACCCCCTGGATCGTGGCCACGGCCTCCGACTATGGCATGGATCCGATCATGAACAGCCTGCACGCCTGGGAGCGCACCCTGCCCGAGCATCCGCGCGAGCAGCCGGTCATCCTGAACGTCTGGGAGGCCATCACCTTCAACCACGACTTCAATACCCTGCGCGACCTGGCCGACCGGGCCGCACGCATCGGGGTGGAGCGGCTCGTTCTGGATGACGGCTGGTTCCACCTGCGCCGGGACGACAAGGCCGGTCTGGGCGACTGGTGGGTGGACCCGGCGGTCTGGCCCCAGGGTCTGGAGCCTTTAGTTGATTATGTCCATAAATTGGGGATGCAGTTCGGCCTCTGGTTCGAGCCGGAGATGATCAACCCGGATTCGGACGCCTTCCGCGACCATCCTGAGTGGGTCATGAGGGCATCCTCCAGAAACCCGGAGCTGCAGCGCAACCAGCTGGTCCTGGACCTGACCAACCCCCAAGCTTTCAACCACGTGCTGGAGGCCATGACCAAGGTCCTGGAGTCCTGCCAAATCGACTACGTCAAGTGGGACCACAACCGCGATCTGCTTGAGGCCGGTTCCCAGGCCCACGGTGGCGCGCCGGCCATCCACGAGCAGACCCTGGCCTACTACCACCTGCTGGACGACCTCCGCGCTCGCTTCCCCAAGGTGGAGTGGGAGTCCTGCGCCTCGGGCGGCGGCCGCATCGACCTGGGTGTGATCGAGAAGATCCGCCGCTTCTGGAACTCCGACATGACCGACGCCCTGAGCAGGCAGCTGATCCAGCGCTGGACCGAGCAGACCGTGGCTCCCGAGTACATCGGCGCCCACATTTCCCAGCCCTCCTCCCAGCAGACCGGCAGAACCTACAGCCTGGATTTCCGGGCGGCCACGGCCGTCTTCGGGTCCATGGGCATCGAGTGGGACATCCGCCAGGCCAGCGAGGAGGACTTGGAGCGGCTCAAGGAATGGATCGCCTGGTACAAGGCCAACCGGGGCTTCCTCCACTCCGGCCGTGCGGTCCGCCTGGACCTGGCCGACCCCTCGGTCCTGGCCCATGGCGTGGTGGCCCCCGACCGCAGCCGTGCCATCCTGGCACACGTCCAGTTGGACGAATCCCTGCATAATCGTGGTGTTTATCTACGTATTCCCGGCCTGGACCCCAAGGCCCGGTATCGGCTGGCCTGGACCGGCCCCGCCAAGCCCAGGGCCTCGCTGGAGCACTTGGATCCGACGGGTCCGCTGGGCACCGCCGAGGTCACCGGCACCTATCTGGAGCGCGTGGGCATCCGCATACCCCGCTGCCAGCCCGAAACCATCCGCCTGATCGACCTGGTCCGGGTCTGACCCGCCGCCATCTGCCACACCACAGGGATGAAGGAGCACTGCATCATGAACCCAACCAGCCTTAGCCTGGGAGAGCCGGACTGGATCACGCTGACCACCGATGCCGACAGGGAGACCGCGCCCGCAGGCAGGCCCTTCAGCACAGCCCCCGATGCGAGGGTCAGCCTCAAGGGCGAATCCGCTCTGACGGTCAGCCTGACCGCCGGCTCCACCCCCATCCGGTCCCTGGCCCTGCGCTGGACCAGGCCCATGCCCGCCGACGACCTCTACCTGGGCGACGCCTGGGAGCGTGGCTACGGCCGCATGGGTTTCCAGACCATGCGCGCCAACCGGTTCATGCCCTGGTACTTCCTGGCGGCAGGTCAGGAGCAGGCCGAGGGGTACGGGGTGGCCACCGGTGCCAACGCCTTCTGCTTCTGGCAGGTCGATACGGCCGGCATCACCCTCTTCCTGGACCTGCGCAACGGCGGCAGTGGGCTGGTACTGGACGGTCGGGAGCTTGAAGCGGCCACCATCATCTGCCTGCAATATCCGCTCCAGGAGCGGGCTGGCGGTCCGGTCTTTGCTGTGGCCAGCGACTTCTGCTCCCGGATCAGCCGCAAGGGCCTCATGCCCCCTGAGCCGGTCTACGGGAGCAACAACTGGTACTACGCCTACGGGGACTCCAGCCGTTCCCGGATTCTTGCCGATGCCGAGTATCTGGCCGACCTGACCCAGGGCAACGCCCACCGCCCCACCATGGTCGTGGACGACGGCTGGCAGGACCACCACCGGCTTGAGGACTACAACGGCGGCCCCTGGCGGCGTGGCAACGAGAAGTTCGGCGACATGGCCGCCCTGGCCGACCAGATCAAGGCCATGGGCATCAAACCTGGCATCTGGTACCGTCCGCTCCTCAACGAGGACGAGGCCATTGCCGACCAGTTCAGGCTCCCGCACAACGGATGCCTGGACCCCTCGAACCCGCAGGCCCTGGACTACATCCGCCAGGACATCGCCCAGCTGGGGGAGTGGGGCTACCAGCTGGTCAAGCATGATTTCAGCACTTTCGACCTGCTGGGCAGGTGGGGCTTCCAGATGAACCCTTGGCCCAGCCCGGACGGCTGGCATTTCTACGACCGGAGCCTGACCAGCGCCCAGGTGGTCAAGCAGCTCTACCGGGCCATCTTCGAGCAGGCCACCAAGACCGGGATGCTGGTTCAGGGGTGCAACGTGGTCGGCCACCTGGGCGTCGGCTTCATGCAGATCAACCGGACCGGCGATGACACCAGCGGCCTGCAGTGGGAGCGGACCAGACAGATCGGGGTCAACACCCTGGCCTTCCGCCTGCCCCAGAACGGGAGCTTCTACGCCACCGACGCCGACTGCGTGGGCATATCCGACGCAATCGACTGGGAGCTCAACCGTCAATGGATGGACCTGCTGACGCGGACCGGCACTCCGCTCTTCTTCTCGGCCCGCCCCGGCAGCCTGACCGCCGACCAGGAGGACCAGCTCAGGCAGGCGCTGGCCCTGGCCTCGACCGGTGGCGCCCATGCCATTCCGTCGGACTGGCTGGTCAACGACTGCCCTGAGATCTGGACTGACGGCGGCGGCACCCGCCGATACTCCTGGTATCAGCCGGCTGGCCTGGAGTTCGCGGACAAGCCCGAGCGTTACGACGGGTATCTTTCTGCCGTTTAAAAGTAGATGGCGACCGTGCTCGGTTGGGATGGGCACAGCCGCCAGTTCGCCGGATTGCAGTGATGGGAACCCGGCCTTACTCGTGCGAAGTACAGTGGGGAATATTCGATAATGCCATTTACAGAGCCTCCCAAGAACTCTGCCGACTGTCTCCCCAACAGACGGTGCATGTCATCCGTTTCTGCGTCTTTGTCCAGTTGATACAACCTTATCATCGCGCAATGACTATGACAGCCTGATCCAGTGTCGGTGGAACTCATGATTGACGGGATGAGTAAACAGCGGCCAGGCAGGTTGGGGGCTGTTAAGCCTCCTGGCCGGCCTGGCCGTGTTTCCTCCTCTCCCAAGCAGAAGCGGGGGCGTGCATGCCTGCCCTCGGCTTCCGCCTGCAGAAGTGTGGTGGGGGCGCGGGAGGGAAGTGTCGGGCTCTCTTGGGGTTGAGCCTTGATTGGCACTTGTCCTCCCTGCTCCCCCTATGTGGGCCGGGGGCGGGGGGATTGATACGCCGCCCGGCCGCTCTTACTCGTGCGAAGCGTGCAATAGTCGGCGTTGTTCCTTTCGGTGGCGGCGGGATGCCAGGACGCCGCCCATGCCGGTCATGCCGGTGGCCAGGGCGAGCAGGATGCCTTCCCCGCCTGCCTTGGGGAGCACGCCTGCTGGCAGGTACGTGTACTTCAAGGATGTGTCCGGCGTTTGGGGTGTGCTGCCCAGCGTGTAGTCCACGCTGACCGTGACCGTGCCCGGCTGGTGTGCGGGCGTGGTCACGCTGACGCTGCTGCCGTCGCCGCGCGTCAGCCCTGATGCGGGGGTCTGGTCGAATCTGACGCCGGTGATCACCAGAGCCAGGTTGAACGACACCGGCACAGGAACAAGACTCCGAGCTTTACCGTTATATTCTCCTGTGGGGATGCTGTCGTTGCCGAGCTGGCCATACTGGTTGCGTCCCCATGCCCAGGCGTTGCCGTCGCTGCCCACGGCCAGCGAGTGATGGTATCCGGCGCTGACCTGCGTGGCTTGCAGTCCTTTGCTCGCGTCCTCGGGGCTGGCGGGGTCACGCACGCGCACAGGAACAGACGAATTCGAATAGTTGCCGCTGCTGTTGTTGCCGAGCTGGCCATAGTAGTTGTATCCCCAGGCGTAGGCGTATCCGTCGCTGCCCACGGCGAGGGAATGAGCGTTTCCGGCGCTGACCTGCAGGTAGGTGAAATCCGCTGGCAGATCCGGGTAGGTCTTCCGGTCGGGCGTCTTCACCCTGACCGGCGTATACCGGTCGCTGCTTGTCCCGTCGCCGAGCTGGCCATAGTAGTTGTATCCCCAGGCGTAAACGTTGCCGTCGCTGCCCAGGGCCAGGGAATGATAGCCTCCTGCGCTGACCTGCAGGTAGGTGAAGTCCGCTGGCAGGTCCGGGTAGGTCTTCCGGTCGGGCGTCTTCACCCTGACCGGCGTAGACTGGCTGTAGCTGGTTGTCCCGTCGCCGAGCCGGCCATAGCCGTTGTATCCCCAGGCGTAAACGTTGCCGTCGTTGCCCAGGGCCAGGGAATGCTGGTATCCGGCGCTGACCTGCAGGTAGGTGAAATCCTCTGGCAGGTCCGGGTAGGTCTTCCGGTCGGGCGTCTTCACCCTGACCGGCGCATGCCGCTCGCTGCTTGTCCCGTCGCCGAGCTGGCCATAGTAGTTCCATCCCCAGGCGTAAACGTTGCCGTCGCTGCCCAGGGCCAGCGAATGACCGTTTCCGGCGCTGACCTGCTGGTAGGTGAAGTCTGCTGGCAGGTCCGGGTAGGTCTTCCGGTCGGGCGTCTTCACCCTGACCGGCGTAGACTGGCCGCTGATTGTCCCGTCGCCGAGCTGGCCATAGAAGTTGGCTCCCCAGGCGTAAACGTTGCCGTCGCTGCCCACGGCGAGGGAATGAGCGTTTCCGGCGCTGACCTGCTGGTAGGTGAAGTCCGCTGGCAGGTCCGGGTACGTGCTGCGGTCGGGCGTCTTCACCCTGACCGGCGCATGCTTGTCGTCTCTCGTCCCGTCGCCGAGCTGGCCCTGGCTGTTGTATCCCCATGCGTAGGCGTTGCCGTCGCTGCCCACCGCCAAGGAAAAACTAGCGTTTGCTGATGCGCTGACCTGGCTGAATCGTATGTCTCGGCTGGCGTTGTCGGGCGGGGTGATGGTGGCGGGTTCCCTGCCCAGCTGGCTGCCCTTATTAGGGCTGATGCTCCACTTGGTGTTCCGGCTTGCCGGCGTCCAGTGGGCGGCCAGGGTCAGGTCCTTGTCGACGGGCCTGCTGAAATCGTAGGCGACCTGACCGGTGAACCAGCCGTCGAACAGGTAGCCTTCCCGCGCAGGGTCGGGTGAGGGGCGCTTCGCCCTCCCGTACGGGGAGGGGACATGCTGGTCTGCTGGTTTGGGGTTTCCGCCTCCCGTGTCGAAGCGGACGGTGAACGCGGATCCTGGTTCCGCAGCTCGTGCCGGCGGCTGGTCGACCGTGTACGCAAGGCTCCTGGCGAAAGGCTGCCCGTCCTGCCTGCCCGTGATGAGGATGGCGGCTTGTCCCGGCTTGCGGGCGGGCATGTCGGCCTGCCAGGCATCGTTGCTCCTGGTGAGCGTCAATGCGTGGCCGTCCAGGCTGGCTGATGCCAGGATGGGCGCAGCAGTGGTGCCTAGCCTGTCGGGTTTGCCGGGCTGGCCCTGCCCGTCCATGCTCCACGCGAGCATGCCGCCCTGCCTGCTGACGGCGGCGATCCTGTTGCCGGCGCTTGCGGCCTGCACGTAGGCTTGGTTCCCGTCGTCCGCGCGTATGGGGGTCTTGCCGGGCTGCCATGCCCAGACATGGCCGTCTGTATCAATGATGGCGGCCTGGTCCTTGTTGGCGGTGATCCGGCTGGCCTGCACGCCGTCCGGCAGGCTGACTGGGGTCATGCTTGTCGTGCTGCCAGCCAGGTACCGGGCCTGCCCGTCCGCGTCCAGGAGGAGGAACCCCTGGTTGAGGGCCTGGGCCTGGACGATACGGGTTTCCGTCTGCTGCTTGACGCGTGCGGGCTTGGCTTTCCCGGTCTTGCTCATCTCCCAGGTCCAGGCTAGCCCGTCAGCGTCCACGATGAGGATCCGGCTGGCGGAGGCGACGGCGGTGACGGCCTGCGCCTTTCCGGGCAGGCTGATGGCGGCCTGCTGTATAAGTTCCGGGTTCTGGCTGTCGGCCTGGCTGGCCTGATAGGCGTGGACCCGGCCCTGCCGGTCCACCGCCAGCAGGAGGTCGTCGTTCATGCTGATGCTGGTGAACCTGGCATTCTGATTGGAGTTGATAATCGTGGGTGTTGCTTGTCCGCTGGTCCAGATGTATATCCGCTGGTCGGATCCCAAGGCGGCCTGCCGGCGGCTGCCGGCTGCAACCTGCAGGTAGCGGAACCCGTCGGGAGCCTGGGCGGGGGCAGGAACCTGCTTGGGCGTGCCGTCCTGCGTCCATGTGTAGATGCGGCCGTTGCCGGTCAGGCCGACTATCTGGTTTCCTGCGGCTTGGATGCTGGCGAACTGAGGCTCCTGCAGGTTGGGCGGGCTGATGGTCAGCCGTGCGCCGGAGGCGGGCCCATGATCAGGGTTCAGCGTCCAGTCCGTGGTCTTCGACCACTGGGCTTTCAGGGTCGTGTCCTGGAGGATGGGCGTCTGCAAGTCGAAGGGCTGGTTGTCAAGCGTCCACCCGTCAAACAGGAAACCATCACGCACAGGATTCTGTTGCGGGGGAGTGGCGAGAGTCCCGGTCTTCACAGTTGATTGTGTTATCTTGCTGCCGTTGGCAGGGTCGAAGCGCACTATACGAGAAGCTTGATTATCTGTCTTTTCGGCTGATTTAGCCGGAGCGGAGTCTGTGCCGTCTGTATTGTTTGTCGTCGATGATGGAGCGCTTGGACTCGGTGTTGCGGGGCTTAACGGTGTGGTGGCTTGTATCGGTGATGGCGACGGTAGTGGAGTTTCTGGAGTGTTGCTGGGGAGAGTGCCGGGGGTTTGCTCAGCTACGCGAGGGGTCTGACGACCCCCCCCCCCCGGTGAGGACAGGAGCATCCGCCTGGGCGGATGCGACGCCCAGGCCCGCAAGCATTCCCAGCAGGATGACAGCCATCGCCATGATGCGACGCAGACGGGAAACCAGATGCATCAAACCAAAACCCCTTCACCAAACACCAAACGGAATCAACACCGCCTGTTATCAAAGTTCTGCCTGCCAGCGCCAACCCTGCATCAAATTGCAGGAGCCAATGGCGAAGCCAGCCGTCTTCTCGACATCCCCCGCTCTTCACCCTACCACCCAGTCAGCAAACAACACACGACCACAGCAAAGGCAATTGAATATGGCGAAGCCCCGCCTCCTGCTATCTGCAAGAGAACGGGGCCTCATCCTTAAACCGTCAAGAAGAGATCAGCCGGTGTTCTGCAGGCCGGCGGCGACTCCTGAAACGGTGCAGAGAATCAGGTAGATGAAGTCGGCCTGTTGGCTCTTGCTGAGCTCCTCCTTGTCGTTGCGACGACGCAGGGCCCGCAGGGCACGCACCTGGGTCACCGACAGGGCGTCCACATAGGGAGAGCGGATCCGGATGGCCTGGCCCAACACGTGGCGGTGCTGCAGGGGCCACTCGTCGCCCACGATCTGCAGAACCCACTTGCGGGTCAGCTCCATCTCCGAGAGGACCTTCTGGCTCAGGTCGTCCCGGTCGCCCAGGGAGAGGTACATCTTGGCGATGCGCTCGTCGGTCTTGGCCAGGCTCATCTCGATGTTGTCGATGAAGGTGCTGAAGAGCGGCCATTCCTCGTAGGCCTGGCGCAGGGTCTCCAGGTCGCCGAACTTCTCGCAGGCGGTGCCCAGGCCGTACCAGGCGGCCAGGTTGATGCGGGCCTGCGCCCAGGAGAAGACCCAGGGTATGGTCCGCAGATCGTCCAGGGACTTGGCGCCCAGACCGCGCTTGGCCGGCCGGGAGCCGATGGGCAGCAGGCCGATCTCGTTCAGGGGCGTCACGATGGAGAACCAGGGGGCGAAGTCCGGCGTGTGCAGCAGGTCCAGGAAGCGCTCGTGGGCGGCCTGGTCCAGCTTGTCGGCCATGTCCGCGTACTTCTCGGTCATGGTGGTGTTGCGCTCCTCCACGCTGGGTGCGGACTGGAGCAGGGTGGCCGCAGCCACGGACTCGATGTGGCGGATGGCCAGAACCGGGTTGCCGTAGCGGGCGAAGATGACCTCGCCCTGTTCGGTCAGCTTGAACCGGCAGTTGACCGAGCCCACAGGCTGGGCCAGCACGGCCCGGTTGGCAGGGCCGCCGCCACGGCCTACGGCGCCGCCGCGTCCGTGGAAGAGGGTCAGGTCGATGCCATGGCTCTCGGCCCACTTGGCGATGCGCTCCTGGGCGGAGTGCAGGGCCAGGGTCGCCGAGACGGGGCCGGCGTCCTTGGAGGAGTCGGAGTAGCCCAGCATGACCTCCATCTTGTTGCCGGTCTCCTTGAGCCGGGCCTGAACCTCGGGGATCTTGATGATCTCCTCCAGCACGTCCACCGAGTTCTGCAGATCCTCCAGCTGTTCGAACAGGGGGATCACGTCGATGACCGGCACATCCTCGGCATGCTCGAAGGCCAGCCGGTTGAGCTCGTAGACGTCCTTGACGTTCTGCGCCGACTTGGTGAAAGAGATGATGTAGCGGCGGGCGGCCTTCTGGCCGTTGCGCTTCTGGATGGCTCCCAGGGCCCGGAAGGTGTCGAGCACCTCGTGGGTCATGGGCTGCAGCTCGCCGCGCTCGCCATGCAGGCCGTGTTCGCGGATGTCTTCCAGGGCGCGGGCGTGGACCAGGGAGTGCTGGCGGAACTCCATCTCCACCATGTGGAAGCCGAAGGTCTGGGCCTGCCAGATCAGATCCTGCAGGGGTCCGTAGGCCTGACGGGCCGCGCCCGCCTTGGCCAGGGAGTCCTGGACCACGCGCAGGTCGGCGATGAAGTCGTCGCAGTCGGCATACATAAGGTCGGCGTCACGCTGGATGGTGGCCTGCAGGCGGTCGGCGATGACCAGGACCACGGCCCGGTGCAGCTCGTTGTGCGAGATGGTGGTGGCCCGGTCGGTCAGGCGCTCGCTCATCTCTTTCTGGTGGCTCCACAGGCTCCTCAGCTCGGGGCTGGGCGGCGTGGTGGTTACCTCCATGGTCATGTTGCGGCCCACGGTGGTGGTGGCCTTGACCAGGGCCTTGAGCATGTGGTCGGAGAACTTGCGGGCCACCTTGCGCGAGACCTTGGCGGTCACGTTGGGGTTGCCGTCGCGGTCGGAGCCGATCCAGCTGCCCGGGTGGAAGAAGGCGGGGCAGACGGGCTTGACCATGCCGGCCTTCTTGCCCAGCATCCAGTCGTCGAAGCGGCGGTAGACCTTGGGAATGGTCTCGAAGAGCGTGGCGTCGAAGATGTCCAGAATGGTGTTGGCCTCTTCGACGGGCGTCGGCTTCTTGGCTGCGATGGGCGAGGTGCGGAAGAGGGCGTCGATCTCGTTGTGCAGCAGACGCTCGTTCTCCTCCAGCTCGGAGCCGCCCAGGCCGCGGCGGACGGCCAGCAGGTTGGCGATGCGCCGGATCTTGCCCTCCACGGCCTTGCGCCGCGCCTCAGTGGGGTGGGCGGTGAAGACGGGGTGGAACTCCAGCTTCTCCAGCAGCTCCGAGGCCTTGGCCGGGCCCATCTCCTGAAGGAGCTGGCTGTAGGCGCTGGTCATCTCGTTGATGGGATCGGTGCCCTTGACTTTGAGGTCCACCTTGCCCTCGCGCTCATGCAGGACCTTCACCCGGTAGTTCTCCTCGCAGAGGTTGGCCAGGTGGAAGTAGGTGGTCAGGGCGCGGGCCAGCAGCTGGGAATCCTTGACTGAGGTGTCGTCAATCAGGGCCACGGCTTTGGACAGGCCGTCCTCGTCGGGCACGGGGTCCGAGGGGTGGCGGTTGAAGTGCTCGGCGCTGGCCGTCATCACGTCCTCGCGCAGGGAGTCGAACCGCTTGAGCAGCTGTTGATCGAATTCCCCCAACACATCCCTGAGCAGCCGCAGGCACAAGGCCATGTCCTCATCCAACGATTGAGGCAGCTTGCGTTCCTCCGGCCCCTTGGTCCCGGTGCCGGATGTGACCAGGGTCGCATCGGCAGCCGTGATTTGCTGATTACTGTCTGTCATCAGTCCTCCTTGTCGAATCGCAGGTTGCCTGGTCTTCGACCATTCCACGGCTCCTCCGCGGTTATTGGTGGTCGGCGTTGCAGGCCCACAGCCTTCGGTTCGATGGTTCGCGGCCCATTCTAGGACGCTTTAGGGTCGAATACGTTTCATGGTCCCGTGCGGCGGTGCAAGGGCACGTGACCCGGGTGGAGTATGAATGTGGGTGTGAAATTCAAGAGCAGGAGTTCCAAGGACGGCTATCGCGGCAGGACCGCAGCCGAGGTCAGACGGGTAAGCAAGTACCACACCCACTCCATTCCGTTGGACATGGAGGACATTGAACGCGATTACGACAAGCCCATCGTCGAGGCCTGCATAGCGGCCAAGACCAGCCTCATTGTGCGGGTGGGCATGCTGGAGCTGGGGGCCGGCACGGGAAGCTTCCGCGTGCGCGAGATGATGCACAGGATTGCCTACCCCATGGGCGTGCATGTGCGGGCCGACGTGAACCTGACCGACATCGAGGCCACCTGCACGGATGGCGTGTCCCGGATCACCGAGGTGGTGGACCTGCCCACCACCGGCGTCAACACCGAGCGGATCTGGCTGCTGGAGCACTTTGCGGACTGGCTCAGCGTCAAGTGCGGGCAGGCGGGGACCTACCACACCATGACGGTGGTCTCCCGGGAGCTGGTGGACAACCTGGACGAGCCGAACGTCTATGCGGCGGCCCGCAAGGCGGTTAAGGAGGTGCTGGCCCAGGACCAGGATGCGGCCAAGGCGCTCAAGGACGCAGTGGCCACCGCCGTGCACAACGAGGACGAGATCAGCCAGAACCGGATCGATGCAGCGGCCATAGACACCAGGACGGCCGCCGGTCTGGGCACCGTAGGCTCCACGCCTCGGCCGGAGGATTCCAACGATTCCAAGGCTGCGTCCGGACAATCTGCGTCAACTCAAGGCGAAGCACATGAGAAGGCCAGGTCTTCCGAGGGGGCCGCGTCCCCCGAACAGTCAGTGTCTCCCGACAGGTCTGCTTCTTTCAAAGAGGCCACAGACTCCAAAGAGTCTGCCTCCTCTGACGAGTCCGCATCCTCGCAGACGCGGGCAACGGGCGGCATCACTGTCCGGCAGGCACATGAACGCCTGGACCTGATCGAGCGGCGCAAGCCCCTCTACTCGCCCCTCTTCTCGGGCTTCGCCTCGGCCGTGGCCTGCGCAGCCTTCGTCTTCCTGCTGGGCGGCGGCCCCTACGACATGGCCGGAGCCTTCGTCGGCGCTGGCATAGGCCAGTGGGTGCGCCGTCAGATGCTGGGCAGGCGGATCAACCAGTTCTTCGCCACCGGGGTGGCGGTCATCATCGCCGCCCTGGCCTGCGTCGGCACGCTGAGGCTGGTGGGCATCTTCGACCCGGTGGCCCTCAAGCACGACACGGCTTACATCGGCGCCATCCTCTTCGTCATTCCCGGCTTCCCCTTGGTCACCGGCGGCCTGGACATCGCCAAGCTGGACTTCCCGTCTGGGGTGCAGCGCATCACCTACGCCTTCTCGATCATCCTGGTGGCCACGCTGGGCGGCTGGGCCGTGGCGCGGATGGTCATGCTCAACCCCCAGGGCTTTGAACCCATGAACCTGAGCTCCTGGCTGATGGCCGGTCTGCGTTTGATTGCGGCCTTCTGCGGGGTCTGGGGCTTCTCGGTCCTCTTCAATTCACCCCAGCGCATGGCCCTGGTGGCTGCCGTCATCGGCGCTCTGACCGACACGATGCGCCTGGAGATGCAGGACATGTTCCATGTCCCCCCGGAGATGGCCGCCTTCCTGGGCGCTTTCCTGGCCGGCATGCTGGCCACGGTCTGGCGCTCCTCGGTCCGCCACGGCCTGCTGCCGCCCGACCTGGGCTATCCGAGAATCAGCTTGACCGTGCCCTCAATCGTCATCATGGTGCCCGGCTTGTATATGTACCGGGCCATGTTCTACCTGGGGCAGTTCAATACGCTCAACGCCCTGGACTGGGCCTTCCGGGCCTTCATGGTCATCATCTGCCTGCCGATCGGGCTGGTCACGGCCCGGGTGCTGACCGACCGCTCCTGGCGGTACGACGTCTAGTAGCGCATGCCCATGGCCGAGCGGACCTGATCGAGGGTCTCCTCGGCTATCTGGTTGGCGCGCTTGTTGCCCTCGACCAGGATGTCGCGCACGGTGTCCATGTCCTTGGCCAGCTCAGCCCGGCGCTCCCGGTGGGGTGCCAGGAATTCGTTGACCGACTTGGTTACGTAGGCCTTGAGGGCGCCCGAGCCGGCATCGCCGATCTCCTCAGCGATGTCCTCGGGCCTTCGGTCGGTCACCAGGCCGGCCGTGGTCAGCAGGGCCGAGACCTGGGGGCGGTTGACAGGGTCGAAGGTGATCCTGCGCTCGGAGTCGGTGGGTGACTTGCGGATCAGCTTGGCCGTCTCCTCGGCGGTGGCGCCCAGCATGATGGAGTTGCCGTAGGACTTGCTCATCTTGCGGCCGTCCAGACCCGGAATCTCAGGGGTGTCGGACAGGATGGCATCAGGTTCGGGGAAGACCGGCGCCTGGCCGGGATAGCGCTCGTCGAAGCGGCGGGCGATGGTCCGGGTCAGCTCCACGTGCGGCAGGTTGTCCTTGCCGATGGGCACGACGTTGGCCTTGCAGAAGAGTATGTCGCAGGCCTGGTGGACCGGGTAGGTCAGCAGCAGGCCGGTCAGGGTGTGGCCGCTGGCCTCCATCTCGGCCTTGACGGTGGGGTTGCGGTGAAGCTCGGCCTCGGTCACCAGGGAGAGGAAGGGCAGCAGCAGCTGGTTCTCTGCGGGGGTGGACGAATGGGTGAAGATCATGGTCTTCTTGGGGTCGATGCCCGCAGCCAGATAGTCCAGCACCAGGTTGAGCACGTTGTCGCGGATGTGCTCGGTGGTGTCCCGGTCGGTGATGACCTGGTAGTCGGCGATGACGATGTTGGTGTGCACGCCGCGATTCTGCATCTGGACGCGCTCGCGGATGGACCCGAAGTAATGGCCCAGGTGGAGCCTGCCGGTGGGACGGTCGCCGGTCAGCATGGTGTAGCGGCTCGGATTCTTGTCCAGTTCGGCCAGCACCTGGTCGGACCGATGCTTGGCGGCTCTGAAGCTGTCGCTGATTTCGTTGCCTGCCGCTGTGACTTCTTCCTGCATGGTCCCACCCTTGCCGTCGTGCCGAATGTCGTTCTGGGAATTGCTTTTATGGTAAAAGTCCGAGCCGACAAGATGCTCAGGTGGTACTCTCATAAATGATGCAAATTCACATTCAAGTTGCCTAAGTGCACGTTACCTGGCGAAGGGGGTCGGATGGGCCGCGGACGTCAGAAGGCTAAGCAGACGAAAATAGCCCGGAAGCTCAAATATCTGACAACGGACACGGATTACGACGAGCTGGCCAAAGAGCTCAGCAGCAAGGAACCCGGAACCAGGGGCAAGGATCCCTTCAAAATGGTTGAAGAGGAATACTCCAAGCCGGATTCGCGCAAATCGGGGGGCCAGGACCCCGAGGATTCCAGGGACGATGATCTGGACGACTACGCCCGGTGGGCCGCTGAGGCTGCTGCCAAGGCCACCTCTGGGGAGATGCCAGCCACGCCCAAGCCCCACAAGCGCATACCCATTCCCGTGCCCAGCGCGCTCAAACACCACAAGGACCAGAAGACCGCGGCCAAGGGGTCGTCGAGCAAGTAGCCCACCTCATACCAGGGGCAACAGCTCGTGCAGATCGTCGCGTTCGCCCACGGCGCTGATATGCCCGGCGGCGGCTTCTTCACCCCAGCTGGTGATGCCGGCAGCCAGCCGCAGCCAGACATCCGGGTCCAGTTCGATGACGTCGGGCGGGGTCAGGTTATGCGGGTCGGATGCCGGCCCATCCAGAATCTTGACGGCCCCCCAAGGCGCCACCCTGACCTCTACGCCAGGGCCGGGGGCCTTGATCTCCAGCATGTGCAGGGAATAGCGGACAGCCATGGCCTTGCGGCGCCTGTCGGTTTGCGGGGCCACTGTCAGCCGGTCGCCCTCAGGGCCCAGATTGTTCGCGGCCTCCTTGGCTGCATCGCGCCAGGCCAGAAAATCCCGGCGGCCTTCTTCCATGTCTGCTTCCCGTATGGCACTCATGGCTCCATTGTGACGCGCCGCCCCAACAGGCGTGTCCCAGCAGGCTGCAGACGGGCCGAATTCAGGCATGAAAAAAGGAACCCGTTGCCCTCACGTCTTTGACGCTGGGTCGGATTCCTTCCCGACCGGAACGGTCAGGCCTGTGCGCCCGCTTGCAGAGGGGTCTCAGGATCCTCGGATCCCTTGTCCTCCTCATCCTTGGCCAGGCCCAGGTCGACTGGCGATGAGCTGTTCTCCCAGGGCTCCTCCCAGGGATCGTAATCCGGGTTCTGCTGCTTGTATACGAACAGAGCGACAACGCCGGCCAGCAGCGTGCCGAAGAGCAGTGCAAAGAACTTCCAGCCGTTTGAAGATGAATTCTCCATGTTTGGCTCCTTTCGACGACTTTCGTCGGTCCTGCCCACTTCGACCGACCTAGTCATCATCCTAGTAGAAAGCGGCGAACTGTGGGACGCATCGGTGCCATTGCGGCACGGAAACCGCACACCCCGGGCCGGATGGTCAGGTAAGGTAAGGTTCATGGTCAATGGCATGGGCACCGGTTTCACAGGCGGAGGGAACGGTCGGGGGCCGCTGGGCTGGATCCGGCGGCACTGGGGTGACCATGCTCCGGTGGTGACCATAGCCATCACCCTGATCTGCATAGTGGCCTGGGTCGTCCAGATGGCCCTGTACCTGCTGGCTCCGCTTCGCTACCAGCGGCTTTTGCTGGGCTATTGGGCTTTCGTGCCGATCGCAGCTATTCATGAGCCTTGGATGTTCGTGACCAATATATTTCTGCACGCCACCAATGTCTCGCACATCCTCTTCAACATGATCACCCTCTGGGTTGTGGGGCCGGTGCTGGAAAACCTGATAGGGCACGGGCGTTTTCTGGCCCTCTATCTGATCAGCGGGCTGGGCGGAGACCTGGGGCTGATGGTCTATGCGGTCCTGGCGCCCAATGGATGGGGCACCTCGGCCATCGGGGCCTCGGGCGCGCTCTTCGGGCTCTTTGCCGCCATCCTGGTGGTCTACCGCCGTCTGGGGATCGACATCGTTTCCATGGTGGTCTGGATGGCCATCAACTTCTGCATGCCCCTGTTTGTGCCCGGCATCGCCTGGCAGGACCATGTGGGCGGATTCATAGTCGGCGGCCTCTTCATGCTGGCCCTGCTGCACATGGGCCGGCCTGACTCGCGGGTGCATGGCCTGCTCTCCTGGCTGCTGCCCACGCTGATCTTCCTGGCGGCCCTGGTCCTGTTGGCTCTGGGCTGCAACATGGCCAACCCCATGCGCTGAAAATCAGCATCTGGCTGCCGTTGGCCGCCCTGCTGCCGGCTGCCGACTATCTCGTCTCCGCTTTGGGTCTCGTTATCGGTAAATGACATGGATGTCATCTATCCACATTTGTTGACAATCGTGTGGATAACCTGGGAATAAGTATCCAGAACTGGTGCATATATACCGGCAAAAAGTGGATAAGTGAAGGCAGAACCCAATCAGCAGTAGGGTTGTGGACGAGTGCATGAGACCGTCCACGAGGAATTCGGGCGATTGTGGATAACTTTGGCTCCAGTCTGGAGACAGTGGATGAAACAGGTGGAGCTGGAGGCTTGAATCCACACATGCCTGACGCTCAGGTGTGGATGGGTATAGGCGGGTACACAAAGAACCCCACAGCCGTGCCTGGACGGTTGCGGGGTCCCTGAAGAACGATACGGCTGGATCAGTGCCACCACATGGTCATGAGGAAGCCGACCAGCAGAATGCCGAAGCCCACGGCCAGGTTCCAGTTGCCGATGCCGGGGATGGGGAAGACATTGCCCCGAGTGGAGGCGATGTAGTAGACCACGATCCAGATCAGGCCCACCACCATCAGCGTGACGAAGAGAGGCACGAACCAACGTGGATTGGCCTTGGTGCTCTTGATGGTGTCCTCCACGCGGCGGGTGTTCTCCTCCTGACGCTGCACGATGCGGCGCATCTGCGGGGTCATGTGCTTTTTGTCAACGTTCTGGTTGAGCACAGCCTCCACCTTGTCCATGGACAGGCCGTACTCCTCGTCCTCGGCGTCCTCGCCAGTGTCAGCGGTCTTGGCCTCGTCCACCGCCTGGTCCTCGTCATCATGGAGTTGATGCTCTGCCATGAGGTTATTCTCCTTCAGTAGATCTACTAAGCCATAGTAGCGGTTAGACTCGAACGTAATACTATCGCAGACGAGGATGAGGGTATGCCTATGACCAGACGGACGGGACGGCACGGTGCGCGCAGGTCCCTGGTCGGCACAGTGTCCGTGGCTGTGGTGCTGGCCTTGGTCGGGTACATGCTGACCACCAACATCCGTGTCAACAGGACGGTCACGGTCACCTCGGACACGGCCGGGCTGGTGGAGGAGCGCCAGAACAAGGCTGCCGAGCTGCGCAAGGACATCAATGACATGAGCTCGCAGATCAATGCGCTGAAGACCCTGACCGACGACAAGGGCAGCTCGGACCAGTCCCGCGAGGACCCTGGCTCAGGCACGGTGCTCAAGGCCGTCCAGGGGCCGGGGCTGACGGTGACCCTCAACGATTCCCCGCTCTGGCAGCAGAAGGTGGGGTCCGACGGGTCGACGGCCAACATCAACGATTACGTCATCCACCAGCAGGATGTGGAGAGCGTGGTCAACGCGCTCTGGGCCGGGGGAGCCGAGTCCATGCGGATCCAGGATCAACGGGTGCTGCCCACCACGGCCGTGCGATGCGTGGGCAATGTGCTGCTGCTGCACGGCCGAAAGTACTCGCCGCCATATAAGATTTCAGCCATAGGACCAGTCGACCGGATGACCAAGTCCCTGAATGCTTCGCCATCCATCCGCATTTACAAGGAGTACGTGAATACGGTAGGTCTGGGATGGAATGTCGAATCTTCGGACAATCTGAAATTCCCTGAGACGACGGCTGTCCTGCAGCCACTCCAGTACGCATCGCTAGATGAGAAGGCACGGTAAATGACGACAGAGGACTCGGAGAACGACAGGACGTCGGTCGATAAACCGGCGGATAAACCGGCGGATAAGCGGCGAACTTGGCTGGTGGGCATTGCGGAAATCGTAGGGGAGCTGCTGATTACCCTGGCCGTCATCTGCGCCCTCTACGTGGTCTGGCAGCTCTGGTGGACCGGCGTGCAGTCCGAGCATCAGCAGTTGCAGGCCCGGGCATCGACCTCCTGGAGCAACCCGGGATCGGGCGACTCCCGCAAGGTGGCCAAGCCTCAGAAGGGGGCGCCGCCGGTACAGCCCAAGCAGGCCGCCGAGGGTGAACTGATGGCCCAGGCCTACATTCCTCGGTTTGGACAGCATTGGGAGCGCAATGTGGTTCAGGGCACGTCGCCCCGGGAGCTGGCCTACGCGGGACTGGGGCACTACCCCAATACGCAGATGCCGGGCGAGATGGGCAACGTGGCCATTGCCGGACACCGCGCCGGCTATGGTGAGCCGCTGGGCCATGTGGACGAGCTGCGAGTGGGCGATGCCATCGTCCTGCGCACCAAGGATTACTGGTACGTCTACCACTACACCCGCTACAAGATCGTCTCGCCCGAAGAGGTGAGCGTCATCGCCCCCAACCCTTATTCGCCCAACGACGCTCCTGATCGGCGCATGATCACACTGACCACCTGCGAGCCCAAGTACACCACGGCCACCCATCGGTGGATCAGCTGGGGCGAATTCGGCTACTGGGCCAAGGTGTCCGACGGCGTGCCCAAGGAACTGCTGGGCGACCGTGGCAGCAATGTGGCCTTTGCAGACGACAAGGGCTCGGTCATGGCCAGGCTGGGTTCTCTGCAGCCGGTCTTCCTGGTTTTGGCAGCAGCCTATCTGATCATCTACCTGGCGGCACTGGCTGCCTGGCGTTACCCCCTGCTGCGGCAGATTCGCAAGGGCGAGAAGCCCCAGCCCATGATCAGCCTCTACGGCTGGCTGTTGCGGCACCAGTCCGGCATAGCCCCGATTCGATGGCTTCTGCTGATTCTGCTTCTGCTGGCTCTGGTCTGTGCCTTGATGGAGTGGGGGTTCCCATGGCTGGCCAGCAACGTGCCCATGCTCAGACAGATGTCCAACTATTCCACCTTCTGATCCAGGCGGTATAGGAAGAGCGGCGGGGCCGCAGGATCCAATGTGATCCTGCGGCCCCGCCGCTTATTGATGTCATACCTTGCCGACTGCCGGAAGTGATTGCCCT
Organism: Bifidobacterium apousia; assembly: GCF_007559275.1. Lineage (GTDB taxonomy): Bacteria > Actinomycetota > Actinomycetes > Actinomycetales > Bifidobacteriaceae > Bombiscardovia > Bombiscardovia apousia. The sequence continues at coordinate 58,737 of NZ_VMHK01000005.1, forward strand.
AGTTTATCTAAGACACCACGGTGGCCATGGTCTGAAAGGCGCCGCTACTTCACCCGTACTCATGCTGCCTGGCCTTATATGACCCAACATATGGCCCCGGCGGCAGGACTGTGCCCGCCGGGGCCATATCAGGTCAGTTGGCGGAGCTGATGGTGGTCACCGTGATGGGTGTGTTGTCGTCCACCCTGCTTCCCGCCGATGGGTTTACAGCGGTCACCTTGTCCGCGTCCTTGCCGATGGAGGTGATCCTGTCGGCGCTGACACCGCTGTTGGTCAGCTTCTGCCGGTAGCTGCCCAAGGTCTCGCCCTGTGAGAAGGGCGGGATGCGGATGGCTGTGGTCAGGGTGATGGTGTCCTTGGACTTGTCGAAGGAGGCGCCTGCGGCAGGATCCTGGCCGGTGACCTCGGCGTTGTCGTTGTTGGGGCCGTTGACCGTGATCTTGACCCCCTGGCCCAGGGTGCGCTTGGCTTCGCCCAGGGTCATGCCGATGTAGTTGCCCAACTGCATGCCGTTGCTGACGGTGACCGTGATCATGGCTCCCTGCTGGACGGAGGACCCGGCAGCCGGATCGGTGCTGATGACCATATCCTTGGCCACGGTGTTGGAGGCCTGCTCGCGGATGGTGATGTTGAAGTGCAGACTCTGCAGGGTCTTGGTCGCGTCGTCCTTGGTCTTGCCAGACAGATCAGGCACCTTGGTCATGCCCGAGGAGATATAGATCAGGATGCTGGTTCCCTTGGCCACGCTCTGGCCTGCGGCGGGATCCGTGCGGGTCACATGGTCCTTGGGCACGTCCTGGCTGTCCTCCACCGAAGCGGCTGGGGAGACCTTGAATCCGGCCTTCTCCAGGGTTCTGCGGGCCTCCTGCTGGTTCATGCCCTTGACGTCGGGAATGGCTGTGTCCTTAGGCCCGGAGGAGAACCAGACGGTCACTGTGGAGCCCCTGGGAGCCATGCTTCCGCCCTTGGGGCTCTGCTTGGTGAAGGTCCCCTTGGGCTCGGCCGAGTCGTGGTCCTCCTTCTCCTGGTAGTGGAAGCCTGCGGCGGTGACCTTCTCGCGGGCGAGGATCCGTGACATCTGCGCGTTGATGGTGGGCACCTCGGCCATCTGATGATGGTTCCGGTTCACGACCGTCCAGAGACCCAGCCCGGCGGCTACCAGAAGCAGGGCTCCCAGGACGGCGCCGATGATGATCTTCTTGCGCTTTTTGGCCTTCTGCTGGGCCGTCTTGGCGGCTGTGCGCTCAGCTGTGGCTACGCCGGTGGCAGCAGGGTTGAGCGAATCCTGGACGGGGTTGAAGGCCTGGGTGGCGGCCGTCTCCTCTTCGGTCAGCGGCATGGTGGCCGTTTCGGTGCCCTGCTCGGCATCCTTGCGGGCCTTGACGTTGGCCAGGTCGGTCAGCGGGTTGAAGGCGGCAGCCACCGGGGTTCCGCCGTTCATGAAGGCTAGGATGTCGCTCTTGAAGGCGGAGGCCGTGGCATACCGGTTCTGCCGGTCCTTGGCCATGGCCTTGGCGCAGATGGAATCCCACATCTTCGGCAGGCCGGGCACGATGCTGCTGGGCGGGGTGGCCACCTCGGTGACGTGCTGGTAGGCGATGGCCACGGCCGAATCCCCGTTGAAGGGCGGCCGTCCGGTCAGCATCTCGTAGAGGACGCAGCCGGCCGAGTAGAGGTCGGAGCGCATGTCCACGCTCTCGCCGCGGGCCTGCTCAGGGCTCAGGTACTGGGCCGTGCCCACCACGCCCTGGGACTGGGTCATCGTGGCGGCCGAGTCGTCCATGGCCCGGGCGATGCCGAAGTCCATGACCTTGACGATGCCCTGCTCCGAGATCATGATGTTCCCGGGCTTGATGTCCCGGTGGATGACGCCCATATGGTGGGAGTAGTCCAGGGCGCTCAGCATGCCCAGCATGACCTGCTCGCTGTCGCGCTGGCTCAGGGCGCCGTTCTCCTTGAGGATGGACCGCAGGGTCTGGCCCTTGACATACTCCATGACCAGGTAGGGCACCCGCTCATGGTTGCCCTGGTCGTCGGTCAGTATCTCCTCGCCCGAGTCGTAGATGGAGACGATGTTGGGGTTGTTGAGCAGGGCGACCGAGTGGGCTTCCCGCCGGAACCGCGATAGGAAGACCTCGTCGTTGGCCAGATCGGACCGCATGATCTTGACCGCGACAGTCCTTCCCAGACGCGTGTCCACAGCCTTGTGGACCTCGGCCATGCCACCGCGTCCGATCAGCTGTCCCAGACGGTATCGTCCGTCCGCTAGGGACGGCGGCAGTGTGATGCTCATAGGGTATCCCCTCCGTTCGTCGCTTCAAGGCCGCGCTGTGCGCTTCCTTCTCCATAGTGCCCCCAGAAGGGCCTGAAGATGTCTTTTACCGCGTGCGGCCTGCTCATAATGCGTCGAGGCATGGGTGCGCGTGGATTGATGACCTCCGTCTCGCCCACCTGCTGATCCAGCAGTCGCTGCTCGATCCTGGCCAGTGTGTGCGAGACCACCAGTGCATTCGCCGGGCGGTCCCGCGGGTCCTTGGCCAGCATGGACATGACGAAGTTCATGAGTTGGTTGTCCACCGAGTCGGGCAGCGGCGGCACAGGATCGTTGACGTGTGCCGCGGCGATGTCCACCGGGGTGGCGCCGGTGAAGGGCCGGTGCCCGCAGAGCCCCTCGTAGGCCACCACGCCCAGGGAATAAATGTCTGACTGGGGCGTGGCCTGGAGGCCCTGGGCCTGCTCGGGCGAGATGTACTGGGCCGTGCCCACCACCATGCCGTCCTGGGTGATCTGCCCCTGGTTGGTGGAATAGGAGACCCCGAAGTCGGTGATCTTGACCTCGCCGGTGTCGGAGACCATGATGTTGGCCGGCTTGACGTCCCGGTGGATGACACCGTGGGAGTGGGCCACGTAGAGCCCCCGGGCCGTCTGGATCAGGATGGGCAGCAGCTCGATGGGGTCCAGGGCGCCCCGGTCCCGGTAGATGTCTGCCAGGGATTGGCTGGGCACGTATTCCATGATCAGGAATCCGATGCCGTCATGCTCGTAGTACTCGAAGAGGGCGGCGATGTTGGGGTGGGCCAGGTTGGCGGAATTGTGCGCCTCGGCCCGCAGCCGCAGCAGCTTGGACTCCTCGTTGGTCAGGTCCTCGCGCAGGGCCTTGATGGCCACCACACGGCCCAGTTCGATGTCGTAGCCCTTCCAGACCTCGCCCATGCCCCCTTGGGCCAGACGGCGGTCCAGACGGTACCGTCGATGGATGAGCTGTCCCTGTACCAGTTTCACTTGGCAGCCTCCTGCATGACGCGTTTCATGATCGGCCCGGCGATCTCCATGCCATAGGAGGAGATGCCATGCACCACGACGGCAACAGCCACCTTGGGGTTATCGGCCGGGGCGAATCCTACCATCCACCCGTCATTTGCCGTATTGCCCGCGCCGATCTGGGCCGTGCCGGACTTGGCCGCCACCTGCATGCCGGGGATGGCCAGCTCCGGGTAGCTCTTGGTGGTCACCGCATCCATCATGGTGGTCAGGGCCTTGGCGGTGTCCGTGGAGAAGGCCTGCGAGTAGACCGAGGGCGTGGTTTCGCTGATGACGCTCAGATCGCTGGAGCGCACCCGGTCAACCAGGGTCGGCTGCATGAGCTTGCCCCCGTTGGCCACGGCAGCGACCGTCATGGCCGCCTGCATGGGGGTGGACAGGGTGTCCCCCTGGCCGATGGAGGCCAGGGCGAGCCGGTCCTGGGACTGGTCCTCGGGGAACTTGGAGGCCACAGCCTTCATGGGCCGGCCCGTGGAGTTGGTCCCGTCCAAGGTGATGGTGGAGCCGTAGCCGAACTTGCGGGCCTGCTCGGCCAGCGTCTTGCCGCCCAGGCTGACACCCAGCTGGGCGAAGGCGGTGTTGGAGGAGTAGGCCAGGGCGTTCTCCATGCTGATCCTGCCGTTGACCCCGTTGCCCGTGGCTGTGGCGTTGGTCAGGTTGTAGTTGGTGCCGGGCAGGGTGTATGAGGCTCCTGCCGGCAGCTGGCTGTCGGGGTGGTACTGGCCGGACTCCAGGGCGGCGGCGGCCACGACCACCTTGAAGGTGGACCCGGGCGGATACAGCTGCGAGGTGGCGCGATTGAGCATGGGGTTATCTGAGCGGGAGGCCAGCTTCTGATAGGCCTGGGAGGCATCGCCGCTGTCGTGGGCGGTCAGGTCGCCGGGGTTGTAGCTCGGCGTGCTGACCATGGCCAGGATGCGGCCGGTGGAGGGCTCGATGGCCACCACCGATCCGGACAGGTTGCCCAGCATGTTATAGGCCGCCTCTTGCATGCCGGGATTGATGGAGGTCTCGATGGATGCGCCCTTGTTCTGGGTGCCGGTGAAGAGGGACTTGAGCCGGTCCATCCACAGGCTGTCCGACTGGCCGCTCAGCAGGCGGTCGCGCGAGGCTTCTATTCCCCGGTCGGCCGGGCTGGTGATGGAGTAGTAGCCGGTGATGGGCGAGTAGACGGCCCCCTTGTTGTAGTGCCGCTGGTACTGGAAGGAGTCGTTGATGGGGTCGGACTGGGCAATGACGGCGCCGTCCGAGGTCAGGATGGCCCCCCTGGGTGCCGCATATTCGTGGTAGAGGGCGCGCAGATTTCGCGGATCCGAGTTCAGGCTTCCTGCCCGGATCACCATGATGATGGAGCTGGAAAGCCCTAGGATGACGAAGAGGACGATGACGGCGTTGAAGAGTTGACGCAGGGCCTTGTTCACTGTCCACCTCCTCGCACCTGGCGGGCAGGAATGCGTCCGGTGGCTGGCAGGTCGGTCTCCTCGTCCTGGTCCGAATCGTTATGGTCCGAGTCGTCCTGTCCGCTGCGCTTGCTGGTCTCCTGCTGGCGCAGGACGGCCAGGGCCTCGTACTTGAAGGTGTCTGAGCTGACCTCGGGCGCCGGCTTGTTGGCCGCGTTGGAGATGATGATCAGCAGGACGGCCAGGATGCAGTTGGCCACCAGGCTGGAGCCGCCCGCCGCCATGTAGGGCATGGTCAGGCCGGTCAGGGGGATCACCAGGGTGATGCCGCCCACCACGGTGAAGACCTGGAAGGCCATGGTGAAGACCAGGCCGGAGGCCAGGAGCTTGCCGAAGCCGTCCTTGATCTTCATGGCCGTGATCATGCCCGAGGCCACGATGACCAGGTAGAGGGCCAGGACCACCAGCAGGCCGCTCAGCCCCAGCTCCTCGCCGACCGAGGTGTAGATGAAGTCGGAGTTGGCCAGGGGGGTGATCCAGGGGCGTCCCTGGCCCAGGCCGGTGCCGGTCAGCCCGCCGGCGGCCAGGCCGAAGATGCCGCGCACCAGCTGGCCGGACCCGCCGAAGGCCTTGCTGAACTCAGCGTCGCTGAAGGGGTGCAGCCAGGCGTCCACGCGGGCGCCCACATGGGCGAAGATCATGGAGGCGGCCACGGCCCCGATGACGAAGAAGACCGAGCCGATGGCGATCCAGCTGGTGCGGCCGGTGGCCACATAGAGCATGGAGACGAACATGGCGAAGTACATCAGCGAGGTGCCCAGGTCATGCTGGATGACCAGGACGGCCAGCGAAATAAGCCAGACGATGATGATGGGGCCCAGATCCTTGATTCGGGGCATCCGCATGCCCAGGACCTTCTTGCCGCCCACGGCCAGCTGGTCTCGGTGGTCGAACAGGTAGGCGGCGAAGAAGAAGGCCAGGAAGAGCTTGGCGAATTCGCCGGGCTGCAGGGTATGCGACCCTACGCCGATCCAGATGCGGGCGCCGCCGATCTCGCGGCCGATGCCGGGAAGCATGGGCGACAGGAGCAGGACCAGGCCCACCACCATGCTCACATAGGAGAAGCGTCGCAACAGTCTGTAGTCCTGCAGCAGCACGACCAGCAGTCCGCACAGGACCAGGGCCAGACACAGCCAGATCAGCTGGGTGAAGCCCACTCGTGTGGGTTGGCCGATCCGGGCGTTGCGCAGATCTATGCGAGTGATCAGGGTGATGCCCAGTGAGCTCAGAATGACGATGCTGGGTAGGATGGCCTGGCTGCCATAAGGCTGGAAAATCTCCAAGAGGATCCAGAGGGCGATGAAGAGGGCGGCGGTGACTGCCAGCAGGGCGGCGTAGTCTCCAGGGAAGCGGCCCGCGGAACGGGCGAACATCTGGAAGAAGCCGATGAACCCTACCAGCAGGGAGAAAAGCAGAAGGCCTATGCGGCGCAGACGGATGGCGATCATGACGAGTGCCGCCCGTCCTGGCTGGTTTTCGACGGCGAGGGTGAGGCGGAGGGGGAAGCAGCAGTCTTGGCGCGCTCGCGCTTGAGGTCGCCGGCCTCCTTGCGGATCAGGCTGGCGTGCTCCTGGGCGTCATCCATGCTGGAGACGGTGATGCCCTCTTCCAGCTGGTCACGCCAGGACTGGGGCAGCCCCTTGACGGCGATGTCCGTGGTCTGCACCGGGTGGGACAGCGAGAGGGCGAAGGCCTTGGTGGGCACACCCTGGTAGATGACCACACGGCCCTGATCCGTGCCCAGGTAGTACTGTTCCTGGCTCCAGCGATAGGCGGCACCTGTGCCTCCGGCCAGGGCAAGGATTACCAGGGTGATGATGCCGGCCAGGATCAGTCGAATTCTCCGGTGCCGGGAGCGCTGGCGCTTGCGCTGCTCCAGGTGCTCCTTGTGGATGGCGTCAGCCACGTCGGGGTCGTAGGGGTCGGCTGAGGCCGAGCCGTCCTTCTTGCGGACGACGGGGATCTCGCTGGTGTCGGGCACATGCCGTTCGCCGCTCTCCTCGCGGGCCGCCGAGGGCTGGGCAGTGCGGCCATCTTCGTCCTCGTCCTCCTGCTTGGCGGTATCCCGGTCCTGGGTCAGATCGGCGGCCCGTTTGGCAGGGGACTCCCGGGACTGGTCGCGCAGGCGCGGTGCAGCCGCTACGGGCTCATCCAGGATGTCAGCCAGGGCCTCCAGGTTGGAGCTGGCTGCGCCGCCGACCAGAGGGGTCTGATGGGGCAGGTCAAAGGCATCGGCGTCCAAGGCCAGCGTGGCATCGGCGATGACCACGGTCACGTTGTCGGTGCTGCCGGCCTTCAGGGCGAAGGTGACCAGCTGCTGGGCGCACTCCGCCTGGTCCGAGACCGTGGACAGCACCTCGGCGATGGTCGAGTCCTCCAGAACACCGCAGAGGCCGTCCGAGCAGATCATCCAGCGGTCTGCGGGCATGGCCTTGGTGATGGAGATATCCGGACGGGGGTCGATGTCGAAATCCCCCAGGACACGCATGACCACGTTGCGCTGAGGGTGGTTGCGGGCTTCGGCCGGGGAGATGCGGCCGGTGTCGATCAGGTGCTGCACGTAGGAGTGGTCCTGGGTCATCCGGATCAGCTTGCCATCGCGCAGGAGGTAGCCCCGGGAGTCCCCGATATGGGCCAGCACCCAGGAGTCGTCGGCCAGAGCCAGGGCCGTGACCGTGGTGCCCATGCCTGACAGCCGGTGTTCGCGCTTGGCCTTGCCCACGATGGCGTCATGGGCCGCGATGACCGAGGTCTCCATCATCCGGGCCAGGGACTGCACGTCCTGCTCACGGTCGTCGCGTTCGATGTGGGCCAGGGATCGGATGGCTATGGTCGAGGCCGTATCCCCGCCTGCGTGGCCGCCCATGCCGTCGCACATGGCCACCAGGCGCTCGCCGGCGAAGGCAGAATCCTGGTTGTTGCTGCGCACGTACCCCACGTCTGAAACCGCCGTGGAGTAGAGGAACAGCTTTTGGCTCGCATCGTTCCTGGTCATGGGCGGCTACCTCAACTCGAAGGTGGTGGCACCGATGCGTACGGGAACCTCCGCCGGTAGGATTGTCGGCGCCGTGATTTTCTGCCCCGAGACGACGGTGCCGTTGGTGGACCCCAGATCCTCGATGGCCCATCGGCCTGATGCAGGATCCTGGTAGACCCGCGCATGATGGCCTGAGACGAACTCGTCGTCCAGCACCAGGGTGTTCGAGGAGGATCGCCCCAGGGTGATGGGCCGTCCGGACAGCGGTGTGGATGAGCCAGCCAGAGGTCCGTCAATGACTACCAGCAAAGATGGGTCGTCGCTTGCAGGCTCTGTCTTGCTGACCGGGGCGATAGGCACGGATCTGGCGGCCGCAGGAAGCTTGCGCTGGGCTGCGCGTTCGCTGCGTCGGCGGGTATGAGAGGTCTTGGGGCTGAAAGTCTCGATGTCTTTGCGGAGTGAACGGATGGCCAGCCAGACGAATACCCATAACAGAGCCAGGAATCCGTATTTGAGGATGGCGAATGTCAGTTCAGTCAGCATAATGATTCGACCTTACTTCAAGGTCTGGGCGACTTACGAATCCTGTTCCTGTGACGATGCCCAGTAGAGGATGCGGGTACGGCCGATGGTGATGGTATTGCCGTCCAGCAGGGTGGCTGCGGGAACCTGATGTCCCTCTACATAGGTGCCGTTGGTGGATCCCAGATCGCGGGCTACCACGCCCTTGTCAGTGATCTCGATCTGCAGGTGTCGGCGGGAGATGCCTGCGTCGTCGATGACGATGTCGCAGGAGGATCCGCGGCCGATGGTGGTGATGGGGGCGGTCAGCAGGTACTGGCGGCCGTTGATCTCCAGCACCGGGCAGTCCTTGGACTCCTCGGGTGTGGTGACGGGTGCCGCGTTGCCCTGGACCGACTCGGCAGACAGGTGGAAGTCGCCCTTGTTCAGGTTGAGGTCCTCCTCGAAAATGACCACGACCGGGCCGACGAAGGCATAGTGCTGGCTTTCGGCGTACTTGGTCAGGTTGTCTGCCAGCTCGTTGGCCAGTGCCTCCGAACCCCACTGCTCGATGCGGTCGAAGTCTGGGGTGGATAGTCTGAACCGATACTCGTTGGGCGCCACGGTGCGGTCGCGACCGACGGGCATGGCCTGTGAGTCTATCTCACGCTCGAGGGCGCTCGACAGGTCGACGGGCTGTAGGTCCTTGGAGCCGAACTTCGAGAAGACACCGTTAACGGCGCCTTCCACGCTCTTCTCGAAACGATCGAGAACGCTCATAGTCATCCCTTTCCATATAACCCTTTCATAGTACGTGACCCTGCCGGAAGGGGGTAATGGGCGGTCGGATGCTTGCAATTTCTCCAATGAACAGGTTCGAACGACCGCGACTGCCAGGTATAAATAAGGCCCCGTGGCCACAATTGACCAGGGGGCCTTTGAACTTCAATCATCATGGGTCAGGCCGAAGCCTGCAGGCTCACAGAGCCAGCTTGCGACGCAGACCCAGGGTGATGCCGGCGGCCAGGCAGAGGCCAGCGGCAATGGCCAGAGGAGCCACGGCGTCGGCGCCGGTCTGAGCCAGAGTGTTGTTGTTCTTGGCGTCCTTCTTAGCCGGATCCTTGGCGGGAGCCTTGTTGTCCTTGGCAGGCTGCTTGGTGTTGTTGTCAACCGGAGCGGTCTGACCAGGCTTGTTAGGCTCGTTGGGAGTGGTCACCTTGGTGTACCTGGCCCTGAAAATAGTGTCTGCGTTGTAGGTGCCACCGGGGACGTAACGGGACCCGCCATTTTCGTTAAACCAACCGTCGAAGGTGTAACCATCGAAGTTGTGAACCGTGGGTTCCTCAGATAGCTTTCCCTCACTATTGGTTTGCATCACGTCCGCGGTGGATTCTTCGATATCTTCCGGATTCATAGTGATGAAAGTGATGTTGTAAGTGATGGGGTTTATCTGGACGAAGTTAGGATAGAGATCCTCGTCTTGGGTGAAAACATAGGTGTTGAAGTCGATTTTTTGTGAATTTGGGTCATCAGCTGGGCCACCAGATCCATTGATAGACCAGCCATCAGCTTTCGTATTCTGATCGGGCAATGTAGGCTCTGGAATCGTGTTGGGATCCAGCTTGCCGTTGGCGTCGGTGTGCAGAGTGGTTGTCGTCTCCTGCCCCTCATCCCCCCGAGGACCATAGGGGTCGTGGAATATGATTTGGTAGCCATCGGCCTTGGTCTGGACATTCTTGCTTTCCACAGCCTGGGCCACGGTGGGCAGCAATGCCAGGCCGCCTGCCAGGGTGGCGCCGGCAGCGAGTACTGCGCATGCGCGTTTGATACGAACCATGATATTCATTGGTTACCTCTATTTTCTCTATTGTCGGTTGCTCCCCAGATACATTCATGGGGTGTCCTGCCTTGACACTCCTACCCCTGGGAAACAGGCATCATCGACCAGTCTTTGGTGATAACACACCTCGATTCTATCGCAGGGAATGGTCATCGGCTGATCGTAGACCGGAAACAGGCCGTATTCGACAATAAAAATTTCTCAGTAGAACGATTGACGTTTACTGGTGATCGAGGCGGCGCATCGCAGTTGAGCTATTCGAATTCCCCTTTGGCACCTGGGCGCTTATCATCGTGGCAGACGCATGATCATGGGGATCATGTCAGAGATAGTCGAGGAGCGAGCATGGCCGAAGAGGTGGATCGGGCGATGGAGGCATATCCGCGGGCCAAGGCCCGGACCCTGCGGTTTACGTTGGGTGCGCCACGGTCGGCCCTGGCGGTGGGGGATGGCTCACGGGCCGTATTCCTGCGCTCCGACGGACCTGAAGACCTGGTGACCGGGCTCTGGCTGTCTGCCTTTGGCCAGGATGGCCGCCACCATGAGGTGCTCCTGGCCGACCCCAGGGCCCTGCTGGATGATGCGGACCAGGAACGGGTGCCGGCCGCCGAGCTGGCTCGCAGGGAGCGCTCGCGAGAGGGCGGCGAGGGCATTGTCGCTTACAGCGTGGATGATGCCGGGGATCGGGTAGTCTTTGCCTTGGGTGGTCGGCTCTGGCTCTCGCTGATAGCCCCCGATGGTCTCACCGCCTCCACGCGGGTCCTGAGTTTGGAAGACAGCGATTCGGCTGTGCTCAATCCTGCCATCAGCCCGGACGGCACCATGGTGGCCTATACCACTGGCGACCGGCTGATGGTGGTCACTATCGGGCAGGGTGCCGTGCAGGACCGTGAACGGGCTGTCCTGGCCCTGCGCCCAGGCACCGATGATCGAATGCGGCTGGGGCTGGCCGAGTTCGTGGCCGGCGAGGAGATGGACCGCTACCAGGGATTCTGGTGGTCGCCGGATTCCAAGGCGCTGCTGGTCGAGCACACTGATTCCTCTGATGAGCCGATCTGGTACATCAGCGATCCGGCCAATCCCCAGGTCGGGCCGCGCGCTCGGCGGTATCCCCAGGCCCTTACTGCCAATGCCCGAGTCGGGCTGAGCCTGGTCCTCTTGGGTCAGGATGACGCCGACCCCTGGGTGGGCGAGGTGGACTGGGATCATCAGGCCTTCGAGTATCTGGCCGTGGTTCGCTGGCAGGACGGGCATCGGCCCCTGCTGCTGGTTCAGAACCGTCGGCAGACCGAGGACAGGATTCTGGATGTGCAGGTGCCGGATGCCCGTCAGGGCTTGGAGCCGGGGCAGAATATGACCCTGCTCGATCCCGAGGCCGCGCCCAAGGTGGCCACCAGGGTGCTGCAGACGCATGACAATGACCAATGGATCGACCTGGTGCCCGGGTTGCCGGCCTACCGGCCCCAGGGCGGGCTGGTGGATGCCTTCATCGATACAGAAGCCGACACCACGCGGCTGCGCCTGGACGGAAAGATATTCTCTCCTGCTGGCTGCCAGATTCGGCAGGTGCTGTCCGTGGAGGACCGCGATGTGCTGGCGGTGGTCTCTACTGACCCCCGCAGCTTCGACCTGATGCGCCTGGGCTATGACGGCTCCATTCATGTGCTCAACCGTCTGCCCGGAGTGTGGTCCGCCTCGCGAGCCGGCCATGGCATCGTGGTCAGCGGCCGGACCATGGCTTCGGCGCAGGGGCAGGTGCGCCACTGCTACCTGGGGGCTGACGGGGATCTGGACCGCCTGGGTGCTGAAGGGCTGGGTCTGGTGGGTGAAGCCCGCCCCGACAGCAGTGCTAGGCAGACTGGTGAGTCTGTACGGCCGGAGCATCAGGATCGTCCTGATCGGCGGGCTGTGGATGCCGGTCATACCAATAGCCAGGGAGCCATGAGCGCCGTCTTGGCCGACACCAGCAGCGATCCTGGGTTCACTCCCAACGTGGACTTCGTGCGCATGGGGCAGCACGAGCTGTTCGCAGCCATCGTCAGGCCCTCTGAATCCAGCCCCTACGCCAGCGCCGACAGCCTGCCCGTCCTGCTCAAGCCCTACGGCGGGCCGGGCGCCCAGCAGGTGGTCTTCAACCAGTCCTACTACTGGGAGTCCCAGTGGTGGGCGGATCAGGGCTTCCTGGTCCTGACCGCCGACGGTCGGGGTACGCCGGGTCGTGGGCCTGCTTGGGATCGGGCTATCTTCGAGGACATGGCCCAGGTGACTCTGGATGATCAACTTGAGGCTCTGGCGGCTCTGCCGGACTTTGCTCCCGAGGCCGACCTGGGGCATGTGGCCATGATCGGATGGTCCTATGGCGGCTTCCTGTCGGCCCTGTCGGTCCTGCGGGCTCCCGACCGTATCCATGCGGCCTGCGCTGGCGCCCCGCCCACGGACTGGACTCTTTACGACACTCATTACACTGAGCGCTATCTGGGTCTGGACCCGGCCGTCTACCGCCGCAATGGGATCATTGATGACGCCCCCTCGCTGCGCCGCCCGCTGATGCTGATCCACGGGTTCGCGGATGACAACGTCTCCGTGGCCAACACCCTGAGGCTCTCCGGCGCTCTGATGGCGGCTGGCCGTCCCCATACGGTCCTGCCGCTGACCGGCATCACCCACATGACCAACGACGAGACCGTGGCCGAGAACCTGCTTATTCTGCAGCGGGACTTCCTACGGGAGGCTCTCAAGAACAAGACGGACTGACAAAAGGCTGCTTGGGCTAACGCTCTGCTGGCGGTTGCTTCCGCTAGATTGGGGTTGTGCATACCCAACGAAAGCCTGACCAGACACCAGGGCCCGAACGCGGATTCCAGCTTCCCCGCAGCTGGGGTCTGGCGGTCTCGGTGCTCTGCCTGGGCCTGCTGGTCGGACTTTCCTCGGGCCTGCTGGCAAGGTTCTTCGAGCTGACCCAGGTCGGTCTGTTGGGTTTCGCTGAGACTCCAGGGACTCCCACGGCTGAGGCGGTGCCGCCGATCAGGAGGTTGGCCTCGGTGACCATTGCCGGTCTGGTGGCTGGCCTGGTCTGGGCCTGGCTGCGGACGAGGACCAGGCTGGTTCCCTCGGTCGGCCAGGCTGTCAAGGGCGCGCCCATGCCCCCGGGGCGGACCGTGGTTCATGTGCTCACCCAGATCTTCTTTGTGGCTGCTGGCGGCTCCATCGGCAGGGAGGTGGCTCCGCGCGAGGCCGGGGCCCTCCTAGGCGGTCTTTGGACCAGGCTGGGCCGACGGCTGGGGCTGCGTGATCAGGACGGTCCGCTGCTGGTCGCCTCGGCTGCTGGTGCGGGTTTCGCTGGCATTTATATTGCGCCTCTGACCGGCGCCTTCTTCGGCATCGAGGTGCTGCTGCGGCGGGTTGATGCCGAAGTGGTGACGGTCAATCTGGCCATGTCAGCCCTGGCCACCCTGGTTGGCGGCTCCATCAAGGGGTTTGCTCCTTACTATAAGGTCGGCTCCGAGTCCTTCCGGCCCTGGCTCATGGCGGTGGTCCTGCTGATCGGGCCGGTCATGGGACTGCTGGGGGCAGGATTTCGGCGGATGACCTCCTGGGCAGAGGCCCATAGAACCACTGGTCCTGCGGCCATCTGGCAGCTGACGGTGGTAGCTCTGTTGACCGGTCTGGTCGCCCTGGCCGTTCCACAGGTCTTGGGCAACGGCCGGGCTTTGGCCCAGATGGGCATGGATCAGCGGCTGTCTGCGGGGTTCTCCGGACTCCAGCTGGCTCAGCCGCTCGCCTTGCTGGCCCTCTTCGCACTGGCCAAGGCCCTGCTGACCACAGCCACCATCCGTGCCGGGGCCTTCGGCGGCACCCTGACGCCGTCCATAGCCCTGGGGTCCGCCATGGGCGCTGTTCTGGGCCTGCTGCTGGCTTGCCTTGTGCCCGGCCTGCCGGTCTGGCAGTGTGCCGTGATCGGTGCCGCCTCCCTGCTGGCCGCGTCCCAGCAGGCTCCGCTCATGGCCATGGCCATGCTGATGGAGGTCTGTCACCTGCCGGTCATGGCCTTCATGCCCATGGGCCTGGCTGTGGCCCTGTCGATGGCTGTCTCCCGTCTGTTCGTGGCCAAGGCATAAACCGTCGTCGGTAGCCTGTGTCGCCCAAGGGATCCGTCCTTACTCATATACGATGAAACCACCATTGGTCGCATGCCTGCCCTTCCGCCTCCAGCATTGAGCGGGCATCGAGCGGGCATTCACGATCAGCTGACCGGCCTGGGCCAGTAAGGAAGGGTGGCTATACTCGGGCCGGACGTAGGTCCCGGGAGGATGCAGCCGATCCGAGTGGAGCAGGCCAGTGCCGTGATACCCCGGACAGACAAGAAGGAGGTGCCTGGCGGTGAAGACCGTGTTGGCCATCTTCAGGCGAGATCTCTGGCGGATACTGCGCAACCCCGTGGCCCTGGTGGTGACCATCGGCGTGGCCGTGCTGCCCTCCCTCTATGCCTGGTTCAACATCATGGCCCTCTGGGACCCCTACAGCAACGTCAAGAACCTGCCCGTGGCCGTCGTCAGCATGGATCGAGGGGCGCAGTCGGCGGAAACCGGCAGGATCAATGCCGGCAGATCGGTCATCCAGGAGCTGCGCGGCAACAACAGCCTGGGTTGGAAGTTCATGGATGATGACCAGAGAGCCATCGACGAGGTCCACTCAGGCAAGTGCTACGCGGCCATCATCATCCCAGAACGGTTCAGCGCCGATCTGGTCGGCATCGTCGAGGGGACCGGGAGCAGGCCTGCGCTGAACTATTACGTCAATGAGAAGAAGAACGCCATCGCCCCCAAGGTGACCGACACAGGCGCCTCCACCATCGACCAGGAGATCAACACCGTCTTCGTCTCGGCCGTCAGCGATGCCCTGGCCGGGAAGGTCCTGCAGACCGCCGGCGATGCACAGGGCGCGGCCGAGCAGAGCCGCAGTCAGGTGGTGGGCGACCTGGGGGAAATCATCGGCCAGCTGGATCGTACGGATGGCCAGCTTGACCGGATTGGTTCCACCATGGGCCAGGCCAGGCAGACCGTGGCCGGCTCCAGAAGCGACATCAAGGATCTGCAGAGTCAGATATCGGCCACCCAGGCCACCCTGAGCAAGGCCCAGGACCACATGACCAGGACCCGCGATGACAGCCTCCGCTTCTCCTCCGCCCTGAACCAGGCTCTGGCGGACGGGTCGGTGCGGCTGTCCAGCGCGGTCACGGATGTGAATACGGTGGCAGGCGGGATCACCGCCGACCTGAACGCCACCCAGGACAAGGTGGACCGGGTCAATTCCGGCCTGGGCCAGTTGGTGGACGCCAACGGGAAGGCCGTGGACCGGCTCCAGACAGGTCTGGACCAGTCCGGGCTGCATCCCGGGGATCCGGCCTACGAGAGCATCCAGCGGCAGATCGACGATCTGAAAAAGACCAACCAGCAGCAGAAGGCATCTCTGGATGCCTTCAAGAAGAACTCCTCGACGGCCCTGGATTCGGGCAAGCAGGCCGCATCGGACCTGAGCTCGGCCATGACCGACACCGGAGACACAGGTATCAAGGCCCTGACTGCGGCCAGCCAGAGCCTGACGGGGACCACCATGCCCAACCTTCTTACCGGGTTGGACAACCTCAACGCCTCCAACGGCTCGCTCCAGGGCGCCCTGAGCAGCCTGGCCACCACGGCCGCCCAGACCGATGCCCTGCTGGACCAGCTGGATTCCACCATTGGTCAGGCCCAGTCAACCCTGTCCACCACCAGGGCCTCCCTGGCCTCGGTCAGGTCCGACCTGGAGGGGGTCCGCACCGATGTGGCGGCCCTGGGGTCCTCGGCCGCCTGGAACCGGATGTCCCAGACCCTGGGCTTGAGCCCCGAATCCTTCGGAAAGGCCATGGCTTCGCCGGTCAAGCTGGATTCCCACACGGTCTACCCGGTCAGCAACTACGGGTCGTCCGTGGCGCCCTTCTACACCAATCTGGCCCTCTGGGTGGGCGGGTTCATCCTGATCGCCATCTACAAGCTGGAGGTCGACAAGGAGGGCATCCGCAAGTGCACCGCCACCCAGGCCTACCTGGGCCGCTGGCTTCTGCTGGTCTTCGTCGGCTTCTTCCAGGCGCTGATCGCTACAGTGGGCGACCTGATGCTGGGCATCCAGTGCCAGCAGCCGGCCCTGTTCGTCCTGGCCGGGGTCTTTGCCTCCTTCGTCTACATCAACATCATCTATGCCCTGGCCGCCTCCTTCAGGCACATCGGCAAGGCCCTGGCCGTGGTCCTGGTCATTCTGCAGATACCCGGCTCCTCGGGCATGTACCCCATTGAGATGATGCCCGACTTCTTCCGCAATCTGAACCCCTGGCTGCCCTTCACCTACGGGATCAACGCCATGCGCGAGACCATCGGCGGCATGTACGGCAACCACTATTGGCAGGACATGCTCCACATCTTCTGGTACCTGCCGGCGGCACTCCTGATCGGACTGGTGGTGCGGCGGTACCTGCTCAACCTGAATGCCCTCTTCGACCGGCGGCTGGGCGCCACCGACCTGATGCTGACCGAGCAGAACCATTCGGCCGACCGTCGCCTGAGCCTGGGCAGCCTGGCCCGCTCCATCCTGGGCGAGGGCGACTACCGCGCCGTCGTAAGGCGGCGGGCGCATCGCTTCCTGGCCCTCTATCCAACGCTGATCCGGGCTGGTCTGGCCCTGGTCCTGCTGCCGGTGCTCTTCCTTATCCTGCTGTTCAGCACCGAGGCCAAGATCGTCATGCTGATCGCCTGCATCGCCTCCATCGTCCTGATCGACGCCTACCTGATCATCGTCGAGTACATCTGCGACGGCTATGTGCAGCAGCTGGGCCTGACCGAGCGTCCCGGCATGGACTTCCACACCCTGATCCGCCCGCGTCGGCAAGGTCCCTCGGCCATGACCAGGCTGACCACGGCCGTGCGCGAATCAGTTTTGAACCGCGATGAGGAGGGCGCTCCCGAGGATGGTGATCGCCGATGAGGAACATATGGAGGATCCTGCGCAAGGACCTGGCCGACGCCACCAGCAACGTCATCGCCATCATCGTCCTGATGGGCCTGATCATCGTCCCGTCCCTCTACGCCTGGTTCAACATCGCTGCCAGCTGGGATCCCTATAAGAACACCAAGGCCATCAAGGTGGCCGTGGCCAACACTGACAAGGGGTACAAGTCCGACCTGATCCCGGTCAGGATCAACGTGGGGGAGACGGTCACCAGCACCCTGCGGGCCAACGACCAGCTGGACTGGAGGTTCGTCAACCGCGATCAGGCCCTGGAGGGGGTGCGCTCAGGCGAGTACTACGCCGCCATCGTCATTCCCAAGGATTTCAGCGCGGATATGATGACCCTCTTCTCAAAGGATGTGAAGCACGCCAACCTTGAGTACTACCTGAACGAGAAGAAGAACGCCATCGCCCCCCATGTCAC
Organism: Bifidobacterium apousia; assembly: GCF_007559275.1. Taxonomy (GTDB): domain Bacteria; phylum Actinomycetota; class Actinomycetes; order Actinomycetales; family Bifidobacteriaceae; genus Bombiscardovia; species Bombiscardovia apousia. The sequence continues at coordinate 76,301 of NZ_VMHK01000005.1, forward strand.
CGAGCAGGGGGCCGACACCGTGGCCACGACCATCGACAAGACCTTCGTCAAGACCGTGGGGCAGGTGGGGATCGATCTGGCCAGCCAGGTCTTCACCTACTCCCAGAGCCCCCAGGTCCAGGATTATCTGACCAGGACGACCGGCCACATCGACCAGATGTCACAGCGGCTGACCACTGCATCCAGCCAGGTGAATGCCTATGCGGGCCTACTGGACTCCTCCGGACAGATGATCGACTCCACCGGACGGATTCTGGGTCGGTCCGATTCCGCCATGGCCGATGCCAGGAAGGCCCTGAATCAGGGAACCAAGGGGTCCAAGGATCTGGGCAAGTCCCTCTCCGGGTCAGCCCAGGCGGTCGACGCTGCCCTTGACCAGGCCTCGGGCGCCTATGACACCATCGGGTCCAAGATCGACGATGCCTTCGACAAGGTAGGTCAGCAGAGCGATGCCGTCAGCAGCCAGCTGAACGATCTAAGCGAACGGATCAGAGACTCGGCGGCCGACTACGACCGGATGATCGCCAGTCTGGAGGATCTGCGTGCCACGGTGGAATCCGACTCCAATCTGACAGCAGACCAGCGCCAGGCCCTGCTGACCGCCATCGATCAGGCCCAGGCCGGAATGCGGGCGGCCCAGGCGGCTCAGCGCGACCTGGCCGATCGGATCAGCCAGGCCTCCCGGACAGCCAAGGAGGGCAAGGACAAGCTGGGCGGTCAGCGGCAGGATCTGAAGAACAGGATCGCCCAGGCCCGCGCCTCGGTGGATCAGATCCGCGCCCAGTACCGCGATGATTTGAAGCCCCGCCTGGATGACCTGGCTTCCTCCATGGACACCGTGGTCACTTCGACCGACCGGCTGCTGACGGGTCTGGATGGAACCGTCAAGGGCGCCTCTGGGCTGACGGGCCCTATGACCAAGGACATCAGCCAGGCCAAGGACCAGCTGGGCGAGATCTCCCAGCGCCTGGACCAGGCCTCCAAGCGGCTGACCGACCTGAGGGGACACCTGACCCAGGCTTCGCAGGGCAAGGATGCGCAGGAGGTCAAAACCCTGCTGAGCGGGGATTCCGAAACCCTGGCCGCGCTTCTGTCCTCGCCGGTAGGCATCCATCGGCATGCGGTCTTCCCGGTCATGAACTACGGGTCGGCCATGACCCCCTTCTACACCATCCTTTCCATCTGGGTGGGCGCCACCATTCTGGCAGCCATGATGAAGGTGGCCCTGTCCGACAAGAAGAAGGCCTTCGTCCTGCACCTGGACTCCCTGCAGGATGCCTGGAAGAGGGCCGATGACCTGGATGAGGATTCCGAGGGCAGCCGCTCCTGGGGAGTCTTCCGCCCGGAGTCGCCAGGCAACGCCCGCCGCTTCGGCCTTCAGCTCTACCAGGAGTACTTCGGCAGATTCGCGGTCTTCGCCCTGATGGCCATCCTCCAGGGCTGCCTGATCGCCCTGGGTGACCTCTTCTACCTGAAGGTCCAGTGCGTGCATCCGCTGATGTTCGTGCTGGTGGCGGTCTTCGCCTCCTTCGTCTTCATGAATCTGATCTATACCCTGGTCGTCTCCTTCGGGGACATCGGCAAGGCCATCGCTGTCATCCTCCTGGTCATGCAGGTGGCTGGCTCGGGCGGCACCTTCCCCATGGAGACCCTGCCCGGCTTCTTCCAAGGGGTCTATCCCTTCCTGCCCTTCGTCCACGCCATCGGGGCCATGCAGTCGGCCGTTGCCGGAGCCTATGGCATGGAGTTCTGGCGGGAGATGGCCACCCTGGCCCTCTTCCTGGTGCCCTCGCTGCTGCTGGGGCTGGTCCTGCGCAAGCCCGTCATCCGCTTCAATGATTGGATCGTCAGAAACCTGGAGAGCACCCGGCTCATGTAGGGTCGAGTCCAACAGAAGGTGGTATAGGGTGAGAGCATGAGCGTCCAACTGGTTGAGGAGCGCCGCTACGACCAGATCATGAAGGATCGCGTCCTACCTGATCTGGCCTCCTGTCGCAGTGACGGATGGATGATCTCCCATGACGGCGGCGAGGACGGGGGAACCTTACTGGACAAGGCCCATCTCGGCGGCGTCGACCCCTCCCGGCTTCTGCATTACGTCTGCTATGACAGGACGCTTTTCCGCCAGGGCGCGGTGGAGTCAGGGTCGGCTCGCGTGCGCGGGGCCGTAATCATCTCCTTCGGTTTTTCGGAATTCGCCGACAAGTATCAGGAGATGGCCTGGTACTTCCTGATGCAGGGGTACTCTGTCTGCATTCCCGAGCACTGGGGACACGGTTTCTCCGGCCGAGGAGTAAACGATCCCAGTCTGGTATGGGTGGATCATTGGCAGCGGTATGTGGCGGATTTGGCCGCCTTCTGCTCCCAGGTGGGCCAGCAGTACGCCCAGGACAAGCCTATGGTGCTCTATGCCCATTCCATGGGCGGCGGTGTGGCTGCAAGAATGCTGGAAACTTTTCCTTCACTTATTGATAAGGCGGTCCTGTCATCGCCCATGATTGCGCCGCGGACCGGGTTCATGCCCTCGGTGGCATGGACGGCGACAAACGCCGCCTGCATGATGGGCCGCTCGCGCAGCATGGCTCCGGGGTTCGGCCCCTTCCGTCCCGAGCTGGATATGGGCAAGTACCCCAATGGCAGCCAGGCTCGGGTGTCCTGGACCCATAAGTTGCGGGCCAAGGAGGTGCATTACCAGACCAGCGCCGCCACCTTCGGCTGGGTCAGGGAGAGCCTGGAGATGAGCCGGGCCATACTGCGTCCTGACCGATGCAGCCGGGTGGAGACCCCTCTGCTGCTTTTCCAGGCTCAGCCCGACCGCTTTGTGCTGCCGATGCCCCAGAACCGATTTGTCGACCAGGTCCAGCAGGGCGGCTGCCAGGCCACGCTGGTGCGCATCCCGGGCAGTATGCACGAGCTCTACCAGATGCCCGACAAGGTTCTAGGGCCCTACTTGGAGCGCATCTTCGACTTTTTCGACCAGCCCTGGCAGCTCGCTGACGACCGCTGATCAGACGCCGAACACGAGATCCTACTTGTCGAGCACCTTCTGAGGATCGGCATCGAAGGTATCGACGCAATTCTGCGAGCAGAAGTAGTAGGTCTTGCCCTGGTAGTCGCGCTTGGCTGCGGCCGTGCTGGGGTCGATGGACATCCCGCAGACTGGGTCGGTGACCTTGTCCGTCGCTGCCTGGTCCTGCTGCATGTCGTCGTGATGATGGAAGAGTCCCATCTCATTTCCTTTCTCTTGGTTGTGTTCTTGGTGGGTGGAAATACTGAGGTCCCTGGTCAGGGCATCCATGTCGATTGGCTTGGCCTCCTTGACCGGCCTGGCCTTCAGGGGCGTATGCCGCAGCCGGTTGGCGTTGAGCACCACTGACAGGGAGGAGAAGGCCATGGCTGCTCCGGCGATCATGGGGTTGAGCAGGAGGCCGATGAAGGGGTAGAGCACGCCGGCGGCGATGGGTATGCCCAGGCCGTTGTACCCGAAGGCGAACCAGAGGTTCTGATGGATGTTGCGCATGGTCGCCGCCGAAAGGTCGATGGCCTTGACGGCCGCGTTCAGGTCGCCCGAGACCAGGGTCACGTCGGCGGACTCGATGGCCACGTCCGTTCCGGTGCCGATGGCCATGCCCAGGTCGGCCTGGGCCAGGGCCGGGGCATCGTTGATGCCGTCGCCGATCATGGCCACCTTGTGACCCTGGGCCTGAAGGGCCTTGACGATGCTCGCCTTGTCCTCGGGATGGATCTGCGCCACCACTCGGGTGACTCCCACCTGGCCGCCGACCTGCTCAGCGGTGCCTTGGTTGTCGCCGGTCAGCATGATGGTCTGGATGTTACGCTCGTTCATGTCGTGGATGGCCTGCTTGGAGCCGGCCTTGACCTGGTCGGTCACGGCAAGAACCCCGGCAAGCCTGCCGTCGATGGCTACGAAGATGGTTGTGCGGCCCTGATCCTCCCAGCTGCGGGCGGTGTCGAAAAGGGGTTGCGCGCCTGCCTGGTCCGCCTTTTCGTTCCCTAGATCGATTCCCTTGCCCTCGAGCAGCCTGCGGTTGCCGACAAGGACATGGAGGGTATTCTCTTCATTCCGGCTGTTTTCTGTCATGCTCTTGAAGGAGCCGGAGGGGAAGGTTGCATCGATGCCGGCGCCGGTGACCGAGTCGAAGTCCTTGATCGGGACCAGCTCCAGATTGCGGTCCTTTGCGGTCTGGACGATGGCCTGGGCCAGGGGGTGCTCGGAATTGCTCTCGGCACTCGCGGCTGCCCTGATCAGCAGGTCCTCATCCAGACCCTGCACGCTCAGGGCATCAGCCAGTTCAGGTCGGCCCTGGGTGATGGTGCCAGTCTTGTCAAGGACGATGGTATCGACGTCATGCGCTCCCTGCAGGGCCTCCGCCGACCGGTAGAGCACACCGGCACGGGCGCCGCGTCCAGTGCCGATCGTTACGGACAGGGGGGTGGCCAGGCCCAAGGCGCAGGGGCAGGCGATGACCAGGACGGAGACCGCCGCCACGATTCCGTATACTCCGCGGGGCATGGGGCCGAACGCCCACCAGGCCACGAAGGTCCAGAGCGCTACCAGGATGACCCCGGGGATGAAGATTGACGATATCCGGTCGGCCAGCTTCTGGATGGGTGCCTTGGAGGTCTGAGCCGTCTTGACCAGCCGAATGATCTGCGCCAGAACGGTGTCCTGTCCTACCTGGGTGGCCTTGTAGCGCAGGGAGCCTGTGCCGTTGACGGTGGCTCCGACCAGGGAATCGCCCTCCTGCTTGAGGACAGGCATGGGCTCGCCGGTCACCATGGATTCGTCCACAGAGGATGATCCGGAAATGACCTGGCCGTCCACCGGCAGCTTCTCGCCCGGATGGACCTGGATCACGTCTCCGACGGCTACATCGTCGACGGCGATCTCCTGGGTGGTCTCCCTGCCGTCCTGGCCGGTCCTCACCACGGTGGCGGTCTTGGGTCTCAATCCGACAAGGGCGCGGATGGCATCGCCAGTGCCGCGCCGGGCCCTTGCCTCCAGGATCTGGCCGAGGATCATCAGGGTGATGATGGTGCCCACAGCCTCGTAGTAGGGTTCGCGGCTTCCCTCAGGCAGGAGCTGCGGGGCCACGGTGACCACCAGTGAGTAGAGGAAGGCCGTGGCAGTGCCTAGGGCGACCAGGGAGTTCATCTCCGGGGCCCGGTGCGCCAGGGCCAGCCATCCGGTGCGGTGGATGGGCCAGCCTGAGTAGAACATCACCGGCAGGATCAGGACCAGCTGGACCCAGGGGTTCATCAGCATGTGGGGCATGGGCAGGAACATGCCGAACATGGCCGGGATGAAGACCGGGAGTGTGAAGACCAGGGCTACGATGAACCGCCTGGTCAGGTCACGGATTTCTGCCGTGCGCTCCTGATCCGCCTCGTCCTGGTCGCTGCCGCCATTGGTCTGGGCGGGCTTGGCGGATTCGGTGGGTTCGGCTTGTGGGCGCTCGCCTTGTGACTGGCTGCCCTGTGCTTGTTTGGATTGTGCCTCGGCGCTGCCGGTTGTCGGTCCATCGGTGGCCCGGAGCATCCCGTGGAGCATGTTCATCCCGCAGGCGAAGGGGTAGTCGCCGGCCTTGGGCGGGGTCAGCTGGACGGTCGAGGTCTGGAAGGCGGGCAGGGTCTTGTCGATGTTGAAATCGTTGAAGACCACGTGCGAGGAGCACTCTCCGCTCTCCTGGCGGTCGAAGACCAGCTTGACCGGCCGCCCGGCCTGGACTTGGATCAGCTGGGGGCTGTATCCGCCCTTGACTGTGATGTGGACTGTCTGGACGCCGCCCTCATCCTTGGCCTGGGTGGCCTTTCTGGGCGCGAAGAAGTACCAGATGATGCCCGCCGTTATGGCCAGGGCCGCGATAAGGACCAGGATGCTGCTCATGTGGCTCACTATACCCCCCAGGGGTATACTGATAGTGAATTTCGAGATGGGTTTCATGAATTCGAGTCAGTCTTGGCTGCGTCATGAAGGCCATGGGATGAATGCGAATGGAGTGAATCGTGCCCGGATATGCCAACGATAAAAAGCGGACCATAACCAGACTGCGGCGTGTCGAGGGCCAGGTCAGGGCCATCGAGCAGATGGTTGAGTCGGACACTTACTGCATCGATATCCTCACCCAGATCGCCGCCTCGACCAGCGCCCTGAAGTCGGTGGCCCTGACCCTGCTGGACGACCACATGAACCACTGCGTCCGCGAAGCTGCCGAAAAGGGGGGTGAAGAGGCCGACGAGAAGATGCAGGAGGCCTCCGAGGCCATCGCCCGGCTGGTTCGCTCCTAGCAGCCCTTGTCAGACAGGTCCAATCGGACTGGGGATTCTGGTGGGCATGCCTGGAATATCGAATAGGCTGAACGGCCTCGGCTGCCATCGGACCAATAAAAAATGCCTTCGACCGACATCAGTCAGCCAAAGACATTTCCATTTCTTCGTGCGAACGGAGGGAGTTGAACCCTCACGAGCATCAGCTCACTGCCACCTGAAGACAGCGCGTCTACCATTCCGCCACGTTCGCAGACAACTGGAAAGGTTAGCACGGTTGTCTGCGCGGCGCAATAATGGCGTGTTGGCTCAGCCCTTGGATCCGTGGGCGTAGAACCTGGCCAGCGTCTCCTTCTTGTAGTCGTCGAAGTAGCCGCCATCGATGGACCGGCGGATCTCGTCCAGCAGCCTTACGAAGAAGCGCTCGTTGTGGATGGTGGCCAGCGTGTAGCCGTTGAGCTCGTGGGCGCGGAGCAGATGGTCGATGTAGGCCCGGGAGTAGTGGGTGCAGGTATAGCAGTCGCAGTCCTCTTCGATGGGTCTGAAATCGGTCTTGAACTGGGCACGCTTGATGTTCCAGCGGCCGTCACGGGTGAAGACGGCCCCGTTGCGTCCACAGCGGGCCGGGGATACGCAGTCGAAGGTGTCCCCGCCGTTCTCCACGCCTGCAAAGATGTCGTCCACAGCGGCGATGCCCAGGACGTGCCTGGGCCGGGATTCGGGCATTTCGTCGCAGATCCAGGCGCAGGTCTGCCCCAGCAGCCGTTTCTCTATGGCGCCCCCGATGCCCACGCCGTCGAAGTCCAGGGAGGCGATCTGGCGGGCGGCGCGTCGGCGCAAATCCTCATAATTGGCCCCCTGCACCACGCCGAACAGGGCCTGGTAGGGCTTGCCGGTCCGCGCTTGGGTCAGCCTGTGGTGCTCGTCCACGCAGCGTTTGGCCCAACGGAAGGTGCGCTCCACTGACTGTTCCTGGTAGGTGCGGGTGTTCATTAGGGTGGTCAGCTCGTCGAAGGAGAACATGATGTCGGCTCCGATGCGGTGCTGGATGCCCATGGAGATCTCGGCCGAGAAGCGGTGCCGGTCGCCGTTGAGCGGGGACTTGAAGGTGACCCCGTCCTCATCCACGAAGGCCAGGCGCTCCTTGCCTTCGGCGATCACCTGGTCCGACTTCATGCCGGTCACGTCCATGGCCAGGGTCTTCTTGAATCCCGCCCCCAGCGAGAGCACCTGGAAGCCGCCCGAGTCGGTGTAGGTGGGGCCGTCCCAGTTCATGAACCGGGCCAGGCCGCCTGCTTGATCCAGAATGTCGGGGCCCGGGCGTTCGAACAGGTGGAAGGCGTTGGCCAGAAGGACCTGGGCACCCAGCTGCCGCATTTGCTCGGGCAGGACGGCCTTCATAGCCGCCTGGGTGGCCACGGGGATGAATGCGGGGGTGTGGATGTCTCCGTGAGGAGTGTGGATGATGCCGGTGCGGCCGTAGCGGCGGCCATTGCGTCCCAGGCCTTCGGGGCTATCGGGCAGACGGTTCAGGGTCTCGAATGAGAATGCGGTGCGGTCGCCGGGTCGGCCCGGCGTGGCTCCCAGCGGGTTGGTGATCAGGCTCATGGCTCCACTGTATCCAAGACATCCAACCGTCCCGCAGCTGCCCTGTGTACAGTCGATATGACTTTCATGCAATGTCCAGACAACATTCAGCATTTCGGCCCTAGACTTGGAAGCAATGCATGCGAGGACCCGCTTCGCCTGTCAGCCGGAAACAGCAAAAAGCGCGGGCGACGGGGTAGATTGACAAGCGTGACCGAATAGCAGGCAGCGGCATCGATCCGAAGGAGCAGAAATGGCTGAAGAGCACAAGGCCGACCCTTGGAGGGGCGGCGATGACGGTCAGTCCTGGCAGCCAAGCCACATCGAGCGCGGGGCCGCCGAGCAAGAGCAGGAGACGGGAGCCTCCACAGACCAGACCGACTCTGCTCAAGTCCCAGCGACAGAAGCAGGGGACCAGCAGACTCAGGCCTGGGATCAGAGGCCCACGACCCCTATTGACATGCCTGGTGGCGATGCACGGTCCACGACTGCGGAAACCGGGTCGAATGGCGATAGCAACGCCGGGGCTTCAGCCTCCGCCTCCAACGGCTCGACTACAGGGCAGGATGCGCAGACGCAGCAGCAGTCTTACTATCGGCCTGCGCCCGAGTATGGTGCCTACGCACCTGCAGGCTCGCGTCCGCCCGCCAGCGATCAGGGTCAGCAGCAGCCCAGCCAGGGGTATGGCTCCAGTCCTCAGCAGGGCTTCTTCGGACAATACGGACAGCCAGGCCAGTTCGGGCAGAACGGCCAGCCCCGTCCGAATGCCGGCCAGAGCCCCCAGGGTGGCCAGCCCTCCGGCCAGGGTCCCTTCGTGCCTTTCGGATCCGGCGGCCCCAACAACGGCCGGTCCGGTCCTGGCAATAACGCCGGCAGCAGCATGAGCGGCACGGGCAAGTACGTCTTCACCGCCGTGGTGGCCGCCCTGGTGGCCGCAGCCCTCATGCTGGGCCTGGGCTGGGCGGCACTGTCCAACGGATGGATCACCCTGCCCTCGTCCTCCTCGCTGAACGGGGTCTCCTCCAATTCCTCGGGCCAGGGCACAGCCAAGGTCCAGGGCGGCCAGGCTCCCGACTGGCAGGCCATCAGCAAGCAGGTTTCCGAGTCCGTGGTCTCTATCCAGGTGCAGACCAAGAGCGGGGTGGGGGCCGGATCGGGCGCGGTCTTCGACACCCAGGGCCATGTGGTCACCAACAACCACGTGGTCGATGGTGCCCAGGAGATTCACGTCACCCTCTCCAACGGGCAGATGTACACGGCCAAGGTGGTCGGCACCGACACCACGGCCGATCTGGCCATCCTCAGCCTGGATCAGGCGCCCTCCGACCTGAAGCCTGTGAAGTTCGCCGACTCCGAAAAGCTGGCTGTGGGCGAGAATGTCATGGCCATCGGCAACCCACTGGGTTACGAGAACACGGCCACCACCGGCATCGTCTCGGCTCTGAACCGCCCGGTCTCGGTCATGGACGAGAGCAACAATAACCCCATTGTAACCAACGCGGTCCAGCTGGATGCGGCCATCAACCCCGGCAACTCGGGTGGCCCCACCTTCAACGCGGCCGGCGAGGTCATCGGGATCAACTCCTCCATCGCCTCCATGGCCTCCTCCAAGTCCGAGGCGGGATCCATCGGCATCGGGTTCGCCATCCCCTCCAACCTGGTCAAGCGGATCGCTGATGAGATCATCAAGGACGGCAAGGCCAAGCATGTCTCCCTGGGTGTCACCATCCAGAGCAGTACAGCCCAGGCCGATGGGGTCACCCGAGGGGGGGCCAAGGTCACCAAGGTGGTCTCCGGCTCCCCGGCCGACAAGGCGGGCATCAAGACTGGCGACACCATCGTGGCCTTCAACGGCCATGCGGTCAACAACAACTTCTCCCTGCTGGGCTTTGTCCGGGCCGCCGCCTTCGGTGACTCGGTCAAGATCACCGTGGTCAGGGACGGCAAGACCTCCGAAGTGAACGCCACTCTGGACCGCGAGGAACAGACCGTTCAGGGCAAGCCCAGGACCAACAGGAGGAACTCGGACGGCAGTGGCCAGGACGGCGACTCCGACCAGGGCGGTTCGGGCGACGACGACTCCATAGATCCCTTCCGCTTCTTCTTCGGGCAGTGATCCGGGACTGACCCGTAGGGGCCGCATCCGTCAGATGACGGGCGCGGCCCCTTGCCATATCCGCCGTCCGCCGCTGGGCCTGGCGCGGTATAGGCTTGATATGTCAGGTGCAGAAGAGAGCCGTGATCCGGCTGCGGCTGTCAGGTAGACAAGTCCGGAGCGGGGAAGTGGTCATGTCAAAAATCCTGGGTTTCGCCAAGAAGGTCCCCATGCTTTGGGTGGTTCTGGTCTGCGGACTGGTCATGGGCCTGCTCTGGCACCCCTATCGCCAGGCTGCCCAATGGCTGGTGGCCGTCCTGGTGGCCGTCTCGCTGGTGGACACCCTCAAGGGGATGATCGATGACGTGCGACATGGCCACGTGGGCGTGGATATCCTGGCTGTGGTCGCCATTCTCTCCACCCTGGCTGTCAAGCAGTATTGGGCCAGCTGGGCCGTGGTCCTCATGCTCTACTCCGGCGATGCCATCGAGCAGTATGCAGGGAACAGGGCACAGAACAACCTGACGGTACTGGTTCAGGCCGCTCCTCAGGTGGCCCATGTAGTCCAGGTAGACCTGCCGGAGGGAAAGCATGGCCTTCCCAAGGAGAGCGACTGGAGCACGGTGGCGGTCGATCAGGTCCGCCTGGGAGACCTCCTGGTGGTCAAGCCCGGTGAGACCGTGCCCGTTGACGGCGAGCTGATCAGCCGCACTGCCACCCTGGATATGTCCACCATCAACGGTGAGCCCATGCCCCGCAGGCTCTACCAGGATGCCCAGGTCATGTCCGGGGCGGTCAATGGCTCGGGCACCTTCCTGATGCGGGCCCGGCAGCTGGCCCGTGATTCCCAGTATCAGCGCATCCTCAACCTGGTGCGTTCCGCCCAGAACTCGCGGGCTGCAGTCGTCAGAACAGCTGACCTGATGGCAGTCCCCTTCACCGTGGTGGCCTTCATCATCGCCTGCGTAGCCTGGATCATCTCCGGCGTGCCGACCCGGTTCGCCCAGGTTCTGGTCCTGGCAACCCCCTGCCCTTTGCTGATCGCCGCTCCTGTGGCCTACATGGCCGGGACCGGGAGGCTGGCCAAGGCGGGGCTGCTGATCAAAACCCAGGACGTGATCGAGAATCTGGGCCGGGTCTCGCACATCTTCTTCGATAAAACAGGCACGCTGACCGTCAAACGTCCCCAAGTGGCCAAGATCGACCTGCCCGAGGGCAGGGAGCAGAAGGTCGATACAGACCGGATTCTGGCCATGGCGGGCGCTGTGGAGGCCTACTCGGTCCACATCCTGGCCAACGGGATCGCTGAGGCCGGGGCTGCCGCCCAGGAGCGGTTGCGGGCGCAGAGCAATGACGAGATCCATCTGCATGCGCAGGAGGTTCAGGAGGACTCCGGCAACGGGGTCCAGGGTATGGTCGGCGGCCATCAGGTCAAGGTGGGCAGGGCCCAGTTCGTGGCCGACGGGAATTCAAGTGATTCCTTTGGCCCCCTGGCGCCTGACGAGATGGCCTCCTTCGTCTCTATCGATGGGGTCCTGGCTGCCAGAATCGTCATGAAGGATGTGCCCAGGTCGGATGCCGCCCAGACCATCGCCCAGCTTCGGGAGCTGGGGATCACCCGTCTCTCCATGGTTACCGGTGACAAGGAGGCCTCGGCCCGGATCATCGCCGACCAGGTGGGCATCACCGACGTGCATGCCGGCCTCTTCCCCGAGGACAAGGCCAATCTGATCGCCAAGGCTTCCAGGGAGGAGCCCAACCGACAGCCCTTCTGGGACATCTGGCTGTCCAAATTCCTAGGGGAGTCAGTGACCAAATCCATCACCGTGATGGTGGGGGACGGGGTCAACGATGCCCCGGTCCTGGCTGCCGCCGACGTAGGCATGGCCATCACCGACGGGACCACTACGGCCGCCTCAGAATCCGCCCAGGCTGTGATCATGAACGACGACATCGCCTGCCTGCCCAGATCGATCACCATCGCTCGCAGGACCAAGCGGGTCATGCTCCAGGCGGTCATGCTGGGACTGACCCTGGCCACGGTGGGCATGCTCTGCGCCGCCTTCGACCTGATCCCGGTGGTTGTCGGCGCCTTTACCCAGGAGGCCATCGACGTGGTCTCCATCCTCTGGGCCCTGACTGCGCTGATAGACCGGGATTGAGGCCATTTCACGACGCTTGGTGAAAGTCCCGGGGATGGAGCCCGCCTGGCTCTGTTCCCGACCCCTGCTTTGCGTTAGGCTGACAAGCATGAGCGATAATACTGTCAACGATTCCACCATGCCCGCACCGGCCCGCGGCGAGGAAGCCGGCTCCCCCCTGCGCGTGGCCGTCATAGGTGCGGGGCCTGCAGGGGTCTACGCCTCTGACATCCTGCTGCGGCAGCTTCGGGAGAAGGGAGCAGACCTGGGCCTGGGCGAACGGGCCCGGATCGATTTGTTCGAGAAGCTGCCCGTTCCCTTCGGCCTGGTCCGTTACGGCGTGGCCCCGGACCATCCCAGCATCAAGTACATCGCCGGCGCCTTGGAGAAGACGCTGGACAACCCCGAGATCCATCTCTATGCGGATGTGGAGTTCGGCAAGGACGTCAACCTGGATGACCTGCTTGAGCGCTACGATGTGGTCCTTTTCGCCACCGGCGCTGTGGACGACCGCCCCCTGGAGATTGCCGGGCATGAGCTTGATGGCGTTCACGGGGCCGCCCACTTCGTCGAATGGTATGACGGCTATCCTGACGCTGACCAGGACTGGCCCCTGGATGCCAGGCAGGTGGCCGTCATCGGAGGCGGGAACGTGGCCATGGATGTCTCCAGAATCCTGATGCGGCGGGCCGACGACCTGCTGGGCACCGACATCCCCGATAATGTCTACCAGGGGATTCAGGGCAACCAGGCCCGTGAACTGCACATGTTCATCCGTCGCGGACCAGCCCAGGCCAAGTTCTCGGTCCAGGAGCTGCGTGAGCTGGAGAAGCTGCCCGGAGTGCAAATCGTCATCGACGAGGAAGACTTCGACCTGGATCAGGAGACCATCGACCGGGCCGGTGCCGACAAGCTGACCAGGCAGATGCTGGAGGAGCTCTTCACCATCAGGGAGATGGCCGAGGACATGGCTGAGGACGGCGGTGTCGACTTCGAAGGCAACCCCGCCGACCGCCGTTTCTATATGCACTTCTACCGGATGCCAGCCGCTATCATCGGTCAGGACGGCAAGGTGACCGGCATTCGGGCGGAGAAGACCAAGGTCACGCCCGAGGGCACCATGGAGGAGACCAGCCAGTACGAGGAGTACCCGGTTCAGGCCGTCTACCATGCCATCGGCTACAAGCCGGCTGAGGTTCCCGGCATTCCATACGATTTCGCCGGCTATACCCTCTCCAACGTCCACGGTCGTGTGACTACTGCTCCCGAGGGGCAGGACGGCCGACCCATCGACCGTCTCTACGCCACGGGTTGGGCCAAGAGGGGACCTGTGGGGCTGATCGGATCCACCAAGTCCGATGCCCTGGAGACCATTGGCAACATGCTGGATGACCTGGCCGCCAGCCCGACTCGTGGCCGCTTCGCCAAGGACCGTGACGACGATTCGATTGATCGCTTCCTGGCGGACAAGGGCATCCAGCCCATCGACTTCGCCGGTTGGAAGCGGGTGGATGCCTACGAGCGTGCCGAGGGCGCCAAGGCGGGCCGCGAGCACATCAAGGTCATCGATCCCGACCAGCTCCGCCAGCTCGCCCACGGCGAGTAGGCGATCGCTCTTAGATCGGCAATGGCAGGGCCTGGATGAGGTTCATGAATCCTCACCCAGGCCCTGTTTTCTTGGCATCCACTACTGGGCGCTTACAGCAGACAGATAGGCCTGGTGCCAGCTATCATTGTTATTGGAGCCCCTCACGGAATCGAAGGAGCGTGACATGGCTAACCTGACTCTCTATCCGGCCACCCTCCAGTGGGCCGTTGAGGAGAGCGATGCCGATCCAGCCGCCCTGTCTCAGCGCCGAGGGCTTGGCCAGTTGCCGAATTGGCTGGAATCCAAGGAACCGGTGTCCGTATCCTTCAACAAGGTTGAGCAGCTCAGCAGGGCCCTGCATGTGCCCTTCGGCGCCTTGGTCAGGTCGGTTGTGCCCCAACGCCGCCTTGAGCCTCTGGTCCAGTACCGGACCGTAGGCAACACGTCTGTGCAGCCCAGCAAAAATCTGCAGGACACCATCGACCAGATGCGGTTCAGGCAGGAGTGGGCCAGGGATGAATTGCTTGAGTCCGGCTTGGATGCCAACCCGCTAGTCGGTTCGGTGCGCGATGCCGAGCAGGACGATTCCCTGGCTGATGCGCTTCGCTCCACCCTTGGGTTTGATGGGCGCTCTGCCTGGGAGGGCGGCAATTCCAGCGACCGTTTCCGTCAGCTCAAGGAACGCGCCTCTGATGCGGGCATCATGATCATGCTCAACTCCCAGGTGGGTTCTACCAGATCCCGCAAGCTGGATCTTCAGGAGTTCCGGGGATTCGTGCTGATCGACGACATGGCTCCGCTGGTGTTCATCAACAGAAACGACTCTTTTGACGGCATGATCTTCACCTTGATTCACGAGGTGGGGCACGTACTGCTGGGCACTCAGGAGCTCTTCGACGGCATTGGCGGCCAAGGGGACCGCAAGGCCACGGAGCGCGCGATAAACCGGGCGGTGGTAAAGGCCGTGATTGGCGATGAGTACTTCCGGCGGCTCTGGCAGGAGAAGCTGGACGCGGGCAAGGTGCCGGCGGACGCCGCGGAGTCTATAGCTGACGACTTCCATCTGAGTGCCTTGGCCATGGGGATACAAGCCCGTCAGTTCGGCTTGGCTGACGAGGATACGCTCAAGGAACTGCGGGCACGAATGGAGCGGCAGCTTCAGAACAAGACTGCTCATCGTCAGGAGCAGAAAACCCAAGGCAATGGCAACAGGACCAATGCCTCCAGGGTTGACACCGGTTTCGTCCGCCTGGTCAATGCCGCCATGGACGGGGGCAGACTGGCTCCGACTGAGGGCTTCGATCTGGTGGGAGTGCGTTCTTCGCAGTCTTATCAGGGATTGATTCGGGAAAAGAAGCTGATATGACCGCTACCCTCTACCTGCCTGATTCCAACATCTTCATCGCCTCCTACCGGCTCAACCACCCTTTCGACTACAAGGAGTTTCACCCCTTCTGGCGATGGATGGAAAAGCTGGCTGAGGACAAGGCGATTGCCATGGTGGATGTTGTCTACGAAGAGCTGGTCAACGAGCAGGCCGCTGATCCCGATATGCTGGATCTTTGGGTGCGTGCAGTGTTCAAAGGCCGCCAAATAAGTCATAAGGATGACAGGTATGCGCAGGTTTATGCGCAAATCCAGGATTATCTGGTCACCTGCGGGCAGTATACGGAAGAGTCGCGCCAATACTGGGAGTCAGAGAGCAAGGAGGATCCCTGGCTGATCGCCGTGGCCAAAGTCGAGGGAGCAGTCATCGTGACGGACGAGGCCCGGGTCCCGCTGCAACAGGGGCAGCACATGAAGAAAGAGCCCAAGATTCCTAACATCGCAGATCATTTTGGGGTAAAGACCATGAATCTTCGTCGGTTCTTCGATGAAAACGGGAGGTTGAAGAAAGCCCGGTATGTTCCTAAGCCTCATGACAAGAAGAGCGGAGATCCAATCGTATTGTTCTGAAATGGAGAGGGGACATCGCCAGCCTCATCTTTTCAGCGGTCGTTCAGCAAAAATTCAGCGGCATTGTCTACCATGGAATCCATGAATGGCAAGCTGAAGGTTCACGGACATTTCAACGGCCTGAAAACGACGCTTTTGTTCGCCCTCATGTGGGCCGTTATTATGCTCATCTGGTGGCTGACCGGCGGTCGCCAGGAGACGCTGGGCATCTATATCCTCATAGGCCTGGCCACCACTTTCGGATCCTACTGGTTCTCCGACAAGGTGGCGATCGCCTCCATGCATGCCCGGCCGGTCAGTGAGCAGGAGGCTCCCGACCTTTATCGGATTGTCCGAGAGCTGTCGGGGAGGGCAGGCAAGCCTATGCCCCGCATCTACATTGCCCCCACCGACTCTCCCAACGCTTTCGCTACAGGCCGCAACGAGCGCCATGCTGCCGTCTGCTGCACCCAGGGGATTTTGCGTATCCTCAACGAGCGTGAGATTCGCGGGGTGCTGGGCCACGAACTCATGCACGTCTACAACCACGACATCCTGACTTCAGCTGTGGCTTCGGCCATGGCCACGGTCATCACCTACCTGGGATACTCCCTCATGTATTTCGGCGGCGACAGCCGGGACAGGGATGACGATTCCGGCGTCTTTGGCCTTCTGGGCGTGCTGATCAGTTCGATTCTGGCCCCCTTGGGCGCCTCCCTGATCCAGATGGCCATTTCGCGCACCCGCGAGTATGACGCCGACGAGGACGGCAGTCGGCTGACTGGGGACCCGGCGGCTCTGGCATCGGCGCTGAACAAAATATCCTACGGGTCTCAGGCCGCGCCCATGCCGCAGACCGCCGGCACCCAGAGCGCCGCCGCCATGATGATCGAGAATCCCTTCTCTGTCCGGGGATTCAGCAGGCTCTTCTCCACCCATCCGCCCACCGATGAGCGCATAGCCCGCCTGATGCAGATGAGCCAGGAGATGGGACAGCAGACCCAGGTGAATTCCGGGCGTGGAGCCCAGGTGGGGTACTGAGAGATCAACGGACTCATGCGCCTGCTGATAGCGGTGGTCCCTCCCCGCTGCCTTAGTGCCCTCAGTTGCGAAGAATCCTGCTCGTCATAGAGGCAACGAGGAACCCGAGGCTTTCAGGTTATCCGTGCTTTAGATCTGAATTCTGCGCCCGTTGCAGACCACGGTTTTGACGGACCAGTCGGCCGGGTTCAGGAGGAGGAGGTCGGCCGCATAGCCGGGTGCCAGCAGACCCAGCGGAGAGCCGGTAATCGGATTGGGACGGTCAAGTCCCAGGGCCCGGGCAGGCGTCAGCGTGGCGGCTTCCACGGCCTGGGGGGCTGGGAGGCCGATGGCCTGGACGGCTCGGTCGACTGCCACATCCAGGGTCAGGGTTGAACCAGCGATGGCTCCGTTGGAGGTCAGGCGGGCGTGGCCGCCCTTCACTGTTACATCCAGGGAACCCAGCTTGTAGGCGCCGTCCTCGCAGCCGGTGGCCTCCATGGCGTCGGTGACCAGGGCTATCCGATGGGGGAAGAGCCTGAAGGCCAGATCGACGCAGGGGTCCTGCACATGGAAACCGTCGTTGATCAGCTCGGCCGTGACCCGAGGGTCCTCCATGGCGGCCGGAATGGGTCCTGGCTGACGGTGGCGGATGCCGTTCATGGCGTTGAAGACATGAGTGAGTATGCGGGCGCCGGCATCAAAGGCGCGGCGGGTCTGGTCATAGTCGGCATCGCAATGGCCGACCGCGGGCACCACGCCAGATCCGGCCAGGCGTGATATGGCCTCGTAGCCATGGTCGCGCTCGGGGGCCAGCGTCACCTGGCGTATGCAACCGTCGGCGGCCTCCAGGAGACTGTCGAGAACAGCAGGTTCAGGGTCGCGCAGGCACTTGGAATCGTGCGCCCCTTTACGGGAGAGGGCAATAAAGGGCCCTTCCAAGTGGGCGCCCAGCACGTCGGGTCTGGAGTCCATGACCCGCCTGACCGAGCGCAGATTGGTGCACATCGCGTCGACCGGGTTGGTGATCAGGCTGAGCACCTGCCGGGTGGTTCCATGGACCATATGGCAGGCCCTGGCTGTGCGAATGGCCTCGTCACCGTCATCGAAGGAGTGAACCCAGCCGCCGTGGGAGTGGATGTCGATGTACCCGGGGGTGAGGATGAAGCCGGCTGCGTCGATGAACTCCACACCGCTCGCATTCACGTCATGGTTATCGGATCCAGGCTGGAAGGAGGGTGGCAGGCTGGGCAGGCCAGCGGCCCTGAGGGCGGATTCCAGGCTCTCCCTGCCTTGTCCGACCTGCTCGATCCTGCCATCCAGGGCCAGAATCCAGCTGTCTTCCCTGATGCCCCGGGCGTCTATCAGCCTTGCGCCGGTCAGGACAAGGGGATGGGCCGGTCCATTCAGGGATGACTCGACCGCGAGCCCCGCCGACTCGTATGCTTCCTTGGACATGTTTGGTCTGCCTTCTAGATGGACTGCCAGTCAGGCTTGTTGGCATAGGCCCACTTGTAGTAGTCGCGGTTGCGCAGGCGGGAGGCGGCGGCCTCGTCCACGATCACGGTGGCGTGGGGATGCATCTGGAGGGCGGAGGCCGGGCAGAAGGACGATATGCCGCCCTCTACGCTCTCGGCCACGGCTTCCGCCTTGCCGGCGCCGAAGGCCAGGAGGACCAGCTGGCGGGCCTTGAGGATGGTCCCGATTCCCTGGGTGATGCAGTGGGTGGGCACCTGGTCCATGTCATTGTCGAAGAATCGGGCGTTGTCGATGCGTGTCTGCTCGGTCAGGGTCTTGATGCGGGTGCCCGAGGTCAGGGAGGATCCGGGCTCGTTGAAGCCGATGTGTCCGTCAGTGCCGATGCCCAGGATCTGCAGGTCGACGCCGCCGGCATCCTCGATGGCCTGGTCGTACACGCGGCCAGCGTCCTTGATGGTTTCCAGGTTTCCATTGGGCACCCTCACCTTGGCAGGGTCCAGGCCCAGAGGCTTGACCACGGTCCGGTCGATGGTGGACCGGTAGGACTGGGGGTGGGCCGGATCCAGCCCCGCATACTCGTCCAGGGCGAAGCCGCGCACCTGGGATACGTCGATCCCCTCCTTGTGGACCAGATCAGCCAGCGCCTGGTATGCCGCCAGGGGGCTGGACCCCGTGGCCAGACCCAGCACGCAGTCAGGCTTGCGCCGGATCAGGTCGGCCGTGCAGCGGGCATAGATTCGGCCGGCTTCCTCCTGGGACTTGACGATGATGATTTCGGTCATGATGCGATTTCCTTTCCGATAAAGTCAAATGGGCGACTGTCGGCGGCCATGCGTCCTGCCAGGGCGGCGCCGATGGCTCCGATGGGCAGGTCGGCCGTGGCCAGGCGCAACCGGTCGGGCAGATTCAGCGAAGCGATGAAGTGGCTGCAGGCTGCGCTCCTATGCAGATGCTCGGTGACCAGATCCAGCAGGGGCTGGCCGGTTTTGCTCATGCCGCCGCCCAGGATGATGATTGCGGGATCGATGGTCAGGGCCACGATCTGCACGGCCAGGGCAATGCCATGGCCGATGATGTCCTCCACTCTCTGGGCGCGCTGATTCCCTTGACTTGCCCGGGCGATCAGGTCGGGCAGGGGATGGGCGAATCCCGGCCAGAGGGCTTCCACGGCCGAGCCTGAGGCCACGGTCTCCAGACAGCCGCGCTGGCCGCACTTGCAGGGGAACTGGTGGGCATCCACTGAGATGTGGCCGATTTCGCCGATTGCCCCGCTGGCTCCGTGTTCGATTCGGCCTCCGCGTATGATGCCTGCTGCCAAACCGGTGCCTAGGTTGATGAAGGCCACTACGTGGTTGTCCTGGTCAGGCAGGGCCCTGGGTCCGTCACGCCCCGGCTCTGATGCGGGGCGTCGGGCCTGGTTCCGGGCAGATGCGGAGTGTGGTGTGGTTCCAGGTGCTGTCAGGGTGTTGCCAGCCTGCGAGGCAGCTCCCAGAGCAGCGACGTTGACATCGTTCTCGACGCGGACGGGCAGACCGGTCGTCTTGGCAACGGCAGGGCCCAGAGCCATGTGGCGGATGCCTAGGTTGACCGCGTCATCCACCATCCCCCGATTGGCATCCACTCGCCCCGGGATGCCTAATCCTACGGTGATCGGACCCTGGTTTGGGCCCACCTGATCCAGCAGGTGGCGGATAAGTGTCACTGTGTCGTCATGAACCGCTTGGTTGCCCTGGCGCGTTGGGGTTCGACGGCAGGCCAGCAGGTGTTCGTCACCATCTATGGCCACGCCCTCGATCTTGGTGCCGCCGATGTCAATTCCCAGGCTAATCGGGCCGGCCTGGACGCTATCTTTGTCCGCCCTGGGATGCGGGGTCGATGTTGCCATGGGGTTTTCAGCGGGCCTGGCCCTGGTCCGCCCGTCCCTGTCCGCAGGCCTGCTTAATGGCCGTAGCGATGGAGACCGCCGGGTCGTTGTAGGGGATCAGGGTGGACTGGAAGGCGTGATAGAGGTCGGACTTGCCGGGCCAGACCGTGCCGATCACGTGGTTGTCGGCATCCAGCTGATGCCACCAGGATCCGCCCTGGTGGTCGATCAGATAGTGGTCTACGTAGCTGCAGAAGGTGGCGTACCAGTCGGCGTAGGTGGCCTTGCCGGTGGCTGCGTAGAGGGTGGATGAGGTGTTGAGGGCCTCGGCCAGGGTCCAGTGCATGCGGTCGTGGACCACCGGGCGGCCCTGCCAGTCCGTGGTGTAGACCAGGCCCTCGGCTCCGTCGGCGGCCCAGCCATCCTCAACAGCCCTGGCGAACAGGTGCTCGGCAGCTTCGATGTAGCGGCGGCGGTCGGTCTCCTGATCGAACCTGCTTAATGCGTACTGGGTGATCAGCCTGGCCCATTCGATTCCGTGGCCCGGCGTGGCACCGTAAGGCTTGAACTGGTCGGCCTTGTTGTCCTGGTTGTAGTCCAGGTCGGCCTGCCAGTCGCTGTTGAAATGCTCGGGAATGCGCCACTGGTTGTTCTCGGCCCAGCTGATGACCTGGTCGATGATGCGGCCGGCGCGCTCGCGGTAGTCCTCCTTGCCGGTGGCATCGGCCACGGCCAGGAAGGCCTCGGTGCTGTGCATGTTGGCGTTGAGCCCCCGGTAGGGGTCCAGCCGGGTGAAGCCGCTGTCCCAGGTATCGACGGCCAGGCCCTTCTTGTCATCCCAGAAGTAGCGGTTGAAGATCTCCAGCGCCTGATCCAGCAGCTCCTGTCCATCGGGATCGCCGGCCAGCATGGCCGAGGAGGCAGCCAGGACCACGAAGGCGTGGGTGTAGCAGGACTTGCCGCTCTCGGGCTGGCCCTGCCAGGAGACTGAGGGGTACCAGCCGCCGTGTTCATCGTCGTGCAGGTTGCCTTGAAGGGCCTGGACGCCGCGGTGGACCAGCTCCGACGCTCCCGGGTAGCCCAGGAGGCTGCCGATGGCGTAGACGTGGGTCATCCGGCAGGTGATCCAGGTCTGAATGCCCTGGTCGGGGTCGATGCTGCCGTCGTCATTGAGCCAGCCGGCGCCGCCCTGCTCGGTGGGGAACCCGCGCCCGAAGTCCAGGAAACCGTAGGTCTGCGAGGCCATGAAGATGCGGTTGGCCTCGTTGCCCAGCAGGTATCGGGGATTGGTAGCGGACGGTGAGGCTCCCGAATGGTTCGGTGTCGTGGTCATGGCGATCGCTCCTTTGCTCAGTGAGGGGATGCAGCTGTTTCTGGTATCTGTTCACAGCCTAACACGCAATTGTTAGGAAACTGAACTTTTTACTGGCAGCCCCCGTGGTCTTGTCTACGATGCTATTGCGCGGTCTTGAAAACGAACCGTTTTGATACTGCTGTGGCGAGGTCTGGGTCTGCCAAGGCAAGGAAGTTTACAATATAAGGAGCAAGCATGGATGGGCATGGTCACGGGGTTCAAGGCCCAATCCCCATGGCGGGTCCCCGTTCCCGCATTATCTATCGTCAGGCGAATCATGATCAGCAATACCGGCAACCTGTCCAAGGCCCTGCCCAAGTCGGTGCGGCATCACAACCGAGCCATCCTGCTCAGGCTGCTTTACCCCGATGTCAGTATGACCAGGGCTGATCTGGCCCGCGCTTCAGGGCTGACCAGGGTCGCCATATCGGACATCGTGGCCGAGCTGCTGGGCGAGCATCTGCTTGTGGAGGTGGGCTATAGCAAATCTACCGGGCCGGGCAAGCGGGGACGGCTGCTGCGCATCAATCCTGACGGGCGTAGCATCCTGGCCCTGGACCTTTCCACTCCCTACGTCTTCAGGGGAGCGGTGCTCAACCTGACCGGGCAGGTGGTGGCGCGTGAGGAGATCCCGCTGACTGCTGACGGCAAGGTTCCCCTGGACTTGGTGGGAGAGCTGACCGATTCGCTGATGCAACGTGCAACTCACCCCATCATGGGCATCGGCGTATCCAGTCCCGGCATCGTCAGTGCTGAAGGAGTGGTCGATGATGCCACCAACCTGGGTTGGGTCCAGACCGATCTGCGCGGCTATCTGCATGAGAAGACAGGCCTTGAGGTGACGGTCAACAACGATGCCAACAACGAGGTTCTGGCCGAGCAGCAGTTCGGCTCAGGCCAATCCGACCTGCTGCTGGTCCATCTGGGCGACGGAGTTGGGGCAGGGTTGCTGGTTTCCGGCGAGCTGGTGACCGGTTGCAACCGCGCGGCCGGCGAAATCGGCCATGTGGTGGTCGACCCCACCGGTCCTCAGTGCCGCTGCGGCAAACGTGGCTGCTTGGAATCGCTGATCAGCGTTCCCAAGCTGACTGCTGCAATGGACAGGGATCCTGACAATCTGGCTAGCATTTTGCGCCGGGCTGGCGAACTGATGGGCCGTGTTTTGACCATGTCTGCCGGTCTTATGGACATTCCTCGCGTGGCTGTCCTGGGCGACTCCAGAGTGGTCAACCGCATCTTTCTGAGCGCTATGGAGAAGACCATGAACGATGCCCTGGCTACTGATTTCCGGCGGCCCCTGGTGGTCGACCGCTCGGCCCTGGGTGAGGATGCCGCCTTGCTTGGGGCCTGCTCCACGGTGGTGGCTGACCTGATCGAGCCTGACGGCACCGTCTGAAAGTGGATTGAAGACCTGTCTCGCAACCGTGCCCGGAGCTGGTGATTCGCGCACATCGTCGAGACCTGCTACCATGGTGACTCGCATGCGGTTGGCCGAGGTCTGACCCCGGTAGCCAATTTGCGGGCGTAGTTCATTGGTAGAATGGAAGCTTCCCAAGCTTCAGAGGCGGGTCCGATTCCCGTCGCCCGCTCCAGTCGGATTTACAGGTGTGTCAATAAAGATTAGAATTTTAAACCTGTCATATTCGCACTTAGTTTGAGCTTTTATTGATGTAATTTTTCGAGATCGCGTCTTATTTCACAGATCTAACATATGGAATAGAGGTGTCTACGTGGTCATTTGTTGACCATAGTCTTGTCGAGTCTGTATATCTCTACGAAGCGCCTTATTCCTAAACTGCTTTCGTTTGTTCTTGGTAAGGATGCTCTTGAAAATTATTTCTCAGAAACAAACGCGGAAGAACAAATGCCGAAGTCAAGCTTTTGATTATCATTCACGTACTGTCTGCCTAATGCATCTTTCCACTCAACGCGGAGTATCTGGCGAGAATGGTTTGATTCCACTAGGATTTGAACCGCGGCAAAGTGTTGTGCCTCGATAATTATGGTTTCTTCGTCTGGTTTCAGTTTTGGAAGATTTCGAGCCAGATATTCTATGCCTGGGCAGTTTTTTAGCCTTATTCCTGGCGAAAGCGAAAATTTAATATCGATGGCAATGGAACCGCCTACGTTGGTGAGAAATACCGTATTGCTGCCATTCACGTTTACAACCCGAACTATGATGAGCGGCTCGGTTGCGCTGATACGGGCGCTGTACTCTTTATAAGCGATAATGGCTGCGATAAGGGCGACGAGGAAGGTGCCAAAAGCCCACCAAGCTTGCCAGTCAGAGTTGTTGCCAGTAAGCCATTGGTAGAGGTATGGAATAACGCAAAAGAGGACTGAGCCGACTATCAGAGCAGGTATGGTCCATTTCTTTTGTCTCATAGAATCAGTGTAAGAGATATATTATTTCGTATTTCTTCTTCAGGTAGCTTTTGTCGTTTAGAACTGGAATTCATCTGTTTCCTTGGTTTATGAGATTATCCTTTAATTCCAGTCCGTTCTCAAGATCGTTGACTCCTACGGAATCAAAGATGCCGATGTCATCGAAAAATCCGTCGTGAAAAATCCCAATGATATCGAGGATGTGATTATAGAAAAAGCGTTAGGGCTTGGTGATGTTCACTGTTATGTCAATCAATGTTATGAACTCACTTGCATGTGCGGAGTCGGATGGTTCTTTGTAAGCGGTTGTTAGTGTTAATTTGATACGGTGATCCGCGCTTTTCTTGTAACCAGGTTCTGACGTATGAGAAGTTCGGACTGTTCTGCATGAGCAGGATTATTCGACAATAGCCTATTTGTATTTATTAGAAGTAGTTCGTGACAGGTCTTATTCGTACTTCGACGTTGCCGGACTCATGCGTGTGCTTTTTGGTATTTGCAGGATCATGTCGAGTTGCTGCCGGACTCCGCTCTAATCACAGAGCCACTTCGTATTTGAGATAGGAGTTGCAACACAGGGCCGGGTCTTTGATGAACAATATTCCTGAAATTTCCGGAGTGTCGGAGCACGGTGGCTCAGGTCGGGCAGTGGAAGATGAGGGGGTACAGGGAAGTACGGAAAGGACGGCCATCATGGCTGATTATCACGTGCAATACGACGAGGATCGCGATCTCTGGACAGTCAAGCGGGCCGGGGCCTCACGCGTGTCCCGCACCTTCGCTACCAAGGCGGAGGCCACCAAGCAGGCCAAGGTCTTTGCAGACCGGTCCGGCGGCGGCGAGGTCAACATCCACAACAAGGGCGGCAACAAAATCCGCGACAAGCGCACCATAGGCAAGAAGGATCCCCGAGACATCAAGGGCTGAACTCCTCCAGTTGACTCCTGGGATCTTTCGTCGTCATCGGACATGTACTGGTGCCGAACGTCGCGGTGATAAGCACCTATGTCCATAGAACTATGCCCAGCCATCAGCCCAGCGGGATGTTGGGATGGTGAAGCATTGGCTGCCCTCGCCTGTCTGCATGCGTCCGCCCCCATAGACTGAAACCAACCGTGAAAGGTGGCGAGGTCGATGGCCGATGGATTCAACCAGCTGGATCAGCGGCTGGCGGACAGCGGGTATGACGAGGGTCTGCCGGCCTCCTATCCTCCTCGCCCTGATATTGATGAGCGCCCTATTCAGATAGCCCATGCCAACATCTGGAGTCGGTTTGCGGCGGTTACGGGGCTGGTCTCGGCCCTGGCGGGCGCGGCCTTGCTGGCCCACGCCATAGCCCCCTCCAGGTTGGGGGTCATAGGTCAGGTGGGCATCTCAGCCTGGGTGGGTGTCTCTGTGGCCTTCGCCCTCTTGACCGTAATCCTGGTCGTCATAGCCCGTCACTCCGGAACAGTCCCGAACCGGCCATCGGTGGGCTCGGCGGGCATTATTCTTCTGATCTGCGGAATGCTCTTGACCGTGGCAGGCCTGCTCATCGCCAACTCTTTTCCCAAGGGCATCATCAAGGTTCCTGCGCGTGACGAAGCGCCCATCAGCTCGGCCCAGGCTATGACCGACGGTATCGACAAGGCTGTCGGTCAGTGCGCTTCGGGTTGGCATGACATCGGCCTGGACGGGTACGTGGGCATCTCCCAAGCCCGGTATTGCACCGATACGACCATGGCCTACGTGGTTTTCGACAACGATTCAGCAGCCTCCTTGGCCAAGGGGCCTATCCGCGCCCGCGTGCCTGACCTGCTCTCCCGTTACGGAGGCGGGTTGCAGCCCCAGGATCTATGGCTGCTGACCGGCAAGCGCTGGATGGTCGTGGGCAGCAAGACCCAGGTGACCGGACTGCAGGGCCAGTGGGGTGGTCGGGCCGAGCCGCTCATGAGCCAGCAGTGAATGACCGGACCAGTCGACTATCGTGGCAGGTATGGATCAAGCACAAAAGGATGACGGCGGATTGGTGGGTCGGCCCTCCACGGTGGTGCCCGGACGTTTTGGGCAGGAGCTCAAGGTCGAGCAGGTCCAGTGGTCACGCAAGCAGGGCACGGGCAACCCCTCGCGGCCTATTTTTGTACTCATGCACGGCTGGGGCTCCAACGAGGAGGACATGGCTGACCTGATGCGCTACGTGGCCCCCTACAACGACTACGCCTCCCTGCGGGCGCCCATGGTGGTGCCAGGCAGCGAGCGCGGCATGTTCGGCCCGGGCTACACCTGGTTTCACGATATGCGCCCTGAGCAGGAGGATCTGGATCGGGATGGCTATGCAGCAGCTCGGGCTATAGACAATTGGGTAGCCGCCAACATCCCCGAGGAGAGACCTGTGGTGGCCATGGGCTTCTCCCAGGGAGCCATGCTGGCTGTTCATCTGCTTCGGATCAACCCTGAGCGCTACCGGGCCTCCATATGCCTGTCCGGTTTCCTGGCCCCAGGCCTGGTGTCCGGCACTGCTCCGGCGGATGAGCGTCTGGCTGGCTTGAACAAGCCGGTCTTTCTGGGCTTCGGTTCGGATGACACCACGGTGCCCAAGTACGAATTCCGGGCCTTGGCCGCCTGGCTGGACGAGCACGTCTGGCTGCACACCACCGAGTACGATCACTTGGATCATGCCGTCGACATGCGCGAGATGAATGACCTTCGCCAGTGGCTGGGCGAGATCGACGTGACCTCGGGCCTCATGTAGACCGGCTCACAGGGCCGAGTCGGCATCGACCTGCATGACGTAGACGTTACGGCGCATCTTCCTGGCTGTCGTGCGCGAGATTTCCCCGGATTCAACCATGTCCTGGATCTGGCTCAGCTCAATGGCGTAGCCCTCGCGCTTGGCCTCCTCCACCTGATCCCTGATAGCGGGCATGCCCGCGTATTCGGTCTTGCCCTCCGCCGAGGATTCGATCATCTGATGGTTGATGATGGTGTTGAGCAGGTCCTCGGTCTTGAATCGGCCCTTGCCCAGTTCGGAGTAGAGCTTTTCGATCAGGAAGTGGTTCATCTCCGCCTGCAGGTGGCGTCCGGCCACGAAGACACGGTCCTTGTCGATCGGCTGGGTCAGGTGCTTCAGGCGGTGGAATTGGCTGTGCAGCAGGCCCCTGATACGCCGACGAGCCGTGTAGGCCCTCCAGCGGATCTCTCCGCCCCTGTCCAAGTGGAAAAGGGACCCGGATATGGTGGACAGGATCCTGCGGGCGGCCTGTTCCTGGCTGCGCAGATTCAGCAGCTCCTCCTGGTCATCGCCACGTTCGCTGCGTCGGTTGATCAGCTGGGCGTCGGCATCCCTGTCGGCTACGGTCTCGGCCTCGGTGCTGGGCTCGGCCTCAGTCTCGGCCTCAGGCTGGGCTGATACAGGTGCCTGCTCAATGCTTGCGTTTTCGTTCTTGAGCTTTTCCTCCAGCTGATCCTGGGCCTCTTCGATCCGGCTCAGCCGCTCCTCCATGTAGTCCTGTTCCCACTCCATGGTCTGCACTTGCAGGTCCTGGAAGTCCTTGGGGGAATACTGCCCGATTCGCGACTTGAGTTTGGCGATGCGGTGGTTGTACTGCTTGATCACCTGCTGGATGGCCAGCCGGTTCTCGTCAGTGATCCTGCTGGAGAGTTCCCGGACCGTACCCCTGAGCACCTTGATGGATTTTTCGACCTGCTGGGCCGGCACCTCGCTGCTCTGTGAGGGAGCCAGCAGCGGCAGGGCGAAGTTGGCCAGCACCAGGGTGACGATAATGACCCCGGCGGCCACGAAGATCAGCTCGCTGCGCATGGGGAAGGCCGACCCGTCGTCGGTCATATAAGGGATGGTCAGGGCCAAGGAGAGGGTGATGGTCCCCTTGGGGCCGCCGAAGGTCATGACGGCCGCCGACCTCAGGAGCTTGGATGTTATCCGTCGTCTGCTGCCGGTTCCATGATCCTTGGTGAAGATCAGGACGCTGGCGGTCCAAATGAAGCGCAGCACGATCACGGTCAGGCAGACCAGGGTGATGGTGGCCACCAGCATCCAGTTGCTGACCCGCCGGTCTCGCCAGCTGGTGCCCATGGCCGCCGGCAGCAGCATGCCCAGAAGGACGAAGACCGCGCCGTTGAGGCTGAAGGAGAGCACCTTCCAGACGCTGGATGAGACGATGTTGGCCTTGGATGTGTTGGGGCCTACTCCAGTGTGGTCGAAACGGACCAGCAGCCCGGTGGAGACCACGGCCAGGACCCCGGACACATGCAGGATGTTCTGCCCGACCATGTAAATCAGGAAAGGCAGGAAGAGCTCCAGCAGGATCCTGGTGGTGGTGGTCTCCCAGCCCAGGCGGCGAGCGGACTCAAAAAGCCAGTTGACCACGAAGCCCATGATCAGGCCGAAGCCGATGCCGCCCACGAACTCGAGGAAGAACTCGCCCAGGGCCCGGGGCAGGGAGAAGGATCCGGTCACGGTGGCCAGGATGGCGAACTGGAAGCCGATGACGCCGGTGGCGTCGTTGAAGAGCGATTCGCCGGCAAGAATGGAATGTTCGTCCGGTGTGAGGTCGGCGCTCTCACCTAGGGAGGAAACGGCCACGGCATCGGTGGGCCCCAGGGCGGCGCCTAGGGCCATGGCTGCAGCCAGGGGGAACATGGGCCAGGCGGCATGCAGGATGACGCCCACCATGATCATCGTCAGGGTAGCCAGGCCAATGGCCAGGGAAAGGGATGATCGCAAGCCCTTGAGCAACTCCACCTTGTTGATGGTGTGGGCCTCGTAGTAGAGCAGGGGCGCGATGAAGAGAACCATGAACAGCTCAGGATCCAGCCGCATCCGCGGGAAAATGGGCAGCAGGGCCATGACCGCGCCCAGGGCGATCTGAACCAGTGGAGTGGAGATCCGGGGAATGAATCTGGAAATGAAGGAAGAGACGAGGACGGCAGCAAGTATGCACAGAATGAGGATGAATGTTTCCACGGGCTTCCTTTCCGCCACGCAATCCCGGGCGGGCTGCCGCAGGCCCGACAAGTAGGGTTCGTTCAACCAATGAAGGAATCTTCGAGTGCAGGGTCGGATGAGGATCGACGTCGCATAGTCCATTATACGGAATGGCGATATCCAGGAACTGTATTGATGGACAATGTGCGCTAAGTTGACACCTCAAGTCAAAATGGTGGACAAACTGCGCTCGCGATAGGCGAACATTTGTGAAAATCCGGCCCGGGGACCCCCGTAAGCGCATGAAAGGCCGGCTCAATCGGTATACTCGTGAAGACCGGGAAGGCTCCGAACCTCCCAGCGGGCACTGCTTGCGGCGGCTGACCATGGAGCCCCATCTCTTGACCCCGGGGACTTGCATGCACGCTATTGTTTCCCCGATGCTTTTGGACATCCCCCGGTCCAAAAGGAAGATTGCAAGAACGACTGCAGAGGGTCGCATGCGGGGACAAATGACCGATCCGGTTTGGAAAGGCCAGGTTGACCGATGACATCATCCATGACATCTACAAACATTACGAATCAGAACGCAGCGGCGGCAGGGGCTGACATGCGTTTCGACGACACCGACTGGCACAGCCTGGAGACCTCGGCTGTGCTGGAGACCCTGCACACCGGGGACCAAGGTTTGGATACGCAGGAGAGCGCACGCCGACTGGAGCTCTTCGGGCCCAACAGCCTGGCTGAGGCCCAGGCCAAACCTCGTTGGAAGCTCTTCCTGGAGCAGTTCGCCGGCCCCCTGATCGCCGTTCTGATGGTCTGCGGCATCATCACCATTTTTCTGCAGCACTATGTGGACGCTGCGGCCATCTTCCTGGTTCTTTTTCTCAATGCCATCATCGGCTATGTGCAGGAGTCCAAGGCTGACAAGGCCGTGGAGGCTCTGACGACCCTGTCCACCCCCACCACACGGGTGGTGCGCCAGGGCCGGATGGAGCAGATTGACGCCGACCAGCTGGTCCCGGGCGATCTGGTCCTGCTGGAGAGCGGCGACCGCATCCCCGCCGACCTGAGGCTGATCGAGGCCCTTCACCTGCGCATCGACGAGGCCATGCTGACGGGCGAAAGCGACGACGCCAAGAAGAATACAGACCCCGTGGACCGTGATGCAGCACTGGGCGACAGGCACTGCATGGCCTTCTCAGGCACCATGGTCACCAGCGGCCGTGGACGCGGGCTGGTGGTGGCCACTGGCTCCGACACCGAGCTGGGCGAGATCAACGATCTGGTCCATGTGGCCAAGGGCCGCACCCCTTTGCAGCGGATCATCCACCGTACCGAGTTGGGCATCGCCGTCGCCGTCATCCTGGTGGCCATCTTCGTCTTCATCGGCGGAGCCATCCTCAATGGCGATGCCACGGGAGCCTTCCTGTCTGCAGTTTCCCTGGTGGTGGCCTCCATGCCCGAGGCCCTGCCCATCGTGCTGACCGTGGCCATGGCCTTGGGCGTTTCGAGGATGGCTGAATACCATGCCATCGTCCGTTCGCTGCCGGCGGTGGAGACTCTGGGCTCCATCACCGTCATCGGCTCGGACAAGACCGGCACGCTGACCCAGAACCGCATGACTGTGGAACAGTTCACCCTGGGCGGCGGCCAGCCGGTCCCCGTAGAGGGCCTGGACCTGGGCGCAGCGGCCGTATCCGACGACGACCGTATGCGCGGTCTGGCCGCCCTGGCTCGGGCCGGGGCTCTGACCAATGAGGCCCACCGGCAGCCGAATGAACAGGGCGAGATCGAATACAGCGGCGATGCGGTCGACATGGCCATGGCCCGCCTGGCCGACCAGACCGGGGCCGTGACGACTGAAGACCTGGATGCTCCTATCGTCATGGAGACCCCCTACGAGCCGGAGCTGCTGCACTCCATGACCATCCGTCGCGCCCCGGACGGCACCCTGACCCAATACGTCAAGGGCGCCCCGGACGCCGTCATGGCCATGAGCCGAACCATGCTGGACCCGGATGGCCAGGTCGTTCCCCTGGACACCCAGGCCGTCCACAAGTCCTACGAAGCCATGGGCTCCCAGGGGCTGCGCGTCATAGGCGTGGCCAGCAGGGTCCTGTCCTCTGACCAGGATCCCGCCTCCCGCCGTCGACCCGACGACCTGACCTTCCTGGGGCTTGAGGGCATGCTCGACCCGCCCCGACCCGGCGTGCGCGAGGCCATTGCCGACTGCGCAGGGGCCGGCATCCGCGTGGTCATGATCACCGGCGACCACCCGGTGACCGCAGCCGCCATAGGCCGCCGCCTGGGTCTGGAACACACCGATCAGGCGCTGACCGGCAGCGAAATGCTGGAGATGAGCGACGAGGTCCTCCGGGCCCGTCTGCGCGAGACCTCCATAGCCGCCCGCGTCTCCCCCCAGGACAAGCTGCGCATTGTGGAAGCCCTGCAGGATGAGGGCCATGTGGTGGCTGTGACCGGCGACGGCGTCAATGACGCCCCGGCACTGAAGGCAGCTTCAGTGGGTATCGCCATGGGTCGTTCCGGCACCGACGTGGCCCGGGAGGCCAGCGATGTGGTCCTGACCGACGACAACTTCGTCACCATCACCCAGGCCGTGCGCCAGGGGAGGGTCATCTTCAAGGCCATCCGCGGATCCGCCTACTTCCTCCTGTCCACGGCCGCAGCCGCCATGATCGCCGTCGGGGTCAATGTGATCTCCGAGGAGCCCCTGCTCTTCCTGCCCCTGCAGATGCTCTGGATCAACTTCGTGACCAACGGTGTCCAGGACATCGCCCTGGGATTCGAGCCTGGCAACGGGGATGAGCTGGAGTCGCCCCCACGTTCGTCTGGAGAGGGCCTGCTCTCGCGGGTGCTCTGGGCGCGACTGGCCGTCTGCGGGCTCTGGATGGCCACCTGCATCCTGGTCCTCTACCGCCTCAACATCAACGCGGGGATGGATCTGGCCCAAGCCCGGACCATGGCCCTGACCCTGCTGGTCCTCTTCAACTTCTTCGTCGCCATGTCGGCCAGGTCCGAGAACAGGTTGATCTTCCAACTCAATCCCTTGGACAACACCTTCCTTCTGGTGGCCTCGTTCGTGGCCCTGGGCATCCATGCGGGGGCCATGTATCTGGCTCCGGTTGCGGGCGTTCTGGGCATGGCTCCCTTGAGCGCAAGCCAGTGGCTTATCTGCCTGGGGATTGGGCTGACGGTCCTGATCTTCAGCGAGGGCGACAAGATGGTTCGTGCCTTCCTGGCCAAGCGGGGCATCGACACGTCCGGGCGGCCCAAGGGCCACCTGCACCATGTGCGCCGCCGCATCGCCGGCATGATCAACTGAACCGACCTGTCGGGCTGAACTGCCAGACTGAATCCGTGCAAGAACGGTGGAAGGCGCCCATGGCGGAGGCCCTGCGGCTGGCCGGCATGGCCGGAGACCGGGGGGACGTGCCCGTGGGCGCCCTGGTCTTGGATGCCTCGGACCGGATCATCAGCCGGGGCTTCAACCAGCGGCAGGCCCTGGGCCGTCCCCTGGCTCATGCCGAGATGGAGGCCATCGGGGAATCCGACGCGGGCTGGGATCTGGCAGGGTGCACCATGGTCGTCACCCTGGAGCCCTGCCCCATGTGTGCCGGAGCCCTGATGGCCTGCCACTTCAGCAGGGTGGTCTTCGGCGCCTGGGACCCCAAGATGGGAGCCTGCGGGTCGGTCTGGGATCTGCCTCGTGATCCGCACACCGGGACAAGGGTCGAGGTGCTGGGCGGTGTGTGCGAACAGGCATGCGCCGGGATTCTTGCCGATTTCTTCGCCCGGCACCGCCAGGACTGAGTCCCGTTGTTCAGCGGTGGCTGTGATTGGCCCTGTACCGCTGGAAAGCCGGGGTGACCTGGAGGGCCGCCCAGATGCAGCGCAGGACAATCAGGCAGAGGTAGGCGGCAAACAGATTGGCGCCCACTCGCGCGCTGACCCCTGAAGCCGCCCAGGTACCCACCGGCGTGGTCAGTGCGGCCACGATGCCCAGAAGCAGTCCCTGACCGGCGTGAACCAAGTGGTGGCGCAGGTTGGTGAACGTCCCTGACAGTGAACTGGGCAGAATGGCCAGCAGGGAGGTTCCCCTGGCGATCAGGTCGCTGGCGCCCAGCAGGGCCAGGGCCGGTACTGCGATGGCTCCGCCGCCAACGCCTAGCAAGCCGGACAGGGTTCCGATCAGGATGCCGACCAGCAGAATGATCAGGGCCACTGCCGGGCTCAGCTGGATGCTGCTCTCCCTGGAGGGCGTGGACAGCAGCTGCTGGGCAATGACGGCCATCAGGAAGCCCACATAGAGCCACCTGAGTATCACCTCTGGAAGCCGGTCCAGCAGCCAGGTGCCGATCTGCGCCCCAATGACCGTGCCCACGGCCAGCAGCAGGGCGGCCAGCCAGTCCACATGCCCGCCCAGGGCGTAGGAGGCCACACCGGCCAGCGACATGGGGATCATGGAGGCCAGCGAGGTAGCCGAGGCCTGCCGTTGCTGCAGTCCGGTCCATACCAGGGCAGGCACGATGATCGATCCGCCGCCGATGCCGAACATCCCCGACAGGAATCCGCTGATCACGCCCACCAGGACAAGGATGGCCAGGGTCCGCCGGTCCATCCCTCCGGCTCCTCTCTGCTCTTTCTGCATGGGTTCCAGCCTAGGTCGACGTTTTCGTTGTGATGGCAGGATGTCCGCGTGTGCGGCCATGTCTTCCAGCCAGCTCTTATGTCCACCATGCGACCGTCGCCTTGGTTCCCTTCTGTCGCCTCGGCATACTGCTTGGTATCCCCCGGGCCGGTCCCCGGAGGTGCGTTGTCTAGTCAAGAGAACAAAGAGGGTGTGTTTCGATGCGTTATACGGTCATCGGTGCCGGAGCCATGGGCTATCGTCTGGGCGTGCTGCTGCAGGAGCAGGCCGGCCTGCAGGTGGATTTTGTGGATACCTGGATGCCCAATATTGACAAGGTTCATGACCAGGGAGGCGTCTATGTTTCCCGCGATCATGAGAATCGGCATTTGGTGCCCGTCAACATTTACACCCCCGAGGACTACAAGGGCGACCCCGATGTCTGGATCGTCATGCTCAAGCAGATGCAGCTTGAGGGGGTCCTGGAGCGTTGCGCACCGCTCTTCCGCGACCATCAGGTGGTCTTCTCGGCCATGAATGGCTGGGGCCACTTCGACAAGCTGCTCAAGTATTTCCCCAAGGAGCGCATCTACGGCGGCACGGCCATGATCGGCACAGTCCTCAACGGGCCGGGCGACGTGGACTTCATCGGCAGGTCCGGGGCAGGCTCCATGCACCTGTGCGCCATGACCGAGGAGACCACCGACGTGGAGCGCCGGATGGCCGAGGACTTCAAGGCCGCCAACCTCAACCCCATCCTGACCGAGAACTTCGAGGGCACCTGCCTGGCCAAGATCATCTTCAACTCGGTGGTCAACACCATTTGCACCATGTATCAGATCACCATGGGCCAGTTCATCTCCTACCCGGGTGCCAAGGACATGTCCCGCCAGCTGATCGACGAGGCCTATGACGCCTGCGAACGGGCCGGCAAGCAGCTGATCCAGACCCGTCAGGAGACCCTGGACGAGGTGGATTACGTCAGCCGCGTGGGCAATCCCCTCCACTACCCCTCCATGTACCAGGACATGTCCAAGGGCCGCCCGACCGAGGTGGACTACATCAACGGCTATCTGGCACGTCTGGGACGCGAGCATGACTACGTCTGCCGAACCCAGGAGTTCCTGACTCACGGCGTCCATCTGGCCGAGCTGGCCTTCCGCGTTCACCACGAGGAGCAGGCCGACCAGGGGTGAATGGGTGATTTATAGTGGGGGTGGCACAAGGACGTCCGATCCCGTCCGGCCAGGAGGATCATGACCCAGGAAGAACGCATGCAGCTGCCCGACCGGGTACGGACCAACGGAGCCACCCCCAATCCCTGGTGGGCCAATGCGGTGGTCTACCAGATCTATCCACGGTCCTTCCAGGACACCAACGGCGACGGCTATGGCGACCTGCCGGGCATCACCCAACGGCTGGACTACCTGGCCGACCTGGGCGTGGACGTGATCTGGCTGAGCCCGGTCTACAAGTCCCCCCAGGATGACAACGGCTATGACATCGCCGATTACCAGGACATCGACCCCATCTTCGGCACCATGGACGATATGGACGAGCTTCTGGACCAGGCCCACCGTCGGGGCATCAAGGTGGTCATGGACCTGGTGGTCAATCACACCTCGGACGAGCATGCCTGGTTCCAGGCCTCCCGCAACAAGGATGACCCTCACGCCGACTGGTACTGGTGGCGTCCCGCCAAGGCCGGCCACGAACCCGGCACCCCTGGTGCCGAGCCCAACCAATGGGGTTCCTACTTTGGGGGCTCTGCCTGGCAGTACGATCCGCAGCGCGGCGAATATTACCTGCACCTGTTTTCCAAGAAGCAGCCCGACCTCAACTGGGAGAACCCCCAGGTCCGGCAGGCCGTCTTCGACATGATGAACTGGTGGATGGATCGGGGCATCGACGGGTTCCGCATGGATGTGATCGTCATGATCTCCAAGACCGTCGACTCCGAGGGCCACTTGCCCGGTGAGGATGGATCGGCCATCGCTGACGGTCCTGTAGGTCCCGAGGGGTACTCGTCCTCGGTGCCCTTCTGCGTGGACGGCCCCAGGCTGGACGAGTTCCTCCAGCAGATGCGCAGCCAGGTCTTCCAGGGTCGGCAGGGCTACCTGACCGTGGGGGAGGCTCCCAGCCTGGCACCTGCCCGCAGCGGGCAGATCACCGACCCCGCCAACCATGAGCTGGACATGCTTTTCCTCTTCACTCAGACCGAGGTTGACACCGGGGACAGCAAGTGGGACATCCGTCCCTTCCGGGTCTCCCGGCTCAAGGCGGCCATGGACGAACAGCAGCAGGCCGTGGCCAAGGCTGGGTGGGCCAGCCTCTACTTCGATAACCACGACCAGCCCAGGATCGTCTCCCGTTGGGGCGACACCTCCAGCGAGGAGCTGCGCTCGCGTTCAGCCAAGGCTCTGGGGCTTCTCCTGCACATGCACAGGGGCACTCCTTACATCTATCAGGGTGAAGAGCTGGGCATGACCAACGCCGGCTTCACCAGCCTTGACCAGTACCAGGATCTGGAATCCATCAACCTCTACCATCAGCGGGTCGACCAGGCGCACGAGCAGGATCCGGAGTCCATGATGGCCGCCCTGGCTTACATGAGCCGCGACAATGCCCGCACCCCCATGCAGTGGGATTCCACCAAGTTTGCCGGTTTCACCGCTCCATATGCTCCCAAGGAGCCCTGGCTGGCCGTCAATCCCAATAGGGACAAAGTCAACGCCAAGACTGAGCAGCGCGATCCGGATTCGGTCTTGGCCTTCTATCGCGAGCTGATCCGCCTGCGGCACACCAATCCGGTCGTGGCGGCCGGTGACTTCACCCTTCTGGATCCGGATGCGGACCAAATCTACTCATTCACCCGCTGCCTGGACCAGGCGCCGGAACCCAAGTCGGGACCCGAGGCTGCCAGCGTTCTGGATGCCCTGCCCTGCCAGCGCCTGCTGGTTGTGGTCAATCTGAGCAGCCGCCCGGCCTCACTGCCGCCTGAAACGGCAGCGCTTCTGGGCTTGGACCAGACCGGATTCACCTCTATGGCTCTTGGGGCTGTGGATCCCGACCGGATCCTCATATCCACCTACCGGCCCGAGCAAACTGCCAGCTCACTGCTGACCGGTCGCCTCTCCCCATGGGAGGGGTTCGTCTACCGACTCTGAGGAAACCCCGTCGCCGGCACAACTTCCAGGCTAGAGTGGAAGTCAGCGATGCCCCGATGGGCCTGTGGGACCGGATGGGTCCCACAGGCCCAGGGGCGATGGGTTCGCGCCGTGGTCAATCCCGACGATTCCGGCACGGACAGGAAAAGAAAGCGGGTTGCATGTCTCGTCTGATCATTGTCTCCAATCGTTTGCCCATGTCGTTGCAGGCACAGGAAGACGGCTCCTACACCTTGCACCAGAACGTGGGGGGACTGGCCACGGCTATCGGCCCCTACCACCGTTCCCATAAGGACAGCCTCTGGATCGGCTGGAGCGGCATCGATCCGCAGAAGTATTCGGAAAAGGAGCTGGCCGGCATTCGACAGGCCTACCGGGAGAGTCGGTGCATTCCTATCTTTCTCAGCAAGGAGGAGCTGAACGGATACTACGCTGGCTTCTCCAACAACACCCTCTGGCCGCTCTTCCACGACTTCTCGCACGAGGCCGTCTTCCGCCAGGAGGACTGGGAGATGTACCGCAAGGTCAATATGCGCTTCGCACAGGTGGTGGAGCCGCTCATCCGCAAGGGCGACACCATCTGGATTCAGGACTACCACCTGATGCTCCTGCCCAAGATGCTGCGCGAACGTTACCCTGATGCCTCCATCGGCTGGTTCCTGCACGTGCCCTTCCCCAGCGCTGAGATCTTCCGCTCCCTGCCCTGGAGCCGCGAGATCCTGGAGGGCGTCTTGGGCGCCAACCTGATCGGCTTCCATACAGTGGACTTCTCCGCCAGCTTCCTGGCCTCGTTGCACAGGCTGCTGCCCGAGCTGCCAGTCAACCAGGACGGCGTGGTCGAGATGCCTGACGGCCACCGCGCAGCCATCGATGCCTTCCCCATTGGCATCGATTACAACCTCTACCGGCGTACCGCCCACTCCAGCCTGGCCCGGGCCATGCGTCGAGGAATCGACGAGGTCTGCGGCAAGTCCCCCCGTCATCGCTACCGCACATCAGTGACGGCTGAAGGGGTGGCGGCCAACGAAGCCACCGCTTCGGACGCCAACTGGTGGAGCCACTACATGAAGGAGGACATCCCTGAGTCCACGCTGGCCAAGCAGGCGGCCTCCTCGGTGGGCAGTCGCTCCAACAAGGTCATCGTTTCGGTGGACCGGCTGGACTACACCAAGGGTCTGCCCGAGCGGCTTCAGGCCTTCGGCCGCATGCTGGACAAGTACCCCGAGTGGGTAGGCCATGTCACTTATTACCTGCTGGCTACCCCGTCGCGGGAGGTCGTCGAGTCCTATCAGCGGCTCAAGGCCCAGGTGGACCAGCTGGTGGGCGAGATCAATGGTCGATATTCCCTGCTGGCTTGGACCCCTATCCACTACATCACCCGCTCCCTGTCCATCAAGCCGGTCTGCGGCATCTACACGGCCGGCGACGTGGCCCTGGTCACCCCCCTGCGCGATGGGATGAACCTCGTGGCCAAGGAGTACCTGGCCTGCCATGACGGACGCGACGGCACCCTGGTCCTGTCGGATATGTGCGGGGCGGCCGACGAGCTGACCGATGCCTTCATCGTCAATCCCTACGACATCGACATGGTCTGCGAAGCCCTGCACAACGCCCTGGAGATCACCCCCGAGGAGTCCAAGCGGCGCAACATCCGTATGCAGGCCCGCCTCAAGGTGCGCACTGCAGCCAACTGGTGCACCTCATTCCTTGACTCCCTGCGGCAGGTGTCCGCTCCGGGCATGACAGATAGGAGGCTGCGTATGGATCACCACAACGCCATCGTTCGTCAATGGGACGGGGCACATCGTCGTCTGGTCCTGTGTGACTATGACGGGACGCTGACCCCGTTGGTTCGTCGTCCTGAGCGGGCCAAGCCCACCCAGGCCCTCCGCCGTCTGCTGACCCAGGTGGGGAGCAATCCCGATGTGGACTTCCTGCTGGTCTCCGGCCGCAGCCATCAGATCATGCAGGATTGGTTCGGCGACCTGTCGGTGGGGCTGATCGCTGAGCACGGCGCCTGGAACCGCAACCTGCCTGGCAGCAACTCGGACGAGTGGCAGCGGGCGCAAGGCCTGCCCGACTCCGACACCTGGCAGAAGGTGATCCGGCCCATCATGGATGAGTCGGCCACCAGGGTCCCCAACTCCTTTGTGGAGAGCAAGTCCGATGCGGTGGCCTGGCACTACCGGATGAGCGATGCCCAGGTGGCGGAACAGGAGCGTCAGGATCTGCTCCATCGTCTGCGCGGAGTAGTGGTCGGCCTGGGGTTGATGATCATGGAGAACTCCAAGGTCGTCGAGGTCACCCCTGTGGCCACCAGCAAGGGCCAGGCCATCCTGCCCTTCGTCAACAGCGGTGACTACGACTTCATGATGGCCTTGGGCGACGATGAAACGGACGAGACCATGTTCGCCGTCATGCCCGATAAGGGCTGGACCATCAAGGTCGGGCCCGGCCAGACCAAGGCTCGGCTGCGGGTCAACGATCCGACCGCAGTCACTCTGCTGCTGGCCGACCTGGGTGCCGGTGTGGCCCGTGACTCCAATGAGCCCGTGGCCTCCCACGACTTCCGCGACGACCATACCGTGGTCGACGAGGCACATGCCCAGCTCACTGACGACAAGTAAGGCAGACGACCGCAAGCCATCACCGGCGACTGTTAGCCACTACCGGTAACCGCTCGTGAAGTCCGTCAAGTTCACGGGCGAGCTGGTGGCAATTGCCGCCCACCGGTGACGGCTTGTGGCGACCACAGACGGATGACCATTGGCGGTCGGTTGCGACCGTTGTCTGTTGGTGGCGGACTGGTGAGGGCTGTCGGCAACTATTGGCTGCAGACGGACTTTTTGTTCATCCATCATGCCCACTTGTTTGCCCGACTCGGTCGCATCGGCGTACCTATCTGTCTGTCGGAACTGATTCATTTGTTGCTTGCTTGGTTGTCGGTCTAGTTGTTTCTGGTTGTTTCAGATCCGCTCTCATGCCTGTCCGGTCCTCGGGTGCCCAAACGTTCGATTGCTCACATATTTTGGTTTTTCAGTATGTTTAGGTGTCCACCATGTTGACGGCTGACCCCATTGGTCGGGCCCGGCCGACCATACTTGGAGCATGGATACTTCAACAATCACTGCCTGTCTTGAGTCCGATCATGCCGCTGATCTGCGCAAAGCCGCCCAACGTCTGGAAGGTGTGGCCCGTCATACCCTTATCGAGGAATCCGATGATCTGGGTGCTCGGATAGGCCATCGCGTTCTGCTCAAGCCGGAGAATCTGCAGCTGACCGGATCCTTCAAGATTCGCGGAGCTTATAACAAGGTGGCCTCGTTGGATCAGGACGAGCTGGACCGCGGCATCGTCACCGCTTCCGCCGGCAATCATGCCCAGGGGGTGGCTTTTGCCGCACGCAGCCGTGGCGCGAAGGCCACGATTGTCATGCCCCGGATCACGCCGCCCCTCAAGGTTGATGCCACTCGGGCCTATGGCGCCGAGGTTGTCCTGCAGGGCGAGGTCTTCGACGAAAGTTCCGATTACGCCTTGGGTCTGGCACGTGATCGCGGCATGACCTTCGTCCCGCCCTTTGACGACTACGAGGTCGTCTGCGGTCAGGGAACCATCGCCATGGAGATTCTTCAGGACGTGCCCGATGTCACCGATATCGTGGTTCCCCTGGGTGGGGGCGGGCTGGGCGCCGGAGTGGCGCTCGCCGTAAAGACCTTCAAGCCAGACGTCAGAGTCATCGGAGCCACCCCGGTCGGATCTCCGGCCTGGCGTGAATCTCTGACAGCTGGTCATGTGGTCGCAGCGGATCAGATGCGTACGGCTGCCGAGGGCGTAGCCGTCAGACGTCCCGGCGATCTGAACTATGCCCTGCTCAGCCGCTATATGGATGATCTGGTTCAGGTGACCGAAAGCGACATCTCCGAGATGATCCTATTCATGCTGGAGAAGCACAAACTGGTGGTCGAGGCAGCCGGAGCGGTCTCCTTGGCGGCCTTGGGCCAGTTGGATCTGCAGTCCGATGTCTTCCGGTCGGCCCCGGGTCCGCATGTGATCGTCCCCATCATCTCGGGAGGCAATATCGACACGGTCACCATGGGTGCGGTCATCCAGCGGGGGATGATCTCCCGCGGGCGCATCATGCAGTTCGGCGTGGAGCTGCCCGACGTCCCCGGCCAGCTGGTCAAGGTGGCCACGGTCCTGGCCGATCTGCGTGCCAATGTAATCGAGCTCAACCACGATCAGTTCAAATCCTCCGGCCACTATGACAACGGCGTGCTCTTGGAGGTGACTGTGGAGACCAACGGCCCCGACCACATCACCCAGATCCTGGATACCTTGCGTAGCCGAGGCTTCCAGGTCCATCAGAACTACTGAGCCTAGCTTCCCGATCGGAACCGGGGTCCAATGCCCAGCTTCCAAGGTTCCAAGATAAGGATCACGACCGGGCGAACAGCCAGAATGGCCGTCGCCGTTGCTGAGTTTGGCTGATAGCCTGCAGGTTCTTGCATGGACTATCTATGGCAATCTTTGCGCCGTCTTTCTTGATGTTCTAATGTGGCCTGCTCTCTGCGCCGGCATCGGTCAGGGCCGCGTTCCAGAGAGAGCCTCATGGTTCTGCGACTGTTTGAATTTGGTGACGAAGTTTCGTGTTTCTGCATAGTTCGAACCCATCTGGTTCCGGAGCGATTTCCAAGTGATGAGCGGGGTCTGGTAGGCGTAGGCTCGGCTGCCGTTGATGCGCACCCATTCGGCTGCACCCGGCCCGGGGTTGCGGATAGGCAGAAATATGCGGCAGAAGTCGGGCGTCAGGTAGACCCAGCGCTGCCTGTTGAGCTGCTTCCATTGCGGCCCGCCCATGGACCGTGGAATCTGACTGGCGAATTCTTTCGTAAGGAGGCAATACCCTCTATTGCTTCTCTTTGTTCCCCGTTCTGTTCCCGGCAAGAGAAGATTTTCATACTAAATTCAGTATATCTACGCAATGACGGTTCTTGTTAAAGGGGAGGGGTTCAAGGTTTCCGCTCGGCGTTCGATGTTTGTTTTCCGTGCTGGCGGGTCATCTTTGACTTGTCGGCGAACCGGTTTAGGGCGTCCTTGTCCTCGTTGCAGTGGTAGTTGTTCATGCACTGTGGTGAGCAGAATCGCTGAATCTTCCTCTTGTCTTTGGCCGGCAGGTACGGCTTGCTGCATCAACAGGTAACGGTCCACATAAAGACCGTTGATCTCGCTTGTTTCTTGCATTGGTTCTCGCGCAGATTTTTGACTTTGCACATGTCCCTGCAACCGAATTTTGTCGGATTCGCGCATCGTGCGCAGAATTTGGCGTCATTTCAACGATAACACCGGATTTTCCACATTTTAATGCAAGAAGTCCATCTCTTGAATTTGGTCTGATTGTGGCTTGTCTGGACGTGATTGCTGTCTGTGCTGGTTGGCGCACTCGGGGTGTATTGATTGATGGTGATTTCGTGATTGCCGGTGTTCTATGGATGTGATGAGCTGGTTTCGGGTCCTTTTTGGGATAACGGTGGAATGCTTGCTTCAGACTGTGGCAGTTCTTCCGGTGCGCACGCCCGACTCTGCTCTTTCCTGCCGGCTCCGGCAGGCTTGTACCGCATGCATGGAGATGGAGAATCTGTCCACCAGGATGACCCAGGACCGGCTGGCCGTTCTGGGTATGCCTTGCGGATGATGGCCGACTTGGGGGTGCCCTCCTTCTTGGCCGCCCGGCTGGCTTTGTCGCCCAGGTCCTTGGGCGCCCTGACCCTCCAGGCGCATCACGCGGTCCGTTCCTCGGCCCCTTGCTTCTCCAGCTTCTCCAACTTCGCCATGCTCTGGGCAATGAGCGATGCGGCCTGCTCGTCGGTCAGCAGCGGGGCGCCGGGGTCCCGCCGGATGGCGGCCTCCGTGTGGTGGATCAGCTCCCCCCGATCGGCTGCATGGATCATCGCATCGATGTCCTTCTGGTTCTCGGATGTGACTTGCTTGGCCATTTTGCGCTCCTTTCCCTTCCTGTGCGCCTGTCTCTCTTCGCCCTCACCGGGTGGCCTCGGCCCGGCGCAGGCGCATCTGTTCGAATTCCGTATGGAGATCCCTGAAGAACTGGTCCTCGTCCACCTCGCGGTTCGGGTCCATGAACTGTTCGGAGCCGGGGACGGCATCCAGGCGCTCCCCGCGTTCGGCCTTGGCGGTCATCTCCTCCATCTGCCGGCGCTCTTTTTCCGTCTTAGGCTCGTACTCGTATTCCTTCATGGCTTCGATTCCTTTATCCATAGACATGGCTTTTTGATCGTTGGTTGGTTTGTCTGTCCGTCTATCGGTCGCGCTTGTGCTACTCAATCAGATAGCGCCACACGTCGTTGACGGTCAAGGTGTGGAAGGCGACGAATTCCCCGGGCTCGTCTTCCTTGACTATGACCTCGATGCAATTCTTTTCAAGCGCTCCAGGATGCCTGGGCCCGACGAACACCACGGCATCCAGCCCATTCCGAGCCTAGACCTCCTCTTTGCCTGCATAATGCAGGACGGCATAGCCGATTTCCTGGTATCCGTTACACCATGCCTGCCGGCGCTTCTGGTCATCTTGAGCGTTTGATCTCCTCTCTCCCGCCTTCTATCTATATGGCACCACACTGACGACCTGCAGTCAAAGGCCGCACTTTTTTCTTCTGAGTATTCCTTGGATCTACCAGCCGCGTCCTGCTGTGGAGGGCATCCTCCTCGATGATTCATTTC
This sequence comes from Bifidobacterium apousia, assembly GCF_007559275.1. Taxonomy (GTDB): domain Bacteria; phylum Actinomycetota; class Actinomycetes; order Actinomycetales; family Bifidobacteriaceae; genus Bombiscardovia; species Bombiscardovia apousia. The sequence goes on from NZ_VMHK01000005.1 coordinate 119,514, forward strand.
GGCTTCGGGTCGTTTTATAGGCTCCTGTAATCAGGAAAAGACCGCGGCTTTTTCCGGATCGCAGCCATTGCTTTTTGCTTAAGACAACGACAATCAGAAGCCAGGCAGTCAAAAGGCTTTACATGCTTTTTTCGCCCGATTCCGGATGAAGTCGGCCAGGACGGAGTGAACCAGCGCCGAAGAGTTATGCAGGTTCTCCTCCCGGGCGATGCGTTTCAGGGGGTCCTTCATGGTCGGCGTGACCTTCACACGTAGTTCCACGTTGACGGGACGTCGCTCCTCTTCGCGGGGTCGGCCGGCGAAGATGCCCATCAACTCTTTGTCCTTCAGGGCCGGAGCACCAGGGTCCCTGTACACCGCAGTTCCGGGCGCGGGCTTCAGCTCACCCCGGTCAGCCATTGCATCAAGTTCCTCGCTTGTATAGCTCACCTGCGTTTTCCTTTCTATTTATCGGGAGACCGCCATCCCCAGGCCAAACGGTCTGGGATAGCGGGTCCTTCAGCAAACCGCCGTCATTTGCAATGCATTAGATGCATCCACCTGTCGGTGATGGGCATGGCGTGGAATGCATGCAGGAGGCCATCCTCACGGCTAGCCGCAATCACCTCGATGACGTTATGGGGCGAGCCTCCTTCATGCCTGGGGCCGACGAACGCGATCGTCGCCTCTCCGGGATTGCCCAGGGTTTTTTGAAAGCCGAAAGGGTGGCGGACGGCGTATCTGATCTCCCCATTCTTCAGACCATGTTTGCGTGCAGATTCGTCGACCTTTACCAATGTGCAAGATCGCATTCTCTCTCCTTATATCATTTTCACTTCGCGCCATTTCCGCCTCCTTTCCAATGCATTTCAGTCATACAAAGTTGTATTACTCCATCAAATTACTCCGCTGATTTACTTCGCTAGCGAATACATCCCTTGCTCTTTGCTTTTTGAATCTTGGTTGAGCACTATGGCGAAGTACACCGCCTTGCCGCCGCAGGAACAGCCGGCAGACGGGGTTGTCCGCGTCTGCCGGCCGGCACCCCGATCTCCTCTTTGATGCTTCCAGAGCGCTTCCTCATCCTCTGGCCGATCATGTCATCGCATCAGCATGCCGAATCCCCTGCAGTGTGCCCATCAACAGGGATGAGCCTCTTCCCAACGCTGTAAAAGTGCATTACAATAGTGGTATGGTGATTAGGTTCACGGATTCGGCACACCGGCATTTCGGCGAGGACCGCCTCGACGAGGCCATGGTGCTCAGGGCTATAGGCGAACCGGTATGGACCGCGATCGTTGACCCGGACGACCCGTCCGTGCCACCGCCGGCGCCCGGGGATCCGCCGACAGCGCTCATCGTGTGCAAAAGGCACCCAGGCGCGTTGGACGACGACCTGCTCGAAGTGCTCATCCACCCCGATGGGCCCGACATGCGGGTATTCCACGTCATGCACCTGGGCGGACTGTGGCGCGACTACTGGCACCGCTGGTCCGACGGCCGGGGCGGGAACAGGACGACGACGGAAAGGAAACGGCAATGAGCGACAGGAACACACGGCGCACGACCGTGAAGGCAAGCGAATACGAGAACCGCATGGACCGGCTCGACCGGGCCCCCTCGAAGCCGCCGGTCTCCGCATGGGGCGGCGAGGAAGCCAGGAGGATCAGCCAGGCCATGCTCGACCCCGACACAGATGCCACGAAGCTGTTCGCCACCCTGATGGGGCGCCCATCGCTCGAGCAGCGCGAACAGGGCAGGAAACCGAGCGTGCAGCACAGTGTGCGCTTGAGCGAACCCATGGACGAATACGTATCCGCCGCCATCAAGCGCGAGGGGTTGAAGAACCGCAGCGAATACTTCCGCATGCTCGTCCAGCGGGACGCTGAAAACCACCACACCGAACTCGTCGGCGCATGACACGGGACTGAAGCCGAACCTGCCGGATCATGGCGACCACGCATGATCATTCCGGGGTATTTGGCACTTCTCCGCTTGATCATCTGCTGTCAATGGAAGCCACAGCCGGCTATGTGTGCCATGATGGCCCAGCGGGTTCGCCGGATGCGGCCACTATTAAGCGGTCGTTTCTTCCGCTGGCGAGAGGTGCCGATGCTTTCCCCGATGAATTTGGACTCGTGATCATGTCTTTCGGGCGAGTTTGAGCTCGGCTATTACACATGTAATCTACTTGGTGACCATCTGAGAGAGCTGGATTCTATATCGGAAGCGTCGGAGCTCTGTTGGGACAAGGCGTTTCAGGCTTGTGGCTCTACTAAAAGTATGCTATCGGGCATGAAAAGGCTCCGATGGGATGTATGGCCTGAAGCCAGGGGTGTCCGCTGATCATTGTGGCGTGGCTATGGGGGTTTTGGAGCAAAGAATCGACTCTGTCGGTGCTGCAAATAGGTTGAGAGATAGGACGGGGCGCGTTGGATGCCGAGGAGCGGGAGAGTGCGGTTATTCCTATTCGAATTTTAGGAGCCCTATTGGTATCTGGTCCCAGTCCTCGTCGGTGCTGATAGGGCGTGTCTAGGGCATCATAGCTTTGCTCGGGCGGGAAGACTTTGGCTTCCGGAGTCGATTCGCCCTCCTTCTTCTGGGGCAGGGGTTCGCTTCCTGATGCAGAGTATCCGCGTGATAGGGGACCGGTACAGGCGGAGTCTGTCTGTAGTGAGACGGAAGACGGCTCAAGGATTGCCATAGGGGGCCCTGCAGGTTCTTGCAGGGCCCATCAGAAATCTGCAGATCGCAGACCTGTTCCAATAATTGCGTGGAAAGGTTAGGGAATCAATTCTGGCCGGCGATGGTCTTGTCAACGAGCTTGGGCAGCGCTTCTTCGATGGGTTCGTGGATGAGTCGGGTTGCCAAAGAATCATACTGGGTCGAACCCATGTTCATGATGGTGATTGGCACGCCCGCCTGGGCTGCCACTGGCACCAGCGAGGCCGCAGGATACACTTCCAAGGTGGACCCGATCACCCAGAATTGATCGGCCTGGCTGGCCCGCCTCATGCTCTTCTCCATGGCGCCCTCGGGCAGGGCCTGACCAAAGTAGACCACATCAGTCTTGATGATGCCGTCGCAAGGCATGTTGCCTTGGTAGGGCATGGGCTTATGGCAGTGTGGGTCGGGCTCCTGATCAAGCTTGGCCATGATGTCGGCTGTCCGGTATGCCTGGCCGCATTTCATGCAGTGGGAGGTGCCGATGGTCCCGTGGAGGTTGACGATGACGTCCTCGGAGTTGCCGGCTTTCTCGTGGAGGGCATCGAAGTTCTGCGTAGCCAACAGGTTCAGCATGCCTGCCTGCTCCAGCTTGGCCAGTGCCTTGTGGGCCACTCCGGGCTGGGCCTTCCAGACCGGCGACTCCTTTTGCCACCGCCATGAATACTCCCGCTGTTTCCGGTCGCTCATGAACAGGTCCAGGTCATAGACGCTCATCTGATCGGGATGCTTGGTCCAAACCCCGTCAGGCCCGCGGAAATCCGGTATGCCGGCTGAAGTCGAGATGCCCGCCCCGGTCAGTACTGCAATTGTTGTGCTCATACACCCGTCTTACCATCCGTTAATAGACTCAATGAGTCGAAGGCCAACTTGGTGCGCGAATATACACCTATATCAACATTCGCATTCGTAGGGTGTGGATGACTGGCGATCGCGGACGAAAGGCAAACTCCGTATTGGATGTAACCGGTCCTGACCAGAATTCAGAAGGATCATGCTGACACGCCGACCCAGCAGTGGATCAAGCAATACTTTGTGAATAAAATGTGTGCATGACGCAGAAACGGTAGGCTGAGGTCCCAACTTCGCGAGGTTCTAAAGTAAAAAGGGACATATGACGACACGCCGTCTGAGGGCTTGTTATTGCTGGTTTTAAGGGTGCTCCCAGAATGGCCGAGTTGCGTTTTGGCCGGCTCGTGGTAAGTTTATCTCTTGCTGCTCAACACGGCGGTTCTTCTTCCGGGAGGAAGTTGAATGGCTTGTTGGTGTGGTGGTGGTTTGAGAACTCAAGAGCGTGTTTGTGCTACTTATAGCTTTTTGATTGCCAGTCCGATGCCCGCCCGGCTGTTGTCGGGTACGTGGGAGCGTTGTGAGGGGTGTCGGGGTTTTTCGTGGGTTGGTTTCCTCCTTATGGAAGCTGGCCCGTCAATTATTGATTTGGGCTGTTTCGGCCTTCTTCATGGTTTTTTGTGGAGGGTTTGATTCTGGCTCAGGATGAACGCTGGCGGCGTGCTTAACACATG
>NZ_VMHK01000006.1 GCF_007559275.1 Bifidobacterium apousia
AGATACCCCAACACCACACTCTGACCAACACACAACCAAACCCACACACAGAACCTAAAACAACGCGTTTAGTTCCTATAGGCCCGATCTGGCGTTTGCAAGCCCAATGAATATAAAAAGATCCCGAGGTGACCTCGGGATCCTATCTGTGGAGCTAGGGGGATTCGAACCCCCGACCTTCTCCATGCCATGGAGACGCGCTACCAGCTGCGCCATAGCCCCGTGCTTGCCTTGCTTGGTGAAGCCTTGCTTATAGTACACCGGGATTGGCAAATGGAGCAACTCAGTGTGTTGCCCCGGAATTGCAGGGATTGTGAGCTAATTGATGGATTTTATCCTCGAATGGTCTTGAGTCATTCCTGAGCTTGCAAGTGCGCTAGCATGATGAACAAGGGGCGACCAAGGGGGTCGGCAGCAACGGAAAGGCGGCGGACCATGACCGGCAAAAACGATGCCGAAGTGCGGGTTGAAAAGCGGAACGAGAACCATCCTGGGGACCAGCTCATCATCAACTGTCTGCCCTTGGACCAGAGTGAACGACAGGAATTCCTCCAGGCGGCTCCAGGCGTTCGTCAGGAGTTCATTGTCGACACGGACATGCGGCAGAGCATGCATTGGCTCATCGATGTCCCTGAATCCCTCCGATCGGAGGCCACGATCATTTTGGGTAATCCGCCGGCCGAGCAGGTGGTTGCCTGCCGTAACCTGGTCTGGCTGCAGACCAGCAGCGCGGGTGTGGATGCCTACATGAAACCGGGGGTTCTGCCTCCGGGCGCCATGTTGACCAGTGCCTCAGGCGCTTACGGGCAGTCGGTCTCCGAGCACATGTTCGCCATGATGTGGGCTCTGATGAAGGACCTGCCGGCCTACCGGGACAATCAGCGTTTGGGCCGTTGGGAACCTCGCGGGCCCGTCCTTTCGCCGCATGGCTGCCAGGTCCTGGTTTTAGGCACAGGGGATATCGGAGCCTCCTTCGCTCGTCTGGCCAAGGCCGTAGGCGCTCGGACCATCGGCATCAGGCGCCATCCCGACCAGCCGGTGGAGGGGTTCGACCGTCTGGCTGGTTTTGACGATCTGGATGCCCTGCTGCCTGAGATGGATGTAGTGGCTCTGGCCCTGCCTTCAACGCCGCAGACCCGGCACATCATCGATGACCATCGTCTTGCATTGATGAAGTCCACCGCCGTGCTGATCAACGCGGGCAGGGGAGATGCCGTGGACTGCATGGCTCTGGCCCAAGCCCTGGATAAGGACGGCATTTTCGGTGCAGGGCTGGATGTGACTGAACCGGAGCCCCTGCCTGAAGACCACCCGCTCTGGAGGCAACCACGCTGCCTGCTCACCCCGCATGTGGCCGGGGGAGCCTACCTGCCCTCCAACATGGACAAGGTTCGGGAAATCTGCCTGGATAACCTTCATCGGTTCATGGATGGCAGGCCCCTGCGCAACCGGATGAGGTGACCGCTGTGTCTACAGAGCGAAACCGCGGCGGCCGCAGCCAGCGGCGGACAGTGGTTCTGCGGTGGGCGGCTGTCCTGCTGGCGCTTGCATTGATTGTGGCGGGCTCCTTGGCCCTGGCTGGCAGGCTGGTGGGCGTCGGGCCTGCTCGCCATTCAGACAATCAAAACTCCTCCGCAAACGGCCCCAGGACCGCTTCTCACGGCCCTCCTGGATATTCTCCAGAGCAGACCGCGGCCCATTCGCCTCTGACCTCGCCTGTAGACTACAACCATGACGGCGTGGATGACTACACGGCCATGGTGCGTGGAGCCCATCAGGAGGCCCGCCGCCATCCTCATTATGACAGCGGCTACTACCAGGGCGGCTATCCTCCCGATGACCGCGGCGCCTGCACCGACGAGATCTGGAGGGCCTTCCGGCAGGCCGGCTACGATCTGAAGACCATGGTCGATGCCGATATCGCCTCGTCTCCTGGGGCCTATGCCGGAGTGATCAACAGCCCGGATCCGAACATCGACTTCAGGCGGACCAACGTCCTCGGCGTATTCCTGTCCCGGCATGCCCAGCGTCTGACCAACGACACTGCGACCACCGACCAGTGGCAGCAGGGCGACATCGTCATCTTCGACACCTCCTGGCACATCGGCATGGCCTCCGATAGAAGGGACAGCCGTGGCATTCCCCTGCTTCTGCACAACATGGGCCAGCGCGACAGGGAGAACGACTACCTGGGCTCGCCAGGCCACCGTCCCATCACCGGGCATTTTCGCTTCGACGCCTCCAAAATCCAACCCGCCGTCCTGCGGCCATGGCGGGGATGACCGGGGACTACCCTGCGGAATTGAACACGGCGGTAACTGGTTGTCTGCTACTATCGGTTCGGCCAGAAACGTCGGCCAGGTTCGAGCACGAGAGGCGGTGATGGCGATGATGAGAGTATTCAGCACCATGAACGGGCAGATCGAGCAGATCGGCAAGGCTTCCAAGGGCTCATGGATATGCTTATCGGCGCCCACCGATGTCGAGCTGGCCAACGTCTCCCAGACCACCGGTATCGACCTGGCTGACCTGCGTGCCCCCCTGGACGATGAGGAGCGCTCGCGTGTGGACGTTGAGGACGAGTACACCATGGTCATCGTCGACATTCCCCGGGCTGAGGAACGCGACGGCCGGGACTACTACGAGACCATCCCTCTGTCCATCATCGTCACCGAGGATCTGATCGTCACCGTCTGCATGCAGGACACCGTCCTGCTTCATCCCTTTATGGAGGGCACCATCCGGGGTTTCAACACCTTCATGAAGTCCCGCTTCATCCTGCAGATCCTCTACCGCAACGCCACCCTCTACCTGCGCTACCTGCGCATCATCGACCGCGAGTCGGACCGGCTGGAGCTCAAGCTGCGCCACTCCATGCAGAACCGCGAAATTCTTATGCTGCTGGAGCTCAACAAGACCTTGGTCTACTTCGCCACCAGCCTCAAGTCCAACGAGATCGTCCTGGAGAAGCTGACCGGGCTGGAGCGGATCAAGCGCTACCCGGACGACGAGGACCTTCTGGGCGACGTGATCACGGAGAACAAGCAGGCCATTGAGATGGCCAACATCTACTCAAGCGTGCTTTCGAACATGACTGATGCCTTCGCTTCCATCGTCTCCAACAACGTCAACAATGTGATGAGGATCTTCACCATCATCTCCATCAGCCTGTCGGTGCCCACGCTGATCTTCTCCATGTATGGCATGAACTTCAACCAGGGCATGTTCGGCATGCCCTTCACCGACAAGCCCTGGGGCTTCGCGGTCGTGGTGATTCTTTCGGGTCTGGTGACCGCCTTGGTGACCTGGTTCCTGACGCGCTCGAGAATGTTCAAGTAGGTGTCGATCATGTTTGCACGCAGGATTGCGGCGGCTCTTGCGGCACTGGTTCTGGCGGTGCCCCTGAGCGGGTGCGGCCGTCAGGAGGATCGCTACCGGGCGGGTTCCATCGGGCCCAAGATCAGCGTGGGCATCTCCTTCGACCAGCCCGGGCTTGGATTCGCCCAGTCCGGCCAGTACCGGGGTCTGGATGTGGATGTGGCCCAGTACGTGGTCCACGAGCTGGGATACGCCGAGTCGCAGATCGTCTTCCGCCAGGTGAAGCCTGCAGACCGCGAGCGCATGCTCGAACAAGGCCAGGTGGACATGGTCGTGGCCGGCTACTCCATCACCCAGGAACGGCAGAAGCTGGTGGATTTCGCCGGACCCTACCTGGCTGCAGGGCAGGACCTGCTGGTTCGTCGAACACAGAATGACATCGCCGGGGTGGAGGATCTGGCCCAGAAGCGGGTCTGCGTGGCAGCGGGATCCACCTCCGGGGCCCTGGTGCGCTCGCTGGCACCCCAGGCCCAGGTCCAGGAGCGGGAGGAGTTCCCCGAGTGCGTCACGGCCCTGCTCAGCGGGGACACGGATGCCGCCAGCGGCGACGATTTTGCCTTGGCCGGCCTGGCTCATGTTCGCGGCGGCGGCCAGCTGCGTCTGGTCGGCAAGCCCTTCTCCAACGAACATTACGGCATCGGCGTGCCCCACGGGGATCCGGAGCTGGTGGGCGTCATCGACCAGGCCCTGAAGAGGATGATGCGGGACGGGTCCTTCAAGGCCGCCCTGGGCCGGGCCTCCAGGTCCATCGGCTATTCCATTGATGCCGCCGCCCGCACCCTGCGGCCCGGCGATCGCTGAGCAAGGCTTCCGCCAGGATGACGGATGCTGGACACTGGCTAGGCCGTGTCCATGTGAATGGCGATAATTCACCATATGAACGCGAATGAAGACAGGGATCATCAGCAGACCCAGGAATCCGATCAGCCCAAGTTCCGCTACGATGCCGCCATGGCGCAGACCATCGAGGAGCACTGGCAGAAGCGCTGGGACAAGGAGGGCACCTTCTGGGCAGCCAACACCAAGGGCGACTTGACCGATGCCCAGGGCGATCATGCTGGGGGCCGCAGTCCCTACTTCGTCATCGACATGTTTCCCTATCCCTCGGGCAAGGGCCTGCATGTGGGCCACCCCCTGGGCTACATCGCCACCGACGTGGTCAGCCGTTACCACCGGATGAAGGGCGAGAACGTCCTGCACGCCATGGGCTACGATGCCTTCGGACTGCCCGCCGAGCAGTATGCGGTCCAGACCGGCCAGCATCCCCGGGTCACCACCGAGCAGAACATCGCCAACATGCGCTGGCAGCTGCACCGGCTGGGGCTCAGCTTCGACGACCGCCGCTCCTTCGCCACCATCGATACGGACTACGTGCGCTGGACCCAGTGGATCTTCTCGCGCATCTACGAGTCCTGGTACGACCCCGACTACCGCCGTGCCGACGGGGGGACGGGCTCGGCCAGGCCCATCAGCGAGCTGGTCGAAGCCTTCAAGTCCGGGAGCAGGCCCATCCCGGGCCATGCCGACGCCTCATGGGAGGACCTGGATGAGACCGAGCGCTCCGAGGTGCTCAACGACTTCCGTCTGGCCTACATCTCGCGCTCGCCGGTCAACTGGTGCCCCGGACTGGGCACGGTCCTGGCCAACGAGGAGGTGACCGCCGAGGGGCGGTCCGAGCGGGGCAACTACCCGGTCTACCAGCGTGAGCTCAAGCAGTGGTCCATGCGCATCACCGCCTACGGCCACCGGCTTCTGGAGGATCTGGACATTCTGGACTGGCCCGAAAAGGTCAAGCTCATGCAGCGCAACTGGATCGGGGAGTCGCACGGAGCCTCGGTGGAGTTCACCGTGCCCAGCCCCGACGGGAACCAGACCATGGAGGTCTACACCACCCGTCCCGACACGCTTTTCGGCGCCACCTTCGCCGTGGTCTCTCCCGAGCACGACCTGCTGCAGCATCTGCCACAGGAGTGGCCTGAGGATGTGCCTGAACAGTGGAAGGGCGGCTATGCCAATCCCGCGGAGGGCGTGCAGGCCTATCGCAGGGCCGCCGAGGCCAAGACCGCCAAGGATCGCGTGGACGAAGGCGGGGCCAAGACCGGCCTGTTTACCGGGCTGTACGCTCTCAACCCCATCACGGGGGACAAGCTGCCCATTTTCACCGCCGACTACGTGCTGATGGACTATGGCACGGGGGCCATCATGGCTGTGCCTGGCGGTGATCAGCGCGATTACGACTTCGCCGTCAAGTACGGTCTGCCCGTCGTCTATACGGTCAGCCCGCTGGCCGATTCCGGACAGACCTTGGACGACTATCGGGGCAAGGCGCCTTTCGTCTCCCACGACGGCATTGTGGTCAACTCTTCGGTCCATGCCACTCAGGCCGTTGGCGACCCGCTCAGCCTGGACGGCCTGCGGGTTGACCAGGCCATTGAGAAGGTCACTGAATGGCTGGAGTCGGCGGGAGTCGGTCATGGGACGGTCTCCTACCGGCTGCGCGACTGGCTCTTCTCCCGTCAGCGCTACTGGGGCGAGCCCTTCCCGGTGGTCTATGACGACCAGGGTCTGCCCCACCTGCTGCCCGACGACCAGCTGCCGGTGGCCCTGCCGGACGTGCCCGATTACTCGCCCAAGACCTTCGACCCCGAGGATGCCCAGTCCAGCCCCGAGGCACCGCTGAGCCGCAACCAGGACTGGGTGAACGTGACCCTGGACCTGGGCGACGGACCCAAGGTCTACCACAGGGACACCAACACCATGCCCAACTGGGCAGGCTCCTGCTGGTACTACATGCGCTACATCGACCCCAAGGACGACCGGCACATGGTCGATCCGGAGGAATACGCCTACTGGCTGGGGCCCAAGCACAACGCTACGGCCGGGGAGTCAGGCGGTGTCGATCTCTATGTGGGCGGTGTGGAGCACGCGGTTCTGCACCTGCTCTATGCCCGCTTCTGGCACAAGGTCCTCTATGATCTGGGATACGTCTCTTCCAAGGAGCCCTTCCACAAGCTCTTCAACCAGGGGATGATCCAGGCCTACGCCTACACGGACCAGCGCGGCCAGTATGTGCCCGCCGCCGAGGTGGAGGAGCACGAGGAGGGCGGCAAGGTCAGCTACACCTGGCAGGGGAAGCCGGTCAACCGCGAGTTCGGCAAGATGGGCAAGAGCCTCAAGAACATCATCACTCCGGACGACATGTACCGTACCTACGGGGCCGACACCTTCCGCCTCTACGAGATGAGCATGGGACCCCTGGACGAGTCCCGGCCCTGGAACACGCGCAACGTGGTGGGCGGCATGCGCTTCCTGCAGCGGCTCTGGCGCAATGTGGTGAACGAGCAGACTGGCGAGGTGGTCCTGGATGAGGGCGAGCCCGACCAGAAGACCCTGAAATTGCTCAACACCACCATCCACGACGTGACCGTGGAGATGGAGGCCATGCGGCCCAACACAGCCATCGCCAGGATGATCGTGCTCAACAACCATCTGACCGGGTTGAATCCGACGCCTAGGGCAGCCATCGAGCCACTGGTGCTCATGCTTTCGCCCATCGCCCCCCACATCTGCGAAGAGCTGTGGAGCCGTCTGGGTCACAAGGAATCCCTGGCGCATGCCCAGTGGCCGACCTGGGATGATCGCTATCTTGGCGAGGACACCGTCACCGCCGTGGTCCAGATCAAGGGCAAGATCCGCGGCAAGTTGCAGGTCAGCCCCGACATCGCGCCTGACCAGCTCAAGGCCATGGCCCTGGCGCTGCCTGCCGTTCAGGAGCGGCTGGGCGGCAAGGAGCCGAGAAAGGTCATCGTCAAGGCGCCCAAGATCGTTTCGGTCGTGCCAGCCTGATCCTGCACTGCCCGCAGCCAGGCTGTGGACAGGCGATGACCTTCGACCACATAGCCCCTCGACCTCATATCGGGGGGCTTTTTCATGCCAGGCTGGGCCCATGAGCATCAACATCACCCAGCCGCCGGCGCCGCCCCTGCAGGCTCTGGCCCTGAATCAGTCAAGTCGGTCGGAGCGATCGGCTGAAGACATGGCCGAATCACAGATTCGACGTGATCGGCCCGTCTGGTCGTTTACGCCGCTTCAGGCCTTGACAGCCATTCTTGTTCTGGTGGTTGCCCTTGCGGTCAGCCTGACCCTGCTGGCCCAGCAGGAACGGGCGCTGGCTGCAGGAGCAGCAGTCGACGGATCCGGGGGCATGTCATCGACTCAGGCAAACGGCGATGCCCACAGTGCTGCACACCGCAGCAAGCACCGCTCAGGAAGCGATAGTAGCCGGAACACCCATGGCGACGAAGGCAGCGAACATACCAATGCGGCATCAGATTCCGCTCAGGATGGCGAAAGGGCAGACAATGCCTCTGCTGCTCCGGTCTCCGATGCATCCGCGGGAACAGCGGATCAGACCGGACGCGTGAATCTCAATAGCGCCAGCCAAGCGGATCTGGAGAACGTCAAGGGGATTGGACCGGTCACGGCAACAAAAATACTGGAGCATCGGCGTGCTATCGGCGGTCGCTACGCCTCGGTCGATCAGCTGCTGGATGTCCCCGGCATCGGTGCCAAGACCCTGGCCCGATTACGCCCATATCTGGTGGCGCAATGATGGCCGGCCGGGCAAGAGATCGTCCTGCTGCTGATCGGGCAAACGGCAATCGCAATCTTCGTATGCTCCCCGCTGCTTGTCTGGCCTGGGCGGTTGCCCTGCTTGTCCCGTGGCTTCTGGACCGGAGCATGGGCGGATCCGTGGCCGGGTCAGCCAAAAGCGGCGGCTGGTCCAAGACGGCAGGGGAGTCCAGAGGTGGCATAGCTGGTGGGGGCACGGGCATGTCGGTCTGGTTGATGCCGCTTGTCTTGGCGCTTCCATTACTCATAGCTATGGTCCTGCTTGCGTTCAAACTCGTTTGCTTGGTCGCTGCAGAGAACTCCGATTGCAAGGGTCAGGTATTGCGTCACCCCTCTCGCTCATGCCCACGAAACCGCCTGCCCCAAGGTTGTGAGTCTCCGTGTATCCCCACCGTGCCGACCTTGGCATCCACTTGGTTTGGTCCTCGGAAACTGCCGACCTTGGCTGTCTTGGCTGCGGTGGCTCTGACTGCATCATTGGCCGCCGCAGTCGGTCATGAGTCAGCGCGCAGCGGGCCGGCAGCCCGGCAGATACGTCAGGGCAAAGCGCTGGCCGAGATTCGTGGCCGGGCTGTGGGCCCTATGAGTGCATCCTCTCGGCGAGGCTGGGACTGTCAGGCGGAGATCAGACTGCAATGGGTGACTGTGGCCGGAGTGCGCATGCCTTCCGATGAGCGCATCATGTTCTTCGCCCGCAGCCGGTCATGCCTGCTGCAACAGGGAGGGCAGTATCGTGCGAGAGGCCTGTTGGAGCCCTCTGCCTACGGCCGTCCTATTCCTTGGTTGGCTGTGGAAGACGGCACGAAACAAGTCGAGCCGCCAGGCCCTTGTAGACGGTTGATCGCCCGTATGCAAAGGGCCTTTCTCGAACAGACCAGCAGACTGGACGATCAGGGACGGATCCTGGTGCCAGGTTTGACCATGGGCATCCTGGGCAACCAGGCCCTGCCTGGGTCGGATGGCTCCCTGGGCAGACCGGCAGTGGAGCCCGCCTATACAACCCGTCTGACCCAGGACTTCAGGGCATCGGGCATCCTGCACCTGATGGCTGTCTCCGGCGGGCACTTCATGATCCTGGCCTCGCTGCTGGTGAGGATCATGCGAGCCCTGCGCTCGCCGCCTTTGCTGATGGCCTTGGTTCTGTCTGCCGCCTATCTGGGTCTGGGCATGCTGATGGTCCCCGGGGATTCAGTCTTGCGCGCTCAGACCATGGGGCTTCTTTCGGCGTGGGCTCTGGCTGCCTGCCGGCCTGCCCAGTCATTGAACACGCTGTCCTGGTGCGTCCTGCTGGTCCTGATCCTGCGACCTTCCATGGCTGCCAGCTTCGGCTTCGCGCTCTCCTGTGGAGCCGTGCTGGGCATCGGCCTGGGCAACCGGCGGTTGGCGGCCCTCCTTGAAGATCATCTTCCGGCATTTCTGGCACGTCCATTGGCCACGACCCTGTGCGCTCAGGCCGGGACGCTGCCCGTGCAGGTGCTGATGAGTCCTGGGTTGCCTCTCCTGGCTCCACTGGCCAACCTGCTGGTCACTCCTGTGGTCGACGCTGCCACAGTGACCGGTCTGCTGGCACTGCTCACCTCCTGGCTCTGGCCTCCAGTGGGTCTGTTGCTGGCCCGACTGACCTCCCTGGGTACGGGAGTCATGGCTTTTGCCGCCACGTGGCTAGGCGAGGCAGCTGCTCCGGCGGCTTGGCCGCCGGGACCGGTCGGTAGTGCCTGCCTGGTTGGTCTGGGTCTCATGGCTATGATCGATCATCGGCTGATTCGATTCATCCGTGCCCGGGGGCGGGTTCATTCATGGCCGGCTGCGGCAGCGGCGAATTCGGGGGTTCCCTTCCGGCCGTCGGCTTGGGTGTCCATCAAGGGCTGGCTACGGCAGACCTATGGCCTTCTAGCCCAGCTGGTCTTCAAAAAATGACCGAGGGTAATGTCCAGCGATGAAGGGAGATTTGAGTCATGACCAAAGCTCAGCAGGAGAACCCTTCCGTCCATCTGGTGGTCGGCGGCGATCCCTTCCTCAACGCTCAGCGTTTCAAGGAGCTGTGCGCGCAGGCATGCGCCGCCCATCCGGACAGCGAATACATCGAGCTGGACGCGGCCGACTGCGACGCTTACGCCTTTCAGGAAGCGGTCGGACCCTCCCTGCTCAGTCAGACGGCTGTGGTTTGTCTGGATGATCTGCAGGCGGCTGATGAAGCCCTGAGCCAGGCCTTGATCGATTTCTGCCGTGAGACCGCAGGAGCCGAATCCAGCATCGTCATCGCACGTCATGACGGGGGCAACCGGGGTCGCAGGCTTCTGGACCAAATGGCGCGAGCCGGAGCGGTCACGGAGCGGATGCCGGATCTGAAGAAGTTCGACGACAAGGTCGACTTCGTCTATGGGCGTTTCAAAGCCCATCAGCGCCGCATCCAGCCACGGGCGGCCCAGCGTCTGGTGGACGTCCTGGGCGAGCGCACTCCGGAACTGGCTGCCATGTGCTCCCAGCTCTGCTTCGATTTTGACCAGGATCCCATGACCCTGGAGATCGTCAACGATTATCTGACCGATAACCCGGCTGTATCCGGATTCGCTGTGGCGGACAGGGCCCTTGCCGGCAGGCCGGCCCAAGCCGTCGTCGCTCTGCGTACCGCCCTGGAGCAGGGCAACGAACCAGTCTCCTTGATCGGCGTACTGGCCTTGAAGCTGCGGACGCTTGGCAAGGAGGCGGCCATCGAGTCGGGATCCATTACCACAGCCGAGGCCAAGGCCGCTTACTGGCAGTTGCGGGAGGCCAAGAGACAGCTGCATGGATGGACCTCCTCCGGCCTGGCGGCCTGCATCGAGGCCTTGGCCCAGGCTGATGAGATCAGCAAGACCAGCAGCGGCGACGCCCGCTATGCGCTGGAACGGGCAGTCGAGCTGATCGCCGCCAAGGGAAGGATACGGGCATGAGCTTGCAGGACAGTGCCGGGCAACAGGACGGATTTGAACTGGCTGTGCCCACAGGCGAGGACATGCAAGGCCTGGGCAGAAACCTAGCCTCGTGTCTGCAAGGCGGGGACGTGATCCTCCTGTCCGGGCCTCTGGGAGCGGGCAAGACCACGCTGGCCCAGGGACTGGGCGACGGACTCGGAGTGGACGGTCCTGTGGTCTCGCCCACGTTCACCATCGCAAGAGAACTGCATGGCCACCTGTCCGACGGCCTACCGGTTACCCTGATCCACGTGGATGCCTACCGGCTGGGCGGACAGGGCTATCTTCCTGGCGAGGATGCCGTGGATCGGCTCCTGGACGAGCTGGAGTCCCTTGGTCTGGATGAGGAATTGGAAGATCCGGGCCAAAGGACCATCATTCTGATGGAATGGGGCGAGCAGATGGCCACTGCCCTGGCCGATCAACGTCTGGAAGTGACCATCGACCGGCACGTGGATCCCCGGGAAGATCCTGAGGCGCCACCCAGCTCCCAGGGTCAGCGTATGGTACGTCTGCGTGGAGTGGGTCCGTCATGGGCCAAGAGAATGGATCAGCTGAGAAAGGCGATGACGGCATGAGCGGGACCGATACGTCCCTTTTGGTGATCGATACCTCCTATGGCTCGACTGTGGGGCTGCCAGGGCGTGAGCCGTGCATCGAGACCGACTCGCGCTCGCACGTAGAACGCCTCCAGGTCAATATCGCCAAGGTTATGGATCAGGCTGGGCTGTCTGCAGACGATCTGCGGACCATCGTGGTGGGACTGGGGCCTGCGCCTTTCACCGGTCTGCGGGCAGGCATCGTCACCGCCAAAGCCCTGGCGTTCGCCACGGGTGCCTGTCTGCTGGGACAGGACATCCTGGAGCCGCAGGCCCGCTATGCCTACAGCAGGTTCAAACGGCAGGGCCAAGACCATGCACGGCTTCTGGTCCTGGCTGTCAACGATGCTCGGCGGCGGCAGCTCTATTACCGTCTCTTTGACGACTTCGGTGGCGCCGAGGCTCCGGCCCGGCCGCTGACCGAAATGGGCATCGACTATCCGGCGGCTATCGGTGAGAAGATCGCGGCCATCGCGGAAGAGCGGGAGTCGGTGGATCAGGGTCCTGTCGCTCTGGTCATTAGCGGCCATGGAGCCGGCCGCTATGCCGACCAGTGGGAGCGTCTGGATCAGCATTCCGATATACGGGTGATGCTGGACGAAGGATCCTTCCTGGAGGATCGGACACGGGGGACAGGCCTGATGGCTGCTTGCGCTAGCATACGTGCCCAGCATGGGCTGATCGACCCGGTGGAGCCCCTGTATCTTCGCCGTCCGGACGTCTCGGTGCCCAATCCGCTTAAGCATGTGGCAGTCCAATCATGATTCGCGGGGCGGTCTTGGAGGACCTGGACCGGTTGGTCGATCTGGAGTCGCGCGTCTTCGGCGACCAGGCCTGGAGCCAGCAGGAGCTGCGGTTCGAGTTGGCTGCGCCTTCACGCACCTACCTGGTATGGGAAGACCAGGGTGCCATACTGGGCTACGGAGGCTATTGGTCAGGCGAAAGGGATGCCGAGCTGATGACCCTCGGGGTGCTGCCGGAAGCCCGGCATCGCGGCATTGCAGGATCTCTGCTGGCCAGGATAATTACCGGAGCCGATCGCAAGGGTCTGCAACGCATGAACCTGAAGGTCCGCGTAGACAACCCTGCGGCCATTGACCTCTACAAGGACTTCGGCTTCTCACAGACGGGTCTATGCAAGGGCTACTATCAGCCTGAGGATGTTGACGCCTGGGCTATGACCAGACCTTTAAGCTCGGTTGGACCGGGTCCGGTGGGTTTTGTCAGCAACAAGCTTTCGGAGGGACAGGAAAGGATCATTGATCATGAGTGAGCCCCTGGTGCTGGGTATCGAATCCACCTGCGACGAGACCGCTGCCGCCCTGGTCCAGGGCAACCGGCTGCTGTCCAACGTGGTCGCATCCTCCATGAACGAGCACGCCCGCTACGGCGGCGTCATACCCGAGATCGCCTCGCGGGCACACGCTGAGTCCTTTGTGCCGGTCGTCTCCAAGGCCCTGAAGGATGCGGATATGGACCTGTCCCAAGTGGATGCCATAGCGGTCTCGGCTGGTCCTGGACTGGCTGGATGCCTGGCTGTAGGCGTTTCCGGTGCCAAGGCGCTGGCTTGGGCGGCGAAAAAGCCCTTGTATGGCATCAACCACGTCATAGGACACATAGCGGTCACCCAGCTCCAATTCGGCCCTTTCCCTCAGAATGCCCTGGCTCTGATCGTCTCCGGCGGCCACACCTCACTGCTGCATGTGGATGATCTGGCGCGATCGGTCCAAGTGGTGGGCACCACCCTGGACGACGCGGCAGGGGAGTGCTTCGACAAGATCGCCCGTCTGCTCGGCTTCCCCTATCCGGGCGGCCCCCACATCGACCGCCACGCCCGTCTGGGCGATCCTCATGCCATCGCCGTGCCCCAGGGGCTGACCAAGGGCCGGGCCGGAGCCGAGCATCCCTATGACTTCAGCTTCTCCGGAGTCAAGACGGCCGTGGCTCGATGGGTCGAACGCAGACAGCAGGCCGGGCTCGACATTCCCGTGGATGATGTCTGTGCCTCCCTGGCTGGTTCCGTGGCCACCGTTCTATCCCGCAAGGCCATGGCCGCCTGTCACAGGTTCGATACGGATACCCTGATTGTCGGCGGCGGGTTCTCAGCCAACTCGCAGCTGCGCGGCAAGCTCCAGGAGTTCGGCGACCAGGAGGGCGTCAAGGTCCGCATTCCGAAGATCAATCTGTGCACGGACAACGGCGCCATGGTGGCCATGCTGGGCGTCAACCTGGTCCAGGCCGGACTGCCCCCCTCTGCTCCTGACTTCTCCATCGATTCGGCCATGCCCATGGACAGGATTCTCATGTGATCGACACGCCAAGTTGTCGTATACGAGAGTCCTGACTATAGTATGGTAATTGTGTTCAGCGAGAGTTGAACGGGACATTCCCGCATAGCTCAGTTGGCAGAGCGTTCGACTGTTAATCGAAATGTCGCTGGTTCAAGCCCAGCTGCGGGAGCTCTCAGCCGCCGGTTCTCCGGCGGTTTTTTTTATTTGTATTGTGCGATCAATACAACGAATGCAAGACCCATTGCCCCAAGCGCTCTTGGTTGCTGTATGTACAGATATCAGAATGATCATTTGATTGAATTGCTGTTCAAAATGAATGATTAGGCAGCCGTTCGTCCGACACGGGGCTGTCCCTTTTCGAGATTGCGCAAAGCTGTAGCTGAGTGCTTTGCAGAATACACAACGTTGTACCATTCAGATGATCCATAGTTCCAACATGGACGAGAAGTATGGACGACAAAGTCAGAACGAGGGAGTCAGACAGTGACGCAAGGGCAGCAAACTCGCAGGAGCAGGGCACAGTTCAATGTGGATGAGGAGCAGGAGTCCACGTCCATTGACGATCGACTCTTCGGATCTTTCGTGGAACACTTGGGCCGGGGCATCTATTCGGGCATCTATGAGCCGGGGCATCCGACAGCAGACGAGCAGGGTTTTCGCGGTGACGTCATGAATTTGGTCAAGGAATTGGGCGTGACCACCATCCGATACCCGGGCGGCAACTTCGTCTCAGGCTATCGCTGGGAAGATGGGGTGGGTCCGCGCGAAAGCCTCCTCGTCGTCTCGACTTGGCCTGGCACTCCAGCGAAAACAACGAGTTCGGCCTGCATGAGATGAGCGATTGGCTGGACAAGCTGGGTGGCAACGAGCTCATGGAAGCCGTCAACCTAGGCACCAGGGGCATGCAGGAGGCCTTGGACCTGCTCGAATACTGCAATGTGCCATCTGGTACCGAGTTGTCGGAACGGCGGCGTGCCAACGGCCATGATCGTCCCTTCGACATCAGGATGTGGTGCCTGGGCAACGAAATGGACGGCGACTGGCAGATCGGCCACAAGAGTGCACAGGAATACGCCGATCTGGCCAACCGGACGGCTGTGGCCATGCGGATGATCGATCCGGGCTTGGATTTGGTCGTATGCGGATCTTCTTCGCACACCATGCCCACTTTCGGCCTCTGGGAGCGTACCGTCCTGGAGCGCTGCTTCGAAAATGTGAACTTCCTCTCATGCCATGCCTATTACGCGCCCAAGGATGGAGACATGGGCAGCTTTCTGGCTTCCGGTGTGGACATGGACAGTTTCATCACTGATGTGGCGGCCATCATCGCCGCCTCGCGTGCCCGGCTGGGCAGTGATCATCAGGTTTTCATCTCCTTCGATGAGTGGAATGTCTGGTACCAGGATGAAAGGGCCAGCAAATCGCCCGAAGGCATCGGCAATTGGCCTCTAGGCGCGCCGCTCTTGGAGGATGTCTATTCGGTGGCAGATGCCGTGGTGGTGGGTGACCTGCTGATCACTTTGCTCAGGCATGCTGACGTCGTTCATGCGGCCAGCCTGGCCCAGCTGGTCAACGTCATTGCCCCCATCATGACCGAGCCCGGCGGCCCGGCCTGGAGGCAGACCATTTTCTATCCCTTCGCCCTGACTGCCCGTTATGCGCGGGGTGCCCGTGTACTCAAGAGCGTGCAAAGCGGCGACACCTATGAGACCTCTCGCTATGGTCAGGTGCCCATGACTGATTCTGTGGCCGTTAGAGGTGCCGACGGTTCCCTAAGCATATTTGCGGTCAACCGTAGTCTTGAGCGTGCCGTTGATTTTAGCATCGTGCTGCCTGAACAGGATCGACATCGGAAGGTGGCGGTCAGCACCCTGCACGAAGATGACCCGTCGGCTCGCAACACCCTTGAACATCAGGAACAGGTCGTCATGCACGCCAGACAAGACTTCAAGATGGAAGAAAATGTCATCAACCTTCAACTGCCTCCCATCTCTTGGACGCTCATTCATTTGGCTTAGAGGGCAAGAAGGCATCTTGGCTGGGAATCCTTTCGAGGACTCTCGAGTAGCGTGTTTTGACGATCCATCTGAGTGTGGACGACTCCATATTCGACCACATGCCTCCTATTAGTCGGCAAGGCTTTGGCATTAAGTCCATCATGATGGTGGACGCCCAATCGGGCATCCGTGATGACGGAATGAAGGTGCGATTATGGCCTGTGCGCGTGACCATAAGAAGAAGGGTATCCAGAGGGTTACCGGCCGGATGCCTGACATGCCTTCCGGCTGTCGGCCTCCCTGGTTCCCCAGGACCCTGCTGGCATTGACGCTGGCCTTGGTTCTGTCGGCCGCGGGACCTACGGCAACCGTCGCGGCTCAGCCTGCGCCGACCCTGCCTTCGGCTGCAGCTCCGGCGCAGAATGATCGAGTTACCTCATCGACCTCTGCCTGCCGCCGGGGCTGGCTGTGGCCCCTTGAACCTTTGTCTGGCGACAAGGCTGTTCCGCAGGTTATGCGTCCCTTCGATCCTCCGGATCATCCGTGGCTGAGCGGTCATCGCGGGATCGATCTGGCAGTGCAACAAGGCAGGCCCATCCGGGCCCCAGCAGACGGTGTCATCACGTTTGCCGGTTCTGTAGCAGGCAAGGACGTGGTCTCCATTCGTCACGGCAAACTGACCTCCACCTATGAGCCAGCCAAGAGCTCTTTGCCGGCGGGAACCCGGCTGCAGGCAGGCGCAGTCTGGGGAAAAGTAGACGGGGTGTCTGACCACTGTGATCAGGATTGCCTGCACTGGGGGCTGAAAGATGGTCATAATCACTATCTGGATCCAGGCGCTAAAGTCGGACGGCATCGCATTCGTCTCAAGCCTCTCTAGGAGTGCGGGGGTCCGTTTGCAAGACTCGCGCGTCTGCAGGCCGGGTATATCGCCGGCCCGGGGGAGCGGTTAGAATCGTAAAGCATAACGCCGTTTCAGCAGGGAGTGGTCATGCAGAACATGCAGCAAGAATTTACGCGTCCGCTTGAGAAGCCCATAGACGCCGATGCCGGTGTCTTCTCCCTGCTTGAGGACAGGGTGAAGCGCCTGGGCGACGATCCTTTGATCGAATATCGGAGCGGACGCGAGTGGAGCACGATAACGGCCCGGGAGTTTCGCGACCGTGTGGTCGCGCTGGCCAAGGGGCTTATGGCCCGGGGGGTTGGCCGGGGGGATTCGGTAGCCATCGTCTCGCACACCCGATGGGAATGGACCGCCCTGGACATGGCCATCCTGGCTATCGGAGCCGTGACGGTGCCGGTCTACGAGACGGACTCTCCCGATCAGATTCGGCGCATCTTCAACGACTCCCATGTCGGCATGGCCTTTCTGGAGGATGACGACATGAGGGCCCGAGTGGACGCTGTTCGTTCCCAGTGTGCCTATCTGAACGACTTGTATGTGATCACCAGGGGAGCACTGACCACCATGACCGCCTATGGACAGGCGGTGGACCAGGCGGATTTCCAAGCCCGTGCCGACTCGGTGCAGGGCTCCGACTTGGCCACCATCGTCTACACCTCAGGCTCCACGGGCAAGCCCAAGGGCATAGAACTCAGCCATAGCAACATCATCTTCACCGTCCGTTCGGGTGTCCAGGCCGTCCCTGACATCTGTCTGGGCGAGGGCAGACGGCTTCTGCTCTGCCTGCCCCTGGCCCACGCTTTCGCCCGTTGTCTGCAGTTCTTCGCCATCGCCACGGATCTCACGCTGGGGCTTACCGGATCCATCCGCAATCTGTTGCAGGACATGCAGACCTTCAAACCCACTTTCATCCTGGCTGTGCCGCGAATCTTCGAGAAGATTTACAACGCGGCCTCCCAGCGGGCCGGAGCAGGCGCCAGGGGCAGGATTTTCCTGGATGCCGCAGGGGTGGCCAGGCAGTGGTCTCGTCATCAGCAGACCGGAAGCCGGGTTCCCATGTCGCTGAAGACCAAGCACCTCATGTATACGGGCACCGTTTACGATCCCATCCTGGAGGCCTTGGGCGGCCGGGTCCGGTATGCCATTTCGGGCGGCGCTCCTCTGGACAGGGACATCGCGGACTTCTTCAACGGCATAGGTCTGCCCCTGCTGGAGGGCTACGGCATGACTGAGACCATGGGTCCGGTGACGGTCAACCCCACCAAAGGCTACCGTCTGGGCACCATCGGCCTGCCCATGCCCGGCATCACCGTGGGCATTGACCAGGAGGGCCAGCTGTGTGTCAAGGGCCCCGATGTCTGCATGGGCTACCACAACCATCCAGAAATCACCACCCGGCAGATTCGCGACGGCTGGCTGATGACCGGCGATCTGGGCAGTCTGGACGAAGACGGATTCGTTCGGTTGACTGGCCGGCGCAAGGAGATCATCATCACCGCAGGGGGTAAGAACATTTCGCCGTCGCTGCTGGAAACAGCCGTTGAACGTTCGCCCATCATCAGCCATTGCATGGTCATCGGGGACCGCAGGCCTTTCATCTCGGCCCTGATCACCCTCAATCTCGAGGAGGTCAACAAGTGGTTGCGGGATCAGGGTGCTGAACCCTTGGACGATGCCGCTTCGGCTGGGGAGAACCCTATCATCCGCACGGAGATCGATCGTGCAGTAGACGCGGCCAATGCTCAGGTCTCCCGGGCCGAGGGCATCCGCCGCTATCTAATTCTGGATCAGGACTTCACTCGTGAAAACGGATTGCTGACCGCGTCATACAAGCCCCGCCGTCAGGAGGTTCTCAAGCGGTATGAGGACCGGATCGAGCAGGAGATCTATGCTCAAAGACCCGCGTCGGCTGGCTTGATGTAGCCTGTATCGATCAGCGCCGCCTTGAGGTTGGAGGCCGAAACCGCAACCAGGGGTCTTGATAGGCGGCGCAGTTGCTTGCCGTCCTGGTTGACGGTCTGGATCGTATCCATGGCTGGCACCTTGCCTTGGCTGTTGAGCCCGACACAGGCCTTGGCAATATCAGCCGCAAGCCCCAGTCTGTCCTCCAGACCAGTCATCCACTGCCGTCCGTCCACGATTTGAGGGATGTTGTCTACGTAGGCGCCGTATCCACTGATGATGGGCCAGGCAGCATGGTCGTCCGAGGGTGTGGAATCCTGGGTCCTGCCCGTGCCCTGTGAAGGATCCGCCTGCGACCTTGTCGGATTCTGCGCTGTAGGACTCTGAGCGGGTTTGGGCACGCGCTTCCGGTGCAGATCCTGGCGACCGACCATGGATCCCACAATGCCTGATATTGAGATCTCTGGGTTGACGTCCGCTGAAGAACCCCGATATCCCAGATCCCCGAGCTCAGAGACCACACCGGAAACAATGAAATCGTTCATGGCCAGAATGCCGTCCACCTCAGTGTGGGTCTTGGCGCCATCGTTCGTGGCCAGGCGGGTCGCCAGCTCTTTGCCGGTAGCCGAGGCGTCCTTGCCTGGATCAAAGGCGATCGCCTGCCAGTCCTTCTCGGTGCTGTCTGCCGTCAGGAGCCCCGAGGGGCTGACAGCCCGTCCATCTTTGAAATAGGGCCCCAGCACCTGCCAGATGCCAGCGAAAGCCTGGGCGGGGAAGGAATGCTGTTCATCCTGATCCTCTTGCTGGTTCTGCCCAGCCTGGCCGGTGTCAACGCCCTTGTCAGCAGGGGATGCATCGGATGATGCATCAGCTGTCCGGTTCGGCAGCAGAATCTCGATGCGGCAGGGGTTGTCCTTGCTGGCCTTGTCCAGCTCCAGCTTGCTGGCCAGCTTGTCCGCCTGCATCTGACCGATGGCCCGTGCATCAGACAATTGCACGAACAGATCCGGTTGGATTCCCGGCACCTGGTTGGCCAGCAGGACCACATGCATGCCCGCGCCCGCAGCCAGCCGCAGAGACGAGACCAGACGTGCGCGCGCCTTGTCTTTGGCATCGGCATCCAAAGACTTGCTGATATAGTCGCCATACTGGCGGGTGATGGAATCCGGCGAGGTCATGGGTGCCACCACCAGTGTGGTCGGCTCTGAAGTCTTCCCGGCCTTGCGCTCCGAAAGACGGTTGACCAGGTAATCCTGCAGCTCCTTGCTTTGATCCTCCAGATTCCCGCTGGTGTAGGCATCGATGTGTTTATCGGAAAGATGCTCCTTGGCCAGTGCCGCCTTAAGCTCAGGAACCAGCGCGGCCCACTTGTTGATGGGCGTGTGCTGGGAGAGGGTGATGCCGTCGGAGGGAGTGAAAATGGCCACCCGACCGGGGACCTCAGCGGCCGCTGTGGTTCCCTGGCTCTGTGAGGCGCTCGGAGACTGTTGTCCACTGCCCGAGGCCGGACCACCGCAAGCAGCAGCCGAGGCTACCATGGCCAGGCCTGCCAGCAGGGCCAGCAAGCTGGACAAACGCCGTGCAAAGCCGGTCTTCTTCACGTTCGCTCCTTCATTCCGACAAAGCCCGACTCTGGCCGGGTCCCGAGCAACCATTCTATGGGCTCTCGGGCAGGAGCGTATGAAGGGTCGATGTTTCGCGTACACGGTCCTCGCCGATGGGACTGACAGTGCAGGCGGATCTGAGGAGATTCACCGCCTGCAAGAACCTTGTGCAATGGCAGGAGATAGTGGTTTTGTCCGATCTGCTAGTCTGCTTTGGCTGTCTTGCGCCCCCTGGTCTCTGCAGGACCTGAAGCCATACGCTCGGCAAGTGCATGGTCCAAGGCGTCCATGAACCCGTCGGTGTCCAGCCAAGGCTGATCAGGACCTACCAGACTGGCAAGATCCTTGGTCATGCGACCGGCGCGCACGGTCTCGATGACTACGGATTCCAGTGTTTGCGCGAACTCGGCCACTTTGGGTGTGTCATCCAGTCGCGCCCGCTGCCTGAGCCCTCCGGTCCAGGCGAAAATGGAGGCGATCGGGTTGGTGGAGGTGGTTTCCCCCTTGAGCCAGCGCCGGTAATGCCTGGTCACGGTCCCATGGGCGGCCTCGGCCTCTACCGTCTGCCCGTCGGCCGTCATCAGCATGGAGGTCATGAGGCCCAGGGATCCGAACCCTTGAGCAATTGCATCGGACTGGACATCGCCGTCGTAGTTCTTGCAGGCCCAGACATAGCCGCCTTGC
The DNA here is from genome assembly GCF_007559275.1 of Bifidobacterium apousia. GTDB lineage: Bacteria > Actinomycetota > Actinomycetes > Actinomycetales > Bifidobacteriaceae > Bombiscardovia > Bombiscardovia apousia. The sequence goes on from NZ_VMHK01000006.1 coordinate 20,946, forward strand.
CACTTGAGCGAGGAGGCCACCATGTCGTCGATCAGTCGATGCTGGTAGGTCAGCCCCTCTTGCTCGAACCGACTCTGGTACTCCTGCTCATAGACCTGGGCGAAAATATCCTTGAAGCGGCCGTCGTAGGCCTTGAGGATGGTGTTCTTGGTGCTCAGGTAGACCGGATAGTGCCTCTGCAGGGCATAGTTGAAGCAGGAGCGGGCGAAGTCGCGGATGGAGTCGTCAAGGTTGAACTGGACCTGGGCCACGCCTGGACCTGGGTAGACCGTCACCTCGCGGGTCACCGGGTCGCTCCCGTCTTCAGGGGTGAAGACGACGCTCAGCTTTCCCGGCCCTGGAACAGTGAAATCGGTAGCCTGGTATTGGTCGCCGAAGGCATGGCGCGCCACCACGATGGGCTTGGACCATCCGGGAACCAGCCGGGGGATGTTGTCGATGACGATGGGCTCACGGAAGATGGTTCCGCCAAGAATGTTGCGGATGGTGCCGTTGGGCGACTTCCACATGCGTTTGAGACCGAATTCCTGCACCCTAGCCTCGTCAGGGGTAATAGTGGCGCATTTGACGCCCACATGCTCGCGCTGAATGGCCTGGGCCGCCTGCACGGTGACCTTGTCGTCGGTGGCGTCCCTGTTGCGGATGCCCAGGTCGTAGTAGTCCAGGTCCACATCCAGGTAGGGCAGAATCAGCCGTTCCTTGATCATTTTCCAGATGACCCGGGTCATTTCGTCACCGTCGAGCTCGACGATGCGTCCCTTCACGGCGATCTTCTCCATGGCGGCCTCCTAACAGTGGGCGGGTCGGGGGCCGGATCCTGCTCCCGGTGCCGCAGTTGCGCTCGCGAACAGTTCTATCCCAAGTTTGTTACTCTCTGTTCCCCTGCTCGTAACCCGTTCGTAGCAAGCCGGAGCGTCATCATGAGGCGCTAGGCTGGCAGACATGACACAGGAAATCGAAATCGGTCTCGGCAAGAAGGCCACGGTGGCCTACACGCTCGATGATGTCTCCATACTCCCTTCCAGAAGGACCCGGGATCCCCAGGATGTTTCCACGGCCTGGCAGGTGGATGCCTACGAGTTCGACCTGCCTCTGCTGGCGGCGCCCATGGACTCGGTGACCAGCCCTGAGACGGCCATTGCCCTGGGACGATTGGGCGGACTGGGTGTGCTGGACCTGGAGGGGCTGTGGACCCGATACGAGGATCCGCGCCCCCAGCTGGACCGGATAGCCCATGCCTCGCCAGAGCAGGCGACCGGGGTCATTCAGGAGGCCTACCGTGAGCCGGTCAAGGCGGAGCTGATCACCCGCCGTCTGCAGGAGATTCGCAAGGCCGGGGTCACGGTGGCCGGAGCCCTGTCCCCTCAGCGCACCCAGGAGTTCTATACCACTGTGGTCGATGCGGGTGTGGACCTCTTTGTGATCCGAGGAACGGCAGTCTCGGCCGAACACGTCTCCACCAGCCATGAGCCCTTGAATTTGAAGAAGTTCATCTACGACCTGGACGTGCCGGTCATCGTCGGCGGGGCCGCCACCTACCAGGCTGCCCTGCATCTGATGCGCACCGGTGCTGCCGGGGTGCTGGTCGGATTCGGCGGGGGAGCCTCCTCAACTGACTCCGCCACCGTCGGAATTCAAGCCCCGATGGCCACGGCCATCTCGGATGTAGCCGAGGCGCGTCGTGACTACTTGGACGAGTCCGGTGGACGCTACGTTCAGGTTATCGCCGACGGGGAGACTGGCACCTCGGGTTCCTTTGTCAAGGCCTTGGCCATGGGGGCCGACGCGGTCATGCTGGGCACGCCTTTGGCCAAGGCCAAGGAGGCTCCCGGCCAGGGCATGCATTGGGGGGCCGAGGCTCATCATCCTGAACTGCCTAGGGGTCGCAGGGTCCAGGTAGGTCAGGTGGGGAGCTTGGAGCGCATACTCTTCGGCCCCAGCGACCGCACCGACGGCAGTCTGAATCTGATCGGGGCCCTGCGCCGGGCCATGGCTTCCACCGGTTATGTGGATGTCAAGAACTTCCAGAAGTGCCGTGTGGCAGTGACCCCCGCCCCCCGCTGCTGAGCAGAATAGGGCATTCACGGTTCAGTTATCCACAATCCGCATCAAGGCCGGTTCAGGTTGACCACATTCCTGAACCGGCCTTTACAATCCCTCGGTGCATTCCTACTCTGGACGTAATCGCTGTCGTTGCGTCGGTTGCCCAGTGCGCCTCGCCGGCATGGGAGGGGGAACAAGCACATCGGAGTGCGAGGAGAGAAGTATGACGGAGTATATGGATCTGGCACCGGTCTGGGATCACGATCGAGCAACCGAGGAGTCGACAGGGCAGGAGATCGGCGGCTGGTGGCCGTCAACCTGTACGCAGGTGCCGCTGGGGCTCGGCGACATCAATTTGACCGTGCGAACGGTCAACTTCATTCGGCCGGGGGATGCTGCCGGACATGAGGGTCTGTCGGCGGATCTCAAGCGTATTCTTGTCAACCTGTGCGCCTTAGCATCCAGGGTCTTCGATGTGTTGCGGGGTCGTTTGCCTATGAAGAACCTGGACCGTGTGCTTAACCGCGTCTGCATGGAACGATTGGCTCTGCTGGCCCAGTTGCTGCGGGATCGGCATCTGGGCATGGTCCGCACGGCGGATCATGCCGGCATGACTTACCTGCCGCTTATTCCTAAACTGGTCGAGATCTACCGCGTAGACCGTGACCGGTACGAAACCACCATCGGATTTCTGGTCGGCGAGCGCACTGTGCTGACCAACCTGATCGTCGCCAGAAGCGGTTCGCGCTGGGTTTGCGTCCGCTTCGACATGGGCTAGGCGGCGGCTTTGGCGGGGTGACCCATATGATGGTGGGTATGTTGCGTGAATATACGGTCGAGCTTCAACACCCGACGACGGACAAGGACACCATCTATTCACTCCTGGCAAAACGCACCGCCCGCGACCCTGAGGAGCTGGTTGCCCAGTGGCAGGATCCCATGACCAGAAACTGGCACGATGTCAAGGCCGGGCAGATGTCCGCACGGGTTCGCGCCGTGGCCAAGGGCATGATGGCTCTGGGCGTGGAAAAGGGCAGCACCGTGGTCATCTATGCCTCCACCAGCTACGACTGGGGGGTCACGGACTTCGCCTGCGCCGCCATCGGTGCGGTCTCGGTGCCCATCTACGAGACCGACTCGCCCACCCAGGCCCAGAAGATCGTTCAGGACGTGGACTGCGTCCTGGCCTTCGCCGGCGACTCAGAGCATGCGCAGATCCTGGAGCAGGTCCGGGGATCCTCGCCCAAGCTCAAGTACGTCTTCAATTTCGAAGCCGGGGGCCTGAACGCAGTCAGTGAATTCGGCCAGGGAATCGAAGACGAGCGCCTGGATCAGGCCATTGCCCAGGTCAAAGCCGACGATCTGGCCACCATCGTCTACACTTCTGGCTCAACTGGGGAGCCCAAGGGTGCCATGCTCTCCAACCGGAATTTTGTCCATATCGTCTTCGTGGGCTGGGATGTGCTCTACCACATGCTGGCAGCACCCTCCCGCCTGATGCTCTTCCTGCCCCTGGCCCACTGCTTCGCCCGTTACATCCAGTACGTGGCCATCGGCGCCCAGGGCGTGGTCGGATACGTCTCCAACGCCAAGCACCTGCTGACTGATCTGCGCACCTTCCGGCCCACCTATCTGCTGGGCGTGCCCCGCGTCTTCGAGAAGGTCTACAACGCCGCCTCGCAGAAGGCCGGCACAGGTCTGGCCGGCAAGGTCTTCGCCAAGGCCACCAAGCACTTCATCAAGTGGTCCAAGGACGAGCAGGAGGGGAGTGGCCATTCGCTCCTGACGCGCCTGGCCCACGCCTTTTACACCAAGACCGTCGGCAACACGATCGAGTCCGCCCTGGGCTCCAACCTGAGTTACCTGGCCTGCGGCGGCGCGCCCATGAATGCCGACCTGGCCCACTTCTTCAACGGGATCGACGGGATCACCTTCATTCAGGGCTATGGGATGACCGAGACGGCGGCCCCCTGCATCGTCAACTTCGAAGATGCCAACGAGGTCGGCTCGGTCGGCCGTCCTGGCTCGGGCATCACGGTCAGGCTGAGCGACGACGATGAGCTCCTGGTCAAGGGCCCCAGTGTCTTCATGGGCTACTACCACCAGCCCGAGCTGGATTCCACCGTGCTCGACAAGGACGGCTGGCTGCACACCGGCGACCTGGCCCAGATCGACGACCAGGGTTTCGTCTTCATCACCGGCCGGAAGAAGGACGTCATCATCACCGCCGGCGGCAAGAACGTGAGCCCGGCGCCTTTGGAGGATGTCATCAGCACCTGCCCCATAGTCTCCCAGGCCGTGGTCGTGGGCGACGGCAGGCCCTTCGTGGGCGCCCTGGTCACCCTGGATGCCGGCATGCTCAGGTCCTGGCTGACCTCCCAGGGCCTGGACGCTGACATGAGCATGGAGCAGGCCAGCCATAACGATGCCATCCATGCCTTCATCCAGCAATATGTGGACAAGGCCAACTGCAACGTCTCACGGGCCGAGTCGGTGCGCAAATTCCTGGTGCTGGACAAGGACTTCAGCCAGGAGGACGGCACCCTGACCCCCAGCCTGAAGGTCGTGCGGCCCGAGGTGCTCAGCCAGTACGCTGAACTCGTGGACAAGGTCCTCTATGCGCCCAGGACGCCCGCCAAGCCCGCCGCCAAGGAGAACGACATCGTCAGCAGGGCACGGACCACCATGAGCGATTCCCTGGCCAGCATGACCGGACGCAAGCGTGATGGCCACCAGGAGGAGCAAACAGACCAAGAGGACGAGAAGGACGGCCGTGACGGCCGGAATGACGAGGAGTAAGCAGTGGCGATTCGTACAATCAGAGTGGTTCCCGATCCGGTTTTGCGCACCCCCTGCGATCCTGTGACCAGCATCACCCCGGCTGTGCGCAGTCTGGTCCGTGACCTGGTGGACACCGTCGACGATCCCGGCAGGGCAGGCTTGTCGGCCAACCAGATCGGGGTGGGCCTGCGCGTCTTCTCGTACAATATTGGCGGCAAGGTGGGCTACATCATCAATCCGGTCATCGACAAGACCTCCGGCGAGCAGTATGGCGAGGAGGGATGCCTGTCCCTGCCCAACCTCTGGTATCCGACCAGGCGGGCCGACTACGCCCGAGCCCACGGCATCGACTTGGATGGCAAAACAGTGACCCTCGAGGGCCATGGCATCATGGGGCGGATGATCCAGCACGAGTGCGATCATTTGGACGGCCATGTCTATGTGGATCGGCTGGAGAGCGACGTTCGCCGCAAGGCCATGCAGCAGCTGAGATCAGCCAGGTAGGCAGAGGGCGAACACGATACCCGAGGTCATTGGCCTTGGGTATCATGGTAATTCGGCGTGTCATTGCGCAGGTCCGCTGTCACGGGTGGGCAGGCGCGCCAAGAGTATTCCCGAACACACGCCGCAAATTCGCGCCATGTCCGCGACGTCCTGTGTCGGTCGGCTCCTCGGAGTTGCACGCAGGTGCACATGGCCAGGCAATAACCGACAATGAAAGGTACGGACATGGCACAGATCACCATGAGCGAAATGCTGAAGGCCGGCGTCCACTTCGGACACCAGACCCGTCGTTGGAACCCCAAGATGAAGCAGTACATCCTGACGGAGCGCAACGGCATCCACATCATCAACCTCTTCAAGTCGCTCGGTCTGATCGACCAGGCCTATGACTTCATCAAGCAGACCGTGGCCCACAACGGCACCGTGCTCTTCGTGGGGACCAAGAAGCAGGCCCAGGAGGCCATCAAGGCCCAGGCCACCCGGGTGAACATGCCCTACGTCTCCGAGCGCTGGCTGGGCGGCATGCTGACCAACTTCCAGACCGTGACCAAGCGGGTCGGCCGCTTGAAGGAACTGGAGGAGATGGACTTCGACGACGTGCACGGCTCGGGGTTGACCAAGAAGGAGCTGCTGCTCCTGCGGCGCGAGAAGGACAAGCTGGAGCGCCAGCTGGGCGGCATCCGCAACATGAACCGCACCCCCTCGGCCCTGTTCGTGGTGGACATCAACAAGGAGGCCCTGGCGGTCTCCGAGGCCAACAAGCTGGGCATCCCGGTTGTGGCCCTGGTGGACACCAACACGGATCCTGAGCTCGTCACCTACCCCATCCCGGCCAACGACGATGCCATTCGCGGCGTCGAGCTGCTGACTCGGCTCATGGCTGATGCCGTGGCCGACGGTCTGCTGGAGCGCTCCGGCAAGGCTGCCAAGACCGAGGAGGCCTCCGACCAGCCCATGGCCGAGTGGGAGAAGAACCTGCTGGAGAACAAGGACGGACAGCCGCAGGAGCAGGCCCAGGAGACCGCCCAGGCTCCCCAGGCCGAGCAGCCTGCGCAAGAGCAGCAGGAGACCCCCGCTGCCGATCAGGCCGCCTGAACCTGGCATCTAGATAGGAGAGTTTTATGGCAAAAATCACCGCTGCACTGATCAAGGAGCTGCGTGACCAGACCGGCGCCGGCATGATGGACGTCAAGAAGGCCCTGACCGAGGCCGAGGGCGACATGGCCCGCGCCAAGGAGATCATCCGCGCCACCGGAATCCAGGCCGCAGGCGCCCGTGAGGGCCGCAAGGCTCAGGAGGGCCTGATAGCCTCCACCGTCGTCGAGGGCGGACAGGGCCAGATCGGCTATGCCGTCGAGCTCAACTCCGAGACCGACTTCGTGGCCAAGACCCCTCAGTTCATCGAGTTCGGCCAGGAGGTCATCGACGACGTGGCCAAGGCTGATGCCTCCAACGCCGAGCAGGTCGATGCCGCTCCATCCAAGTCCGGCACCGTCAAGGAGACCGTTGAGGAGGCTGGCGCGCTCTTCCATGAGCACGTCAAGGTCGGCCAGGTGGCCCGGGTCGAAGGTCCCCGTGTGGAGATCTACGCCCACCGCAAGTCCGTGGAGATGCCCCCATCCATCGTGGCCATGATCGCCACTGATGAGGCCGGCGCCCAGGTGGCCCATGAGGTGGCCCTGCAGATCTCCGCCATGAGCCCCAAGTGGCTCAGCCGCGAGGATGTGCCCGCCGACGTGGTGGAGTCCGAGCGCCGCGTGGCCACCGAGAAGTCCCAGGCTGAAGGCAAGCCCGAGAAGATCATTCCCAAGATCGTCGAGGGGCGTCTGAACGCCTTCTTCAAGGAGACCGTCCTGCTGGAGCAGCAGTACGTCAAGGACACCTCCAAGACCATTGGCGATCTCTTCAAGCAGGCTGGCGGCAAGGCTCTGGCCTTCGCCCGTCTCGAGGTCGGCAAGGGCGACGAGGAGGAGTAGCCCAGCAATGTACTTGAGTTGCCTGGCCTGATCCTGCCTGAGGGATAGGCAGGCGACCCGCATTGATGGCAATTGACAGTGGGGGAGTGGCTTTCGTGGCCGCTCCCCTTCTTTTGCCCCGAGCCTGCTCGAGGAGGGGTTGTCGCCCAGCCCCGGTACCCTATTAGCGGCGTATTCCGCCTGTCATCATGTTTGGAGAAAGGGCTTTTATGACCGGATCCGATTCAGCGCAAAACCCAGCATCGCCTCGTCGTGTGCTGCTCAAGCTCTCCGGAGAGGCCTTCGGGGGAGGCGAAGTCGGCATCGATGTGCAGGTGGTCAAGCGGGTGGCCAAGGAGATCGTTCAGGCGGTGCAGAGCGGCGTGCAGGTGGCCATCGTGGTGGGCGGCGGCAACTTCTTCCGCGGAGCCGAGCTCAGCCAAGCCGGAATCGAGCGTTCGCGCGGCGACTACATGGGCATGCTGGGCACGGTCATGAACTGCCTGGCCCTGCAGGACTTCCTGGAGCAGGATGGTCAGGCCACCAGGGTGCAGACAGCCATCACCATGGGCCAGGTGGCTGAGCCCTACATCCCGCTCAAGGCCATCCGTCACCTGGAAAAGGGACGTGTGGTCATCTTCGGCGCCGGATCCGGCATGCCGTACTTCTCCACCGACACGGTCTCCATCCAGCGGGCCCTGGAGATTCATTGCGTCGAGGTCCTCATGGGCAAGAACGGCGTGGACGGCGTGTACACGGCTGATCCGCACAAGCAGGCTTCCGCGCGCATGTTCACCAACCTGAGCTACCAGCGTGCTCTGGTGGACAATCTGGCTGTTATGGATGCGGCAGCCCTGTCCATGGCCCGGGACAACGACATGCCCATTCGCGTCTTCGGACTGGAGGGCGAAGGCAACGTGACCGAAGCGCTCAAGGGCCAGCGCCTGGGCACCCTGGTCCACGGCGGTCCTGATCATACCCTGTGACCGATTGCGGGCACACCCCGCGCCGCTTGGCCCCCGTGGCCCCATGGCCGTAGAGTATAAGAATGACGGACCTCGCGCGCACAGGCGGATGGTCCATACAGCAAGGAGCAGATCATGACCACAGTGGTGGACCAGGCCGGAAGGCAGATGGACAAGAGCATCGAGGCGACCAAGGAGAACTTCTCGGGAATCAGGACCGGGCGTGCCAACCCCTCCTTCCTCAACGACATCATGGTGGAGTATTACGGCACACCCACACCCATCAAGTCCTTGGCATCCATCGGCGTCCCAGAGCCCCGCACCCTGGCCGTCACCCCCTTTGACCCCTCCCAGGCGGGCGCAGTCGAGAAGGCCATCCGCGATTCGGACCTGGGCGTCAACCCCAGCCGTGACGGCAACGTCATCAGGGTGACCATGCCCGAGCTGACCGAGGAGCGCCGACGGGACTATGTGAAGCTGGCCAAGACCAAGGCCGAGGAGGGCAAGGTGGCCGTCCGCAACATCCGGCGCAAGGTCAAGGAGGAGCTGGAGACCAAGGTCAAGGACGGCGACCTGGGTGAGGATGAGGGCAACCGGCTGCAGAAGGAGCTGGAGACCGTCACCAAGCAGAAGAACGACATGATCGACCAGCTCCTGGATGCCAAGGAGAAGGAGATCCTCGAGGTCTGATCCGCCTGGGGAGGATCCACACTTCATGAGTACTAAGGAAAGCTCTGCCGAGAAGGCGGGTCAGGATGCCGTCGCAACCCTGAACAAGCGAACCGGGCGCAACATGCCGCAGGCGGTGGCCACTGGCGCGCTTCTGGTGGTCATCATCCTGGCCTGCATCCTGGTGCGCATCGACGCATTCATCTACCTGATCGTGATCTTCATGACCCTGGGGCTCTGGGAGCTCAGGGTGGACTTTGCCACAGCGGGCCTGCATATACCGGTGGTCGAGCTCTGGATCTGCTCGGCGGCCACCATGCTGGCCTCCTTCTACGCACCGGATCACGTGGCGGTCATGACCGCCGGTGTTCTGGTCACTGCCCTGGTCGGGGCTCTCGCGGCCACCCGCAACCATCGTCTGGGCGGTCGGCTGGTCAAGGCGGTGAACGCCAAGCTGTCGGGCAAGGACGCGCAGACCATGGCCGATGCCTCCTACGGCCCTGCAGAGCAGGGGAGCAGGTCCAGCAGCCTGGCCAATGTGGGCGTCACCCTCCTGACCGTTGTCTACATCACCCTCCTGGCCTGTCTGATAACCCTGCCCACCACCTTCGGCGGGCATCCTGCAGCTCATGCCTTCATGGTGATTTTCCTGCCCGCCTTAAGCGACATCGGCGGTCTTCTTTTTGGTTCGCTCTTCGGCAAGCACAAGATCGCGCCCCGCATCTCTCCCGGCAAGTCGCTGGAAGGGTTGGCAGGCTCCATGCTCTGCTGCCTGGTTGGCGCTTTGGTCATCTTCGCAGCCACCTATCCCATGGCGGATTGGGGACGGATCTGGTGGGTCGCCCTGCTCATGGGCATCATGGTCGGAGCCACAGGCACCCTAGGCGATCTGAGTGCATCCTTGATTAAACGCGATCTGGGGATCAAGGACATGGGTCACCTGCTCAAGGGCCACGGCGGGGTGCTGGACAGGGTGGATTCCATTCTCATGTCCGCACCGTTCATCACACTGGTCCTTTTGATCACCGGCCTGTGACCGGTATTGATGGTCGGATAACTGATACTGGATGAGGTAGAGGTATGACAGATGTCGATACGACCGGTGCCGAGCCTGAAACCGGCATCACCCCCGGAGGCAAGGATGGCGCCTTCAGGGACGTGCTGGCGGCCGACCATGCGCGTCGAGGCAAGCCGCCTCGTCACTTTACGGACATGGATCTAGAGGAGCGTCAGGAGGTCTGCGCTCAACTGGGCCTGCCGAAATTCCGGGTCTCGCAGCTGGCCAACCACTATTTCAACCATCTGTCCACCAATCCGGACAACTTCACGGATTTTCCCGCGTCCAGCCGTCAAGAAGCCGCGCGCCGCTTCTTTCCTGAACTGATCACACCGGTCACTGTTCAGAAGGCGGACCAGGGGACGACCATCAAGACCCTCTGGGAGCTCTTCGACGGGTCCAGGATCGAGTCCGTGCTCATGCGCTACCCCTCCAGGGCCACCCTCTGCATCTCCAGCCAGGTCGGCTGCGGCATGGGCTGCCCTTTCTGCGCTACCGGTCAGCTGGGATTGACCCGGAATATGTCGACCGGTGAGATTCTGGAACAGGTCAGGGCAGCCTCCCAGATGATGCGGTCCGGACAGGTCGCCGGAGGCCCGGGGCGCCTGAGCAATATCGTCTTCATGGGGATGGGCGAGCCCATGGGCAACTACCGGGCTGTGCTTTCCGCAGTCAGGCAGATCAGCGCCCTGCCGCCCAAGGGATTCGGCATCTCGGCCAGGAACATCACCGTCTCCACGGTCGGCGTGGTACCCGGCATCCGCAAGCTGACCAAAGAGGGGATCCCGGTCCGTCTGGCCGTCTCCCTCCATGCCCCCAGCGACAAGCTGCGCGACGAGCTGGTCCCCATGAACCGCCGCTTCAACACCACCCAAGTCTTGGACGCGGCTCACGACTACTACCTGGCCAGCGGCAGGCGGGTCAGCATCGAGTACGCCCTGATGCGCGGCATCAACGACCAGGCCGAGCATGCCCGTCTGCTGGCCAAGCGTCTCAACCATTACGGGGACGACTGGGCGCACGTCAACCCCATCCCTCTGAACCCGATTGAGGGGTCTCGCTGGACGGCCTCCAAGCCCGAGGATGAGCAGCGCTTCCTGGACATTCTCCACAAGGCCGGCATCGCTGCAACCATGAGGGACACCCGCGGATCGGACATCGACGGCGCCTGCGGCCAGCTGGCAGCCAAGGCCGTCAAGCTCCAGGCCTAATCCGGCGTTCTGCAATCACCATGCCATAGTGTGGACATGCCATGGTCTTCGGATGCCAGAGAAGCTAAGGTCTTGATTCAAACAAATCGGTTCAGGCAGGAAGGCGGGTCGCATGACGGTAGCGGTTCGTGTCATTCCCTGCCTGGATGTCGACAAGGGCCGTGTGGTCAAAGGCGTCCACTTCAAGAATCTGCGCGATGCGGGCGATCCGGTCGAACTGGCTTCCGCTTACTACCAACAGGGCGCTGACGAACTGACCTTTCTGGATGTGACCGCTTCGGGCAGCGGGCGAGCCACCATGGTGGACCTGGTCAAGAGCACTGCCGACCAGATCTTCATTCCGCTGACCGTAGGCGGAGGCGTGCGGACCCCGCAGGATGTCGACACTCTCCTGCGGTCAGGGGCCGACAAGGTCGGCATCAACACGGCAGCCATTGCCAATCCGCAGGTCATCGGCGACATCGCCCAACGGTTCGGTCGCCAGGTTCTGGTGCTTTCGGTCGATGCCCGCCGATCGAATGCCCAGGGCATTACCTCAGGATATGAGGTGACCACCATGGGCGGCCACCAGTCCACCGGCATCGATGCCATTGACTGGGTCAAGCAGGCCCAGAAGCTTGGAGCCGGCGAGATCCTTCTCAACTCCATGGATGCGGACGGTACCCGTCAGGGATTCGATCTGGAGATGATCGCCGACGTGCGCAAGGCCGTATCCCTTCCCCTCATCGCCAGTGGCGGCGCAGGCAAGGCCGCCGATTTTCCTCCTGCTGTCAAGGCTGGGGCCGATGCGGTCCTGGCGGCCTCCGTCTTCCATTTCGGCCAGGTGTCCATCAAGGATGTCAAGCAGGCGCTCCATGCGGCCGGGTATCCGGTTCGATGGCAGGCCTGAACCAATCCCGAAGAGAATTTTCAGCACCATACGGTGCATGGCATTTGCAGGCCCTGTTGGCAGCAATCGGGAAACTGTACCCATACCATAAACAAGCAACCGACGAGGATATGTCGGACAAATCAGGAGAATGAGGATCAATGTCACAGTCTTCGAAGGACCAGGAAGCACGTTTGGACCCGAGCATAGCGGCCAGGCTCAAGAAGGACGCCAAGGGACTTGTGGCCGCAGTGGTCCAGCAGTATGACAGCCGCCAGGTTCTTATGGTCGGTTACATGGACGAGGAAGCCCTTAGACGGACCCTGACAACAGGAAGAGTCACATTCTGGTCCCGCTCCAGGCAGGAATACTGGCGCAAGGGCGACACCTCCGGGCATGTCCAATACGTCAAGGGGGTCAGCATCGACTGCGACGGGGACGCCTTGCTCATCGAAGTCGACCAGGTGGGGGCGGCCTGCCACACTGGACACAGGTCGTGTTTTGAAGCCGGAGGGCCCTTGCCCGCGGTGCAGGGCAATCGCACGCAGGCGCAAATGCAGAACCAGGAAGGGTAATTCAGTGCAGAAAGACGCTAAGGTTGTGGCAGGGAACACACAGGAAACTGGAGGGAAGGGCTCTATGACCGTCTTGGATGAACTGGTAGCCGGCGCCGTGGAAGATGCCAGGAGCCGGGTACAGCAGATTCCCCTGGAAAGCCTCAAGCAACAGGTCAGGAGCATGAAGCGCAAACCTCTGGATGCCGCGCGACTGCTCAGGGAGAGCGTCGGCATTCCGATCATCGCGGAAATCAAGCGCGCCTCGCCTTCCAAGGGGTACCTTGCCGACATCAACAATCCCGCCGCCCTGGCCCGGCAGTATGCCAACGGGGGCGCTTCGGCCATATCGGTCCTGACCGAGGGCAGACGCTTCCTGGGATCCTTGGAGGATCTGCGGCAGGTCAGACAGGCCGTAGGCATTCCCGTGCTCAACAAGAATTTCATCGTCTCCGACTACCAGGTCTGGGAGTCCAGGGCCAATGGGGCCGACATGATCCTGCTGATTGTGGCGGCTTTGGATGACGCCCGCCTCAAGCACCTGCTCGACCTGGCCGGGAGCCTGGGCATGACCGCCCTGGTCGAGACGCACGATCGCCAGGAGATCGAGCGGGCCATTGCGGCCGGCGCTCGGGTGATCGGCATCAACGCCCGGAATCTGAAGGACCTGAGCGTCGACGTTGACCAGTATGCCCGCCTGGCCTCCAACCTGCCCAAGGATGTGGTCAAGGTGGCCGAGTCCGGAGTGTTCGGCACGGTCGAGCTGGAGCGGTATGCCCGGGCCGGGGCCGATGCGGTCCTGATAGGAGAAGGTCTGGTCACCTCACAGGATCAGGAGGGTACCGTCCGCTTGCTGGTTCAGGCTGGTCACCGCTTCAAGGCCGCCGAGGCCAGGCCCCTCTCAACCCATGACGGTCCCTATTTCGGCCCTTATGGCGGACGTTTCGTCCCTGAGGCCCTGGTGGGCGCCCTCGACGAGCTGGAGCGCGTCTACAAGGAGGCCAAGGCTGATCCGGCCTTCCGCGAGGAGCTGAACAGGCTCAACCGGGTCTATGTGGGGCGTCCTTCGGCCCTGACGCCGGCGCCTCGGTTCGCCAAGCTGATCGGCGATCGGGTCGGCGGTCAGGTCAGGGTCTTTCTGAAGAGGGAGGATCTGAACCACACGGGCGCCCACAAGATCAACAACGCCCTGGGTCAGGGGCTCCTGGTCAAGCGTATGGGCAAGACACGCGTCATTGCGGAGACCGGCGCCGGCCAGCATGGCGTGGCCACGGCTACGGTCTGTGCCCTCCTGGGCTTCAAGTGCCGAATCTACATGGGGCAGATAGACGCCCGCAGACAGGCCCTGAACGTGGCCAGGATGCGGATGCTGGGAGCCGAAGTCGTCGAGGTGACCACCGGGACCAGGATCCTCAAGGACGCCATCAACGAGGCCCTGCGCGACTGGGTGACCAACGTGGAGACCACCCACTACCTGCTGGGCACGGTTGCCGGCCCCCACCCCTTCCCGACCATCGTCAGGGACTTCCAGAAGATCATCGGCGAAGAGGCTTCCGCGCAGCTGTCCGCATACGGCATCGACCATCCCGACGGGGTTGTGGCCTGCGTCGGCGGAGGCTCCAACGCCATCGGCATCATGAACACTTTCCTGGACGATCCCCGGGTTTCCCTTTACGCTTACGAGGCCGGCGGGGACGGGCCCAAGTCGGGCAAGCATGCCATCCGCCTTTCGCCCGGCACCGGTCAGATCGGTGTCTTCCAAGGGACCAAGTCCTATATGCTGGAGGACGACCAGGGCCAGACCATGGACACCTACTCCATCTCCGCCGGCCTGGATTACGCCTCAGTGGGGCCTGAGCATGCCTGGCTGCACGACATGGGCCGGGTCAAGTATGACTATGCAACTGACAATGAGGCCATGCAGGCTTTCAGCGACCTGTGCCGGACCGAGGGCATCATCCCCGCCCTGGAGTCCTCGCACGCCTTGGCTGGAGCCAGCAAGGCGGCCACCGACCTTTTGCGCAAGGGAATCAGAAATCCTGTCATTCTGATCAACATCTCGGGCAGGGGCGACAAGGATGTGGCCACGGCGGGCAGATGGTTCGGCTACCTGTCCGAGCAGGAGGCCAGCGCTCTGGAAGCCCAGGCCGGGCGCAACAGAAGCGATCAAGCAGAAGAGGAGGCCCGATGATGGTCAACCAGCAATGGCAATGGCAGAAAGCCCCCGCCCAGCCTGTCCAGCCTGTCCAACCCCAGCCTGTCCAACCCCAGCCTGTCCAACCCCAGCCTGTTCAACCTAAGGGGTTCAGTCGCACGGCCAGCCCGGTGGCGTCCACGCTGCAGGCCCTCCGCCAAGAGGGCAGGCCGGCTTTCATCGGCTACTTCCCCTATGGATTCCCCGACGTGCCCACATCCCTGGAGGCCATGCGGGTCATGGTGAAAAGCGGGGTGGACATCCTCGAGATCGGACTGCCCTACAGCGACCCGGTCATGGATGGTCCGGTCATCCAGGCGGCCAGCAAGTGCGCCATCGACAATGGCGTCAAGGTCGACGGTGTCTTCGACGCGGTCCGTCAGGTCCAGGCGGACGGTGCCAGGGCTCTGGTCATGAGCTACTGGAATCTGATCATGCATCATGGAGTGGCGGACTTTGCCGCCCGCATGGCCGAGGCCGGCGGGTCCGGTCTGGTCACCCCGGATCTGATCGTCGACGAATCCGGGGAGTGGATAGAGCAGTCGGACCGGTATGGACTTGACCGGGTCTACCTGGTCTCGCCAGACTCCACCGATGCCCGTCTGCAGATCACATCCCGTGCAGCCAGGGGCTTCGTCTACGCGACCTCCCGGATGGGCGTGACCGGCGAACGGACCAGCATGTCCAACTCGGCCCAGAACCTGGTGGCGAGAGTCAGGCATGCAGGTGCCCCTTATGTGTGCGTGGGCATCGGAGTGTCGACCGCCCAGCAGGCCTCACAGGTCGGCGCCTACGCGGACGGGGTCATCGTCGGCTCGGCCCTGGTCCACTGTCTTCTGGATGACGAGGGCAGGCCAAGGAAGGACCGCAGAAAGGCACTGGATTCCTTGGCTGAGGTCTGCTCCGACCTGCGCTGGGGCATCTCCCAGTCAAGGAAGTGAATGGGCTGTAAGGCCCAAGGGCTAGATTGGGGCTTTATGACGCTTGCCTACATTCCATCGCCGGGAATCTCCAGCTTCCATCTGGGGCCGGTCACCATCCGGTTCTATGCGCTGACCATGCTTCTGGCCATCATCGTGGCTGCCTGGATCACCGCCAGGCGCTGGAAGAAGGAGGGTGGCCGGACCGACCAGATTCTGGACATCGCTATCTGCGCGGTACCGGCCGGCATCGTCGGCGCAAGGCTCTACCACGTCATCACCACCCCTGAGCGGTATTTCGGAGCTGATGGCAACCCAGCAGACATTCTGCGCATCTGGCGTGGCGGTCTGGGCATCTGGGGTGCAGTCCTCCTGGGAGCACTGGCAGCCTGGGCCTGGTGCCGTCACAAGAGCTACCCGACCGCCCTGCTGGCCGACAGCGTGGCTCCTGCCCTTCTGGTGGCCCAGGCCATCGGGCGACTGGGCAACTGGTTCAACCAGGAGCTCTACGGGGCCCCCACCACGCTGCCCTGGGGACTGAAGATCGATGCGGCAGGTTCCGCCATCGGCAGCAGCGAACAGTGCTATGACGGGGCCACCTGCCCGACCGGCACCCTCTTCCAACCCACATTCCTCTATGAGATGATCTGGAACCTGATCGGCGCGGCCCTCCTGGTCTGGATCGGCCACAAGGCCGTGAACGTGCTCAAGGCCGGCTCCCTCTTCGCCCTCTATGTCATGTGGTACACCCTGGGGCGCACCTGGATCGAGGCCCTGCGCATCGACTTCGCCCACGAATTCCTGGGAGTCAGGGTCAACGTCTGGGTGTCCATGACGGTCTTCTTCCTGGCGGCCGCAGCCTTCGTCCTCATAGCGCGCAAGGGCAAGCCGACCTCCCTGCTGTCAGAAAAGCTGAGGACCATCACCGAACTCGAGGTGCGTCAGGAATCCAAGGCCCGGAGCAAGTAGGACAGGGTCAGCTATCCAAGGGCCGGCAGGTGTGCAATGGGCCACAAACCGGTGCCGCCGGTCTTCCGTACAACATAGAATAATCTCCATGAGCATTCAGATAGCACCCAGCATTCTTTCCGCCGATTTCGCCAACTTGGAGCGGGATCTCAAGGCTATTGCCGATGCCGATATGGTCCACGTGGATGTGATGGATCACCATTTCGTTCCTAACCTGACGCTTGGCGAGCCTGTGGTGGAGCGCATCTGCCAGGTGACCGACCTGCCGGTGGATGTGCATCTGATGATCGAGGACCCCGACCGCTGGGCCCCGGAATTCGCCAAACTGGGTGTCGCCTCCGTCACCTTCCACACCGGAGCCGTCCATGCCCCGGTCCGTCTGGCCCGCCAGCTGCACGACATGGGGGTCAAGGCCTGCTTGGCCGTGCGCCCTGCCGAATCTGTGGAGCCGATTTTCGACATTCTCGATGAGTTTGACATGATTCTGGTCATGACTGTGGAGCCAGGATTCGGCGGGCAGAAGTTCCTGGACAATCAGATGCCAAAGACCCGCCGCCTTCGTGACCAGATCACCGCACGTGGCCTGAAGACCCACATCCAGGTGGATGGCGGGGTAAGCCCCACCACGGCTCCCATCGTGGCAGAAGCTGGAGCCGACGTTTTGGTCGCAGGCTCCGCGGTCTACGACGCTGACGACCCGGCCAAGGCCATTGACCAGATCAGGCAAGCCGCGCAGGTAAGCTACAAGGACTGACAGGTTTTGCAGGAAGAATGGAGATAGCCAGATGAAGACCTTCGATGGGTTGTTTGAGGAGCTCACGGCCAAGGCCAAGGAGCGCCCAGAAGGGTCCTTGACCGTGGGCGAGCTGGATAAGGGCACGCATTTCATCGGCAAGAAGATCAATGAAGAGGCCGGAGAGACCTGGATCGCCGCTGAGTACGAGGGCAAGGAACGGACGGCCGAGGAGATGAGCCAGCTGCTGTACCACATCCAGGTCATGATGATCGATCGGGGCATCACCCTGGAGGATGTCTACAGGTATCTGTGACCCCCATCCCATCCCGCTGTAGATTCGCTTCCGCAATTAGGAGGTTGCCGTGTTGAAGGTCGCGGTGCCCAACAAGGGCATGTTGTCCCAGCCCGCATGGAGGCTGCTGTCAGAGTCCGGCTATCGTCTGCGTTCCAATGACCGGCAACTGGTGGTCGATGACGTCGACAACGACATCCAGCTCTTTTACTTAAGGCCCAACGACATAGCGGTCTATGTCGGCCTGGGAACCATCGATCTGGGCATCACCGGGCGTGACCTGCTGCTCAACTCCGGAACCAGGGCCGTCGAGGTCATTGAGCTGGGATTCGGCGCGTCCACCTTCAGGTTCGCAGCTCCGGAGGCCAGTGCTATCAAAACTTTGCAGGACGTGGACGGCAAGCGGATCGGCACCACCTTCGACAGGCTTCTTGAGGACTACCTGACCGGCAAGGGGCTCAAGGCCGAACTGATCCACTTGGACGGGGCGGTGGAGTCGTCGGTTCAGCTTGGAGTAGCCGACCTGATCGCCGATGTGGTCTCCACCGGCACCACCTTGCGCAACGCCGGGCTTCGGGTCTTCGGCGATCCCATTCTGAAATCGGAGGGGATTCTCATCAGATCACCCCGTCTGGATCCAGATGATGAGCGGTTGGCGGTCATGTCCCGCAGGCTGGAGGGTGTGCTGACAGCCCGCCGCTATGTGCTGATGGATTATGACATCCCGGTGGAGCGCGTAGCCATGGCGGTGGGCATCACCCCCGGCTATGAGTCGCCGACAGTCTCCTCCCTGCACGACAAACAGTGGGCGGCAGTCAGGGCCATGGTCCCCAGGGACCAGGTGAACAACCTCATGGACCGTCTCTATGAGATCGGTGCGCGTGCCATCCTTGTAACTGCCCTTCAAGCTTCTAGAATGTAGTCGGATGGCACTGATTGATCGAATTTCACGCAGCAGGTACAGCCCTGAGCCACGGTCGGTGATTCTCACCGTACCCAATGTCATCAGTCTGCTTCGTATCCTATCCATACCTCTTATTGCCTATCTGGTGGCCAACCGGCATCTGATCATTTCCTTGGTGGTCATGCTGATTTCGGCCCTTTCAGACGGTGTGGACGGGATCATTGCCCGCAGGTTCAACCAGGTCAGCAAGCTGGGACAGATCCTGGACCCGGTCGCCGATCGGCTGCTGATTCTCTGTTCCGTTCTTGCCCTGAGCATCGCCTCCATACTCCCATGGTGGCTTCTGGCCCTGGTCGGTGCCCGGGATGTGCTCATGGGTCTGTTGGTTTTGGCGCTGGCCCAGCATGATTATGGCCCATTGCCGGTGCATTTCGCCGGCAAGACTGGAACGGCCGTGCTCATGCTGGCCATACCGGCTCTGATTTTTGCGGATGTGGGCACTTCAACCTTCTTCCGTTTCTTCCACCTGGTGGCTCTTGCAGCCGTCATCTGGGGGGTTGGCCTTTACTGGCTGGCAGGGCTGATCTACGCACGTCAGGGCATCGGACTGCTTCGTCAGGACGGCCATCATGACTGAACCGCAGATGACCCCGGAATCCTTCCCTGTGCCGCCTGACCGTGCCTTGATTCACCGCCGGGCGGCTTTTTCGCATTCCAGCGCAGGTCTGGAACGTCACTACGTGGACCAGGAAAGCTCGGAGCCCGCCCAGGAATCCATGCGTCGGCGCATGGCTGATGAGTCTCTGAGGCTGATTGACGACCTGACCAACCGTCCCATGGACCCCATGTTCGAGGATGCCCGTCTGCTGCCCGCCGAGCGTAGATCGCCGCTGAGCGTCTGGGTCAATCGGATACTGGTCTTCGTCATTTGCGTGCTGGTCGGCCTGGCGGGCACGGGTATAGTGCAGGTGTTGCACCGGGACCCCCGTCAGAAGGTACGCGAGAAGCTCATCTCCCAGGTGGAGGGGGTCAGCAAGCGTGCCAATGACCTCAACAGTCAGATATCGGACCTTAACGGCAATATCGATACGCTCTCGGCTCAGGAGGGCGGCCAGGGGCCGAACAGCACGCAGACCGCTGACGATCTGACCAACGGCACCAGCAAGGTGCAGGGGCAGGGCGTCGTCATCACCCTGGCCAACCCTATTGCCTCCAAGGATTCCCGGGACAATGCCGATCAGATCAAACTGCTCACCGACCAGGACCTGCAGTGGTTCCTGACCAAGCTTTGGTCTGCGGGGGCCGAAGCCATCGCCATCAACGGCAATAGAATAGGAACACAGACATCAGTGCGTACAGCCGGTCAGACCATTTTGGTGGGGACCACCTCGATCGAGTCACCCTACAAGATCGAAGCCATCGGCGACCAAGGCGCCTTGTCCGATCTGATGGTTCGCAGTGATCTGCAGGGCCGCCTGCGTGACCTCAAAAGGGCGAACATCACTGTCAATGTGGCCAAGCAGCGGCGCCTGAATCTGAATGCAGTGAGTTTGCCCAATCTGTCCTATGCCGGAAGGAGTCATTGACATGTCGGCAATTCTCGGCCTGATCCTAGGCGTGGTGGCGGGCATTTTCCTCAAGCCCGACATTCCCATTGTCCTGCAGCCTTATTTGCCCATCATGGTGGTGGCCGCCCTGGATGCCCTGATGGGCGCAGTCCGCTCCTACTTCGAACGCAGCTTCTCGGACCGGGTCTTTGTGGTCTCCTTCATCTCCAATGTGATCACGGCTACACTTCTGGTCTTCCTGGGCAACCAGTTGGGCGTGGGTTCTCAGCTGTCTACGGCCGTCATTGTGGTGCTGGGCATCCGCATCTTCTCCAACGTCTCCGCTATTCGGCGGTTCATTTTCAAGGGGTGAGCATATGAGACACACCCTGAGGAAGAAGCGCGATGAGGGAATGCCCAAGAGCATTCCGCCTAGGAGGCCTGGACGGGTCAGGGCTCCGGCCGATGACACGCAGACCGGTGCTTTTCCGGTGGTTCGCCGTCGGCCTCTGCGCACCCTCAATTCAAACGCCACCAGGGTCAGGCTGGTTACCAGCGTCCTGGTGGCCCTGATGTGCGCCCTGCTGGGCTTTGGGTATGCGGTCCAGGTGCATAATAACCAGTCCTCCTACCAGAGTCTGTCCGAGGAGGAGCTGGTACGGGTGCTGGATGAGACCAGCAACCAGGTCGACAAGCTGGAGGAGCGCAAGAGTCAGCTCAACCAGCAACTGACCTCCATCAAGTCCGCCGCCGACAAGCAAAAAGAAGCCGCCCGCATAGCCCAGCAGAATGAGCAGAGCAGCGGCATCCTGGCCGGGCGGCTGCCTGCACAAGGCAGGGGAGTGGTGGTGACAGTCACCGAAGACAGTGATCGGGTGGATGCTTCTACCATGTTCAATCTGATCGAAGAGCTGCGCAACGCCGGCGCCGAGGTCATATCCTTCAACGATGTCCGGGTGGTTACCAGCACCTATCTGTTGGACACCCGCACCGGCCTGCAGTGTGACCACGCCAAGCTGCGCAGTCCCTACATTGTCAAGGCCATTGGGGATCCGGACAGCCTGCAGAATGCCGTCCAGATCGCCGGGGGAGTGGGTTCGCGGATCAAGGTGCAGTTCCATGCGACCGTATCCGTGGAGCAGTCAAATAGTGTCAGAATCGACCAGGTTCGACGCGTGCAGGACTACCAGTATGCAAAGCCTGTAGAATAGGCAATTATGACAGATCCTATTCCCACTGCGGGCGAGACGACCATCATCGGCATGCCGGCCCTGAACATTCCAGTCACCTCCAACGGTGACCGTCCACTGACGAAGGACGACTTGGAGACCATGGCACGATTGCCTGAGGGTACAGCCCTGCTGATCTCTACCAGGGGAGCGGTATCAGGATCGCGTTATCTGTTGGACGAGGATCAGGTCAGCGTGGGTCGTGATCCGAAGGCGGACATTCTGTTGGACGATTCCACAGTCTCCAGGGCGCACGCCATATTCGTGCGGACTGACCATGGTTTTCGGGTCGAGGATACTGGCAGCCTCAACGGTACTTATGTCAACCGCGAACGCGTGGACCAGGCCGACCTGCACAATGGCGACGAGATCATGATCGGCAAGTTCAGGTTGGTCTACTTCGATAATCGGGCAGTCATCGCCAAGAACTGACAGGGGGCATGACATGGCCGGTGAGATGCCGACACTGGTACAGGGTGAACTCTTTTCGCCTGAACAGGCTGAGGGCACGACCCGGGGCTACCGGGGAACGGTCGCGGCCAAGGTGGCCGGCATTACCTATCGGCAACTGGATTACTGGGCTCGCAAAAGGATTGTAGAGCCGTCAATCAAGGCCTCACACGGGTCAGGCTCCCGCAGGCTCTACTCCTTCAAAGATGTGGTCATCCTGGCTGTCCTCAAACGTCTCTTGGATGCCGGTGTCAATTTGGTCAATGCCACGAACACGGTGAACTATCTCGAGCGTCGAACAGTCGGTCAACTCGAGCATGTAACGGTGGTCTGCGATGGTGATCAAGTCACCGAATGCTCAGGACCTGATCAGGTCTTTGCGCTGATGCAGTCCGGGCGTGCCGTTTTTGCTATCTCTGTGGGTGCCATCTGGCATCGTATGGATCTGGAGCTGCAGACCTGCGATCATGTGGATTTGACGACTGGACAGCTGACACCGGGTCTGCCTGAGCGACCTATCGACGAGCTGACGGCTATGCGTCTGCGCCAGCGCCTGGAACAGCAGCATGAGCAGCGCCAGCGGGCTGCATGATTGTCGAGGAGGAAGACGAAACAGGGGAGAAAAACAATAAGTAATTTGACATAACGTACATTATCGGCTTACTAGGTCACGATTCGATTTTGCGTTTTCGAGTGTTTTCATGGTTACTCGGTTGTGGCCAATTTGGTGAGGTTGCAATAGCATCGCTCATAAATTATAAGGGTCACCCAGGTGACCTCGGGTGACCCTAAAAGAGACGATACAGTTCTGGCCGGCTCAGTGCTGAGTTGGATCGTTGTCGAAGTAATCCTCGGCAGCCTGGCACAATTGGTCGACTTGGTCAATGACGCGGTAGCATCCGTGAGATTCCAGTTCTCCGGGCTCAGCATAGCCCCAGCCGCATCCCAGACAGTCCAGGCCGGTTTCCAGCGCACCATCGGCATCAGTCCAGCGGTCGCCGACCATAAGGGCACGGTCGCCGAGTTTGGTGTCAAAGCCAAGCTGTTGCAGAGCGTGGGTGATGACCTGGGCCTTGGTGATTCGCGTGGAGTCCTTGCTGGCACCATAGACGCCATCTACCAGTGGCGTCAGTCCGAAGTGGTCACATACCGGCTGGGCCTGGTACTCGGGCTTGCAGGTGGCCACGGCCAAGGTCAGTCCTTGCTCGTGCATACGATTCAGCTGTTCGGGGATGCCGTCAAAGACCGTAGCGAGCAGACGTCCAGGGATGTGTTGTCCAGGATGGTCCGGATCATCAAATGCCGCTATCTCGCTGTAATAGCGCCGGTAAATCTGGACGCCCTTATCGATGTCTTCTTCTCTGATGCCGTTGCGGCGCAGGGATACTTCAACGGCAGGACCTATGAATCGGCGAAGCTCGCTTTCATCGGGCACAGGATGACCAAGCTCTTTGAAAGTCTGTATAACAGAGGCGATGATGCCTGGATGTGAGGCGGTCAGGGTGCCGTCCAGGTCCAGCAGAACCAGACGGCGCGGTGATTTACTCATAGTCGGGGAACCATCCTTCACGGTGCATTTTCAGACGCTTGTCAAGCACTGCCTTGAGCTCATCCTCCGACCGGCGCTCCAGCAGCATGTCCCAGTGGGTCCTGGTCGGCTTGCCGGTCTTGCCGGACTCTTGTTCGTCATGCCCCTCAAGGTGTGCAATCTGCCCGCAGCGGCACTCCCACTCCTGCGGCACCTCAGCGCCTTCAGCCAAAGGCAGGATAGTCCGGTGGCCCTTGGGGCAGACATAAGCGACCTCGCTACGTGCAGCAAAATCCACATTCTGATCGGATTCCAGGGACTTCGCCCCAATACTCATGCCGCGAAGACTGCGCTCTGCCATGATTCCTCCATACTCGTGTCCGTCACTGCCTCCAAGCTACAGAACAGTGTTGACCTGATACTTATTCCCGGATTGGGCCCGTGTTCACTCCACGCCTGTATAAGCCACAATGCCGCGGTTAACCTGGTCTGCGGCGATGCTGGCAGTCCTGGCCAGGTGATGCCCTCCCCTGCCCAGGTAGGGCTCCACTTGGACGATCTGGGTGAGCACATCGGACAGACGCTTGGCGTTGCGCACGAAGTCCCCTGCCGTCAGATCGCTGTCCCGCAGGATGGTGGTCAGCGAGTCGCCGCAGGCCCAGTCGTAGATGGTCGGCCCCAAGCCAAAGTCGAGTTCTGGCGGCAGCTCCAATCCAGCCTGATCGCAGCGTTCCTGCACCTGGGACCACTGACGCTTCATATCCTCCATGGCCTCAACCAGCCTGGGAGCTCGATACCCGGCCCTCTCCCCCGGCTGCTCCCCTACCCCACGACGGGATTCGTAGACCAGCCCGGAGACGGCCGCTGCAAGTTCAGCGGGCTCCAGATCGTTGAGGATGCCCCGATCCAGGATCTCGGCAAGGCTCAGATCCTGTTCGCTGTAAACTCGCCGGAGCAGCTGCCCCTTCCGGGTCAGTCGGCAGTCGTCAGCATCCACGGGCCGGGTGTAGTGCAGTTCGGCCAGAATCCGGCAGATCCTGTCGAACTGGCGTGAGACTGAGCCTGTTTTGGACTCGTACTGTTCCCGGGTGCGCTGCAGCTCCTTGTCCATGCGGATCCATCGATTCCCCCAGCGCAGGTGCTTGGGCAGATCCGGGCATTGGCGGCAGGGATGGTTGCGCTCCTGCTCGCGCAGCTGGTCGATGTGCCGGTCAAGGTCTCGGAATGCCCGGTCGCGGGCCTTCTCGCTGGTGAAACGTTGACGCTTCAGACGGCGGCGGTCGTTCTTCTGGGCCGAAGAGAGAGCCGTACGGATGCGCATGAACTCGATCAGATCGCCACGGCTGCATTGGGCTGCCTTCCGGTAGTCCTCCAGACCGCTGGTCAGGGTCTCGATGCGTTCCTCCAGCTGTGAAGCTGATCGGTTGGCCTCCCACTGGGCGAAGGAGTGGTCCAGGGTGTCCCGGGCCCGGCTATAGCTGGAGGAGTTGAGCAGGTTGACGGCCATGTTGAAGGTGGGCCGGAAGCTGGAGTGCAGCGGGTAGACCCTCCTGCTGGACAAAGCAGCCATGGTCTTGGGGCTGAAATCCCGGTGATCGACGACCACCACATGGCCGATGTCGTCGATGCCACGCCGACCGGCCCGACCGGTCAGCTGGGTGAACTCGCCAGGTGTCAGGGCTACATGGCCGGTGCCGTCGAACTTCTCCAGCTTCTCGACCACCACGCAGCGGGCGGGCATGTTGATGCCTAGAGCCAGGGTTTCGGTGGCGAAGACCACCTTGAGCAGGCCTAATTCAAACAGATGTTCGACTATCTGCCGGAAGAGGGTGACCACGCCTGCGTGATGGGCGGCGAATCCCTGCTCCAGAGCGAAGCGGAACTGGGCGAACCCCAGCGCCTTGAGATCCTCCTTGCTGAGCTGGCCGGCTGCCATGGAGTCCACGATGTGCCGTATGCGGCGGGCCTCCTCATCGGTGGTCAGCTGCAGCCCCGCCCGGATGCACTGCTGGACGGCCTGATCGCAGCCGGTGCGGGAGAAGATGAAGTAGATGCCGGGCAGCATGTCCATGAAGTCAAGCTCATCGACCACGCCGGCCCGGCTTGGACGATACCGCTCCCCCATCCGTCGCTCCGGCCTGCCGCCACGGCCATGGCGATGGTGATGCCCCTTGTCGCGGGCCTGGATGCGCTCCTGTCCGGCCTTGTCCAGCTGGGCCAGCCGGGAGACCAGACGCGGGTTGATCTTTGGGGTCTGCCGTCCTGAGCCGTCGTGCCGATACAGGTCCAGGATCTCTGGCTCGGTGTGCCTGTCGGCCTGGACCAGGACATGCTGCTCCAGTGGTACCGGCCTGCGCTCGGAGACCACCAGATGGGTGCGTCCGCGCACTGAGGAGATCCAGTCGGAGAATTCCTCCACGTTGGACACGGTGGCCGACAGCCCCACAATGCGGGTGGAGGCCGGCAGATGGATGATGACCTCCTCCCAGACGGGCCCCCGGAAGCGGTCGGCCAGATAGTGAACCTCGTCCAGGATCACGTACTTCAGTGCCGTCAGGGTGGAGGACTGCTCATAGAGCATGTTGCGCAGGACCTCGGTGGTCATGACCACGATGTCCGCCTCCGAGTTGATGGAGGTGTCGCCGGTCAGCAGCCCCACCCGGTCCTCGCCATAGCGGTCGACCAGGTCGTGGTATTTCTGGTTGCTCAGCGCCTTGATGGGGGTGGTGTAGAAGGTCTTGACATTCTGCTCCTGGGCCAGGAATACTGCGAAATCAGCCACGATGGTCTTCCCGGCGCCGGTAGGGGCAGCCACCAGGACGTTGTCGCCATCCTCCAGGGCGGTGATGGCCTCCAGCTGGAAGTCGTCCAAGGGGAAGGGCAGCTTGGACTGAAAGCGTGCTGGAGCTCCGGTCATGCGTTTGCGGTGACGACTGAAACGGGCGTAGCGTTCCGCCGGCCCCGGTTCGGATGTTGATGAATCCTGTCCGTGGTGACGATGACCTGACATGTTCCTCCAAGAATTACTGATTGAACTGCTTCCACCGCCGCCAGATGCGACCGTGGTTCCTCCTGCGTTGCTCCTTGCGCTCCAGCACCAGGGCATGGGCCTGGCTGTATCGCTCGGTTGACTGCGACAGGGGCAGGGCGAAGGCCGGACCCTTCGTTCTATCCGTTGCCTGGGACTGCCCCGGCGCCGGTGGCTGGGGCATGTGCCGGTTCAGATCTTCTGAGACCCGTCCTATGGAGCGGCTGGCTGCCATGGCGTGACGGATGGCGTAGACGGCTCCGCCGATCAGCATGGCCAACATGAAGATCACCAGAAGGATCCAGATCCATCCAGGCATGGAACTCCTCTCCGACCGGGACTAGTGCCGGTCCTGCTCCTTGTCGTGAGCGTCGCTGATGGTGATCTCGCGCTGGGCGCGGGCCAGAATCATAGTGCGTAGGGTCTTGGGCGCCACTGCGGTGATGTGCTTGGCGTGGGCGATGCAGAAGGCCACGAACCAGGAGTCCGAGGAGACGGTCAGATGGACCTTCTGTCCTGATCCGCAGGGCTCCACCGAGGCGCCCGGCAGGGACTTGATGTAGGGCAGGTCAGGACGGTCGGTGATGAAGACGGCAGCCGTGCCGTTGTCGAAGGACCATTTGCGCAGCTCGCTGACCGGCACATCCGGGAACTCCACCTTATGGCTGGGCTTGACGATGGTCGCATGCTCGATTCTGGCGATTCGCAGAACCTGCCACTGCCTGTTGCGTCCGGTGCCCTGCTTGAGGTGGCGGCTGGAATCCGAGGGAGCGTCCGCAGCCTCAGTGCCTTCTGCTGCGTCGCCGATATCGGTCCAGGCGGCGACATAATAGACGCCCTCGTCCACGAAGATCTTGGCAGGTGCCACCACTTTGCGGCGGGTTCGGCCGGCAGCATCCGTGTACTCCATGTCCAGCAAGGATTCGGTCTTGATGGCCCGGCGGACCACCGAGAAGCTCTTGGGCTCGGTCTCGTACCCGGTAAGGGAGAGCCAGGGGGTCACGCCCGGCCCCACATGCGTGCGCAGGCGCTGGTAGAGCGACTCGGCCTGGGTGCGGGACTGCTCGGGCAGCAGGGGCGAATGGGCCAGGTAGTTGAGCGAAGCGGTCAGCATGCTCAGGTACTGGGGGGAAATGCCGGCCAGTCGTTCCAGCCCCAGCGAATTAGTGGCCGAGACAATGCCGCTGTCGTCCAGCAGGGACCAGTCGATGTCGAAGAACTGGCTGCCGGCCATCTCCCCGTCGTCCGAGACCGTGGTCAGGGTGTTGATGTCCTTGTGGATGGTGTTGACGTACTTGCGCAGCTCTTCCTTGCTGTTGGGATGGCCGATGAAGCGCTCGGCCAGCTCGGCCAGGGAGAATTCCTCGCCCAGGTGCGCGGACAGGAAGAGCATGAGCCGCAGGCGGCGGTCCACCTCGGATCCGGTCTGGAAGGAGGATGCGCTGGCTCGGCGGGCATGCCTGAGGTCGGTATCGTCGTCACTGAGGTCGGTGGCGAAGTGCTCGACGCTGGTGCGGGCGATCTCCGGGGAAATGACCGTTGCCGCGCCGGGGCTTATCGACTCGTCGGCCAGCTTGAAGCGGGCGGCAGCATCCAGGCGCCGTCGGAAGGCGTCTGCGGCCTCCTGCGGGCTGACGATGGAGGCATCGGGGTGTTCCAGGACGAACATGGCCAGATCGTCCGAATCGGCATAGGCCACGTTCAGATTCTCTCCGTCCACGTCCACGGTGGCGGCGAAGCGGCGGGAGTCGATGACCTTGACCAGATTGTCGGGAATGCGCTGGGTTCCCAGTCCAGGAGCTATGGAATCCAGGCCCAGACCAGGGATGGGCACCTGCGGCACCCGAGGAGTGGTGCGCGAGGCCGGACGGACCGGCTCTTCGCATGCCTCCTGGGACATGGCGATGGATCGGGCCAGGTAGTTGGCTGCGGCCAGCACCGGCATGTCCTCCTGGTTGAAGTGCATACGGATGCGGGGCTCGTCCCCCAGTTGCAGGCGGTAGGAGGCGAAATCCTGCCCTTCGGACTTGGAGGAGTACTCGGGCTGACGGGATTCGATGGCGATCCCCATGGCCGCCAGCTTGGCCCGGTCACGCTGGAACTGCTTGGCAAAGGCGGCCTTGGCGGCCTGGTCGGCCAGCTCGCCATAGGAGTCGGCATAGGCTTTGACCCGCTGCGCTATCTGCCGAGAAGTCAACCATTGAGGGAAAGCGGACGATAAGACGGCCAGGACATCGAGTTCGTGTTTGCCCCACTTATCCGAGAAACGCCGTCTTCCGTTCGTACCTTCTGCCATCAGTCCTCGCGTATCGTTAAAATTTTGACTGTTAGTGCGCCTAACGCACATCTATCTATCATAGATTCATTTTCAGGAACGTGGGAGCCAAACACTCAAATACGGTCCCTTTTCTTGACAGGCTGAACCCTCTTGCGCCTGGCTTTATACCCACTCGTCAGGTTCGATACCCTGGGGTCCCACATACTGGCCATTGGGCACATATGAGGAACGCCCCTGGTCGCTCAGATGGGCATCCGCATACAGGGTCACATCCCTGCCGAAGGTCCAGTCCCCCTCGATGGTGACCGAGTTGGCGGCTGCCAGGCTGGGAACCCCGTAGGGGAAGCGTTCGTCGAAGTCGGCGATGTACTTGTAGTAGCGTTCATCCAGCTGGACGTTGGGGAAATCGTAGTTGCCATCCTCCATCTCGTAGGAGTCGGTCAGATGGAAACGGTCGGAGCGCATGATGAACAGGTCGTCGGTGGTCTTGACGGGCAGGAAGCGCATGCGGTCCACCTGCACGCAGATGGCTCCCTCGAAGAGCGTGGCGGCGGAACCCATGGCGGTCTCCAGTTGCACCACGGGTCGAGTGGAAGGGTCGGTGGGGTCCACGGTCTTGCGGTTTTCAATGATGGGCAGGGGCAGCACCCCGTCGTATTCGGCCAGCTTGTCGCGCAGGGCATCGACCCTGACCCAGATGCTGTTGGTGTTGAAGTAGGGATGCTTGCGGATGGACATGGCCGAGCTGCGGTCGTGCGGATCCACCTGGGACATCTCCCGTAGGATGAGGCGTCCGCTGGCCTTGTCGATGACGATGTGGCCGCCTTTGCGATCTGCCTCGGTCCGCTCGGCCACCTCGATCATGAAGGGCGCTCCGGACTGTGCGAAATAACCGGCCAGGGTCCTTGAAGGCCTGGCGCCCAGGTTGTCGGAGTTGGAGATGAACAGGTAGTCGATCCCCTGCTCCTTGAGTGTGTCCAAAAGGCCGGTCTCCCAGATGGTCGAGAAGATGTCGCCGTGGCCGGGAGGGCACCATTCCAGGTCGGGTTTGGCCGGGAAGTCGACAGGACGGCCGGTTTCGGCGTCGATTTTGGGTTCGATGTGCTGAATGATCTCCATGGGCACCTCGTTCTGGACGAAGCGGCGGTCCTGCTTGACCACGCGCATGGTGTCTCGTGAGGTGCGGAAGGAGTTCATGAAGATCAGCGGCAGAGGTACCCCCAGGCGTTTGCGGGCCGTCAGCACCTGGCCCATGATGATGTCCAGAAAGCGCATCCGACGGGCCTTGTGGCGCCGGATGGGCAGCAGGGACTTGGCCTTTTCCAGGCCCATGGAGGTGCCCAGCCCACCATTGAGCTTGATGAAGGCGGTGCGGGAGAACGCGTCTAGGGCCATGTCCATATCCATGGAATCGTGGATGTCCTTGGTGCGGGGCACGTCCTTGAGCGGCGTGACATCCTTCTCTCGCACACAGGCCTTGGCTTCTCCCCGCCTCCACGTCTCGTAAAGGTGCCTGAACTGGTTGATGGAGACTTCGCTCATGCCCTTGTCGCGCATCTTTGCGGCCGAAAGGTCGAAAACGTCTGTGCTCATGGAACCCCTTCCGGGCTGGGACGACTCGCGGCCGACGCGGGTTGCGCCGACCGTCCAGAATCATGATAGCAAGTCGATCATGTGACCCGGTCTGTCTGCACTTGTCTGCCGGGACTCGCCGGGCCATTGTCGGCCCGGTGACGCTGTGCTACTATCTCTACTCGGTGCTGATGCACCGTCGGGCCGTAGCGCAGTTTGGTAGCGCACTTGACTGGGGGTCAAGGGGTCGCGGGTTCAAATCCCGCCGGCCCGACCAAATAGCAACGATTCCAAGGTCTTAGGCCTTGGAATTATTTGTAGTTCCAGGCCCTTCGATACCTATTTGCATATATTCGGCGCTTCGCTCTTTCTTCACGTTTCCCTTCATTCGCCAACTGTGAGTTCGTGATCGGCCAGAAGATCCTCGGGGTCGGCGTTGAGCTGAGCGTAAGCCATCATCAGCTTCTTTCTCAGAGTCCCCGGCAACGCGGCCGCGCCTTCCCTTGATGCTGATGGTCTCTGCGGATGCATTCCTGCGCTGATACAGGCGCAAGTCCTCTACGCCATCCTCCTCCCTCCAATCACGTAGGTCGTGGAGTCAACCTGGATCAGTTGACGTTTGTGGCTGGCTTCGGCCTGGCGGACGGTCAGGGTTGAGGTCGCCGGTATCCTCCTGTTCTGTGCAGAACCACAAAGGAGCGTACCCAGGGCAACTGCGGGAGTCTGGTAGAGGGTCATAATCAAATCCACCGCCCTGGGTCTGGCCCGAGATGTCATCTCGTTGAGTGCCGTGTACGCCCAGCCTCAGCTCTGAGCGGCAATCAAGTCTTGAAGTTTTGCGTTCGGCGCCAGCACGATGTAAAGTTAGTGCTGTTAGAAGCCGCCACTGCCTCTACTGCCTTTCGGGGTGGAATGCATACTATGGCGGTATTTTTTTACCCGGAGGGCACATGGCATCCACAACCGTAGCCAAGCTGCCCCCATACCCCAGCCACCCGTACCGCAGTTCCATGGACCTGGCCCAGCTCCTTGTGGACAACGGGCTGACGGGTATCAGCGTCCAGGACCTTGCCGGGCGAATAGACCTGGTCGGCTACTACCGCCTCAAGGGTTACTGGTATCCGTTCCTCACCCCTGTGGCAGGTGCCAGAAAACGCAAACTGCCCTTCCTGTCCCGCACGTCCTGGGATTCCATCTGGGAACGCTACGTGTTCGACCAGGAATTGCGCACCATCGTCTTCGACGGCATCGTCGGCATCGAGGTCCATCTCAAAAGCTACATGGCATCAGAGCTGGCCAAGGCAACTGGGCCGTTCGGCTATACCGCGCCGGATGGCCTGCCCGGGCTCAGCCCCGAGGAACACAGGAACGCGATCGCCAATATCACCAGCGACTACCAGCGGTCGTCGCTGCCTCAGCTACGACATTTCAGAGCCACGTATTCCGATCCGCTGCCGCCCATCTGGATGCTGGTGGACTGCCTTTCCTACGGTGATTTCAAGAAGATCTTCTACAAGGGCGCCGATCCTTCAATCAAACGGCAGTTGGCACTGCAGCTTGGCATCATGTCCAACAAGCCCGGCGTCAGCAACGAGAAACTGCTGCGCGACTGGCTGGAAAACATTCGAATCGCCCGCAACAAGACCGCCCATCACGACCGCTTCTGGAACTGCATCGACCCCAAGATGACACCCATCAAGCCCAAGCTGTACCCCAACGACGCTACTTGGTGGGGCAACCAATGGGAGCCCTTCCGCCGGCCGGAGTCAAAAGGCCCGGCTGGATTCCTGACCATGGAGCACTACCTGCTGAACCAGCTAGGCATCACCTACTGGCGCAACAACTTCGTGGGACTGATGAACCGTTACCCCGGCATCCCCCTGAAACACATGGGCTTCCCGGACAACTGGCAGTCACTGCCCATCTGGCAGTGAAGCCTGCACCCTTTTCACCCAATAATACTGCGACTAGAATAGGCAGGCAGTTTTGGCGTATAGCCTTATTCCAGGCTCGTATTGAGGGGCAAGCTGGTTCCGGTCGCGTGGCGACCGGAACCAGTGCGGCAGCAGTATGGTCGAGCTGATCCAGCTCGGCGGGGTTTCGGGGCGGCGGCCCCGATACAAGCTTTGCTGCCCACCTAAGTCAGATGGCTTTTCACAGAAAGTAGGACATACCCGAACCACTAGATCGCAGGCCACCACCATTTGGGCAGCGCACGGTTCCATAGTGTTATCGCTGGCCATGTCTCAATAATGCAAGATTCACCGATAGTAATCTCAAAGAGGATTCCATCAGAACCTCAACCAGTCATCCAGCTCCTCTGCTCGTTCTCATGTCCGGCTTGTCAAAGCTCTCCCCTGCCAAGCAACCCACCAACCCTGCGATGTGCGACCACTTCACCAGGAGCTGATGGACACGGACTTCACCGACACCCACCACTTCGAGGTGCCGGTCACCTTCTGTGAGGGCAGACAGGACCACCACGTCTCCTCCGCCGTCGCCCGCGACTGGTACGAGACAATCGACAGCCCCAAAAGCTGGCACTGGTTCGATCGCTCCGGCCACTTCCCCCAATGGGAGGAACCCGACCGCTTCCTGGGATGTGTGCTGCAAGACTTAAGTCAATAACTGATCGCAGAACCGGAATCCTTTTTTTGCCGAGAAAGCACTTCCTCAATATGCTTTTACTGCTGCTCTGCCACAAGCTGTCAGCTACTGTAGACTCGTCTATATGCTCCAAGTAATTACGAGGAATCCCCTGGAAGATAAGGGCGAAGCACAATACCGTCAGCTGGTGAGAGTGGGACATAAACTACTGAGTGTCGCGGTGTTCGGGGACACACATGGTAGCGTCCCGAAACTGGTGCTGCTTTCAGGGTGTGGAACCCCTTCCCCTCTGTATGATTTCAAGGCTCTCATTACTAGACTGCAAAACTCATACTGTCTGATTGTGGTGGAGAAGTCCGGGTACGGGTTTAGTGACTGGTCTCGGGACCCCAGAGATATCGACACGATGTTGGATGAGACCAGGGCGGCGCTGCACGGGGCCGGAGTGACTGGGCCCTATGTGCTCCTCCCCCACTCAATGTCTGGGCTTGAAGCACTTTACTGGACCAAGAAGTACCCTGCCGAGGTGGAGGCCATCATCGGATTGGATATGGCCACGCCACAGGCTTATGAGACGCGCAACCTGGTGCCTCCCGCCGCAGCCACAGCACTGTTGGGCGCCCTTTGCCGGACAGGACTTCCTCGTCTCCTGCCCAGACTGACCGCGGACCAGTCACCCGCCATCAAAGCAGGAAATTTGTCTGCTGAAGATAAGGCGGTCTACCGGACCCTCTTCTTCAAGAACTTCATGGATCCAGACATCCAGCGAGAGATCAACACGGTCAACGCCAACGCCCGCAAGGTTGCGGAAGCTGGATTGCCACAGATCAAGATGCTGCAACTGGTTTCCAACGGGAAAGGAACTGGCTTCAGCAAGGATGAGTGGCGATCCATCCAAGAATCCTTCAAAGCGCAGCAAGGTAACTCACAGATACGGTATTTCGATGCCCCTCATTATCTCCACGACTATGTGCCTGAAAAAATGTCCGAGGCCATCAGGGATTTTATAAGCGGAAAACCTGACCGATCCAGCAAGGTTATCCGGCACACACTTACATCTCATCCCTGAATCAGTTCCAAGCAATCTCATTTTATGCAGTCAGACGATTTCTGTGCCAATGTCATCAGACACTTCCTTCTGGCTAATCCAATCGGGCACATTTCGGGCACATCGCTACCCATAAGTACCCGTATCAGCTTGCATCAGTTCATACTTGGAATCTGCTAGAATTGGCAGTATTCCTTGGATAGTTAGCAGCAGTTAAAGGCAGCTCGCATGTACCAGAACAGCGGCTTATCTTACAAGGGGTCGCGGGTTCAAATCCCGCCGGCCCGACCAAAGGATTGATTAGTCTTCTTGTACAAATATAGGATTTTATATAGAGGTCGACTTTGCAAAACTGCGACTGCGCCAAACATCGTGATTTTTCACTATGTGAGTTGATAAAATAAAGTTTCCTCCTCAGCCTATTTGGTAAGAAACAAAGATTCTTTCTACGTTACTGCGGTTAATATCTTCAATTAACTGCGTGTCGTGAAAAACAAGCAAAATGCATTTCATTCTGTAACACATAGATTTACTTATCCTGACTATTTTAAAAAATTCGGAAAATTCCTTTATACACTATCCGAACTGCTAATTAATCACATACGCTACCCATTACATTCGATTATCGAGTTCTCCTCGTAATGCACTAGTTGACTAATCTACGCATTTATATCTTTTTAACTTACCGAATTGAGATACAGAATGCGCGTTTAGATGGGTTCAGTGCAAAGTTATTCCAAGAATAAATATTAAAAAATGTACTCCCACGTTTCTGTTGACATGTCAACAGGCATATAGTCTCGTGTCACAAACCAATGAGATTATGGAAGCGTAATTTTGCCAATTCTTGACAAGAAAAGATGAGTCGACACCCTCAAGCTCTTAGTTAACAGTTTCTGGAGTCCGATATCTTGAAATGAGATACAAGCAAAGCACGAATGCTATTATATTTTTTGGTTAGAGCTTGTCCCTAAAAGAACTGAGGCGAGGAATAATATGAATATTGAGGGCGGTTATCAAAAGCTTAAAAGTTTAGTTGATTCCGATATTCCTTTGTGTAGTCGAGCTCTCCTGCTTACTGAGAATATACTTAAAAAAGGGTTAGTAACAGAAGAAACTAACAATGCTATAATCTCACTTTCTACAGTAAAAGTTAAACTTAATAATTCTGAAAAAAAGATTTTGTCTACTCTGAAAGAGAATCTAGAATTTTCAAGTCAATATTTGCAAAGTCTTGCCTCAGGTATACAAAAAGAAGAATTCAACAAACCCTATATAAAGCATAGCGTCGGCAGAATACAGAACCTCAAAAGTATATTGGAACAGTATTTAGAATTTGGAAAGATCTCTGACAAAGAAAGCACTTTTAAATCAGATTTGCTGCAAGTTGCGGATTATCTTATGCATTCTTTGAATCCAAATCTCGACGATCTTTTTGAGCATTTCAAATATGGCAATAAAAATTATATCATTTTTGGAAAAAACGGAGCCGGTAAAACTTCACTTCTGCGGAAAATCACAACAGATGTTATAACAGAGAATATTGTTATTATTCCAGCAAATAGAACAGTGAATGTAAGTGATAGCTACTCTTTTAGCAGGGTATTTTCATATACATTCAATCAGAAATTAGCTGATAAGGACTCCATTCGTTATTTGGTTGATGACATGGAGTCAGAAGAGAACAAAGAATATAGACAACATGATCGCGAGTCAGAAAATATTTATACTAAATTCAAAACTATATTTAATCAACTTGGATTGGAACGAGATGTCGATATAGAAAAAAAGGAAATAAGATTATGTTTGCCTACTAAATTAGGTGCAGACGAAAAATATCCCTTGTCTCAAGCTAGTGATGGCGAACGCACTGTTATTTATATGATTTTAGCGGTTCTCCTATCGCCTCAGCATGCTTATATATTCATAGACGAACCCGAGAATCATCTTAATGGGTCTCTGATGCGTAAGTTGTTTGACTTGCTAGAAACAGTACGTTCAGATGCTAGATTCATATATCTAACCCACAAAACGGATTTCATTGAATCGCGTACTAATTTTCAGCTTATATATTTGGAAAAAACGGATCAGCCCGATAATTGGAAATTCAAGGATATCTCTGATTATAAAGACATTAGTCTTAGTGTAATTCTTGATATTGAGGGTTCTTTAGACAACATTATTTTCTGTGAGGGCACTGCTTTATCTATAGATGGCAAAATATTAAATGCTTTATATCCTGATTATACCGTTCGATCTTCAGGTTCTTGTGTTGATGTTAAACGAAATACTGAAGCAATCAATTTACAATCCTCTCTATTTCGTCGACACGCTATCGGCATCGTTGATGGAGATTTCCAAACTGAAGAAGAAAAAGATAGTTTAAGAGGAAGGCGAGTTCAGACTTTAGATTATAATGAGTGGGAATCGTTGCTTCTTGATGAGGATATTCTGTCGACAATTAATAAACGGATGGGTTTAGCTGATATAACGAGTGTGAAGGAAACTATAATTGATTTTATACGTGATAACCAAATTAATATACTTAATGATTATTTAACTAAACGCTATTCGGCAATTATTAGTAAAAACAGAATCACAATTGATCGAGCTAATAACATTGAGGCAAAGATTGACGCAATCAATGCTAAGAATAAAGATATGATAATTGACAATTTTAATCATTTTTCATCGCTTTTAAAGGAGCTTATCGCTAACAATGAATACTCTAGCTTAATTAAGCTAGTCCCTGGGAAGCAGCTATTAGCAACGGCAGCACGTGCATTGCGCTATCGAGAGAAACAGGACTATATAAGTGCTGTATTGAATGAGATTCATGATAATTCCTCTTTTAAGAATAAGTTATTAAAAAAAATTGCTTTGGAGGAATTCTACAGTAATTGCTTTCCTTGTAATTAGCTAGACAAACTATCACTCCAAAACTTGGGGAATGTTGAAATCCTTTAGCTATCGAGATCAATCAGTCAAATTAGAAGAAAAAGCAGGCAAGGCAAATTATTAAGGGAAAAGGTCAGAACGCGGAAAGTGAAATAGGCGGTGGTCGAACCAGTTCCAAGTTTGTTAACAAAATAATCAAGTTATCTGACTACTTCAGAAGGGTATAAATAATAAATGGCTCCATAGATCACCCATCGTATTATGGAAGCCATGTTTTCAAAAGTAGAGGAGACTGTCGGCGAGTTTATGGGTGCAAAATAATATCTAAATTTTTAATTTTGTCAGCGGTAGCATAGGTAAGTCACTTTATACACGAGAAGAGATTTGGGTAGAAATAGATAACCAATGGTTAAATTAAATAAGTCCTATAAGGCGGAAGGGTAGTGCAAGCAAGTAGTTGGAATGGCTTGTTCATGGAAATCACAGACCACCGTCTCGTTCTCCGTTATCCAATGATTGATCTTTAGAAGCTGGCTATGTTTTTTTTCGGGCAATCAGTTAAGGCAAACGAACCTTACAAATGTAAAAGACAAGACAAGGACCAGGAGCATTGCTATTAGAACGCACACGGGCGTGAAGTTCTACTCTTCGGCTGTTAGCAGACTAAAACGTAAGACACCAACCTCAACAATGGTAAGAGAAATGCTCAACAGCACTGCCTTCGATGGTAGGTGAAAAGGCCTATTTAAAACGTATCTGTGTTGCGGGAAGAAGATCTGTTAAAGCGTGCTTATTAATTCGACGATCTTTATTTTTGCTTGTTCGACAAAGTAAATCACCATTGAAAGTGATAATATGAAAAGACTGAAAATATTAAGGCTCTAATCCATACATGATCTAATTTCGACGAATCGAATTGAGTGAAAAGGCTCGGTTGCTTGTCAATGTAGTAGCCAGCCTGAACTTGTATGACGGCTGAAATCATTAAGCCCAAGACGTTTATGAAATTCATTATTCTTCCAACGTCTAGTAGTGTTTAAATTTTACGGTGTTTAGCTGGCTTACAAGTGTAGTCTGCATACGACCATCACCAGCACAGGGGGCTTATGCAATCGTGTCTCTTCCTCGCGTCTTAAGGGATCCGCTGGCGTAGCGAACACAACGCTCTCCCTTAGACCACGGGATCGGCTTTTGCCACTCTAGAATCATGTCCATATCCTCACAAGCAGGAACGAGTAATTTCGTTCCTTCAAGCTTTCAACTTTGTTGTAGGCACAGACCGATATGGAGAACAATCCATGATTACTCCCATATCGGGCACTATCTGAGTAATCTCGTTTGAGATCGATATGTTAAGGCCTAGAATGTGGCAGTCTTCAATCTGTGAATCACCTTTTCGTCAATGTCAGTGTTAGCTGCCTTTTATAGAACCCTTGCGCTGCATCCTTTCCTTGCAGGATATATGCATGTGTGTCTTAATTTTGCTTCAATGATTCACTGCTAATACTGATTGTTGTTCGTATGCAAAGTCTAATTAAATCATGCAGACTTATAGAACCAAAATACGCTAAGTCCCCAGTTTACCTATAATGACCCTGTCAGCGTATTCTGGGATTCTTTTTTATAAAAAACACTAAATTAGCCTATACAAGCGTCCCTGTGACTAAGCTGATTGACATTTTCCGTACTAAAGCTATTTTGTACGAGACTTTTGGCGTTAAACAAAAAGTTAATTGATCACCAATAAAATCGCTTACGTAAGAATATACTTCTGTGACTTTCGAAAGGCTGTGTAAAAGGTTTGAAGTATTTCATGTCATGCTTGACGACGCCAGATCAAAAGATGACGATATTTCGCATGCACAATATCTTTCCTTCAAGATGTAATCCGAGCGTTCAAATTACGAAGCCAATCGGTAAAAATATCCTTTATTATTGCTGGTCTATCAAGGTGGAAAGCACGTCCTACTTTTGATATACACACAAACCCCGCTTCTTGCAGAGTGCGATAAAGAGAGAAAGCGTCTTGAAACCCAATCATATTGCCGTTTTGACCTGCAACGATTGTTGCTGAACTCTTGTAGGATTTAAATAATCTAAGGGCTCTTTTGCAAATCTAGTATTCACTGATACCGGACTACTTCGTTACCAATGTTAGATTTCAACCTAGGTAGTATGTACTTTTTAAATAGGTTGAAGTTATCCTGACTCTCCAATACTGCAGTAGCTCTGTATGCAAAGAGTTCACTCTGGTATCTAAATCGGACATATGATAAACGGTTCTCTTGGGCAAAGTTCGTTTAGCTGTCTTCACCTCAGTTTCCGGTGCAATGTAAAAAGACTGATTCTATTTGATCAGAAATTGTTCAATTAATGCTGTAACCAGGAAAGTACCAAATGAATAGTCTACAATTGCAAATTTGAGGCCACTGGATTCTTCTTCAACATACTGAATTAAAAACTGAAGAACATCTTAGGCAAAGTTTATTACTCCAGCATCGCGGCTCGGCCCCATGCCAACCAAATCCATATAGTAGCTTTGCCATTTATTGGTTTCATTGGCATATGATTCACACGGAATTAAGGAGTCGTGGCCTAAATGAAACCCATGAAGCGAAATAGTGGGAAAGCCTTTACTAATTTTATTGATATATATATGTATTTTCAATACCTATGGTTGACTATCGTTTATCTTTCCTATAAGTGGGACAATCTAGTGCATAAGTCAGTAATCTACTATATAAGTTCCTCACTACAAATATTCTTAGATTTTACGGATTATTATAAATATGATTGTACTAGCGTTTTTCTAGTAGTCGAGAACTTATCCGGCGGCAGGTCTCTCAGCCCATCCTCGGGAACAGTTTTCTCGTCCGTAGTATCGATCCTCTTTTCCTTAGGGAAGATCCTCTCATCGAATATTTGCTTTGAATACGTGAAGATAAGCACTGTCAAGCATCCAGTAATCAGCCACCACAAAGCTTTATGGCCGACTGGAATTTCCGCAAGCTTCTTCAATGGTCTGACCATACAGATCATCAGGCAAGCAGGAACTGTGAAAATGAATCCTAACCCTGCATAAAAGCTGGTCCTAATAAACCAGTAAATATCTCCTTTAGTTAGCAAACTCCGAGTCGCAAGAACTGCAACTACAACTTCAATAGCAACAATAAGACCCGAAATCCAAATAAAATCATCGAAAAAAGATAAAACTGTTCCGAAAATCTCAGAGTTTTCTTGTGCGAGTTTGTCAGTCTTAAGGATATCCCTCATTTCTTTGTCATACTGAGAAAGAATACTAAAGAAGAATATCAGAAAAAACAAATACAAGAAATGAAAGATATCCTCCAAAATCCAAGGAAAGGGAGGGCGAGGTGGATTTTTTGCTTTCACCAGCATAAGAACCTGGATAGCAAGAGGTATCAATGCCAAACTCGAAACACGTAATGCTATTTCTATCAATACCAACTCCATTCTAAATCTAGTATGAAGGAAATAGTCCGCAGAAACAGGCAGAAAAGACATAGCCTACAAAGAAGATGCGAAATAATATGGTCTTGTAATTATCCTTAATCCGCCACATCCCCCCTCCCCCATAAAATCGCCGTCCAGTATCAACGGTAATAACCTTCAGCTTCTCAAAATCCAATTTTTTTTGCTCCCTTCTAACATTTATCATACTAGCAAACTCCCATAAACCTTCAAGCATTATACAGACCACCGTGAAAAGAAAGTGGTGAGTGATGTCCTACCGATCTCTTTTGTTTAAAAGATCCATGGTTTTCAGTAGTTACTCGAGTGCATAACTTCCCTGCTTGGTGCTCTGCTCCTAAAGCCATCGCTGATATTAGCCTTATGGTTACTATTGTCAGTGGCTATTATTTTTTGATTGATCTGGCTTAGGATAATAGCTTCGGTTCACTGTTTTAGCCTATTGGAGTTTGGCGAAAGGGAGAGTTTATGGGTCGAAATATGTCCTCGATGTTTGAATCGAATACGTCCGCGAGGTGGAAGGCCAGTGGAAGTCAACAATTGAAATGGCCTTTTCGATCGAAATGACCGTCTATCGAATTACTCCCAGTTTTTTTTTGATAGTTGTTCCTGAAACCAGCCATATTTCTTTCGTAGCTTTGCCATACAGTTATCCATGATGGACGAACCTCCCAAATGCATACAATAGGACAAGGATCAAGGGCATCGATAACAGAGCACACACCAGCATGAGCGACCATTGATCAGCTTCCATTAACTGGCCAGCAGGCAATCGACCGACACCAGTCCAAGGAAAACACGGCATGAAAGTTGCTCGGACTTTCCGTGCTAGTGGCTCTCTATTGTACTTTTCTGCATACTGATTGGTTCCGGGCAAGATTATGGATCTACCAGAATGACCCACCAAAGGCTCACGGCTACGGGAAAGAGTACTACAGCCACCATATCAGGGCCTTGATCAGCCACAGAGCGGTCTGTGACATGAAGCCAGACAGAATAATTCCCAGAAGAATGCTGCTCGCAAGGCTTGAAATCAAGGAGGCTGAGAGCACTGGCATCGGACGAAAACCGAAACGAGCAGTACTAAGCGATCTGAGTCGGCAATCGGCTGCTGCTTTTCAGAAGCCAGGAGACTAGGCATTCGTTGGGGAATCATTCATAGGCATTTGCAAAACGATTGAGCGATCCAGCCGAACCTCAGAAGTCTTTGGAACGTGATTACATTTTGATTGCAATAAACCGATAGGTCGCAGATCCAATCACAGCTCAGGTCTAAAACACTGAGATTGTTTTGAAAATTGACGGGGTAACAATTCAGGCGGCTTTGGCTGTGTGCATGGTGTTTGGACGGTCCACCCCCTGATTCGGTTAGAACAGCACTGCTACCAAATTGTTCAAGGCGGAAAGTTCCAACTGGCCGAATGCCAGGTCGAGAGTTGGAGTTTCCTGCCCAATACATGGATAGCTTGTATTCTGCAATAGACAGGATCTCGAATGAATATCGGTGAGCGGATTGAACGCTATCTGATTAAGCTTTTTAACCTACGGCTCAATAATTGGATGAGCGCACCGGCTGCGGGCAAAACAACTCCTACGAGGGCAACTCCGGTCCATCCCCAAATTGACAGGATTGGCGTCACTAAGGATGAGTCTATAGCACCAGTCGCGAAGTAGAGAGTGAGATACACGCTGCTGTAATTGTCGGACTGGGGTGGATCGATGGATACTACAGCAACCTGGTCGGCTGTTTGGGAACCGAAGCAACTGGCATCAAAGACTGCGAGACCTGTTACGCAAAGAACGGGATTGCCGATATCAATGAGCAGGATGGCCGCGCCGATTGCAGCTGCGATCAGACAACCGATGACGACGACATGAGGACCGGGACGGTTGGTCAGGCTTCCGGCCCATCTGGTCATGAGCAACTCCAGGACCCCAGCGAGGCTATAGAGTCCAATCTACGTAGGATTCAGACTGTAGTGGGTTTGGAGAGCGCTATTGAAAGGCCGAGTCAAACGAGATTGAAAGCAGAAACCCAGAGCATGCCGGTTGCGGATGCCAGTCGAAGTGCTGGAGAGATGCGCAGCAATCGAGGAAGCGCTCGCAGAGTGGCAAAGTAGGAACCTTTGTTGCCGGTTTGTTCCTGATGCCTAGGCAATACGATTGCGCAAAGCATGCCTGTCGCTACGAGCAGGGTTGCGAAGCAGGCGAGCATGCCGCGCCAGCCAAGCAAACTTGTCAGGGCTCCTCCTACAAAACGGCTGAGAAGAATGCCAGCCGAATTTCCTGCGTGAACGATTCCTACTCGGTTGCCACGAACCTCGAGCGGTATGAATCGCCCGACGACGGAGACTGCTTCTGCAGCGACTGTGGAAGCTACCCCAACAAGTCCGAATACGCCTATCAGTACTCCTGCAGTGGGAGCGCTGGCTGCGGCGGCTGGCACGATGGCAAGTCCAGTCGGTTGAATGGGAACTAATCGACCTGACGAAAAGCGATCAGCTAACGGAACCAGTAGTACCAGTACGATAAGATACCCGGCCATCACAGCAGTGATAATCTGTCCTGTCACAAATGCTGAAACGTCGAAGTCAGCGGCGATGCTGCCAAGTGTCGGTTGTACAGCATATTGTGTCGCTAGCGACGTGCCAGAAGCCAACGTAAGTGCTGTTGTCGCCAGCACAGTGGTGATTGCACGGTTTCCGTGGTTCGATGTATCTTGCTGCTTTTTCTTCCGACGACGGATCAGTCATACAAGCACCGCCTCCGTTGCTTGAGCTCGCCCATATGCGTTGAAGATGGAAGCCGCGTTAACGGTAGTCATTATCTGCTAGTAACCGGCGGTGTCATTGCCAGGGGCAATGAAACTGATGTGTTCACTCATCTGCACCCCATTCTTTCAGCGATATACACCACCTCGGTAGTTAACAAAACACAACCACTGAGGTAGTACAAGTGCTGACTGATTGACTGGTGATATTGAGTACGTGCCCAATACCACAAATCTCTTTTCAGCTCTCACCCGACTAGGCTTCAGCCGCTACGAAGCGAAGGCCTACGTTGCCTTGGTTGACCAACCGCCGATGAACGGCTCTGAGGTAAGCCGTCTCACAGAAATGCCGCCATCAAAGATATAGGAACGCTGGCTCGCCTTGAGGCAAAGGGCGCTGTCCTGGTTTAACCATTTTCAACCAGTCCGATATACGACCGTATCGCCTAAGGATGTTCTCACCGTCCTCAAGGACAAGTTCGCAGCAGACCTGTTAACCGCTCAAGAAGAGCTTGCGGATTTGCCGGAGAATAGAGAACCGGGTCTGGTTTGGTCCCTGCACAGCCGCGATGCAATCGTGCAGAAGTCAATCTGGCTGATCAACGAGGCGAAGCACAGTGTATTCGCCGGGGTTTGGGATGGAAAGATGGACGATCTTGGGCCGCTGCTTGACAAAGCTGCCGTCCTAAATCTTGACGTGCGTGTCGCCATCTACAGCACCAGTACTTTGACGCACCCGCACACCTATGACATGAACGAATGCGGCGCCTCCGCCAGGTTGCGACTCTCTGGCCGACGTGTGGCTGTAGTGGTGGCCGATGATGATCACACCTTGGTTGCTTCTTTCGGTGACCGTACGCCTGACGAGGCCGTGCTTACCACCAACCCCGTAACCAGTTTGCCGGACGTCAAGTACATCAAGGCGGATATTTCCGGTCGTCTCATGATCAACGCCATAACTCCGCAGGCCCATCAAGACTTGTTGAAGACTCAGAACATGCAAGACATGCTTGTGCATGTCGAATAATGGGTCTGCCCTTGAGCCATTGCTTTTAGACACAGTATTAGCCATTGATGGAGTGAAAAAGACTGGGTTTATGGTCAAGCAATTTTCGATTTACCAATCCTTCTGAAATCCAGGAAAGCTTGTCTGTACGTTGGGCCAATTGTTCCTGGTGGCTGCAGGAAAACAAACACTAAGATACAAAATTAATTGCATCTATATGGAACTTGTTTAATGCATTGCAGCAGTTGATTGAAGAATACCCTACAAAGGCACGAGCGCTTCCATAACCGTAGCTGACAATTTATAGTCTAGATATGTTTGCCAAATGCCGATAATTTTCTGTATCACGTAAATATCTATGGTTCGGGCATGATGGGGAGGGCATGCGATGCAAATTTGATCGCTCTGTAAAGGATATTGACCATTAATCTCGATACGGCTGTATCAGCAAACATTGAGAAATCCTCATGATTCTTTTTAAAGAGTCCAATCAGTTTATAAAGATAAGTTTGAGGAATAGCCCAAGAAGCTGCTGTTTACTATGAGGCATGAACGCAACGAATATTCTCGAAAGAGACATTGCTAGGCAGTCCAATGTGCCTGGCAGGCGCTCTTCTGGCAGCGGGCAAATCCCAGAGGGTGAGGTTGATTCGCCTATCTACTACGGCAGCCCAGCCGCGGTCGACGCCG
This sequence comes from Bifidobacterium apousia, assembly GCF_007559275.1. GTDB lineage: Bacteria > Actinomycetota > Actinomycetes > Actinomycetales > Bifidobacteriaceae > Bombiscardovia > Bombiscardovia apousia. The sequence continues at coordinate 65,711 of NZ_VMHK01000006.1, forward strand.
ATATTGTCATTCCTATATATAACGAGGAAGTTCAGCTGGCTGACTCCGTATCCACCTTATGCAGCTTCCTGGATCGTCACGCCAGAGATCTGACACCCTTTAGCTGGAACGTCGTGATTGCGGACAATGCCAGCACAGATGCCAGTTGGCAGATAGCCAAGGCTTTGTGCGACTGGTGCCCCAACCAGGTTCGTGTCTTGCACCTCGTGAGAAAGGGCCGCGGGTACGCCCTGAAACAGGCCTGGCTCAGCTCCAGGGGGCAGTCGTCGCATATATGGACGTGGACCTATCCACTGACATCGGCTCTACGGGCAGCCTTATTCTTCCCCCGCTCCAGGGCGGGGCCGACATCGCCTTTGGCTCGCGTCTTATGCGGCAGTCTCAGGTCACTCGCTCCCCCAAACGTGAATTCATTTCGCGCACCTACAACCTCATGCTCCGCTCATATCTGGCGGTCTCCTTCCATGATGCCCAGTGCGGTTTCAAGGCCATTACTGCCCAGGCTGCACATGTCCTGCTGCCGCAGGTGAAGGATGACGAGTGGTTCTTCGATACGGAGCTGCTTGTGCGTGCCCAGCAGGCCGGGACGACCATGTTGGAGCTTCCAGTCCGCTGGGTGGAGGATGCCGGCTCGACTGTCGATATTCCAGACACGGTGAAGAAGGATCTGGAAGGCATGCACCGGGTCAGGGAGGGTATGGAGGCCCGAGAGGTCGAGGGGCTTCGCGTCGACCTGGACTCCCCTGCCGTTTGGGATCAGATCCGCCAGCATGAGTTGCGCGGATCCCTCTTGCCCGCAAAAGAAAAGGATTCGCATTCACGTATGCAGAATCCAGGTAAAGAAGCTGCCGCTTGTTGAGCGGCTGACAGCAAACGAAATCTCATACAGAAAGAGCAAACTTCACCTATCATGAACGCTTCATTGGCTTCTAATAGCTGCTATGGCTTTTCCCCGTATTCACAGGCTTGCAAAATCCGCCACAATCGACAAGCGCAGATGCAGTCGCTGATGAGCACGCTTCCCGCGCGTATATCCTGCCGCGACGGACTCGTGGAGACTGGGTGGCACTGGGAGCTATGCTACTTGCGGCCTGTGCAATATTCTTCATCAACCTTACGGCCTCCGGGTATGCCAATGAGTTTTATTCGGCTGCGGCCCAAGCAGGCTCGGTCAGCTGGAAGGCGTTTCTCTGGGGGTCCCTGGACTCAGGGAACGCCATCACCGTGGACAAGCCACCGGCAGCCCTCTGGCTGATGGCACTTTCCGTGCGCATCTTTGGTCTGAATTCCTTTACCATCCTCCTGCCGGAAGCGCTGATGGGGGTGGCGACCACCTATCTGCTCTATGCCACCGTGCGTCGTTACTGGGGCAACTGGGCGGGTATTGTCAGCTGTTTCATCTTCATGCTCACTCCGGTAGCCGCGCTCATGTTCCGCTGCAACAACCCCGATGCCTTGCTGGTCTTATTGATGACCGGTGCCACTCACGCGCTCCTCAGATCCCTGGAGTATGTCAACCATCCTTCTGGCAATCGAAAGCGTACCTGGTGGATGGTCCTGGCCGGGGCTCTGATCGGGTTTGGCTTCCTTACCAAGCAACTACAGGTGCTGCTCGTACTGCCTGGCTTTGCCCTGGCTTTTCTTCTGACCTCACCAACAGGCATGGTTCGTCGCATCCTGGATTCACTGGCTGCCATTATTTCCATGATCGTCGCCGCTGGCTGGTGGGTTCTGCTGACGGTCGTCGTGCCTGCCGGCGACAGACCTTATATAGGCGGCTCCCAGCGCAACTCCTTCCTTGAGCTCACTTTCGGCTACAACGGTTTCGGCCGCTTGACCGGCAGCGAAGAAGGATCCGTCATACCCGGCCACGGCCATGAAGGATGCGGCATGCCGGCTGGTGGCGTTCGCAGGGGCGGCAAGTGGGGCCAGACTGGCCTTAACCGTCTGTTCAGCGGCGAGTTTGGAACGCAGATTTCCTGGCTGGCTCCTCTGGCTTTCGCAGGCATTGTCATCAGCTTGCTGGTTATCGGCAGAGCTGTCCGTACAGATGTACGCAGGGCCAGCGTCATTGCTTTCGGAGGTTGGCTGACCGTCACCTGGCTCGTTTTCAGCTTTATGGCCGGCATTTTCCACCAGTACTACACCGTGGCTCTGGCCCCTGCCCTGGCTGTTCTGGTGGCTATCGGGGCATTCAGTCTGTGGATCGCCCGGGACAAGCTCTGGGCCAGGATCGTCACGCCGATTCTTATCGCCTTCACGACCTTCTGGGATTTCAGTCTGGCAGGTCGCTCCTAGTGGCTCCCCTGGCTCAAGTGGGCCATCCTCATAATCGGTCTCATGAGCGCTCTCGGGTTTGCTTTGGCTGGGCTGTTGCGAATACGGCGACTCGCTCTTGCTGCCCTCATTCTCTCAGTCGTAGGGCTCATGGATGGCCCTGCTGCATGGACGCTGTACACCGTATCCCAAGGACACATGGGATCAACGTCCTGGCCGGTCCCAGTCTGACTTCAGGGAGCATGGGTGGCGGCCCCGGTGGTATGCCCGGGGGTGCTCCTGGTGGTGGCCAACCCGGCGGTGGCCAGGCGGGCGGCATGGCACCTGGCAATATGCAGCAAGGCATACCTGGTGGTGACGGCGGTCCCATGGGCTCATATCAAATGGGTCAAGACCCGACGGATCAGCTGGGACAGCCGAGCAAGCAGGGCCAGATGCCCGGCGGTAGTTCGGATAGTCAACAGCCTCCCAGCATGGGTTCTCAAGGACCAGGTCCCATGGGCCAGGATTCCTCGGGTTCACATGAGGAATCCAGCACTTCGGGTGTGCTTTCCGTGCCATCACAGCGCAGGGGCAAATCTGGATTCCATGATGGATCAGAAGGAGAAAGGATGAAGGGAGGAAGTCTGCTTGGTGGAGGCCGGTCCAGTTCCAAGATCGTCGCCAAGCTGGAAAAGGCATCCGATTCCTATCGCTGGGCTGCTGCCACGACAGGATCCCAGCAGGCAGCGGGCTATCAGCTGACTTCTCAAAAGCCAGTCATGGCCATTGGCGGGTTCAATGGTTCCGACCCCTACCCCAGCTTGGAACAGTTCAAGCAGTACGTGAAGGAAAAGCAGATTCATTACTACATAGCCGGTGAGATGGGCGACCATCAGATGGGAGGTTCCGACACTGCCACGCAAATCTCGCAGTGGGTGGCCAAGCACTACACCGCAACCACGATTGATGGCGTCACTGTGTATGATCTGACCCAGCAGCAGGCCAGCTGAGCGGTGGGAGTAGCTCTTGTCTAAGAGTTACTCTCACGTTGTGTTGTGAACAATACATCTACTATAGGTCTGAAGTTCGAATCTTTACGTGAAAGTAATAAACTTCCTACTCCTTGAATAGAAGGACTTGATCAATCCCTAATGAAGTTAACATGTTTTCAGTAAACCTTGCATCAATATAATTAACTTGTACTGTGGTATTGTTTCCGTTTTCAGGAAACGTTCCTTTCTGCATCCTGTTTTCATCGATAGGATGTTATAATTATAATTCAATATTTTTAAGTATTTAGATTTTTAACCGCGGCAGATTATTTATTGTTTGCTGTACCAGATAAAAAAGAGCGCTCTATCAAATATAAACCGTAGAGCTATCTTCTCATGTAACTAAATTAAGCAAGTCAGCTAAGAAGAGACTAGCTCTAGGTCATGTATAGCAATTACAATATCATACATGTTTTACGATAAAAATCTCGATTACTGAGTGCTATGCACGCTATAGCTACATCTTAAGTGTCTATTAAATATAGATTAGTACTAACTAAACAACCTCTAACTTTTGCAATGTCATAAAAGATATAGCAGAGTATCCACACACAAATGTCAAGCGTGTGTATCTGTTATTGATATTTAGAAAACGTAATTCTAGCCACACAATTATTTATTGGCAATGTATAAACAGGACAAAATACTTCGGCGTGGTCGTTTAGTCCTTTCCTTTTGCTACGCTGCGCCAAATCAATCATAAATGGTTGTACTCTGTGATGATAACTTTTAGATTAGCAACAAAGCTGCGATTAAAAGTACTATTATTGACACAGCTTGGACAAGATTTTTGGTGATTAGTTTCGAAAGATAATGATGTGAAGTTCTTATACTTTCACGTTGATCGTCCGGTAGAGAAGAAAGAACATCTTTTCGCAGAGTTGCATTCAGAGTAACTACACCAAGAAAAGCAGTCGTGAAAGCCGACAACACTTTAGCCACAGTTTGCTTGCCCCCAGGAGAAGGATAAGAAAGTACTAAAAAGGCGAAAATACAAGTAACAAGGAATACAAAAAAGAAACACCATCCAGCTTTTTTGTCCATTTTGCTGTTAACAATTAAATCGAGAGATTCATTTTTCAGCCAATCACAAGCATCAAGGCCTTTTTTTAATTCAGACTCTTCGGGTTGCTCATTTTTATTACTTATTGAGAATAAAGAAGTGGCTAGATCCTTCTTTTCTTCTATTTTTTTCTTGTAAAAATGATCGAAAATATACTTACGAATCTTTTGGTTTGAAGGTGGAGAACTAAGTAATACCTCAATGGCGTCATAGTCATTTCTTGCATTATTGATAAGTTCTTTTGTTGTATAATCTATAGGTTGTCTTTTGTTTTCCTGCATATTCCTAGTCTCTCTTTTACTGATCAGCTACATTGCCTATATAGCATAGGAGAATGACAACAGGACGATAACTATATCATAATTTTTGCATTCTCATGCCTTTCCAGAAACACAACTATACTGTGTTGTATTTTACAAGTAGATTGTCGGTTACATTTTCTCCATAACTCATTTCGCGACGTGATTTATTCTTACAATCGAGTCGTTCTGTCTGTTTAGCAGTAAAGATAGAATTAAGATGCCGGATGTTTCTTGCTTTTTGCGCTATTGATTACTCGCGCTGTGAACAGGTCAATTAAAGCTCAGTAAACGTTAATGGCGCAATATCAGCAATTGTAGCTTCTTATAAGTCTTTGTGTAGTATATGGTTTTCCCAAGTAATATATTAATATAATTGCGATATATTTATTCACTTAAACAGGCTTGCTATGAATATTAGCAAACGTTCAAATACCAACTTTGACCACCTAGGTAGGTGAATGCAAATTGACGAGTAGTCGGCTTTATGAATGCATTGTTCTTGATGGTCGAACTGGCTTTATAGTTATAGGATTTATAGCTATACAAGCAGACAATGGGGTGCCGATCAGGGAGTGGAATGTCAGAAAATCCAGGCAGGACAAAGCCCAAACGCAAATGGAGGCGGGTCCTCCTGGCTCTGGCAATAGTACTTGTTCTTGTCATGGTAATCATTCTGCCGGGGGTTCTATTTTGGTCTATGAGGACACCTTCGGAAAACGGTATGACACTCCCGGATGGATGCGTTATGCGCTCGCAGACTTTCCCGGCTTGCGCATGAAGCGGTGCGTCTTCCGGTCCAAGGACGGTAAGAAACTGGCTGGATATCAGTATTCAAGAGAGAATCCGAACCAGCCTGGGGACAAGGCTGAGGGCCTTGTGGTCATTGCTCATGGTTTCGGCGGCGGCGGACAGAATACCTACATGGATGTTGCCAACCACTTCACCTCCCAGGGCTTCCTGGTCTTCACCTATGACGCCACCGGCAATGATGAAAGCGCCGGCAAGTCCGTCAGGGGGCTTCCTCAAGGAGTCGAGGATCTAGACCAAGCCCTTCGTTTCGTGGAGGGTGAGCAATCATATAAGGGCCTCCCTCTTTTCCTGTTCGGACAGAGCTGGGGAGGCTATGCCGTCGGCGCTGTTCTCAACCTTCACCCAGAGGTCAAGGCCGCGGTCATGGTTTCTGGGTTCAATCGCTCGATCGATATGATGCGTCAGCCCGGCAGAAAAATCGCTGGCCCTGCCGTCTCGCTCATCCTGCCCTGCGTGAGCTTGTATGAGCATGTGAAGTTCGGGAAGTTTGCGGGCTATACCGCCTTGGATGGCTTGAAGAAATCCAAGGCGGGAATTTTCATCACTCAGAGCCGGGACGATCAGGTGGTACCAGTCAGATATAGTTATAACCTCTTCCATGAGGAATTTCAGTCCAACCCACGATTCCGGTTCCGTGAATACCAGGATCGCGGGCACGCCTATGTCTACTATTCCCAGGAATCGGTGCGATACCGAAAGCAATTCGACCATGAATACAAGGAACACATGAGACGACTGGGTCAAAAGCCGTCCAACGAAAGCTATAACGCATATTCGGCCAAACACTTCGAGAAGTCGAAGGGCTTTGAGCTGGATGTGTCCTTGATGAACCAAATGGCGGATTTTTATCGTCAATATAAGAGTTAAGACGCAAAAAATACAGCCTGATATAGTTCTTTTCCATCTACAGATGAGCCCATTTGTATTCGGTGCTATTCAGTAATTTGTCATGTTGGCCTGATACCAAAGGACGGCGATGTTGATCCGGTCCCTGACCTTGAGTTTTGCCAGTATGCGGCTGACGGTCTTTTTGACCGAATCATGCTGCAACTGGAGGCGCTCGGCAATCTCCGCATTCGTCAGGCCTTGACTAACCAGCGAAGCGACCTGAAGTTCGCGTTTGCCCAGTTGCGCGAATTTAAGGCGAGCCTCAGATTCATCATTGCCTTTTGGCCTTGGAACTCCTTTCCTGATTACTTCGGCCGTGATGCGCGGCGTGAGAATGGCATCGCCTGCATGCACCGCGTGGATGGCTCTGTGCAGATCCGCTGTCTTGACATCCTTGAGTAGGAACCCGGAGGCACCCGCCCCTAGAGCTGTGAAGGCATAGTCGTCCTCGTCGTAGGTGGTCAGAATGAGAATGCTTATTTCAGGATGGAGCTTTTTGATACGGCTGGTGGCATCCAGCCCGTCCATGACAGGCATGCGCACATCCATCAGAATCACGTCGGGCAGAGGCTGTTGATTTTTGGCGGATGTGGCCAGTTTGTCCAAAGCTTCTTGGCCGTTGACCGCCTGTGCTACCACATGCAAGGTTGGATCCTTAGCGACCATGAGTGCCAGTCCCATGCGGGTCGGGCGCTGGTCGTCGACGATCATGATGCGGATCATGCGTTCTCCTTCATGCCTATATTGTTAGCTGCCATTGCGGCTAGCGAGGGTATGTGGGCCTGCAAGGTCCAACCATCAGAACCAGGACCCGAATGGAAGCTGCCACCATGAGCTTGCACCTCGGCTCTTAACCTGGCAAGACCTGTACCATTGCTACCGATATTGTCGGCCTCGTTATTCAAGATTCGTCCATCATCACGAACGGTGATATCTATGCCGCCCCGGCTGTTGTGATCCCAGGAGACCACAATACGGTTAACCTCCTGTCCGTGGCGGAGGGCGTTGGTAATCGCCTCCCTGGTGATGGTGAAAGCAAGGTCGGCCTGTTCGGAATCCTGTGGCCGACGGCCTGTCTCCGTCAAGGCAGTGCTGATGCCGACATGCCGGGCGTGGTCGAGGATGGGTTTGATGTCATCCCAGCCATGCCTCTCCCCTGTGGCCGGCTGTGGGTCGTTTTTTGGATCTGTCTCTGATTGCAGGGCTTTGACAGCCGTTCGGGTGTCATCCAGTCCCTGCCGTGCCAGGTCGTTAATCACCGATATAGCCTCATCAATCTCCGGCTTTCCGCTGGCATGATCCAGTCCCTCGGATAGGGCGATGATGGCGGTCAAGTCGTGACCCACGCTGTCATGCAGTTGGGCGGCAACCCTGGACTGATGCATGGCCTGGTCCCGCTCATGGGCCAGAGTTAGAGCATGTGAGCGCTCCTCCTCCAATGCCTGCTCCGACATGCGTGACTGCCTTACAGAGCGTGAGAGGAAGGCGACTGTCAGGCAGAGGGCGAAAGTCAATCCAGTCGGATACAGAAGGTCGGTGAAGTGGACATCATGATGCCAATTGGCAGAGAGTACGATGCTGAACAGGCCCAGAATGGCGGAACTGCCCAGCCCAGCTGTCAATGATGCCATGCTCTTATATTCTACCGCGCAGGCGTAGAGGCTGACGAGCCAGGGAATGATCAGGTAGGTGCATCCCGAGCCATAGATTGCGGCAGTCAGGGCAAGCATGCCACTGACAACTAGCAGGGTAGCTAAAGGATATAGGCGGCGCAGGCATAGGGTGACAAGTGCGAGAAAAATAATGACCACAAACAGGGGCAAGCCCCAGCTGGCAGACTTCATGACCTGGTAGAGGGTCTGGTTGGCGCTGCTTGGGGCAAGTATCAGCCTGGTCAGCATCCCTGTCTCGTAGAGAGCGCAGAAAAAGACTGCCACGAAGGTCATATATGGCCGGTTCCACAACTGAATCCAGCCTTGAGTCTTCTTGCCTGCTCTCATCGGTGAGCCTCTTTCTGATAACTGCCGGTATTCCATTATGCTGTCAGACACTGAGATGTGCGGCCTGGCAAGTGCGTTATCCTCTCTTTATTGACTCTGCACTTAAGATCAGATGGCTCTGCGAGCCTGGTGCCGGAATATAAGGAGGCTGATCAGCACCCAGAGGATTGCCACCATGCACGAGCTTGTCATAGAGGTCGTGGATGCGATATTGCCCATGTCACGGGCTGCGGATGCAGTGGTGATCAAGGCCAGCGGATACGGCAGCGCCAAGGCCGGTGTGGCAACCGACAGCGCACAGCCTGCCAGAGTGAGCAGAAACATGATGCTCATAGTCGAAGCGAAGGATTCGGCTCTGGCGGCTATGGCCTGGGTCAGAGTCATAATCGCCCACACTGCCAACGTCATTGGTACGCCACGCAAGAGATAGGGGCCGAGTTCCTCTGGGTCGAAGCCTCCTACCAGAACACCCGCGAGTATGAATTCAGATTCGAAGATAGCGACGGTAAGGAGGGATGCCAGCAGTCCATGCATCATCTTCCCGGCTATGGCAGTCCCAACCATGCCGGAGGCATTAAGACGCTGCCAGTTGCGGCCCTTGTGCTCGTTGGCTTCAATTTGGGCAGCAAAGGCCGCGACCAGGACTGGCATGAAGACCATGCTTGGCAGAAGGATCGCCTGCCCCCAGACCGCTGCCCAGGTCACCCCTTGAGCCTGGAAGTCCGGTCTGTAGCTCTGATACTGGTCCCAACCGTTGAAGATTCCTACGGCGTCGAAGAGCATGGTGGCCAGCCAGTACCAGAGATTGCCGGCCTTGCGAATCTCCCATTTGAAGGCGGCGGCGATCGATGCCTTGTGGCGATGCATCGGGGTGATGGTTATAGCGTTTGCAGGGTATTGCCTGTTCATCGGCCTGACTCCTTGACCTTGACGATGAGTGCTGATATTCCCGACCAGATAATGTATGCCAGAAGGCTGGTCAGGACTTTTGGCCAGGGATTGGCAACCAAGGTCATACTGGCAAAGCCATCAGGACTGGCAGAAGACAGGAAGGGGCTGGCGGCGGAACTGATTCCTGCCGGGAAGAGCCAGCCTAGACCTGGCATATTCATCGGGCCCAGTCCAGTCCCGATCAGACCGGCTACCACACCCAGACCCAGTCCTATGGCTTGTTTATCTATCGTCAGCGAGAGGGCGAGTTGTATAGCTGTGACCGCCATGGTTGAGAAGCAGGCAATCAGTGCCGGAACGAGTATGTATTCGGCCAGACTGCCCTCGAGATGGAATCCTTGTGCTGAAGCTGCCAGCGGTACCCACGTCAGAGGAATTACGAAACATAGCGTAATCACACACCCAGCAACTATGAGCTTGGCAAGAAACCTCTCAGTCGCATCCTGTCCTAGGGAGCGCCATTTGAGATCCATGCGCTCGCCGCTCTCCAGGACAGCAAGTCGGCTGGTCAGCAGAGCGGCAAGGATGGGTGCCAGTAGGCCAACAGTTTGGTAGATCTCACCTTGTGCAAGGGCTACGGTACGAGTGGCGGGGTTCGAAGATTCAGCTCTTTTCATGAATGCCAAGCCTGACCATGACGAAACCAGAACAATCATGCCCAAGGCCATCCACCAGAATGAGGAGCCTTTCAACTTGCGAAGCTCCATGGAAAGCAGAACAGGTAGCCCTCCGGGATGGGATGAGCGTGGCGGTTTTCCCAATCGAAATTCTTCGGACCGCATGGAGATTGATTCGACAGAGCTCATCGTGTGCTCCTCCGTTTAAGACCGGACGGCTTCATACCACTCTGCGCTACATGGTTCTGTAAGACATAGTTTTGTGAAATATGGTTCTGCGGGTTTTCCATTAGTTCGAGGAAGGCCTCTTCCAGGCTTTTGCGTTCGGAAGCGACACGGTATACCTGCAGACCATGCGAAACCAGTTGAGTCACCAGCGCCCCGATTTGTGGATCGGGTATCTCGGGAATGCACAGGGTTGCGCTCTTCCTGATATATTCGGGGTGAATGCCTTGAGCTTCGAGCATCTCTGATGCGAGCCCAGGATCGGACACCCGTAGATTGATATGACCCTCTTCGCGCAGATTTTCCAATGTCCCCTGGTAGAGCAAATGACCATCGGCAATGATGCCAACCACCGGAGCCATCTTTTCAATCTCCGACAGGATATGGCTGCTGATGATGACAGTGACCCCCTCCGAGGCGGCCAAGTCCATAATCATTCGTCGCACCTCGACCACCGCCTCGGCATCCAAGCCATTGGTGGGCTCATCCAGGAGCAGGAGCTCCGGCTGCGAGATCAGCGCCATGGCGATGCCCAGCCGTTGCTTCATCCCCAGGGAGTAGGCGCTCGCCTTCCTCTTCTCGTATCCCCGCAATCCAACCTTGGTGAGCACTTCTGAGGCAGCTGAAACTGGCAGACCCAGATAATCGGCTACCATGCGGCAGTTATCCAGTCCTGACAGGCCTGGATAGAAGCTGGGTCCTTCAATCATGGAGCCCACACGGCCCGGCTGGATCGTGGTTTTCTTTCCAACCTGCTGTCCTAGCAGCCACATGCTTCCAGCAGTCGGTTTCGTCAATCCCAGGAGGAGCTTCATGGTGGTCGATTTTCCGGCCCCATTTGGTCCCAGCAGTCCGTAGACCCCGCCAGCCGGCACCCGAAGATTCAGTCCATCCACGGCTTTGAATCCGCCATAGGCCTTGACCAACCCCTGTGTGGACACAGCCAGTTGCGGGTGATTGCTTCCGTCTGCATATGCCATTGCGCCTCCCCTTCCAATCGGAATTCAACTGATTCCTATGCAAGTTCGACGGGCGCAATCCTTCAACGCGGGAAAAGAAACTGTCCCCTGCAGGGGACACGTCGCTGCTGACGAGGCTAATTTGCATCCATGGGAAAGGAGTCACGCTGGATTTAGTCGTTTTCATAATCGGAGGGGGGAATACTTCGCAAACAAGCAGGATCAAAAGCTGCCTCCTCAAGAACCTGTTATTGGGGCGTGGGGCCGGTGTATGCATGCACTGCCTCATCCATCCCCAGGAAACAATTGATTTGACCTTGACATGATGGCAGGGTTTAGGGTCAAGGCATGACACATGAGAGCGAATTCAGTGGCGAAGGCAGCAAGAGCGGCTTGAGCATCGGTCAGATGTCTGAACTAACAGGGGTCAGTAGGAGAATGCTGCGCCACTGGGAAGAGGAAGGACTGATCTATCCCATTCGTGGACTGTCGAATTACCGGCAATATATGCAGGATGACGTCGCACGGCTGGAGCGAATTGTGACCTACAGGGAGATGGGATTCAATGCCAGACAAATCAAGGCATTGCTCGATTGCAAGACACCGCTTGCTTTGGACGAGTTGCAGGGACAGCGCTCGCGAATTGAGGAGAAAATCCAACTTCTCGGAAAAGCTGCGGATCGTCTGGACCGACTCATAGCCCTTGCCGAGGGAAAGTCAGGTAATGATTCAGCTCCTACGAAGATCGATCAGGAGGACCAGTACTTTTCGGAAGCATACGAACGCTGGGGTGCTAGCAGGCAGTGGCTTGAGTATGCGGAGCGAAAGGCCATGTGCTCCGAGCAAGAGCAGAAAAAGGACACGGCCCGGCTCAAAAATGTAGAAAGTGAGCTTGCACAAGCCAAGCGAAAAGGTCTGCCACCGTCCTCAGATGAGGTTCTCGAACTGATTGACGAGCATCGGCAGGCTTTGTCATGGTTCCATGTGACGCCGTCCATGCATGTCATTCTGGGGCGAATGTATGTGGCTGACCCACGTTTCAAATCTCACTATGAACAATTGGAACCAGGATTGGCGAAATGGATGCTGGTCGCAATCGAAACTGCAGCGCGTGCATACGGGATAGATCCGTCAACCGCCAAATGGGAGTGACGCAGTCAGTATCTTCCATCTACGTATCACATTTTCTGTTTGACAACCCAATTCAAAACACTTCAACTAAGGAACGAGGTAGCCATGGACAACCATGACCAGCCCAAAGCTACTGCTTATGCAGGTGCAGGCATAAGTCCCGTGCCGGAGCCGGGGAAGGATGCGGAACCGCCGGAGCCTTATAGGGGCATCTATCTCATGCCCATGTTCATGTGCCTGTATAGCGACGATCTAGATGAATCAGAGGTTTTCTGGACGCAGGGATTGGGTTTCATCAATTTATACACCATGCCGGGCATGATGATTCACTTGAGGCGCTGGGCCTTTCAGGATGTGCTGATTCGTAAGAGTGGTTCCAATACTGGCGACTCTGATACGGATATGGAGTCCATAGGAAGCCTGAGCGTAGCAGTCACGGAAAAGCAGATCAGCAAGATTGTGGATGCATGCAAGCGCCTCCGTCCTGGCTCCACTTCAGCTCCATTACGTAAGCCGTGGAACTCACTCGAAGCCAGGATTCAAACTCCGGAAGGCCTGATTCTTATTCTGACAGCCGCTTTGGCTGTCGACAAACAGAAGGCTCAAGCTTATCTGAGCTCGCACGGTCAATGAACAAAGATGAAGCACCTCCCCTACTCGTGATTTGATTGAAAGAGCAACGATTAGATGTCTCGAACGGCCGAATGGAAAATATATAAGACTTATAACGTTTGTTCTTGTATAAAAGCCGGTTCTTGCCCCTGGATTCGAAAGAGGCTATCGCTTAAGGGGCTATCGGTTAGCGGGCTATTGGTTATTGAAGTTAGTCCAGTTATGGAAGTTAGGCCAGCAGGTTTACTGCTCGGATTTCAAGCCTAGAGTTTCGATGGCTTCCGCTACTGCAGCCGTGCGATCGCTGACCTCCAATTTGGCGAAGATCCGACTGAAGTATGTTTTTACTGTTGCCTCGCTGATGTATAAGTGCTCTGCGATTTGCCGATTGGTCATACCCTTGGCGGCCTCGCGCAGCACACGCGTCTCTTGTTCGGACAGTGCTGGTCTGGTCGCAGGGCGCAGCGCCTTGCTGACTGCTTCCGCGGCGGTCGGATTCAGGACAGTGGACCCTGCAACAGTGTCACGGATAGCTTGGGCCAAGACATGAGGTTCTACGTCTTTCAGCAGATAGCCGTTGGCTCCGGCTTCTATGGCCGGCAGAATATCGTGGTCGGAATCGTAAGTGGTAAGGATCAATACCTTGGTTTTGGGATAAGAAGCCAGCACTTTCCGGGTGACTTCAGGACCGTTCATATCAGGCATCCGCAGATCGAGTAGCAACAAATCCGGACGTGTTTTCGCTACAGCCTCTATGGCCTGGGTGCCATTGCATGCTTCGGCAACCACTTCAAGATCCGCATGGCGCTTCAGCATGCTGCGTATACCCTCCCGAACCATGGGGTGATCGTCGGCCATGACCAGTCGGATCATCTTTCCTCCTTATCTGGTCGAGTAGTGTTACTTGGTCTTTCGACAGGAATATTTACAGTTATGGAGGTGCCTTGCCCGGGAACTGAGGTTACCGTACAGCGCCCACCCGCGTCTTGAGCTCGTTTGGCCATATCTCGCAGACCATAGCCATGACCAGCCTTTTCCATCTCCTGGAAATCCAAGTTTTGAATATCAAAACCACGACCATCATCCTTGATCTGAAGTTCCAGGAGTTCCGGCCTTTTCAAAAGCAATCTCACCTGTACATGCTGGGCATTGGCATGCTTGGAAATATTAGTCAGGGACTCCTGGACTATACGCAGCAGGTTGACCTCGGTCTGCTTAGGCAAGGGCGGCAAGGTTCGTTGAATCTGGCACTGTGATTGAAAACCTGTCTTTGCTGCGGTGGAATGCACTGTCCGATCCAGGGCCGTCTTCAGGTCCCTGCCATCCAGATCAGCCGGTGCCGAATCCGCAATCATTCTTCTGGTGTCATCAAGAGAACTTTTCGACGTGCTGGCGATCATTTCCAGATGCTTTCGCGCTGCAGGCAGGTCGTCATCCAGTTCTTCATGAGCTACCCTGGCCAAGGCCAGAATGGAAGTCAAAGACTGGGCGATCGTGTCATGCATTTCGCTGGCCACACGTTCACGCTCGATGGACGCTCCTTCGGCTCTGCTGAGTCTGCGAATCGTCTCTTGTTGAGACTCCATTTTGTCCAGCAGCATTTGATTATGTCCGTTGGTCAAAGCCAGGACATTAAAGGACTTTCCAATCATTGCGGAGAATACCACTACGAGAATCATGAGCATAAGATTGCCGGATAGATCTGTACTCAAGAACCTTTTCCCAGCCAAAACCATGGCCAAATAGGCTATATTCAGGACTCCTACCAACCCCAGAGCAGGAAGGTAGGAAAAAGCGATGAAGAGTTGTGGCACGATAAACAGCTGAGCCAGAATGGCGGTACCATCCAACCAAGCGCCCATGGGCAGGCAGACCAGCGTCAGCAGAGCGAAAATCCAACCATATGCTCCTGTTTTGCTTACCGGCTGATCTGCCGTTTTCCGATCAAGTCTTTCAGACTTGTCATATACCCTAGGCAGAACCACGATCATGAAAAACAGGCAGGGCAAGAGGATGAGAAAGCTTGAAACAAGTTTATAGGTCATGGATGCAGTCGAGAAGAAGCAATTGGCTCCTGTTACGCAGCCTGCTTCCACAATGAAATACCAGTTCCAGGTGTTATGAAGACGTTGACGCTGGGCATCGGTTCTTGCGGTCGCGTCAAGTTGACCGTCGCCGCGATCACCATTCAGATTCATTGAAAGCTGGTCTTGCTGTTGGTTTTCTCGATTAATTCCCTCAGTGATTTTCACTCATGTCTCCCATGACTTGCACACTTATTCACCCTACTGCCAAAAAGCCTGTAGAAATCGTCGGGTTTTCCTGTTTCCGAGCCTCGAAACCGGGATCTTCATTGGTTTTTGATTGTCTTACCAGCGAAAATTTGTTTGCCTTTTCGGGGATACAAGAGAGCCAAGGGAATGAATAGCAAGGACAGACAACCCATTGCTAGGAAGACCTTGCTGCTGCCGCTGGCATAGGAGGCCCTGATCAGAGGCATGATCATATTCCGCATGGATTGGGGCATACTGGCGAATTGTGATTGAGCACCTGCCGAAGTTCCGGATCCAATAGTATCTGCGATGGCTTGCGCTCGGGATGCGCTTACTCCGTACTTGCCCAAGGCCTTATGAATATCCAGGGCAAAATAATGGGTGCACAATGGTCCAAGCATTGCCATGCCTAAGGCGCCGCCGAAGTTTTTGAAGGTCTGATTGATGGCAGTGACTTCGCCATAAGAGGCGTTGATGGCCCGATTGACCGCATCAGTGGATGATGGCGAGAACATGAATCCGATCCCTGCACCCGCAACCACCATGGAAAGTGACAGCCAGACGGTATTGGAGGGCAGTCCTTTATCGAGCGAACCGGCTGTAAGCGACATGAGGGAGAAACCCGTTGCGGCTATCAAGCCGGCAATCAGCAATACCGGTTTCATGCCATGTCTGTTGAAGAGTTGGGCGCCCAACAAGGCGGAAACCAGGAAACCTAAGAAAAAGTAGAGGATGAATAGGCTGGTCATCAATGTTGACCGGTTGAGTGCAAGGAGCCCATAGACGCTGAGGAAGTACATGATGGGTTGGAAGATCACGGCGGCTACCAACATGGCGAGCTGGGAAATGTCGAATGGTGGGTTGCGGAAGATTCTGAGTTTAATGATTGGATTGTCAACGTGCGAATCCCAGAAGCCGAACACCAGGAATAGCACAAGGCTGGCACCAAAACTGGCAATAATGCGCCAATCCGACCAGCCAACGGTGCTGCCCTGTTGAATCGGCACGATCAGAGCTATCATGGCGAGTCCTACGGCCAGGCCGCCAGCCCAGTCAATATGCTGACTACCGGGTTCGGTTGTGGGTGAGTCCTTTGGAATCATCGAGACGATCATGGCGATTGCCACCAGAGCCAGAGGCAGATTGATAAAGAAGATGTCGCGCCAGGAGTATTGAATCAGCCAAGAGCCCAGAATGGGGCCCAAACATGTCATGGCTCCTGTGATGGCGAAGAACAGAGCCATGTTTCCGGCCCTCTTGTTTTCGGCCGAGTAGGAGAACAGAATACCGATAGCGGCCGGGAACATCATGGCTGAACCGATGCCTTGCAGTGCTCGGGAAAAAATCATCAGCATCAGCGAGAGTGAATTTGCAGGAACAAGTCCGCAACATAAACTGCCCATTCCAAAAAGGAATGTACCTGAAAGCATGATGCGTTTGTAGCCCGCTAGATCAGACAGATGCCCGCAGAAGGGGAAAGTGGCGGCCGCAGCCAGCATGTAGGCGTTGACAATCCACTGTATGCCGCTTGCGGTCAGACCCAGACCTGATTGGACTGCCTGACTCGATAAGGAGACGATTGTCGAATCTATGTTGGTCATAGAGACGGCGACAATAAGTCCAATCATGATCAGGCTGAGTTTTTTGTGATTGATAGGAGGTTGTGAAGCCCCGATCACTGGCAATGGGTCTTCTTGTCTCTTGACTTCGCGAGTTTGCATACTGTCTCTCTTTCGTGTTTGCGCAATTGGTATCGCCGTAATCGGCTTTGGAGGCGCTACACCATGAGAGTAAAAAGATCTTCTCGCTTCTTATGTCATCCCAGTCGCTGTATCTCTGTCCCCCATTCGGATGACATAATGTCAGCCGTGTCAGAGCTGGGGCTAGAAGATCAGCAATGCAACAGTTTGCGGAAATCAGACTGTGTGAGTTATAGGGCTGTCTGGTGCTGGGAAAAGTACTGTCTCGCAGTTTATCGAGTGATTTTATAAGCCAATTGGTGGGGGGGGGGAAATCGATAGTTATGGCAGGCAGATTACCCAGAAGACTCGCGAGCAACTGCCCTCTCCACTGGCCAATGTGAGCGGTATTCGCCTGACGCTATGAATGAGTAATATCAGCGACAGACAATGCAATGTGAGGACATTCTCCACGCGGTCAACCTGGTTGACCTGTCGTCATTGTTGCCCGCCGTTTGGCTATCTGTTGGGCCCTGTAAATTGGTTTATTTTGGTATGTCGCAGACCGAGAAGGCGAAACTCATCAGAGTTCCTACTGACTTACTCTTATCTGATTTTAATGTTTCAATGCTTTTGAGATGCTCATTGTCTTGCACCTGGTTCAGCGCGTACTGTGCGCCATCTGAGGTGGTAAAGCGGAGGATGGGGTCTCCATGCTTACTGAGCTTGCATGACACGGTGCCTTTATCTACCTTCAGAGGCCAGGTGTGACCCAGATCTTCTTTCGAAATTGTTTGCGGGTTGCTGGTGGCTGCAACCTTATTGCTTCCATCAGTGGAATATTCTTCAGGGTGCTTCATGCCATCAGTGCAGCCGACAAGCCCCACTGTCAGCATAATTGTGGCGCATATCAGGAAAAGGGTTCTGAGGCTCTGCTCGATTCTTTTCATAATTATCGACGTTCTTTCATACTTGGAGGCGGTTTCTAGCGCTCGCTGGCCAAAGCCATATATCCGTCCTCGAGATTGGGCGCAGTTTCTACAGAGCCCGCGGGCGGTGTATCGGTAACTATGCGGTATCTTGTCCCCTGTGGGGTGGGTTCCGCGTTGATGATTGTGGCATTATTCGGCGGGGCCGCGATGGGAGGCGTGACCCAGGTGTGACCGGCAGCTTCATGGATCAGTCCCTCTGTCGGCCCGTCATACTGTCTGCGTCCGCAACGTAATACGCATACCCAGGGGCAGGTTTGTGCAACGTCATCAAGTATGTGGGTGGAGAGGATGACGGTTCTATCCTGCCCCAGCTGGGCAAGGAGCGTGCGGAACCGCATGCGCTCTTCGGGATCCAACCCCGCTGTGGGCTCGTCGACTACCAGCAGCTGGGGGTCGCCCATAAGGGCCTGTGCGATGCCAACCCTGCGCCTCATACCCCCGGATAGGCCCCGGATAGGTTGGTTCATCACGTCTTCCAATCCCACCTGTTCCAGGAGGGTATGTGCTTGCTCCTGCCGTGCACGTTTATTCTCGATCATTTTCAAGATGCCGATATAGTCAAGGAATTCAAGCGGGGACAGGTTCTCGTAGGGGGTGATGTGCTGTGGCAGATAACCCAGGTGCCGTTTTAGATTTCGCCTGTTGGCCGGCGAAGACAGGTCTTGTCCATCAATAAAAATCTTACCTTTAGTCGGTTTGATTATTCCGGTGAGAATACGCATGAGGGTTGTTTTACCGGCACCATTTGGTCCTATGAGCCCTATCATGCCTTGTGGAAGATCAACGGTCAGATCGTTTAAAGCGGCCGGTCTCCCAAGAAAATCCTTGGTCAGATGGTCAATAGAGATAAACATGTGAGTAATTCCTTTCAAAGTCAGATGAAAGTCAGACCCGAGCTTTTATGTGGTTGGAGGCTATGTTTGCACCAGTGAAAAGGAGGAAGATAATACACACCTGCCAGAGCAGGGATATGACCCCTGATTGGACGGTAAAGGGGCCGTTCGCCGGCATGTACATAGGATTGGTATGAAACCATCCCTGCGCAATGGGATCGCCAATGACTGCCAGGGGGCCGCCATTGAGCGTTGGAACTGGTAAGAGGGGGGTATAGAAAGCCAGCCAGGCCCATACCAGGACTGCAAGAATTCGGGCTACGATCGTGGGGAACAGAGCTCCTAGCAGGGCGGATATCCCCATAGCGATCAGCATTGATGGCGAGAGTATGACAAGTGCTACTGCCGGGGCTACCAGTATTGCCTTACCGTTGCCGTGGATGGCTTGGTAGATTGCGATCAATACAAGGAAAAGCAGGGAAGATGATATGCAGATGACCCAGGCTCCCAAGACATGAGCTGAGCTGATGACTCCCATCGGCAAGGGGGAGGTGGATTCAAGCTCGTCCATACCTGTTCGCCTGCCCGCAGTCATAAGGTCGCTAAAGGATGCTGCGTATGCCAACGGGGTGAACATAGCAAGAACCTGTCCGGTAAAGACAAGACCATTTGTGTTGCTGAATCCAGGTGACATAGGAGAAGCATAGGCCAAAAAGAGTGCGAAGAGTGCCAGCGGTATGCTGGCAATCCACAAGGCTTTGCGCCGATAAAACATTAGTAGCGTGATGCGTATAAGGCTCAGTATCCTCATAGGGCTGCCACCTTTACAACATTGCGCTCTGCATCACCGCACATGTTCCATCCGAAGATTGCGCCTGCTGCTGCAATAAACAATGGAATGAGTCGTTGCCGGACCGGATCGGTGATGTATGGATCCCATATAAAACATAGAAACAGCCAAATAGCCATGGAAGCCAGCGACGACGTTGGCATAGACATGGTAAGTACGGCTATAAGGAAAACCAGGCAATTGACCATGAATATACTGCCAACCG
This sequence comes from Bifidobacterium apousia, assembly GCF_007559275.1. Taxonomy (GTDB): domain Bacteria; phylum Actinomycetota; class Actinomycetes; order Actinomycetales; family Bifidobacteriaceae; genus Bombiscardovia; species Bombiscardovia apousia. The sequence goes on from NZ_VMHK01000006.1 coordinate 85,412, forward strand.
GGGTAATCATGCTCACCCATCCCATGTCACGTGGCCAAAGTCGCATCACATGCAAGCCGATAAAGAGAAGGCCTGCGGCAGTAAGATTTGCCCCGGTAATGATAAGCAGCCTGGTCACTTGAACTTTCCGCCATCCAGTTGGAGTTGACTCAGTAAGTTCAACGAGTGGGTCACCATTGAGCACAAAAGCTGTAGATAGGCCAGCAGCAATTACTGGCACTTGGGTGAGAACCATCATACCTGGCCGTATGCGGCTCAATGACCAAATGCCCTCCAGTAAGAAGCCCACAAAAAGAATGCCTGCAGTCAGTATAAACGGCAGCAATACCAGCCTATAAAGCCTCTTGAGCTGTATACCTACGAAAGCCAAACTCGTCCACCTTCCTCATATCTGGTTTTGGCCTCGGCTGCTGCCAGACATTGATCGCTACTCGTTCCGTCTGCTTAGTTAGTAGCGAGAGGGGATGAAAAGGTTCATTAATTTTTATCTCCACCGGCGAGTTGAGTATGCCAGGCAAGAGGGGCTGTAAGGATAACAGCAGATATGAGTCCCACTGTAACGAGGATGAACCCTGCCCAGGCTGCGGTTGTAGTGGGTACCGAATTGACCCATGCCGGTAGGAAAAATGATGACCGAAAGTTCTGCAAAGTTCTCACTAGTGGTGCAAGTACCCCTAGGAGCAGTGCAATCCAAGAGCATTGCCATATGCATAAGAGGGCCACGATATTCGCCAGGAGTGTTATGGGGGCTATCGTTTGGGCAATAACTGGCAGGGGCCTTATTCCAGGGTTAATTGCAGTGACAATCAATAAGGCTGCTCCCCCGACGACAATATTGGAGATAAAGGCCAGCAGCAGTCTGGTAGCTACTACAACTTGAGGTCCCAGGGGCATACTGAGCATTAACTCACGATCGTCTTTGATGGAAAAAACCAGGATTATTGTCAACGCCATGTTGAGCATGAGCATATTCGAAAAGATATGCAGACCGAGACTGCCGTAACGCGCACCTTGCATAACGTTGCTAATTAAAACCGAGCACGCTGCTATCGCGATTTCCACCAGTAAGATATATCGCGGTATGAGGCGTAATTGTGCCAGAACAAGCGGGCCACAGGAACGCACTCGACGCATGAATGGTATTGGTTGATCCGTTGCCAGCGACGGCTTCTGGTGGATGGCCTTCATTACGCTAGTAAAAGCTGGAACTGCCGGCTGTGCATTCTGCTCTTTTTCCCTAAGCGCCTCTTGAACTTCACCCCGGTATTCTTCGGTGACTGGGCCTGTGCTGTCTGGGCTTGTGCTCTTATATCGGTCTGTCATAATCACCCCTTCAATTATCTCTGGCTCGGCACTTTATGGGTTTTGACAGGAGCGAGGTCGGTCAACTGTGGGCGCAGGATCTGCCTTGCCCGAGCAATACGAGACTTCACAGTCCCAACCGGGACGTCGAGCAGGGAGGCTATTTCCGGGTAGGGTAACTCGTGGAGCCAGGCCAGCGTCACCGTGTATGCCATTTCTGCTGGGAGTGCATCAATCCTGTGCCGTATTTTTTCCATCGTCAGATCCTTATTGACCAGTTCCACAGGCTCCAGCTGATCATCGGTTATCGAGTCGAGTTCCACCTGATCCATTTGGTCAGGTGGTTTCGGTTTGCGACGTTTCATATAAATTTGCCGCCGGGCAATGCTGAGTATCCAGGTGAGCACCTTGCTGTCTGTGCGGAAGGTTTTTGAGGAACGCCAGCAGCCCAGCCATGTGTCAGCAAAAACTTCACTGGCATCCTCATCGTCGGATATTCGCAAGGAAATAAAGGCTTGGACGGTATGCGCATACTTATTGTAAAGCGCTTCAAAGGCCGATTCATTCTCAGCGGCCACCATTTTGATCAGCCTTATATCATCAGCATCTGGATCAATGCGAGATCGTTTCACTGATGATGTCCTTCTCCGTATTGTCTACATCCTAGATATCTTCCTGCATACTGTTATGCAAGCGGTTATCGCGGTTATGCTCCATTGCTATTACGAATATACTGGGATGCTGCTTTTAGGGTCGCCCGTACTGTGAATTTAGTCGCAAAGTCGCAGGGCAAACCATTACTGTCTGTGAGTGAAGCTGGCTCTTTTCAGGTGTCCTAGCGCTTATTTGCGTCCTTTCAAGTACTTCCGTATCTTCTTCAGAGCCCAGTCGTAATGGCTGGAGGTCGAAGAGATGAAGGCGGAGCCCAAGGTAGAGTTTCCGGTCCATGGGAGGGCGCCCTTGGTGAATAGCTGTTCGTTGGTGAACGATTGCGCCAGGGCCATGACCTTCTTATGGGATTCGATAAACAGGTTCAAGGCCTGATCGTAGGTGGTGTCATCATGCTTGTCTCGCAGCTTCACATTCATCTCGCCGTAATTGCGCCAGTTGTAGCCGTCCGGAAGAAAGTCGTGGGTCCTGCCCTGCTGGTTGTCTTCCACCCAGTTCAACAGCAGCTGATGCCACTCGTAGAGATGGACGAGCACGTCCTTGATGTTCCTGTCGCGTGCCCAATGGGCCCCTTTCTCCTTGCTCAGGTCGAAGGAAAAGCGGCCATTGCGTTCTTCGGGTGTCAGCGGCTCAAGCAACGCCACGAGTTTGTCGAAGCCATCGTCAGACGCCTTGATGAGTTCTTCCTTGGTGGTAGGTCGTGCCATGACGGTCCTCCGTTTGTCTCTGGTCGACAAGATTTGACTGGTCCATCGTCACCTGTCTCGGTTTGTCATTGACTGTACCCCATATGGGCCTTGCAAATGCTCGTGTGTAGGAAATCGTCGCGAACTCAAGTGCTTACAGTTGCACCTACCAATCAAATTCATCAAGCCGAGCGCTACATATACCGACTTGATTTATGTAACAAGAGCCATGAAGGAATGACAGAGGTCGGCAGGCTTGCTGTGGCTCAAATATGTACCCGGCTGTATGCAGCGGGACTTTATTACTCGCCGATGGCATGCGATATGACACTGACAGAGTTCTCGAATCTGGTGGTCAGGGCTTGGATTCCTGTGGCCGCGGCACCAAGCAGGGATGCGATGAGCACCACTACGATCCAAGCGCCCCATTGCACGCTCATCTGTGATTTGCCCATGAAGCGCGAGAGCATGAAGGTCAGGGATGAGGTGCAGAGCAAGGTGATGACCAGGGAGAACAGTGTGCTGGTAATCATAGTGATGATGCCATCAAGTGCGCCCAATACTCTGAGCTGGCCGATTCCGGCACCTGATACGTAGGTCAGCGCCAGATCAAGCCCTCTGCCTTTGGAAGTGATCAAGGTGCCTGCAATTGCACCTGTTATCGCGATGATCAGTGGCGGTCCAGTGAGCGCCAGGAGACTCGCAAACATGTCTGCGGTCGCCGGAACAGTGCTGTCTGGTGTGGGGGGCAAAGCGACTTGCATGGTGGTGATCATCGTGCTCAACCCTCCGCCGACGGTCATCAGCAATGACAGACCTGCAGTCATCGGGATGATCGCCGCTCCCTGGCGCTGTATGCTGCCGACAGCCTGCTGGCCTGCCAGCCTCCAGGTTCTGGATGGCAACGCCACAATACGCGTCCATATCGCCGTGAAGCCGGGCAGGAAGTATGGTGCGAAAGCTGCCAGCGAGAATATCTGGAGGAACATGCCGCCCATGACGAAGGCGAGAAATACCGTCATCCGATCCGCAGCGGCATTGCTGCTCATCTGACTGGCAGGAGGGTTAGTTGCAAGTGCAAAAGCTGGAATCAGCAACATACAGCCCGCGCCAATCAAGCATACGATTCCCAGGAGGAAGCGGAAGACGCCTATCCGCTTTGGCGGGTTCTGGGATTGCCTGAGGGCTTCCATTGGTCGTATTTTCGAGAGCGAACGGATAGTCAACAGGGTGCTTATGAAGATGGGCGCAGCGCTGAAAGCAAGGCCCTTGCCCAGCGAATTGAACAGGTGGCTGCCGGCATAGGTCAAATGCAAATCTAATGGATTTGTCACCATGGCGAAGATCAAGGGTGTAATCACTGGCAGCAAAAGGCAGGTGGCTGCAATAGACAGGATGCATAATCCCATGACAATCAGCAGATTCCAGGCCAGCAGTTGCCAAGGCAGAGCGCCTTGCAAAACCATGAGCGCCAGTTGATGCCGTCGTTGATTCAGTGCTGAGTTCATGACCCATAGCAGCACAGCTACGGTGATGATCACGCTGAATGCTAAGGCGGGACCAGTGTATGAGGATCCAAGTTCCTGCTCCGGGCCCTGATAGTCCTGATCAATGATCGTGGCAACCGCAATGAGGGAGCAGATGACGGTCTGGGATACGACCATGGCCAGCAAGACGGCGCTCCAGACCATGGGCGCTGCTTTGAGTTCGGACAGAGCGCCTCTCATGCCATGGGCGCTTTCGCAGAGAATGACTGGCTGATACGGCCATCGCGCACGGCAAACAGCCGATCGCACTGACCCGCCACCTCATTGTTATGCGTCACCACGACGATGGTTTTCTTTTCGTGGTTGGCAAGTTCCTTCAGCACCGATATGACCTTTTCTCCGGATTCCTGATCCAAGGCGCCAGTCGGCTCGTCCGCGAATACCACGTCTGCGTCGGATAACAGGACGCGGGCCAGGGCAACACGTTGCTGCTCGCCGCCCGACAGCAGGGTGACGCTTTTCTTTTTCTGATCGATCAGGCCAAAGTACTTCAAGAGGGAATCCGCCGTCTTTCTGGGAAAGCGGGATCCGCGAAGGGTGAATGGCAGAGCCAGATTCTGTTCGACTGTCATGCTGGTGATCAGGTTGTAGGACTGGAATACGAAGCCTAGATGCTGGCGTCTGAACTTGGTCATGGCCGACAGCCCCAGACGGGTTATGTCCTTGCCCAGCAGAAGCACAGTGCCGCTAGTGGCCTTCTCCAGCCCAGCCAGGCAGTACAGCAGCGTCGATTTGCCGCTGCCTGACGGCCCTATGATGCCGGTCATCTCCCCCGGATAGGCAGTGAATGCTATGTCATTGAGAATGGTCAGTGAATCGCCGCGGCGCGGGGAGACCACCATGGACAGCCCCGTAGCTTCAATCGTTGGTGTCGGGCCTCTGCTCACGCTTACGTTGGGGTTATTCATAGTTGCATCTTTCCCTTGGATGATCATCGACGACCTTCCAGACCGAGGCATCTACGCCCAGTAATGCTGATTCGCCTCGCAGATGTCATGTGCCCTCGTTCGTCGCTTGACCCTGTATGACGGTCATCCTTGTCGTCATCAGTCAATTCCATTGATATCAGCGAAAGAAGGGATGAAATACCCTGATTTACCCTGAATTATCCCTGACTGGGCCCTGATTTTTTCGGAATAAGAGGCATGTTCAGGCAGGCATGCTTACGCGGCGCCACCGGTAATGTCAGCAGCGCCGAGAATCAGCTGATTACTGCTGCAGCCTCATTCGCTGACAAGCAGCAGGGATTTGATGGCGGTGCGCTGGTCCATGGCCTCATAGGCCTCCTGGATGTGATCCAAGGCAAAGCGCTTGGTAAAGACCTTGCCTGGCTGGATGCTGCCCTTGAGCACTTGGTCAAGCAGCAGATGCCTGTCATATGTGGTGACCGCGGCCGTGCCTCCTCGCAGCCCAACATTGCGCCAGAACAGCTTAGAGGTGTCCATGGTAGCCTGCTGCGGTACGCCCACCCTGCCGACTACTGCGCCGGGCCGGGCCACCCTGATGGCGGTGTCGGTGGACAGTTCGGTGCCCACGCATTCCAGAACCGCATCGGCTCCGGCTCCGTCGGTGAGGGCCATGACTTGCTCTACAGCAGCGTCGCCGCGTTCAGCCACGATGTCAGTGGCTCCGAATTCACGCGCCAGCTTCTGGCGGTCCTCATGCCGGCTCATGGCGATGATGCGTTCGGCCCCACGCAGCTTGGCTGCTATGACTCCGCACAGACCCACCGCTCCATCGCCCATGACAACGACCGTGTCGCCTTCTTTGACCTGGGCTGTTGCGGCTGCATGATAACCGGTGGCCATCACGTCGGAGAGGGTCAGCAGGGAGTCGAGCATGTCATCGCTGTAGTCCTCAGGCTGGCCTGGAATCTTCACCAAGGCCCAGTCCGCGTTGGTGAATCGCAGATACTCGCTCTGATAGCCGCTGCTCCCCCGCCTGTCCGGATCAAGGCAGTCACCGTCGAAGCCGGCCCTGCAGGCCGCGCAGTGCCCGCAGCCATGAGTGAAGGGTGCTATGACGAAGTCACCATGTTTGACATGAGTGACATCCGAGCCCACCTTTTCGACCAGGCCGATGGCCTCGTGCCCTACGTGACTGCCTGCGGGCATTGAGGAAATCCCCCGGTACCACCCAGGTCGGATCCGCACACGCAGGCCCGGACGACCCGAATCACAGCATCTCCGGGCTTTTCGATGGTCGGCATCGGTGCTTCCTCCAGCTCGATGCGGCCTGGCTTCACAAACTTTGCTGCCTTCATGCTCTTGCTCCCCATTCTTCACTACCTGGCGTATTCGCCCGCCAAGTATGCGGATGAAACATAGTCTACGGAGTTCAATCCGCTCGAAGTCAAGTCACAGCCTTATTGTGTGCGATTCACCGAGGTTCGGACAAGATTGTTACGCGGGAATACGGTCATTAAGGTGCAGCCATATATAGGTACTTTATAGGGGCCGCATAGAGGTGCCGTATCGGGATACCGTCATATGCCTTGTGGCTCGGCCGAACCACAAGGGATCAACTCACTTGGAAGTGCTTTCAGGACCACCAAGTTCCTTGAGGAAGGCAGCGTAGGCCTGGGGATTGCGATGGTTTTTGCCTGCTTGGACGATCAGCCCGTGGTATTCGCGCAGATCGTTGAGCGGCCACTGATCAACCTGAATAAAATCCGCCTCGTACTCTTCGCCCTCCTGGTATGACCGCAAGGAGGCCCATCCCAGACCGTCCAGCATCCGGCGTGCATAGGCATCCCAGATAAAGCAGCGCTGGCCGAAGGCATAAAGCCGTATGACATCCGCCGTCTCGCGTCCGACTCCGGCAATGGTGAGCAGGTCGTCACGCAGACCTTCATCCGCGCAATCCTCAACATCGGGCGTGCGGATGCCGTGAGCCAGCAGCCACTGAGCCAGGGCCTTGCAGGTGCGTGCCTTGGCCTTCATAAAGCCGCTTGATCTGATCAAGTTCGTCAGCCTTACCAGGTCGATGTCGGCCATGTTGCAGGGGTTGAGCAGATCGGCCGTGCGCAGCTGCTCGATGGACATGGCCGCGTTCCCCCAGGCCGTATGCTGGACCAGCACCGCTCCGATCATCATCTCGAAGTCGGTCTCTGCCGGCCACCAATTCTGCAATCCCAGGCGAGCGAGCAAACGTGAATACAGCCACTTTGAGCAACCGGCATTTATCCTGCCTGCATTGCCCATAACGCCTCCACCAAACTATTTGACGCTTTTCATGGTAACAGCTGGCTCAAGCCGGTGCGGAGCGAGTCAGAGAATGGCAGGCGCCTGGGCGAAGTCAGTGATAGCGCCATCGGCCTCAGAGCGAATGGCATCCCAATCGTTGGCCGAAGACTGGTCGTACATGGCCCAGACCTTCATCCCAGCCCGCTTGGCGGAATCGATGGCGACCAGAAGATCCTCGAACACTGTGCAGTGGTCGGGCGCAACTTCCAGCATCCGCGAAGCCAACAGGTAGATTTCCGGCTCCTCCTTGCCAACGCTTTTGGCATCATCCACGCTGCAGACCTGGTCGAAACAATCGGTCATGCCAGCGTGCTTCAGAGCAGCCTGTCGTAGGCGCGGAGGGAGGCTGGTTGCCACAGCCAGGGCGGCACCGCTGGCTTTTAGCGCCTGCAGGTAATCGAGTGCATGTGGCTTGGGCTGCACAGCTGTGGCGTAGAGCAGGAGCGCGTCCTCGTTCCACTCCTCCACAAGATCTTCTGGGCGCTCGTCAAGGTGGAAGCGGTCGATGGTGTACCTGGCGATGGCGCCGGTCTGCATGGAGGCCACTGCAGATGCGTAATCGTCCGGCATGGGGATGTTGCGACGAGCAAAGAAACGTTGGTCGATTTCCTCCCAGACTCCCATGGAATCCAGAAGTGTGCCGTCGAGATCGAAGATGGCGGCCTTGCCAATGTTGACTTTTGTTCTATTTTCGCCCACGCCGCAAGTTCTCCTTTTCGTCGAAGTTATTCATAGTAGCATGATCTCGGATCAGGTCTGGCTCACCGGTTTTGAGCCAATGTTCTCCCCGATCAGCCTTGGCTTCAGAAAAGTAGGTATGTTCAACAGTTTAATATTGCCATGCAAGCTATTAATCTCAGCGATTGTCAATTATTTTGCGCTCAGCGAGCGAAAAGCACATAAAAATTGAAGAATATATACAATATTGGTTGAAACAATGTTAGCATGCAAATACTAGAGAAAATCATCGAAAAAGGAGACTTATGGCTATTCAAGAAACAACAGCGGCTCTGGCTGATCCCCTGCGTCGTCGTGTGCTGGATCTTTTGGAGCAGGGCGGCATGGAGGCTGGACGCCTGGCCGAAAAGCTGGGAATGACGCCATCCAAGCTGTCCTATCATCTGCGGAAGTTGAAAGAAGCAGACCTGATTGTCGGCCACAAGCAGGGCACCAGGGTCATCTACGAACTCAATCTGAGCGTGCTGGACAGCACTATTCAGTGGCTCTACCGCCTGCGGACCAGCGCCAGCGACAAGAGAAGTCTGCCCGAGCCTCAGACTGTGAGCAAGGAAACTGGTTCGACGGCGGTTTCCGAGTCCTAAGGAGACTCTCATGGCGGATGGCAGCAAAGCGGGTCGGTTCGTCCCGACCCTTGTCGCGGCTCAGTGGTTGCCGGGGATAATCATGCTGGGCGTAAGCCGCATAGTGGTCAATCGTCTGCCGAATGAAAACGTCCCGCTTCATTGGAATGCACAGAACCAGGTGGACCGCTGGGGCTCTCCCCAGGAGCTGGTTTGGATGCCCTGCTTCTGTCTGGTCATTGCGCTGATTTGGACCATCCTCATGCTCGTCCTGCGCGCATATTTGATTAAACGTGGTGATGAAGCGGGGCATACCTTGACCGTTTTTCTGCTGGGTGGTCTATGCATGCAGATTATTTTCGCGGTTTTAGATCTGTTCGAATTAGCTGTTGCTGATCCTCATTGGGGATGGTGGCCGACGGATTTCGGCATTGATAAGGTCGCCATGCTTTTGACCGGTCTGACTCTCATAGTCATCGGCAATCTTGCTCCTAAAACCAGACCCAATGGCATCAGCGGTTTTCGGGTGCCAGGTGCCTACGCCAGCCGCGAGGCTTGGCGCCGTTGTCAGCAGTTTGGCGGGGTGGTCTCCATGATTCTGGGCGTGGTCATGATCCTGTCTGCCCTGGCTTATAGCGGAGTCAGGCTCTACTGGACCTGTGGAACCGCTCTGGCAATCGTCCTTGTACTCATCTGTGCCTATGGTTCATACGCTGGCAGAAAGTATGCCGGGCAAGGAGGACCTGTCTACCACCGTTAGTGCTTATATGCAATGAGTGGTTTGAAGGAGACTGCAAATAACAGATCTGCATATACGCAATGGGGACTATCTGAATCTTTTGGAAGGATTTGGAGGTCCCCTAAATACAACAAATGTCCAGAAACACAGTTCTTTCTACAAGGATTTGCAGACAAGGCCGTCTAGTCGAGAAGGCAAGGTCCCTGGGCCGACTAAAGAACCGGCTCAGGGACCTTCTTTATTTGCGCTTCTTCTTCTCGCGGATATGCACAGAGATCTGGATGGGAGTGCCCTCGAAGCCGAACTCCTCGCGCAGGCAGCGTTCCAGGTAGCGGCGGTAGCCGTGCTCCAGGAAGCCGGTGGCGAAGATCACGAAACGCGGCGGCCTTGTGGAGGCCTGGGTGGCGAAGAGGATCCTTGGCTGCTTGCCGCCTCGCAGCGGATGCGGGTGCGCGGCCTGAACCTTGCCCAGGAAGGAGTTGAGCTTGCCGGTCGGTATGCGCTTGTCCCATGATTCCAGGGCAGTGCGCATGGCCCTGGCCAGCCGGTTGGTGTGCCAGCCGGTCTTGGCAGACAGGTTGACCCGCTCGGCCCAGGTGACCCGGTCGAACTCGGTCTGCCAGAGCCGCTCAAGACGCTGACGGCCGAAGTCGTCCAGCAGATCCCACTTGTTGAAGACCAGGACGATGGCCCGGCCAGCATCCACGGCCTGGCTCATGACCTTCAAGTCCTGGTCGGCGATGGGCTGGGAGGCATCGAAGAGAATCAGCGCCAGCTCCGAGCGTTCGATGGCCGCCTGGGTGCGCAGGCTGGAGTAGTACTCGGCACCCGAGATCTTGTGCAGGCGACGCTTGATGCCGGCGGTGTCGATGAAGAGCCAGTCCTCGCCGTCCACCTGAACCACCTGGTCGACCGGGTCGCGGGTGGTGCCGGCCACATCGTGGACCACGGCTCGCTCCTCGTGGGCCAGCTGGTTGAGCAGGGAGGACTTGCCCACGTTGGGCCGCCCGACCAGGGCCACCCGGCGCAGGCCTTCCGGAGTGAGGAATCCTGAGGTCTTCTCGGCCTTGCTGAGCTGTTCCAGCGCGGCGTCCAGCAGGTCACCTATCCCCCGGCCGTGCATGGCGGAGATGGCATAGGGTTCGCCCAGGCCCAGCTTCCAGAATTCGGATGCGGCGTAGTCGGCCATCCGGTCATCCAGCTTGTTGACAGCCAGGACGACCGGCTTGCCGGCGGCCCGAAGCATGGTGACGATTCGCTCGTCGCTGGCGGTCAGTCCCACCTGGCCATCCACGACCAGAATGACGGCATCAGCCAGGGATACGGCTACCTGCGCCTGGGAGGCGATGGCGGATTCGATGCCCTCCACGTCGCTCTCCCAACCGCCGGTGTCCACCAGCTTGAATTGGGTGCCGGCCCACTCGGCCTCGTAGCTGACACGATCCCGGGTCACGCCAGGGGTGTCTTCGACTACGGCAGCACGGCGGCCGAGAATCCTGTTGACCAGGGTGGACTTGCCCACGTTGGGCCTTCCCACCACGGCCAGCACGCCCACGGCCTTGGGGCCATGGTCCTGGTCATCCTGGTTCTCGGAGCCGCCCTCCAGCAGAGCACGGTCCTCCTCGTCCAGCTCGTAGTCGTCCAGGTTGCGGGCATACTCGTCGTAGGATTCCTCCTCCATGGCCGAGGAGACCAGATCGATCAGGACCTGCAGGGTCTGCTCGAAGGTCAGATCGGAGTTGTCCACGGTGGTCACCCCGTCAGCGGCGCTCATGAAGGAGGTGACCTTGGAATCCCGGGCATCCCGGGCAGCCAGATCCTCGGCACCGGCTGATCCGGACTGGGCCTGGCCGCTGCGGCGGGCCTGGCGGACCTCCTCACGGGCTGTCAGCAGCACACGGACCTGGGCATCCGGGGCCACCACGGTGGTGATGTCCCGTCCTTCGGCCACCACGCCACGATCTTGGTCAGCCATGATGGCCCGCTGGGCGGCGATGAGGACATGGCGCACAGCCGGAATCGAAGAGACTACGGAAACGTGCTCGGAGACCCTGGTAGAGCGTATCGCTTCATCCACGTCACGGTCGTCCAGGCTGACTCTGGGATGTTCGGGGTCCAGTCCCATGACCAGGTGGCCGCCGGTGATGGAATCGGCAACGGCTTCGGTGATCGCCTCCTGGTCGGGTTGATCCGCGTCCAGGTCCAGCCTGCGGTCCATGCACCAGAGGGTGACCGCCCGGTACATGGCACCCGTGTCCAGGTAGGCCAGGCCGAAATGCTCGGCCAGGGCCCGCGAGGTGGAGGACTTGCCCACGCCTGCCGGGCCATCGATGGCGACGGTGATCACAGTCCGACCTCCTTATCCAGGGCCTTGATCTCGGCGGCGGAGAGCACCCGGTAGGAGCCCGGACGGATCTCGCCCAGCCGGATGGGGCCGATCTGGGTGCGCACCAGCCGGGTCACCGGGTAGCCGATGGCGCCGAAGATGCGCCGGACTATCCGGTTCTTGCCCGAATGCAGGACCACCTTAACAATGGTGTGCTCGCGGTTGTGGTCGATGATGGCGCAATGGTCCAGGCGGATGAGGCCGTCGTCCAGCTCCACCCCTTGGCTGACCAGCCGCCGGCAGACGTTGCCGCCAATATGGCCGTTGAGTGTGGCGATATAGGTCTTCTCCACCTCGTAGCGCGGGTGCATGACGTGCTGGGCCAGCTCCCCGTCGTCGGTCATGAGGATCAGGCCCTCGGAGTCGTAGTCCAGCCTGCCCATGTGGAAGACCCGCTCGTAGCGGTCCCCGATGATGTCACGCAGGGTGAACCGGCCCTTGGGGTCGTCCATGGTCGAGAGGACCTTCCGAGGCTTGTTCAGGGCCAGCGTGACGTGCTTGTCGTTCAGATGGATGCGGGATCCATCCACGCGGATCTGCTGATGGGAGGGGTCCACTCGGCTGCCCAGCGTGGTGACCAGCTTGCCGTCGACCTCGACCCTGCCCTGGGTGATGATCTGTTCGCATTTGCGACGAGAGCCGAATCCGGCCTGGGCCAGCACCTTCTGGAGGCGGATGCCTTCCTCCCCCTGTTCGCGCGCTCTGATCGCCTGTGTGTATGGATGTGGCATCGTTCTCCCAACGTGGCCTGATAGATATGTAACGGATGACGTTCTGGACGACCGCAGCCGCCAAAAGGTCATATCATACTATATCGGAGCCTAGGGAAGTGTTGTTGGCTTGCCCTAAGCTGGAAACTGTTGTTGTTCATTGTCGTCGAAGGGATTGCAAGGTGGGGAACATGACTATGGAAGCAAGTGCTGAGCCGGTTCTCGAGCAGGCCGACGGGCAGGTTGCCGCAAAGCCCGTCCGCAGGCGGATCAGGCCCCGTGATGTTCGTTGGATTCGTGCGGCCGCAGAGCTGGTGGGCACCTTCCTGATCTGCGCGGTCATCTACCTGTCCTACAGCTTCGGCCAGCTGGTCATGGGCCAGCCCAGCGTGGTGCTGCCGGTCCTGGGAACCGCCCTGACCTACCTGGTCGTGACGGCCATGCTGGGCGGCGTATCCGGCGGCCACTTCAACCCCGCCGTGACCGTGGCCGCTATGTTCACCTCGCAGATCAGCATGGTGGACGGGCTGATCTATATCGTCGCACAGGTCATCGGCGCTATCGGCGCCGGTGCACTCGCCGTCGCCCTTGTTCCGGTCAGCAAGTCCGTGCCGGACAGGACCTGGCTCATGTTCTCGGTCAACGGTTTTGCCGGCGGATCACCCGCTGCAGCCACCCTGGGCCAGCAGCACATCGCCTTCGGGGCGCCCATGGCCATCGTGGTTGAGCTGATCGGCTGCATGATCGTGGTGGCTGCGGCCATCACCACCCTGCGCTCCGACGGCCGCGCCCGCCGCAACCATGCTCTCTATACCGGCCTCGCCTACGGCGTCGGCGTGCTGGTCACCTACCCCATCACCTGCTCGGGACTGAACCCGGCTCGCTCCACGGGCATCGCCATCTTCGCCCAGTCCAAGCACATGGCCGTCAGCCCGATCTCGCAGCTCTGGCTCTTCTGGATCTGCCCCCTGCTGGCTGCCTCTCTGGTGGCCCTGGTTATCATCATGACCAGCATCGTCACCGACAACATGGCCATGCGCGCCATGGGCATCGCCACTGATGCGCAGCCGGATGTCCAGGCACAAGCAGAAGCTGATGCCTTCGCCGCGACCGGTGTCCCGGATCAGACGGGGGCTGAGGCACAGGCTGACGCATTTGCAGCCGCTGGTGCCCAGGCCTCCCCTGCTCCGGTTCAAAACACCGCTGCTGAGGCTGCAGATGCTGCTGACACGGCTACCCCGGCAGACACTCCGGCTCAGGCTGTCGATGTATCGGCTCTCTCCGATGCCGATGCCGGAACCATTCCCGATCTGCAGGTCGAGCCCCTTCATACTGCTTCGGAAGCAGCAGACAGCGACGATCAACCCGAAGACAAGCCTGCTGAAGGCTCAACCACCGAGGATCGAAAAGCCTGAAAGGGGTCACAGCAGCAGCTGAATGCTGGTGTAGGTGACCAAAAGGCCAATGCCCAAGCCAAAGCTGATGAAGGCGTCAAAGGGCACTGACCGCACCTTCCAAGGGCTGCGATCCTTGAGAATCAGGCGCAGGGCGCCGCAAACCAGGGCCGCGACGGACACCAGTCCAGTCGCGGCCCAGGTGTATCCACAGAAGGCGACAAGCGCGGCGACCAACACCACCAGAAAGATGATGCCCTCGCAGACAGGACGACCCTCTTGGGCCTCTGAGACGAAGGGATGGCCACGGCCGGATGTCTTGGGAGGCTGTGAGGGCTTGAGGTCCGGGTTCTCGGCCTTGTATGCGTCTGTCATGCTCTCCTGCCTTCTGCGCTTGCTCTACAGATTCGAGCCTACCAGCGCTGCTGACGCAAAGCGACCGTGCCGCCATCGCTCTTGGACGATGATGGCACGGTCGCTGGTTCAACAAGGAGTCAGAGCAGTCCGATCAGTTCTTGTGCTGGAAGATCAGATGCTCGTTGGCGAAGGTGTCGAAGCCCAGGCTGTAGAGCTCGCGGCCGTAGCCGGAGTTCTTGATGCCGCCGAAGGGCAGCTCGGGCATGGTCACCCAACCGCCGTTGATGAAGGTCATGCCGGTCTCGATGCGACGGGCCAGGGCATCAGCATGCTCGGTATCCGAGGAGAAGACCACACCGCCCAGGCCGTAGCTGGAGTCGTTGGCCAGTTCAATGGCTTCATCCTCGTTGGCCACCTTGTAAATGGAGGCCACAGGGCCGAACATCTCCTGGTTGTAGACGGGGTTGTCACGGTCGATGTCCGTCAGAACCGTCGGGGTGAAGAAGGCCCCCGGCGAATCGTAGGGCTTGTTGCCGTAGGCGACCTTGGCTCCACCAGCCACAGCCTTTTCGACCTGCTTGGCCAGGTTGTCGCGGGCGGAGACCATGCACATGGGGGCCAGCGTGGTTTCGGGGTTGCTGGGATCGCCCAGAACCGCGTGCGAGAAGGCGTCGACGATGAGCGAGACGAAGTCGTCGTAGCGGTTCTCCGTGACGATGAAACGCTTGGAGGAGGTGCAGACCTGGCCGGCGTTCGTCAGCCTGGCGCCTGGGGCCACCTTCTTGAGCAGATCCCAGTCAGCGTCATCCAGGACGATGAAGACGTCGTTGCCGCCCAGCTCCATGGAGGACTTCTTCAGGTTGGCTCCAGCCGACTTGGCCACCGAGGCGCCGCCGCGCTCCGATCCGGTCAGGGCCACGCCAGAGACGCGGGGATCGGCGATGGCACGGTCAACCTGGTCATAGTTGACGAAGAGGTTGGTCAGGCTGCCCTCGGGGGCTCCTGCTTCCTTCACGGTCTGTTCGAAGGCCACAGCCGAACCCGGTACGTTGGAGGCGTGCTTGAGGATCATAGGGTTGCCCAGAATGAAGTTGGGGGCGAACACGCGCATGATCTGGTAGTAGGGGAAGTTCCAGGGCTCAACCATGAACACGATGCCGGTGGCCTGCTTGACGTAGTAGGCCTTGCCGGCGGGGTTGTCCAGGGGGACGGGAGCCAGCAGCTCCTCGGCGTGATCGGCGAAGTAGTCGGCGATGTCCGCGCACAGCTCCACCTCGGCGCGGGCTTCGCCCACCAGCTTGCCCATGTCCAGGGTCAGGTTGGCTGCAAGGGCATCCTCGTTCTGACGGAAGAGCTTGGCCACCTGGTGCAGTTGTGCGGGACGGTCTCCCGGGCCCTCCTGCTTGCGCCAGGTCTTGTAGAGGTCATGGCCGCGAGCCAGGGCATTCTCCAGATCCTCGTCGGTGGCATCTGGATACGTCTTGATCAGTTGGTTGTTAAAAGGATTGACTGTCTGATAGGTCACAATATCTCCTTCGAATTATGGGTACCTAGTCAGCATCATCGCTGGTCAGTTCCTTCAGCATATCACCGCATTGGACCCCACGGTCAAGGAATTTGTCGCAGGGCGGCATTCGGCCGTGGGGTCCGGTTTTATCAGTGGAAGAAGTGGCGGGTACCAGTCAGATACATGGTCAGATCGGCGTCCTGGGCGGCCTTGATCACCTCGGGATCACGGATGGATCCTCCTGGCTGAACCACGGCCCTGATGCCGGCCTGGATCAGATATTCCAGGCCGTCGGCGAAGGGGAAGAAGGCATCGGAAGCGGCCACCGAGCCCTTGGCCCGGTCGCGGCCCTCGTCCAGGGTGTTGGCCCGCTCCACGGCCAAATGGCTGGAGTCCACCCTGTTGACCTGGCCCATGCCGATGCCCACAGTGGCTCCCTGGTTGGCCAGGAGCACGGCGTTGGACTTGACCGAGCGGATGGCCCGCCAGGCGAAGGTCAGATCATCCATGGTCGCCTGGTCGGCAGGGTTGCCGGAGACCAGACGCCAGGTGGAGGGATTGTCTCCCGGGGCGTCGATCAGGTCGGGCGTCTGCACCAGGGCTCCCCCGTCGATTTGACGGATGACCGGGCGCTGACGCGGGCGTCGTTCCACAGACAGGATCCGCAGGTTCTTCTTGGTCCGCAACAGGTCCAGGGCCTCGGGCTCATAGCCTGGTGCCACGATCACCTCGGTGAAGACCGGCTTGATCTGCTGGGCCATGGTCAGGGTGACCGTGCGGTTGGCGGCGATGACCCCGCCATAGGCGCTCATGGGGTCGCAGGCGTGGGCGCGGCGGTGGGCCTGGGCGATGTCCTCCCCCACGGCCAGACCGCAGGGGTTGGAGTGCTTGACCACGGCCACTGCGGGCAGGTCGGGGAAGTCCCAGACCGAGCGCCATGCGGAGTCAGCGTCCACATAGTTGTTGTAGCTCATTTCCTTGGCCCCGCCCAGGTGCTCTGCCGCAGCGAAGCCGTCCCGGTCCAGCGGGTCCAGGTAGAGGGCGGCCTTCTGGTGGGGGTTCTCCCCGTAGCGCAGCTGGCTGGCCAGACGCCAGGTGCGAGTCAGTGCCGGGGCCGGTTGCTGATCCTCTGCCTTGTCCTGCTTGTCGTCAACCCATGTGCGAGCTGTCCACTCGGCGATGGCCGCATCATAGGAGGCGGTCAGAGCGAATGCTTTGGCAGCCAGACGTCCGCGCTCGGCCAGGCTGAACCCGGTGCCGGAGGCGATGCGCTCGGCGGCCAGGGCATAGTCGTCCGGGTCGGTGATGACAGCCACGCTGGCATGGTTCTTGGCAGCGGCGCGAATCATGGCAGGGCCGCCGATGTCGATGCGTTCCAGGCACTGGTCTGCGTCGGCGCCTTCGAGGACTGTCTGTTCGAAGGGGTAGAGGTTGACCACCACCAGGTCGAAGGGGGCTATGCCCAGGTCTTTGAGTTGCTGGACATGGTCGGGATTGGTCATGTCGGCCAGCAGCCCGGCGTGGATGTGCGGATCCAGGGTTTTGACCCGGCCGTCAAGGCTCTCAGGGAAACCGGTGACCTTTTCCACCGGGGTGACCTGGACGCCCAGATCCTGCAGCTTCTTTGTGGTGCTGCCGGTGGAGACGACCTCGGTGCCTGCCTGGCGGAAGGCCGATGCCAGGGCCTCAAGGCCCTGCTTGTGGTAGACCGAGACCAGCGCTCGGTTGATGGTTCGATTCGTGGTGACCATGGAAACTCCTGCTCCTATGCTTGAATGCCGAGGCGCCCCGCCACCTTCGGACCTACTTGCCTGGTCTGCGGGTGGACGAGACCTGTCGTGGTGTGTCTGCTCGGTCGGTTGCCTTGGGCTCCTTTCCCTCCTGACCGCGTGATTGGTTGTGTTTTTTCTTGTTTTCCGCCTGGGCGGAAGTCTTTTTGGTGTCTGCCTGGCGCAGATAATCAATCAGGATGTCCTTGATGATGACCAGGGCGGCGATGACGAGTGCCAGCAGCCATACGCCCAGCAGGCCGACCCCCAGGGAGGTCCCGATCATGCGCAGGGAGGAGGCTATGGGCACGCCCACTCCGGCCAGTCGCTGGCGGCCCAGGGCCCCGTTGGAGAGCTGGAACAGCAGGGCAAGACCGAGCAGGGCGACCATCCAGGCCAGGACCATGGCCAGGGTTGCCATCAGGAAGCAGACTGCGGTGTCTTGGGATTTCAGCCCTGCTTGGCGCACGGCAGCGTGAATTCTGACACCCCATGGCCCGGTCAGCAAGAGAATGCCGACAACCACCCCGGCCAGCAGGGGCAGGTTGAGCAGGAGCAGACGAACCCCCTGCCGGGAGACAGGCTCTGGGAAAAGTCCAAAGAGGGGCAGCGAGGGCAGACTTGAGGCGTGTCCGGACCAGAGGGTGAAGGCGGCCAGCTGGCCTATCTTGAAACCGTCACCGAAGAGCCAGGAGGCAGCCCAGATAATCAGATTGGGCAGCCAGGCCAGGGACGCCAGGCTGGTCGTCACAGCCGAGGCGGTGCCCATACGTGTCAGTTTGAACAGGCGGCCCACGTCTCCGTGATAGAGAACAATCCAGACGATCAGGGCGATCAGGCCGGCGGCCAGCATGGCGGCCAGGAGGATCAAGCCGGCCGTGAGCCCGAGCCGGATGGTCCTGCGGACCTGGACCGGCAGAACCTCTTGAATGCGTTTGGTGAAAGTCTGGCGGAACGGTTCAGAGCGGACCCAGGCCCAGCCGTAACCCAATAGGAAGACCAGGCTGGTCCGAAAAAGCATGACCGGGGTGGTGTCCACCTGGATGGTCTGGCTGCCCTGCATGAGGATGAGGCTGCAGAGCACCCAGACGACCAGGCCGGTTATGCAGCCGCCGACGGACATGCCCAGTCGGCTGACCAGTGAGCGGATCATCCAGATCAGCAGACCGGTCAGCAGCAGGGGGATGATGGTCAGGGTCAGGGCCCCGGCTGTGAACCCGCAGCCCTGGGTGAGCAGGGTGATGGTTTCTGTCAGGGCCACAGTGGCCATGGACAGGGATGGCCCGCCCTCCTCAATGGAAATAATGAGCAGGAGCAGGGCCATGCAGGCCCCGAGGGCGACAGTGTAGATAAGTATGGCTAGGAAGGCCTCTAGGGCCCCCCGGAGCCATACTTTCACCCTGTCGGTCATATGATGGCATGCTCCCGCAGCAGGTCGCGGGTCAGCTGGGCGGTCTCGCCGGGTGTGGTGCCCACCTTGATGCCGACGGACTCAAGCACTTCCTTCTTGTCTGCAGCCGTGCCCTTGCCGCCCGAGATGATGGCTCCGGCGTGGCCCATCTGCTTGCCCTCTGGGGCGGTGAAGCCGGCGATATAGGCCACGATGGGCTTGGTCATGTGGGTGGAGGCCCAGTGGGCGGCCTCCTGCTCAGCCGAGCCGCCGATCTCGCCGATCATGACGCAGGCCTTGGTTTCAGGATCGCGGTTGAAGGCCTGCAGGGCCTCCAGCATGGTGGTGCCCACAATGGGGTCGCCGCCGATGCCCAGGCAGGCGGTGAAGCCGATGGAGGACAACTCCCCCATGAGCTGGTAGGTCAGGGTGCCGGACTTGGAGACCAGCCCCAGCGGGCCCCGACCGGCGATGCCCTGCGGGATGATGCCCAGGTCTGCGCCAACGCCGTTGGGCCGGTCGGACATGGTCATCAGACCCGGGCAGTTGGGGCCGACGATGCGGCAGCCGCGTTCCCTGGCCAGGGCCACGCAGTAAGCGGTATCGGCCACGGGAATGCCCTCGGTGATGACCACGATCAGGGTGATGCCGGCCTCGATGGCCTCGACCATGGCGTCCTTGGCGAATCTGGGCGGGACGAAGACCACGGAGGTACGAGCCCCGGTCGCCTGCCGCGCTGCTGCGCAATCGGCGTAGACGGGCACATGACGAGCCTGGCCGTCAGGGCCGTCAAAGTCGACCGTGATTCCGGCCTTGCGGGCGTTGACCCCAGCCTGGATGTTGGTGCCTGCCGCCATCATGCGGGCCGTGTGGACCATGCCCTGGCGACCGGTCATGCCCTGAACCATGACGGGGGCGCCGTCTTCAACGAAGAGGGTCATCGTCCCGTCTCCTTTCCTGCCTGAGCGGCCAGGGCCACGGCCTGGTCCGCCGCCTCCTCCATGGTGCGGGCCACCTTGAGCCGAGGCTCTTGGGCCTTGGCCAGCAGGTCCAGTCCCTCGGCAGCCTCATTGCCGTCGAAGCGGACCACGATGGGCCGGTCGTCGTTCTGGTCTTGCTTGCCCGCAGCGCTCACGGCTGCCAGGATGCCCTGGGCCACCTGCTGGCAGGAGGTGATGCCTCCATAGACATTGACCATGACCGAACGGATCTTGGGGTCGGAGAGGACCACGTCCAGGCTGGTGCGCATGACCTCGGGCGAGGCGCCGCCGCCGATGTCAAGGAAGTTGGCGGGTCCAACAGGAACGCCCTGTCGGCGTCCCGACCCGGCGACCGCATCCAAGGAGCTCATGACCAGTCCTGCACCGTTGCCGATGACGCCCACCTGGCCGTCCAGATGGACGTAGTGCAGGCCTGCGGCCTTGGCCCTGGCTTCCAGCGGGTCGACCTGCGCCGGGTCCGTGAACCGCTTCCAGCCGTCGTGCCGGAAGGCCGCATTCCCGTCCAGGGAGATCTTGGCATCGAGGGCGTCCAGGTGCTTGGTGGCCTCGTCGTCCGGGTCGCCCACCTTGGCCAGGGGGTTGATCTCGACCAGGGTCGCGTCGCTGTCCTGGAAGGTGTGCCACATGCCCAGAAGGATCTGCGCGGCCTGCTCCAGATCCGCATGGTAGAAGCCGATGCGCTCGGCCATGGTGCGGGCGGCCTGCCTGTCGAAATCCTCCAAGGGGCCGATGTGCAGGCGCCGGACTGATTCGGGGTGCTCGCGGGCGATGGTCTCCACCTCGGTGCCGCCGCTGGCCGTGGCCAGGACATCGTAGTCCCGGGAGGCGCGGTCCACTGAGATGGACAGGTAGTACTCGTGCAGGATGTTGCGGGCCTCGGTGACCAGGATCCCGCTGACCGGGTGGCCATCGATGTTCATGGGCAGGATGGCCTGGGCCAGAGCCACGGCCTGATCGTGATTCTCGGCTCGCTTGACGGCTCCGGCCTGTCCCCTATGGCCAATGGTGGCCTGGCCCTTGATCATGCAGGGGTAGCCGATGACGTCGGCTGCCTGGCCGGCCTCTTCTGCGGTTGAGGCATAGACGGCCCTGGGTTGGGAGATGCCATGTTCAGCGAGCAGCTGCCTGGCCTGGTATTCGTACAAATCCATGGTGAAGGTCCCCCAATCGTGCTCAGGCAGGCATGTTCATCAGGCAGGTCACCGGGTAGGCGCCCAGGGCCTTGCGGCCGTCCAGACCGTTGAGCTCCATGACGAAGCTGAAACCGGCCACCTGGCCTCCAGCCTGCTCCACCAGACGCGCAGCTGCCTGTGCGGAACCGCCGGTGGCGATCAGGTCGTCGACAATCAGGACCCGCTGGCCAGGGCGCAGGGAGCCCTGCTCGATTTCGATGCGGGCGTTGCCGTATTCGAGGGCATACTCCTGGCTGTAGGTGGGCTCGGGAAGCTTGCCGGCCTTGCGCATGGGCAGGAAGCCCTTGCCCAGATCGGTGGCCAGCTGGGGGCCGATCAGAAAGCCGCGTGCCTCAAGCCCGGCTACCAGGTCGAAGTCCTCCGGCTTGACGGGCAGGGTGCGCTTCATGGCGTCGAGGATGATGGCCAATCCTCTGGGATCCGACATGGCCGGGATGAAGTCCCTGAAAAGGATCCCCTTCTTGGGAAAGTCCGGAATGGTACGGATCAATGAGATCAGATAAGCGGCGTCATCATCGCCCACCTGCTTAAGTTCTCCAACCTTGATATCGTCCGATTGAGCCATGATCTTCTTTCTGTTTTGCTCCTTGGAAGTGGTTGCCGGGGCCATCATACGCGCGCCGCGTTTCCGTTCGGAGTCAGCCTGACGGAAGGTGTGGCGCGCGTATGATGTTCAGGACTTGGCGGAAGTCGAATCCGAAGCCTTGGAATCCTCGGACGCCTCCGATTCGTCAGCCTCATCGGACTTTTCCTCATCCTGAGTCTCGGCCTTGTCTGATTCGTCTTCTGGCTCCGGCTCGGAATCCGACCTGGATTCGGCCTCATCCTTGCCCTCGGAGGCGGCAGAGTCCTCTGTGGCAGCATCATCGGCAGCGGTGTCTTCAGAGTCGGTGACTTCGGCGGGGGCATCCTCATTTTCTGGCAGGGGGTTGCCGTTTTCGTCAACCTCGTCATCGTGGATATAGGCGGGGACGATGGGCGGCTTGGTGATGGCCTGGATGCGCCAGCGGGACTGCGAACCTTCGGAGTCGATGACCACCTGTTCCTTCTCCAGATCCACGGAGACCACCTTGCCCAGAAGGCCCGTGGTGGTGGCTACCTCGTCACCGGGCTGCAGGGACTGGCGGAAGTCCTGGACGGCGGCCTGCTGCTGTTTGCTCTTGCGGGAGCTTCCCCACATCATGGCGATCATCAGGGCGATGATGACGATCATGAAAATCATGGATCCCATGGCTGTTTCCACTCCTTGTTTTGGCGGGTATCAAACGGCGATATGCATTGCTGCGAAGACCCCAGTCTAGAACAGCTTCATGACATCCTCGGGCGGTTTGCGGCCCAGGTGCTCCCAGGCCTTGGTGGTGGCTACACGTCCCTTCGGGGTGCGTACCAGGAAGCCCTCGCGCACCAGGTAGGGCTCACAGACCGTCTCGACTGTCTCGGCCTCCTCGCCCACCATGGCGGCCAGATTGTTCAGGCCCACGGGTCCGCCGTCGAAACTGTTGACGATGGCCTTGAGGACGGCCAGATCCAGGCGATCCAGCCCCTCGGAGTCGATCTGGTAGAGGGCCAGGGCCTGCTTGACGTCATCAGGGCCGACCTGGTCAAGATCGTGGACTATGGCCCAGTCGCGCACCCTGCGCAGGAGGCGGTTGGCGATCCTGGGCGTGCCGCGGGAGCGCAAGGCCAGCTGATGGGCGGCATCGTCCTGCAGAACGATGCCCAGGACCCTGGCCGACCGCTCGACCAGCTTCTCCAGCTCCTCCTCCGGGTAGAAGTCCAGGTGGGCGGTGAAGCCGAAGCGGGCCCGCAGGGGCGAGGGCAGCATGCCCTCACGGGTGGTGGCGCCGATGACCGTGAACCTGGGCAGGGTCAGCGGAATGGAGGATGCGCCGGGGCCCTTGCCCACCATGACATCCACGCGGAAATCCTCCATGGCGATGTAGAGGAGCTCCTCGGCGGCCCTGGGCAGGCGGTGGATCTCGTCGATGAAGAGCACCTCGCCGGCCTCCAGTGAGCTCAGGATGGAGGCCAGGTCGCCGGCATGCTGGACGGCCGGCCCCGAGGTGACGCGGATGGGCACCTCCAGTTCGTGGGCGACGATCATGGCCAGGGTGGTCTTGCCCAGGCCTGGAGGGCCCGCCAGAAGGATGTGATCGGGGGCCACGTCACGCTTTTTGGCGGCCTTCAGGAAGAGGCCCAGCTGGGCCTTGAGCCGGGGCTGTCCGATGAATCCGTTCAGGGTTTCAGGACGCAGCTCCTCGTCGCTGACCGGCTCGCCTTCGATGGGCCGGGCCGAGACCATCCGCAGGGATTCCTCCTGGGCGTCACCGTTCTGGGAGTCGATGTACCCCGTAGACATCTGCTTGTCAGCCATGGGTCAGCGCCCCCTGTCCAGCCGGGTCAGGGCCTGCTTGAGCACCTTGGGAATGTCGGCCGGCTGCAGGGGCAGGGTGTAGCCGCCCTCGCTGCAGGTCTGCTCCACGGCCTGTTCGGCATCACGCTGCAGCCAGCCCAGGGAGATCAGTCCCTCCACCACCTGGTGGGCGCCGTCGTCGGTCCGGGCGGGTCCCTGCCTGCCTGTGCCGGCATCCAGATCCAGCTTGCCGGAGAGTTCGAGGATGATCTTCTGAGCGCCCTTCTTGCCCAGGCCAGGCGCCCGGGACAGGGCCGCAGCGTCGCCGTCGGCCACGGCCTGGGCCAGCTGGTCCGAGTTCAGGGTGGCGAGTATGGACAGGGCCACGCGCGGTCCGATGCCGCTGACCTTCTGCAGCTGGGCGAAGAGGGATTTCGACGTGCGGCTGAGGAATCCGTAGAGGGTCAGCGCATCCTGTGTCAGGGAAAGGGCGGTGTAGACGGTGACCGTGGACTCGGCCCGCATGGAGGCCAGGTCCGACTGGGGCATGCGAACCTCGAAACCCACCCCCGAAACATCGATGACGGCAGAGCCTGTTTCGATGGCGGCCACCCGCCCGGTCAGCATTGCCAGCACTTGATCACCCCTCGATGGAATTCGAACGTCTGTTCGAATCAGCTTACATGTCTCGCTGGACTCCCCGGTGCCTGCCGTACTTGGCAGAGGCCTGGGCCCACTGACGTTGGGCCTGGGTCAGATGCTCCTCGCGTTCCCCGCCCTGAATGGCTCCGGCGGGCCTTAGGGCGTGGCAGATGGCTTGGGCCAGAGCGTCGGCGGCATCGGCGGGTTTGGGCAGCTGGTTGAGTCCAAGAATGCGGGCCACCATCCGCTGCACCTGAATCTTGTCGGCCTGGCCGTTGCCGGTCACGGCCATCTTGGCCTCGGTTGGGGTGTGCAAGGCCACAGGAATGCCTCGCTGTGCCGCCCCCAGCATGGCCAGCCCGGCCGCCTGGGCGGTTCCCAGCACGGTGTTGTGGTTGGACTGGGCAAAGACCCGCTCGATGGACACCACGTCAGGGCTGAAACGGTCCAGGGCGGCCGTCAGCCCCTGGTAGATGGCCAGCAGCCGCAGGTCCTGGCTCTGTTCAGGGTCTGAGCGCACGACGTCCACATGAACAAAGGAAAGCCGGCGCGATGCACCGGCTTCAATGACGCCAACGCCGCATCGGGTGAGCCCCGGGTCGACGCCGAGAACGATCATAGGGTCACTCGTCGTCCAACTGGGCCATGACCTCGTCGGGCGCAGTCCAGTTGCTGTAGATCTCCTGCACGTCGTCCAGGTCGTCCAGGTTGTCGATCAGCTTGGAGACCTTGCGGGCGGAGTCCAGGTCCAGGGTGACCTCGCTCTTGGGGTTGAGGACCAGGTCGGCGGAGTCGTAGTCCATGCCCGCGTCCTGCAGGGCCTTGCGGACGGTGACCATGTCGCCGGGGGCAGTCAGCACGGTGTAGCTCTCGCCGTTGTCCTGCACGTCCTCTGCACCGGCCTCGGCGGCCTTTTCGAAGACCGTATCGTAGTCCAGGCCCTCCGAGGGAACGATGATCTGGCCCTTGCGCTCGAAGTTGAAGCTGACCGACCCGTTCTGGGCCAGGGAGCCGCCGCCCTTGGTCAGGGTGGAACGGACTTCGGCGGCTGCACGGTTGCGGTTGTCGGTCAGGCACTCGATGATGATGCCCACGCCAGCGGGAGCGTAGCCCTCGTAGACGATGGTCTCGTAGTTGGCCGCTCCGGCCTCCTCGCCCGAGCCGCGCTTGACGGCCCTGGTGATGTTGTCTGCGGGCACGGAGGACTTCTTGGCCTTGACGATGGCGTCGTAGAGGGTGGGGTTGCCGTCGGGGTCACCGCCGCCGGTGCGGGCGGCGATCTCGATGTTCTTGATCAGCTTGGCGAAGAGCTTGCCACGCTTGGCGTCGATGGCTGCTTTCTTGTGCTTGGTGGTCGCCCACTTCGAATGCCCTGACATATGTCTCCTGACGGTACGAATGCGTAAACGAATGGAATTCTAGTTCCGCTCTTCGACAATTTTACGGGTTTTCAGGCCCTTTCGTGGGGGCTTCATCGTAAGGAGAACCAGCCTTCCGGCCCACCAGTCTGCCCAGCAGGCCACGGCGATGATCGGGCCGGGCCGCCAGGGCACGGGCATAGACATCCAGAACCTGGTCGGTGACCCGCTCCCAGTCGTAGTCGCTGGCCCGGCGCATTCCGCACGAGGCCAGATCCAGGCGCGTGGGTCGGTCGTCCAGCAGTTCAAGGACCACCCGGGCGCAGTCCTGGGGGTCTTCGTTGGCGAACAGACGTGCGCTGTGGCCGTTCTGGGAGACGTCCTCGAAAGCTGGCAGGTTCGAGGCCACCACCGGGCAGCCTGCCGCCATGGCTTCGACCAGCACAATGCCAAAGCTCTCTCCCCCGGTCTGCGGGGCCACATACAGGCCCAGGCTGTGGTAGAAGGAGGCCTTGTCCTCGTCGCTGATCCGACCCAGGAAGGTGAAGTGCCGGGCCAGTCCGGGATCGACGGCTTCGAGTATCTCCCGCGCCTCCGTTTGGCCGTCACCGGCACAGAGGAAGCGGGCTCCGGGCACGCGCCGGAGAATGGCAGGTGCGGCCTGGGCCAGAATCCTGAACCCCTTGCGCTCCTCCTTCATCCGTCCCAGGAATCCAATGGTGGGCTCCCGCTCGCTCCCCTGCCATTCCGGGCGCGGCCGGGCATTGCGCAGGGCTCTGGTCTCGATGCCGTTGGGGATGATCTGGCTGGGTATGCCCGGCTCCAGCAGGTTCCGGGCGTTCTGCATGGCCGATGGGCTGACGAAGATGGCCTGGCTGATGTTGGCCAGGTATCGGCGCAGGTAGCGCCTGGTCAGCCTCAGGGCCAGCGGGGTCGAATCGAAGGCCGCATGGAAGGTGGCCACATAGGGGCAGGGAATGAATCCGGGCCGCAAGGGCTTGTGGCTCAGGGAGGGCACCTCGGGCTCGTGCAGGTGCAGGATATCGAAGTGGCCCTGTCTGACCCACTGCCGGGTCTTGTGGCCGGCCACGCCGAAGTAGCTCAGGTTGGCCACGGATCCGTTGTAGGGAATGGAGAAGGAGGAGCCGGTGGTATGCACCCAGAGGGGCATGTCCTGGGTGCGCCGGCCCGGGGCCAGAACCTGCACCTGGTGGCCGCGCTCCATAAGATGCCTGGCGAAGTCGCGGATGTGCAGTTGGACGCCGCCCGGGGTCTCGAAGGAGTAGGGCGAGATGATCCCCACCCGCAGAGGCGCCTTGATGGCGGCCCGCTCAGGCCTTTGTTCGGGTGCCTTCATGCCCGTCACCTCCCATGTTCTTGGATGCCTGGGCCAGGATGAAGTCCGGCAGGTCGTGCATCCGGGAAAGATCCAGATCCTCAAGGAAAATCGGCTGGAGCATGTGCCAGTCCTTGGGATGCTCGCGAATGCCCTGGGCCCACTGGTCCACCCAGGCCTGGGTCAGGTCCTTGATGGCCTGCTCCCGGGGCATGTCCAGGTAGGGCTCGATGGGGATGGGCCCGTCCACCTGGCAGACATAGCCGTAGGGGGCCTTGGCCTGCCGACGGCGCTCCCCCGTCAGCCTTTCCCTGTGCATGTTCACGGTATACAGGGGCAGACGGGCGTCCAAGGCGATGACGGCAGGTCCGGCAGCCACGCGAATCCAGGAGTCGAAGGCCTTGACGAAGACGCCTCGGCGGCTCAGATCACGGTCGGCCAGCAGGGGCACCACCTGGTCAGGCTTCCGCAGCAGGGTCGTCAGACGGCCGGTGATGTCCGGCTCGCCGGTCAGCAGGATGTTCATGCCCAGGCGGCGACGGATGTCTGCAAAGGTGTTCAGCATCCCCTGGTCCCTCAGCCGCTCGGCGACCGTGGTGACCTGGCCTACCGTGGAGCAGGCCCAGAAGCCCGCGTAGTCCCAGTTGCCCTGATGGCCCATGCCGATGGGCAGGGATCGCAGGCCGATGTTGCTCTTGGCCGGATCCGGGTAGGCGCTGCCGCCGCCGTGTATGCGTGCCAGCAGCTGCTCCTTGGTCCGTGCTCCCACGGTCAGAGCCTCGACGAAGTAGACGAAGTAGGAGCGCATGCCCTGGCGTGAGGTGCGCCGCAGGCTGCGACGGTCGGCCTCCGGCATGACATGGGCCAGGTTGCGCTCCAGCTGTCTGACGCCGCCTATCCGGAACAGCCAGCAGAGGTCGGCCGCTGCCAGGAAGAGGCCGCGCAGTAGCCCCTCGGGCACCAGACGCGCGTGCTGCGCCAGAAAGATGAGCAGTCGGTCCGGCATAGGCTCACTCGTGGTTGGGATTGGCAGGCTGCGGGTTGCGGCCCATGTCCTTGGCGACGTGGCTGATCCGCTGCCAGACGGTGACGATGCCCAGCAGAGCCAGCAGGACCAGGAAGCAGCTGAGCACGGCCAAGGGCAGCCCGGCACCGGTCAGGGCCATGCCCACCAGGATGATGACCAGTCGGTCCGACCTGGTGGCGATGCCGTTCTTGGCCTCGAAGCCCTCGGCCTCGGCCCGGGCCCGGGCGTAGGAGGTGACGAAGGAGGTCATGATGGCGAAGAGGGCTGCAGCCATGCCCACCTGTGCCCAGATGTCGGGACCCTGGTGGCTGCCATCGGCCACCCAGGCCAGCTCGTGGCGCCGCAAGAAGATGATGACCCCGGTCAGGACGGCCCAGTCGGCTATCCGGTCAAGGGTGGAGTCCAGGAAGCCCCCGAACTGGGTGCCACCGCCGGTCAGCGCGGCCACAGACCCATCCAGGGAGTCGAAGGCCACCAGGATGGCCAGGACGATGGCCCCGGGCAGGAGCCATCCGGTGAACCCGGTCGCGATGGCTACCAGGGTGGTGCCTACGGCTCCGCTGATGGTGACACCGTTGGCGCTCACGCCCAGACGAACCAGGCCGCGGGCGATGGGGGCGATGATGCGCTTCCAGGGGCGCCGTAGATGCTCGAACATCGGTCAGTCCTGACTGCAGGAGGTGTTCGCTCGGAAGTCGTCTGCCGAGTTGATCTGGGCGCGGACCTTGATGGCCTCGTTGATCCAGGCGCGGGCCTGCTCCACGGGCACCCCGTTGAGCTGGCTGCCGTCGCGGAAGCGGAAGGAGACCGCGTTCTTGGAGGCATCCTCCTCGCCGGCGATCAGGATGAAGGGGGCCTTGGACTTGGCCGCGTTGCGGATCTTCTTGCCGAAGCGGTCGTCGGAGCGGTCGATCTCGCAGCGGACCATGTCGTCGCGCAGCTGGTTCAGCAGGTGCTCCAGGTGGGGGGCGAACTCGTCGGCCACGGGCACGGCCTGCACCTGGACGGGGGCCAGCCAGGCCGGGAAGGCGCCGGCGTAGTGCTCCAGCAGGATGGCGAAGAAGCGCTCGATGGAGCCGAAGAGGGCCCGGTGGATCATGACCGGCCGCTGGTGGGAGCCGTCGGCGGCGATGTACTCAAGCTGGAAGCGCTCGGGCAGGTTGAAGTCCAGCTGAATGGTGGAGACCTGCCAGGTGCGCCCGATGGCGTCCCGGGCCTGCACGGAGATCTTGGGCCCGTAGAAGGCGGCGCCCTCGGGGTCGTCGACCAGCTCCAGCCCGGAGTCCTTGGCCACCTCGGCCAGGGTGTTGGTGGCCTCCTCCCAGACCTCGTCGGAGCCGACGAACTTGTTGGGATCCTTGGTGGACAGCTCCAGGTAGAAGTCGTTGAGGCCGAAGTCCTTCAACACCTTGAGCACGAACTGGAGCAGGTTGGTCAGCTCACCTTTCATCTGGTCCCGGGTGCAGTAGATGTGGGAGTCGTCCTGGGTCAGGCCGCGCACACGGGTCAGGCCGTGGACCTCGCCGGACTTCTCGTAGCGGTAGACGGTGCCGAACTCGAACAGCCGCAGGGGCAGCTCCTTGTAGGAGCGCTGGCGGGACTTGAAGATCAGGTTGTGCATGGGGCAGTTCATGGGCTTCAGGTAGTAGTCGAAGCCTTGGCGGGTGACCTTGCCGTTGGCGTCCTTCTCCTCGTCCAGGTGCATGGGCGGGTACATGCCGTCCTTGTACCACTGCAGGTGGCCCGAGATCTCGTAAAGGTGGCCCTTGGTGATGTGCGGGGTCTGCACGAAGGAGTAGCCGTTGCGCCGGTGCATCTGCCGGGAGTAGTCCTCCATGGCGTTGATGATGGCCGCGCCCTTGGGGTGGAAGACGGGCAGGCCGGGCCCGATCTCGTCCGGGAAGGAGAAGAGATCCATCTCGGCGCCCAGCTTGCGGTGGTCGCGGCGGGCGGCCTCCTCCAGACGGGCGGTGTAGGCCTTCATGTCATCCTTGTTGGCCCAGGCGGTGCCGTAGATGCGCTGGAGCATGGGGTTCTTCTCGTCCCCGCGCCAGTAGGCGGCGGCCGTGCGCATGAGCTTGAAGGAGCGGATGTAGCGGGTGTTGGGCAGGTGGGGGCCCCGGCAGAGGTCCTTCCAGACCGTGTTGCCCTCGCGGTCCAGATTGTCGTACATGGTCAGCTCGCCGCCGGTGGCCACCTCAGTGGCCTCCTCGCTGTTGATCTCGGCCTCCTTGGCCCCGATCAGCTCCAGCTTGTAGGGCTGGTCGGCCTCCTCCTTGCGGGCCTCCTCCTCGGTGACCACGCGCCGGCGGAAGCTCTGGGAGGACTTGATGATCCGCTTCATCCGCTGCTCGATCTGCTTGAGGTCGTCGGGGGTGAAGGGCTTGTCCACGTCGAAGTCGTAGTAGAAGCCGTCCTTGATGACCGGGCCGATGCCCAGCTTGGCGTCCGGACGGATCTCCTGGACGGCCTGGGCCATGACGTGGGTGGCCGAGTGTCGCATGATGGCCAGCCCCTGGTCGCTCTCCAGGGTGATGGGCTCGACCTTGTCGCCCTCGTGCAGGGGTGTGTAGAGGTCGCGTGGCTGCCCGTTGAGGTCGACGGCGATGATGTCCTTGTCGTCAGCAAAAAGCTGGACGCCAGTCTGATCCGCCGCCACCTCCTTCCGTTCGCCCTTGACGATGATGGAGATGCTCGACTGTGTCATGAATGCCGTCCTTGCTATCGGAGCCCGCGTTACAGGGTGCAGGCTGGACATGGTTATCGAGCCACAGCCTAGGTCGTCACTCAGACAAGGAGGGGCCTTTGTTGCCCATGGAGCGCAGGTAATCCTCGGCTTCCCGGACCAGCTCTTCGGCGGCCGGCTCGTCCACCTGGGCCTGGTCGACATCCATCTCCAGACGGTGGACGTAGTTGGCCAGGTCGTCGTTGCAGCGCAGCAGCATGCCGGCCTGGGCCTTCCACTCGGCGGCCTTGCGGGGCAGCTCTCCCTCGTCCAGGTGGACGCCAAGCATGGCCGAGAGCCTTTGCAGCAGCTGCAGGGTGCCCTGGGCGCACTCGTCGCTGCCCAGATACTGGGGCACGGAGACCCAGATGGACTCGGTGCTATAGCCGTCCTGGGTGGCCAGGGCATCCAGCACGGTGGGGATGCCTATGGGGCCGGAGTGGCCGTCGGTGTCGGTCTTGGGCTGGTCGCCGGCCAGGTCGTCGATGGGCAGGGGCCTGGTGTGGGGGCAGTCGGCGAACATGGCGCCCAGGGTGATGATGGCCTCGGCCTCGTCGTCTTCGGCCCAGTGGATGCTGCGCCGGCAGAAGTCGCTCCAGTGGTAGTTGGGCTCCGGGCCCATCTCCAGCAGGAGGGTGTGGGTGTCATCAATCTGCACCCGGTAGATCTTGGCAGAGGGCCAGATGATCCGCCGCCGACCCTGCACATGGCAGAGCATGGGCCGTGACATCTGGTAGTCGTAGAACCCGTCGCCCGGAATGCTGCCGATCTCGTGGGACTCGTAGACGTTCAACAGGTGGCGGATGACGTTGGTCGAGGCTGAGCACGCATCGTTCCAGCCATCGAAGGCGGCCACCATGGTGCAGTGCTGCCTGGCTTCTTCACTCATACCTCTCACCCTACCGGTAGGAAGCCTTGTATTGCGCGGCTTTGCCATCAGCGGAGGGTGGCTCTATGACGCGGCGACACGCGCTTTTTGCCAAGTGCGGAGGTCTACGCTACAGTAGTGCAACGTGCTTCGGCAGTCACCACCACGGTGAAGGTTGAATGTGCGGGCATAGCTTAGTTGGTAAAGCGCGACCTTGCCAAGGTCGAGACCGCGGGTCCGAGTCCCGTTGCCCGCTCGAGGTTTCGAGCAGTTTAACCAATACGGTGGGTTAGCCAAGCGGTTAGGCAGCGGCCTGCAAAGCCGTATAGACGAGTTCGACTCTCGTACCCACCTCTCTCGAAACGAGAATGACCCGGGCGGTTGGCGCAGAGGTAGCGCACTTCCCTGACACGGAAGGGGTCACTGGTTCGAATCCAGTATCGCCCACGAGGATCACTTCGGTGGTCTTTCCCAATCCGGGCGATTGGCGCAGCGGCTAGCGCACTTCGTTCACACCGAAGGGGTCGCAGGTTCGATTCCTGCATCGCCCACCTGGATTTTTCCCTTCTCCCCTATCTTTCATTCAGGGACAGTTCTCAGTCTGCGATTGGCAGCCAACCAACCTGCTGAATTATCCCTGATTCCCCTAGCGGACATCCAGGTAATAAATTATTGTTACCAATTCAGCTGAGGTTTACTGTTCAGGCTCACTTACAGTGGTCGTATCCGCTCAATTGCGCACTGTCTGGCGCCTGCAATGCCGGTTGTCATGGCCGATAGCGAACGGAGTGTTGAGCATGTCCGGGACCTTGTGATAATTTGCTCTTAGCAACAGGTCGGGGGACCTGCCAGAAACGGGAGTACCTGATGCATCCTTGAAGAGGTGATAGCATGAAGAAAGGCCTAGGCCAATGAGGGCACGTAACTAGCCTGGCTGATTCTGCAATGCATCACAGCTTGAGGAAACTGTGGGCTCCCTGTTTTACCTATGAAATACTTGCGTGGTCTGTATGTGCGACCACGTTCCGGTTGTCGCCAATGGCGGCAGCCGTGCTGTAAAGCTCCTCCGGCGGCACAGAAATATACCCCCCTCTCCTGCCGCCGGAGGTTTTACTTTTTAGGCCCTATTTGAGGGCTTGCAGGTACCGGTAAAGGGTGGGAATCGAAATCTTGAGCTCGGGAGCGACGATGCCCACCGCGCCCTTGATGAGGAAGATGCCCCGGTCCTTGATGTTGCGGATGATGTCCAGCCTGTCCTGCTTGGTCAGCTTGTCCATGGGGATGTTGAACTGGCGGACCTCATCCCTGGTGATCCTGCGGATGTTCTCGGCAGGTTCCTCGCTCACGTGGCGGCGAGAGGTCTCCGTGGAGATCTGCACATCGTCGGAGTCGATCGAGGACAGGGTCTGCAGCACATGCGCCGCCTGCTGTAGCTCGGTGATGTTGATGCTGATGCAGAGCAGGCCAATGACGGTCTGCTCCTGGTTGCGGATCAGGTAGGAGGAGACGCGGAACTCATGCTTGTTCAGGCGGCGCCCACGGTAGTCGGAGACGAAGTCGGCCCCGTCCTGGTCGGCCCGTATGGCCAGCTGGAGCGTCTGGTCCGTAATCCCGTCGCCCAGGGAGCGTCCGGAGAGCTGGCCGTTGCGGATGAAGACGATGGAATTCTCCGGGCGGGTGATGTCATGCACCACAATCTCGGCCATGGGACCGAAGGAATCGGCTATGAATTCTGCCAGGGGAAATACCTCTTCAAGGTTGTCTACTGTGAAATGCATGGCTGATCCTCAACATCCTAACAGGGCGGCTTGTAGCCACCGGTTGGTGCTGCGGGAAGCGAAAGGCATTGGATGGCGTGATATGGTCCATCACCTCCATACCAGCCAATCGGCCTCCTCTACTCCCGTATATTAGACCTTCTTTTGCGCACTTCTGTCCGTTGCATACGGCCTATCGAGGCCGCAGGAGAGCCGAAGTACCGAAGGAGTTTTCATGGTAGCGCACGAAAGCGGCTGAATCTTGCTTTTCGCAAACCCGGCCAGTCGTAACGGACTCGATGCCACAAGGGAGCCGCTTCCCACGAACCCTGCAGGACAGGATGAGAGCGGAAACCTGGTAATCCTAGGGAACCGAGTGATTCAGCAGCTAAGGATAAGTACCTGTGGCGTGCCTAGGACAATATGCATGAACAATGTGAGGCTGGTCACGTGTGTTGGGATCGGCTGGATTTGTAGGCGACTTTGCCAAAGAAGTTGAACAGGCTAATACGATACGTGCCTCAATGAGCAAACAGCGGCCGGGCTGGCTGGTGGCTGTTAGGCCTTCTGGCTGGCCTGGCTGTGTTTCCTCCTCTCCCAGGCGGGGACGGGGGCGTGCATGCCTGCCCTCGGCTGCTGCCTGCAGGAGTGTGGTGGGGGCGCGGGAGGGAAGTGTCGGCTCTCTTGGGGTTTGAGCCTTGATTGACACGTTTCCTCCCTGCTCCCCCTATGTAGGGCCGGGGGCGGGGGGATTGATACGCCGCCCGGCCGCTCTTACTCGTGCGAAGCGTGAACCAGTTGGCGTGTTTCCTTCCGGTGGCGGCGTGAGGCGAGGACCCCGCCCATGCCGGTCATGCCGGTGGCCAGGGCGAGCAGGATGCCTTCCCCGCCTGCCTTGGGGAGCACGCCTGCTGGCAGGTACGTGTATCTCAAGGATGTGTCGGGCGTTTGGGGTGCGCCGCCCAGCGTGTAGTCGACGCTGACGGTGACCGTGCCCGGCTGGTGTGCGGGCGTGGTCACGCTGACGCTGCCGGCGTCGCCGCGCGTCAGGCCTGATGCGGGGGCCTGGTCGAACCTGACGCCGGTGATCACCAGAGCCAGGTTGAACGACACCGGCACAGGAACCGACTTGCTGTCTGTGCTGCCGTCGCCGAGCCGGCCATAGCCGTTGTTTCCCCATGCCCAGGCGTTGCCGTCGCTGCCCACAGCCAGCGAAAGATGGGATCCGGCGCTGACCTGTGCGGCTTGCAGTCCTTTGCTCGTGTCCTTGGGGCTGGCGGGGTCCCGCACGCGCACAGGAACATACGAAGAACCGGTGGTGTTGTTGCCGAGGTTACCAGACCCGTTGCATCCCCATGCCCAGGCGTTGCCGTCGCTGCCCACGGCGAGGGAATGATCGCTTCCGGCGCTGACCTGCAGGTAGGTGAAGTCCGCTGGCAGGTCCGGGTAGGTCTTGCGGTCGGGCGTCTTCACCCTGACCGGCGTGTACCGGCTGCTGCTTGTCCCGTCGCCGAGCCGGCCATCGCCGTTATTTCCCCATGCCCAGGCGTTGCCGTCGCTGCCCAGGGCCAGGGAATGCTGGTATCCGGCGCTGACCTGCAGGTAGGTGAAGTCTGCTGGCAGGTCCGGGTAGGTCTTCCGGTCGGGCGTCTTCACCCTGACCGGCGTATTCTGGCTGCTGGTTGTCCCGTCGCCGAGCTGGCCATAGCCGTTGGATCCCCAGGCGTAAACGTTGCCGTCGCTGCCCAGGGCCAGTGAATGATAGTCTCCGCTGCTGACCTGCAGGTAGGTGAAATCCGCTGGCAGGTCCGGGTACGTCTTCCGGTCGGGCGTCTTCACCCTGACCGGCGTATTCTGGCTGCTGTAGCTGGTCGTCCCGTTGCCGAGCTGGCCACTGCTGTTGTTTCCCCAGGCGTAAACGTTGCCGTCGCTGCCCACGGCCAGGGAATGCTGGTATCCTGCGCTGACCTGCAGGTAGGTAAAGTCCGCTGGCAGGTCCGGGTAGGTCTTCCGGTCGGGCGTCCTCACCATGACCGGCGTAGTCTGATAGCTGCCGGTTGTCCCGTTGCCGAGCTGGCCATAATCGTTGTATCCCCAGGCGTAAACGTTGCCGTCGCTGCCCAAGGCCAGCGAATGAACGTATCCGGCGCTGGCCTGCAGGTAGGTGAAGTCCGCTGGCAGGTCCGGGTAGGTCTTCCGGTCGGGCTTCCTCACCATGACCGGCGTAGACTGGCCGCTGTAGCTGCTCATCCCGTTGCCGAGCTGGCCATAGCCGTTGGCTCCCCAGGCGTAGGCGTTCCCGTCGCTGCCCACAGCCAAGGAAAAACTACCGTTTGTTGATGCGCTGACTTGGCTGAATCTGATGCCCCGGCTGGCGCTGTCTGGCGGGGTGATGGTGGCGGGTTCCCTGCCCAGCTGGCTGCCCTTATCAGGGCTGATGCTCCACCCGCTGTTCCGGCTTTCTGGCGTCCACTTGGCGGTCAGGGTCAGGTCCTTGGTGACAGGCTTGCTGAAATCATAGGCGACCTGACCGGTGAACCAGCCGTCGAACAGGTAGCCTTCCCGCGCCGGGTCGGGGGAGGGGCGTTTCGCCCTCCCGTATGGGGCGGGGACAGTCTGGTCTGCTGGTTTCGGGTTTCCGCCGCCCGTGTCGAAGCGGACCGTGAACGTGGATCCTGGCTCCGCAGCCCATGCCGGCGGCTGGTCGACCGTGTACGCAAGGCTCCTGGCGAAAGGCTGCCCGTCCTGCCTGCCCTTGATGAGGATAGCGGCCTGTCCCGGCTTGCGGGCAGGAGCTTCAGCCCGCCAGGCGCTGTTCTTCGCAGTGAGGCTGAGCGGCTGGCCGTCCAGGCTGGCTGATGCCAGGATGGGCGCAGCAGTGGTGTCGAGCCTGACGGGTTTGCCGGGCTGGCCCTGCCCGTCCAAGCTCCATGTGAGCATGCTTCCTTGCCTGCTGATGGCGGCGATCCTGCCGCCGGCAGCGGCGGCCCGCACGTACTGCTGGCTCCCGTCGTCCGCACGCTTGGGGGCTTCGCCTGGCTTCCAGGCCCAGACAAGACCATTGGAATCAACCAACGATGCTTGTGTAGCGTTACTGCTTATTGCTGCGACGGCAGAATGGTCGGGCATAATCAGCAATTCTGGCTGGGTTTGTCTGTTATCCAGATAACTGGTCTGGCCGGCTGAGTCCAGAAGCACAAAACCATGATCCGTGGCTGATATCTGAACAATTCGGTGAGCAATCTTGACGTCTTGGATCTGAGCGGTATCAACGGCATCCGGCTTCCAAGCCCAGATTTTGCCTTTGCTGTCCATGGCGAGCAGGCGATCAGCATTGCCAGCCACCGTGATTGCTGTGGCCTGCTTGGGCAGACTTATGGCCTTTCCTGTCAGCTCCCCCTTGCTGGTCCATGTGCGTATACGGCCATCCTGATTCACTGCTACGAGGTGGTCGGCAGCCATGGCAATGCTGGTGTACGTCGTGGAATCTGCGTCAAGCAGGGCAGGCGTATCCCCGCCTTTGCTCCAGGTGTAGATGCGGTGGTCCCTGCTCAAGGCCGCAAAGCCGTCATGGCCAACTATTCCAGTCATGAATCGCACGTCACTGCGTTCGCCCTGAGGTGACGGCACCTGAACAGGCATTTCAGCCTTTGATGTCCACGTGAACAGGCGGCCATCGCCGGTCACGCCGATCAGCTTGTCGTCATGGGCTTCCAATGCGCTGAACGATGGTGAGTCCGCGTTCGGGGGTGTGATGGTGATGCTGGTGCCGCCGGAAGCCGGACCATGGTCGGGGCTGAGCGCCCAATCAGCAGCCGGTGCCCACTTGGCCTTCAAGGCGGTGTCCCTGGTGATCGGAGTGCGGAAATCCATCATTGCGTCATGCTCGGACCAGCCGTCGAACCGGTAGCCGTCGCGCTTCGGATTATCGGCAGGCGGCGACGCCAAAGCACCATCTGGCACAGTTACACGTTCCGCTTTGCTTCCATCGGCAGGGTCGAACACCACAGTATGAGAATCAGCAGCAGACTGGGTCCCAGCAAGTGAATAAGAGCTGGATGGCGAGATTCCAAGGGATTGGGAAGAACCTGTCGGGGTTTGAACAGGGGAAGAAGAAACAGATGACGT
>NZ_VMHK01000007.1 GCF_007559275.1 Bifidobacterium apousia
CCCCCGGTGAGGACAGGAGCATCCGCCTGGGCGGATGCGACGCCCAGGCCCGCAAGCATTCCCAGCAGGATGACAGCCATCGCCAGGATGCGACGCAGACGGGAAACCAGATGCATCAAACCAAAACCCCTTCACCAAACACTAAACGGAATCAACACCGTTTGCCAAAGTTTTTGCCTGCCAGCGCCCACCCTGCATCACATCGCATGAGCCAATGGCGCAAGCCAGCCGTCTTCTCGACATCCCCCGCTTTTCACCCTACCACCCAGCCAGAAAACAACACACGAGATGCAAATGCACGGCGGTGGGCCTAAGCAACAACTGATCCCATCTTGCCTGGCAGATAGAATGAACAGACAATACGTCACGGCCGCTGATCGGCCGATAAGGAGCATGACTATATGACCGGAAACGTTACCGACACCGTCATCACCCTCAACAATGGGGTCAGCATTCCCCAACTGGGTCTTGGGGTCTTCCAAACACCTGATGGCGAGGCCACCAGCCAGGCCGTCACCTGGGCCCTGCAGGCGGGCTATCGCCACATCGACACCGCCATGATCTACGGCAACGAGCAGTCCGTGGGGGAGGGGCTGCGCCGCTCCGGTGTTGACCGGCGGGATGTCTTCCTGACCACCAAGCTCTGGAATGACGACATCCGTGCGGGGCGGGCCAAGGAGGCCTTCAAGGAGAGCCTGGACCGGCTGGGCGTGGACTACCTGGACCTCTACCTGATCCACTGGCCCGCCAAGGGCTGGCAGCAGGCCTGGGAGGACATGGAGGAGCTCTACACCCAGCGGCGGGTGCGGGCCATCGGGGTCTGCAACTTCCAGAAGCACCACCTGGACGAGCTGCACACCATCAGCGGCACCAAGCCGGCCGTTGACCAGATCGAGTCCTCGCCCCAGTTCGTCAACGACGACCTGATCGACTACTGCCACGGCACCCTGCGTGTGGACGTGGAGGCTTACAGCCCCTTGGGCGGCACCGGCGGCAACCTGCTGGCCGACCCCAGGCTCAAGGCCATGGCCGAGCGTTATGACCGCTCCCCGGCACAGATTGTGCTGCGCTGGCACCTGCAGCGCGGGGTCATCGTCATCCCCAAGTCCACCCACAAGGAGCGGATCGAGCAGAACGCGCAGGTCTTCGACTTCGAGCTGAGCGACGAGGATATGAAGGCCATCACCGCCATGAACAGGGACGAGCGCACCGGCGCGGATCCCGACAACTTCGACTTCTGAGGGATGGTGGTACAGGAGGAGACCCGACCTTGCAGGCGGGGCCTCCTCCTGGGACCCGGCGGAAGCCCCAACCCTTCCACCTGGCCTGGTCTCTATGGTAAAGGATTTGTGACGATTCAGCTAATCGGCATTGCCGCTGATGGCTTCGTCGTCGGCCTCCTGCTCCTGGGGCGAACCTGAGATGTCGCGGTGGATGGACTGCATCTGCACCTCGATGTTCTGCAGGGATCGGGCGCAGTCCAGCAGGGTCTGCGAATGCTCGGCCAGGCGGGCGTCGGGCAGGTCGGACTTGTAGCGCAGCTGGTGCTCCAGGGAGGCCCAGTAGTCCATGGCGATGGTGCGGAACTGCACCTCGACCGGCGTGTAGTGGGGGCCCGAGGTCAGGAAGACCGGCACGGCGTAGATGACGTGCAGGCTGCGGTAGCCGTTCATCTTGGGGTTGCGGATGTAGTCCTTGACCCTCAGCACCTGGATGTCCGACTGGTCGGAGAGGTAGCGGGAGACCGAATAGACGTCGTCCCGGTAGTTGCAGATGACGCGCACGCCGGCCACGTCGAAGATGTGATCGCGCACCGAGGGAATGGTGACGGGCAGGTTCTTGCGGTGCAGCTTGCCGATCAGGGAGTCCACGCTCTTGAGCCGGCGCTCCATGTGGTGGATGGGGTTGTGGCTGAACCGGACCTGGAATTCCGTGTCCAGCACGTCCAGCTTGGTCGAAATCTCATACATGGCCCCCTCGTAGGTCTGCATGAGATTGACGAATTCCGTTATCTCGTCGATGTCCAGCTTGGGACGGTCCTTTTCGTCCAAGTCCGACAGTCGCTGCTTCATTTCGGATGCGCTCATGGCACTGTTACGGTCGAGAATCACATGAACCTCCCATGCCGCCGTTCGTAACCATGACTCATGGTACGCACAGGCCCCGATGGCCGCGGGACCCGACCTGCGCATACAATCGTGGCTTATGGAAGCAGGCGAGGGCATGAGCGTGACCGCTCAGCGTAAGGACAGCAGGGGCGTCTACTATGTGCGGACCCTGGGCTGCCAGATGAACGAGCACGATTCCGAGCGGATCGCCGGGGTGCTCCGGGCCCAGGGCTACCAGCAGGCCACGCCTGAGCAGGTCCGCGCGCGCGAGGTGGACGTGATGGTGCTCAACACCTGCGCCGTGCGCGACAACGCCACCCAGCGCATGTACGGGACCATCGGGCGCTGGCACAGGTTCAAGCAGCACAAGCCCGACACGCGGATCGCCGTGGGCGGCTGCATGGCCCAGAAGGACCGGGAGCGGATCGTGAAGGCGGCGCCCTGGGTGGATGCGGTCTTCGGCACCAGGGACATCGGCTCGCTGCCGGGCCTGCTGGACAAGGCCCGCAAGGACGGGCGGCCCCAGGTGGGGGTTACGCAGGAGCTGCGGGATCTGCCCAGGCGGCTGCCGGCGGTCAGGGCCTCGCGCTCGCAGGCCTGGGTGTCCATATCGGTCGGCTGCAACAACACCTGCACCTTCTGCATTGTGCCCTCGGTGCGCGGGCGGGAGCGGGACCGTTCCATGGACGACATCCTGCAGGAGGTTGAGGACTGCGTGCGCTCCGGTGCCCGCCAGGTGACCCTG
Organism: Bifidobacterium apousia; assembly: GCF_007559275.1. Lineage (GTDB taxonomy): Bacteria > Actinomycetota > Actinomycetes > Actinomycetales > Bifidobacteriaceae > Bombiscardovia > Bombiscardovia apousia. The sequence goes on from NZ_VMHK01000007.1 coordinate 2,854, forward strand.
CTGGGGCAGAACGTCAACTCCTACGGCTGGTCCACGGGGGACCGCTACGCCTTCGCCCGGCTCCTGCGCGCCTGCGGACAGGTGCCTGGGCTGGAGCGGATCCGCTTCACCTCGCCCCACCCGGCGGCCTTCACCGACGATGTGATCGCCGCCATGGCCGAGACGCCCACGGTCATGCACCAGCTGCACATGCCCCTGCAGTCGGGCTCCGACCGGATTCTGCGGGCCATGAGGCGCTCCTACCGGTCCCAGCGCTTTCTGCAGATACTGGACAAGGTGCGGGCTGCCATGCCCGATGCCCTGATCACCACCGACATCATCGTGGGCTTCCCCGGGGAGACCGAGGAGGACTTCCAGGCCACCATGGATGTAGTGCGCCGGGCGCGTTTCTCGTCGGCCTTCATCTTTGAGTATTCGCCTCGTCCGGGCACTCCAGCCGCGCGCATGCCCCAGCTGCCCAAGGCCGTGGTCCAGGACCGGTTCGAGCGGCTGCAGGCCCTGCAGGAGTCCATCACCATGGAGCACATGCAGGCCTTCCTGGGCAAAGAGGTGGAAGTGCTGATCGGCGACGGGCACGGTCGGCACGACGGCAGCACCCATCGGGTGACCGGGCACGAGCGTACCGGGGTGCTGGTCCACGTCGGCGTGCCCCAGGGGATGCCTGCGCCAAAGCCCGGGGATCTCGTGACCTGCACCGTCACCCAGGCCGGGCCCCACTATTTGATCGCTGACCCGGATCCTCGGGCGGGGCAGGTCTATGTCATCCGCTGAACCCCGCATCGTCTCCATCGTGGGTCCCACAGCCTCGGGCAAGACCGCCCTGGGCGTGGCCCTGGCACAGGCGCTCCAGGCGCGCGGGCAGACGGCCCATATCGTCAATGCCGATGCTTATCAGATGTACCGGGGGATGGACGTGGGCACGGCCAAGCCTTCGGCAGGGGAGCGGCAGGCGGTGGTCCACCACCTGATCGACATCATCGAGCCGGAGGAGGCCATGAGCGTGGCCCGCTTCCAGGCCATGGCCCGGTCCCTGATATCCGACCTGCGGGCGCAGGGAATCCGGCCCATTCTCGTCGGCGGATCCGGGCTCTATACCCGGGCGGTCATCGACGATCTGTCCTTCCCCGGCACCGACCCGGCGGTCAGGGCCAGGCTGGAGGAGCGGGCCCAAAAGGAGGGACCCGGGCTGCTCTTCCGCGAGCTGCAGGAACGGGACCCGGAGGCTGCGGCCCGGATGGATCCTCGGAACGTGCGGCGGACCGTGCGGGCTCTGGAGGTCATGGAGATCACCGGACGGCCCTATTCGGCCAGCCTGCCCCGGTACCGCTACCTGCTGCCCGCCCTGCAACTGGGGCTGGACCTGCCCCGGGAGGAACTGGACCGCAGGATCGACCGACGCACCCAGGCCATGCGCGACCAGGGGCTGGTCGACGAGGTGAGCGGGCTGCGCAACCGCCTGGGGACCACGGCCTCACGCGCCCTGGGCTACCAGCAGATTCTGGACTACCTGGACGGCCGCACCGACCTGGATGCCGCCTTCGGTCTGATAGCGCAGAAGACCAAGCGCCTGGCCCGCAAGCAGATGGGCTGGTTCGGCCGGGACCCACGTATCCACTGGCTGAATGCCCTGGCCCCGGACCTGGCCCGGCAGGCCCTGGACCTGGTGGACCAGGCCGACCAAGGCTGCTTCGACCAGGTGGACGCCCAGGCCGACCAGTTGGACCAGGGGAGGGTGACCAGACACCATCTGGGCGCGCTTTGACTTCAAGTACTTGAAGTTCCTAGGCTGGACGGGTATGACCACCATCACGCAGCCCCAGGCTGAAACCCAGACCGTCCAAACCCAGCCCGACCATGAATCAGGGCCCTGGTACACCATCCGCCAGGCCTCGCTCATGTCGGGGATGCCGGAGACCACCCTGCGCTACTACGAGACCATCGGCATCATTCCGCCCATTGCCAGGGATCCCTCAAGCGGCCACCGCTGCTACAGCCAGGAGGATCTGAACCTGCTGGAGACCATCTCCTGCCTGAGCGCCACGGGCATGTCCCTGGAGCATATGCGGGAGTATCTGGGCAACCGCGCTGGGGGAGCCCAGGCCGCCGGACGGCAGATCGAACTCCTGGACGAGCAGGGACGGCGGCTGGACCAGCGGATGGCCGACCTGCAGGCGCGGAAGCGCTATGTGCAGCTCAAAATACAATACTGGGGTCACGTCCGTGACCACGACCAGGCCGGTGCGACAGAACTGATCAACCAGAGTGCCCAGATCATCGAGGCCGCCAAGCGCAGCGGCAACGAGCGGCTGGCGGGCTGAGACTGCCGGGCTGAGGGTGTCGGCTCAGTGGGCTGGGCCCTGGTCCCATCCGGCGATCAGGAATATTCTGGTTGGATTGACCGGGCGGACCATGCCCGCGATCAGGGCCTGCAGGTCGTCGGTGTCGCCCCGGAGCGCTCGCTGGAGGGCCCGGCGGTGGGCGGTCGGATCAGCCCGTCCCCAGTCCAGGTCCCAGCCTGCATCGTGGGACAGGCGTGAGAGGAAGATGCGCAGGGTCATGCCGTCGCAGTCGGCGAAGGGATGCAGGTAGGAGAGCTCGTCGTAGTAATGGGCCAGGCGCTCCACGAAGACCGGACGGTCCAGGCTGGCCAGGTTGCGTTCGGCCGCCAGCTCCTGGCCGATGGCTGCCGCTCCCTGCTCCAGCATGGCCGCCGGGTACAGGCTGGTGTTGTCGTCTGGTTGAGGTCGGCGCAGCGCTCGCTCTTCCGGCAGGCTGGGCAGCAGCCGGCGGTGGATGGCCCACAGCTCTGCAAGATCGCCCTCGGTCGCCCAAGGCCGCTGACAGACCAGGATGGTCCGCAGAAAGAGGGCATCCACATTGGCGTTCGTACTATTGCTCTGGGCTTCCAAGCGTCGGGCCGTGTCGGCCAGTGCCTCAGTCTGCTTCCTGCCTGCCATGAAGTCGCTGGCTGCCTGCAGGGCCGAAGGACTGGGATGACGGTCATCCAGAAGCAGGTTGCGCAGGGCGAAGGCCACGGCGCTCTGACGTTCGGCTGGTGTCATGCCAACGATGCTAGCCCTGGCGGCCCCCGTCTGGAAGAGTTGTGCACACTGACCCGGCGGGCCCGATGCGGACCGGGGTTCTGGGTAGGCTGAAAGGGTTATGACACGTAAGCAGCAAGCAGACGCACGCGGTCGCGGCCGGACCGCATCCAAGGACAGCCAGGACCCGGAACCCTTCTGGCACAAGGCCTTGCTGGCCCTGCCCCGGGGCCTGGGATCCCTGGTGCGTGCCGTGGCCGGCAAAAACGGCGACAACTCCGCCTACCGCAAGGACGGGCTCTGCTTCGTGCTGGTCATTCTGGCCGTGCTCTTCTGCGCCAGCGAATGGTTCCGAGTGAACGGCTTCCTGGGACGGGGGCTGCATGCCCTGGCTGCGGGCGTTCTGGGCCTCTGCAGCATCATCCTGCCGGTGGTCCTGCTCTTCGCGGCCTTCCGGCTGGTCTGCTACACCGGGCGCGAGGCGGGCAACCTGCCTGTGGTGGGCGGCCTCATGGTGGTGCTCTGGTCGGTCTGCTCCATTCTGGATGTGCTCATGGCTTCGGACCATCGTGGTTTCGACATGAGGGCCATCAGCGGCTCAGGCGGCCTTCTGGGGTTCGCTCTGGGTTCGCCTCTGGCCTGGGGGCTGTCCAAGGTCTTCGCCGTCATCATTTTCGTCCTTGTGGGCATTTTCGGCCTCTTTATCACCTTCAGATTCCATATGAGCGACCTGGTTGCCTTGCTGCGCGGCAAGAGGACCCATGCCTCCGGCTCGGCTCCGGCGCAGACCGCTCCCAACGAGGTCAGGCTGGGGGATGACACCCTGCCTCTGGCGCCCGGCGTGCCCACCCACGAGGAGCAGGACCAGGAGGATGCCCGGGATTCCGGCCGTGGCGGGGTGGCCGGCTGGTTCAGTCGCTTGCTGCATGGCCGCATCGGCAAGGACACGGACACCCATCTTGAGCGTTACGAGGCTGACGAGCCCTTCTCCCAGGCGGCTTCGCTGGAGGGGGCTGACCAGGCTGAACAGGGTGATCAGGTGTCCACGCAGAACATGCCCGCGGTGGAGGCCCCGGCCACGGCCGCCCTTCTGGATGCCAGGGAGCAGGGGCACCCCAAGGTGGATCCGGCTGCCTTGTCCGGCGTGGGGGCCTCGGATCCCTGGGCCGCTGCCGCTGTCGCAGCCGACACCGTGCAGATGGATGCCCAGCCCGCTCCGGCTGCAGAAGCGTCAGGTTCCTCCGACGACCGCCAGGTGGACGAGAGCCGTCCCTACGTGCTGCCCAGCACGGACCTGCTGGTCAAGGGCAAGCCCCATGCGGTCAGGACCTCGGCCAACGACGCGGTCATCAAGGCCCTGCAATCGACCTTCCAGCAGTTCGACGTGGATGCCAAGGTGGTCGGCTTCCTGCGCGGCCCCTCGGTCACCCAGTACGAGGTGGAGCTGGGCCCGGGCGTCAAGGTGGAGAAGGTCACCAACCTTCAGCGCAACATCGCCTACGCGGTGGCCAGCTCGGACGTGCGCATCCTGTCGCCCATCCCTGGCAAGTCGGCCATCGGCATCGAAATTCCCAACGTGGACCGCGAGATCGTCCACCTGGGCGACGTGCTGCGCTCCGACAAGGCCCAGCAGGACGACAACCCCATGATGACCGCCGTGGGCAAGGACGTGGAGGGCCACTATGTGACCGCCGACCTGACCAAGATGCCCCACCTGCTGGTGGCCGGCGCCACGGGTTCGGGCAAGTCCAGCTTCATCAACTCCATGCTGGTTTCGCTGATCATGCGGGCCACGCCGGAGCAGGTCCGCCTGATCATGGTGGACCCCAAGCGCGTGGAGCTGAGCGCCTACGCCGGCATCCCCCACCTGCTCACGCCCATCATCACCGAACCCAAGAAGGCCGCCCAGGCCCTGGAATGGGTGGTCAAGGAGATGGACGCCCGCTACGACGACCTGCAGTTCTTCGGATTCCGGCACATCAAGGACTTCAACAAGGCTGTCCGCGAGGGCAAGGTCCACGCCCCCGCCGGCTCCAACCGCAAGGTGGCCCCCTACCCCTACCTGGTCGTGGTGGTCGACGAGATGGCCGACCTGATGATGGTGGCCAAGAATGACGTGGAGAGCTCCATTCAGCGGATCACCCAGCTGGCGCGTGCCGCCGGCGTCCACCTGGTCCTGGCCACCCAGCGGCCCTCGGTGGATGTGGTCACCGGCCTGATCAAGGCCAACATTCCCTCCAGGCTGGCCTTCGCCACATCGTCCTCAACGGATTCCCGGGTCATTCTGGATGCCACCGGCGCCGAGACCCTGATCGGCCAGGGCGACGCCCTCTTCCTGCCCATGGGCCAGGCCAAACCCACCCGCGTCCAGGGCGCCTGGGTTTCCGAGTCCGAGATCCGCAAGGCGGTGGATTATGTGCGCACCCAGCGCAAGCCCCACTACCGTGAGGACATCGAGCAGATGGCCGACAAGGCCGACCACAAGAACGAGATCCAAGAGGAGATCGGCGACGACATGGACGAGCTGCTCCAGGCGGCCGAGCTGGTGGTGACCACCCAGTTCGGATCCACCTCCATGCTCCAGCGCAAGCTGCGTGTAGGCTTCGCCAGGGCAGGGAGGCTGATGGACCTGCTGGAGTCGAGGGGAATCGTGGGGCCGTCGGAGGGTTCCAAGGCCCGCGAGGTGCTCATCCAGCCGCCGCAGCTGCAGCAGGCCCTGGCCTTCATCCGAGGCGACGCCTCCTCCATGGATCCCGCCCCGGATGAGCAAGCGCAGGGCTGAACATCGGCCCAAAAAGCTGGGCCTGGTCTACCGTTATGATGAAACTGCCGCCCGGCATCTCTTGTCGGACGGCCCGAGCGCACGAGTATCGCGTATAAGGAGTGGCAATGCAGGAGCATGCCGAGTCAGAGACCGGTCGTGAGAGGCGCAGGCTTCTCGAAGGATGGAATTCACCCCCAAACCTGGTCACCTACACCCGTATCCTCCTGGTCCTGGTCTTCATCGCCCTGGATCTGATGGCCGGTCCCTGGGGCGAACGCAGGCCTGGCATGCGCTGGACCGCGGCCGTGCTCTTCATCCTCGCCGCCTCGACCGACAAGCTGGACGGGTGGCTGGCCCGCCGGTACAACCAGGTGACCGAGCTGGGCAAGCTCATGGATCCCATTGCCGACAAGCTGCTGATCTGCTCGGCGCTGATTGTGGCCTCCGTCTTCGGCGAGCTCTGGTGGTGGGTCACCGTGCTCTTCCTGGTGCGGGAACTGGGCATCACCCTGCTGCGGGTCCTGGTCATCAACAAGCAGGGCCGGGTCATCGCCGCCTCCCAGGCTGGCAAGTACAAGACCTTGTTTGAGTGCATCGGCCTGGGCATGCTCATGATGCCCCTGTCGACGGTCTGGCCCTGGTACCTGGTGGCCACCCGCGTGGTCATCCTGGTGGCCCTGGCCCTCTGCCTCTATTCGGGAGCGGAATACGTGATGGGGATGCGGCGATGATCGGCAAGAGCGTGCAGGGACGTTGCGACGACCTGGCTGGACGGATCATCGACACCTGCCGTGATTCGGGCTTGTTCCTGGCCGCCGCCGAATCGCTGACCGGTGGGCTGCTGGCCGATGCCTTCGTCAGGATTCCCGGGGCCTCAGACGTTTTCCTTGGGTCGGCCGTCACCTACGACATCGCTGCCAAGGCCGCCATCCTCAAGGTGGATCAGGACCTGCTGGCCACCCAGGGCGCGGTCCATCCACGGGTCGCCCAGGAGATGGCCGAGGGCACGGCCAGGCTCTACACCAGGCCGGGGCACGAGGACACGGTCATCGGCATGGCCACGACGGGCGTGGCCGGTCCGGGCCCTGACGGGGACGATCCTGCCGGGCTGGTCTACATCGGTCTGGCCCTGCCCGTCCGGGTGCTGGGTCGGCGTATCGAGACCGGCCTGCAGTCCCACGCCTACCGGACCTATGCCTACGAGCTGCATCTGGACGGCGACCGGGAACAGGTGCGCCGGGGCACGGTCATGCGGATTCTGGACCAGCTGGATCGGGCCCTGCACTCGCGGGGCTGACGGCCTGATGCGGTGAGTCGCTTCCACTGACCGCTGTCGGACCTTGTGCATACGTGACCTTGGTCACAAAGCGGGCCTTTCGGGTTCCTCCCCTGGAATAATTCAGTAGCTCGTCTGTTGGTCACTGTGTAAGAAGTTGAACACGATAATGGCGAAAGGGGCTGCTATGGCCAGCACCGAGACCGTGATGACTCGAACCAACGATACCTATGATGTCAAGCCGGCCGCACCCGGAGTGGAGCGCAACGCGCGGGTTCGTGATCTGACGCCCGCCCAGCGTCGTGCCGTTGTCTTCGCCCAGCAGCAGGTGATCCGTGCCAAGGCCGCCAAGAAGGCCAAGGAGGAGCGCCAGGCCAATCTGAACAAGATGTGGATGGAGGAGGACGGTATGGAAGCCAGCCGTCAGCGGGCAGCCTCCAACAACGACGGCCGGGCCGTCACCCATACCGTCTCCCTGCGCGAGGCCCTGGGCCACGTGCTGCGCGAGCTGAGGACCAACGATCACAAGACCCTGCGTGAGGTCAGCGAGAAGGCCGGCGTGTCCCTGGGCTACCTGTCCGAGGTGGAACGCGGCCAGAAGGAGGCCAGCTCCGAACTGCTGAGCTCCATCGCCGACGCGCTGGGCCTGGGTGTGCCGCAGACCCTGCGGATGGTGGCGGACTACCTGGAGTCCACTCAGGAGTAAGCATGTCAGGTTCCGCCGGTTGAATCGGCGGACCGTTCTTGAGGGCGTCCGGTTCTGAGGAACCTGGCGCCCTCTTCTGCTGACTGTCGGTTGCTACCGTAGAAGGGGTGTGACAGGGTGGGTCTTGGACGAAAGGTGATGTCGGGTGCGTGAACGGGAATTCTGGCAGCTGCTGGAGGAGGTCTTCGGCCGGGTCTACGGACGCAGTCTGGCCCGTGACCAGAGGCTGACCGCCCTGGATGCCATGACCGTAATAGAGGCCCTGGATGCGGGTGTGGAGCCGCGCGTGGTCTGGAATGTGCTCTGCGATCAGATGGAGATTCCCGACTCCCGGCGCTGGGGGAAGGACCACAATGCGCCGCCCCTGCCGGCAGCCTGATCGGCGGGTTTTATCCTCCGCGAATTTATTGCCCATTCCAGGTGATTTTCGAACATTTGTTCGTATAGTCGGGTATACTGATACCCATGGTCCGGTGATCATCGGCACGTTTGACCACATCGGGCGCCGGGACCGCAGACAGGTTCCGACCGCGGATAGGCTGTCAATCGTGAGGTCGTCAATCAGGATGTCGTCATCGTGAGGTCGGTTACGAAGAAGGAGAGCCATATGGCACGTCAGAGCAACAGTGGCAAGGCGAAGAAGGAAGAGGAGGGCGGGATCGACCCCCGTCGCCAGGCAGCCTTGAACACGGCCCTCGCGCAGGTGGAGAAGAGCTTCGGCAAGGGTTCGGCCATGCGCCTGGGCGACAAGCCCGCCCAGGATGTGGAGGTCATTCCCACCGGGTCCCTGGCCTTGGACATGGCCCTGGGCATCGGCGGACTGCCCCGCGGCCGCATCGTCGAGATCTATGGTCCCGAATCCTCGGGCAAGACCACCCTGGCCCTGCACGCGGTGGCCAATGCACAGGCCGGCGGTGGAGTGGCCGCTTTCATCGATGCTGAGCACGCTCTGGATCCTGAGTACGCCAAGAAGCTGGGCGTGGACACGGACTCCCTGATCGTCTCCCAGCCGGACAACGGCGAGCAGGCGCTGGAGATCGCCGACATGCTGATCCGGTCGGGCGCCCTGGATGTCATCGTCATCGACTCGGTGGCCGCTCTGGTGCCCAAGGCTGAGATCGAGGGCGATATGGGCGACAGCCACGTGGGTCTGCAGGCCAGGCTGATGAGCCAGGCCCTGCGCAAGATGACTGGTGCCCTGTCCCAGGCCAACACCACGGCCATCTTCATCAACCAGCTCAGGGAGAAGATCGGCGTCTTCTTCGGCAGCCCGGAGACCACCACCGGCGGCAAGGCCCTGAAGTTCTACGCCTCGGTCCGCTTGGACATCCGCCGCATCCAGACCCTGAAGAACGGCGACGAGGCGGTGGGCAACCGCACCAAGGTCAAGGTGGTCAAGAACAAGATGGCCCCGCCCTTCAAGGTGGCCGAATTCGACATTCTCTACGGGGAGGGCATCTCCAAGGAGGGTTCGGTTCTGGACATGGCCCTGCAGACCAACATCGTCAAGAAGTCGGGCTCCTGGTTCACCTACGAGGGCGATCAGCTGGGTCAGGGCAGGGAGAACGTCCGTCAGTTCCTCAAGGACAACCCCGGCCTGACCAAGGAGATCGAAGATAAGGTCAAGGTTGCCTTCGGCCTTATTCCTGCTCCCTCCGAGGACGACAAGGCCGATCAGGCTGATGCTGGCCAAGACAGCAAGGAAGACGACTCGGCTCCTGTAGACATCAACAGCACTGTGCCCACGGCCCAGGCTGCATGACCTGATGATCTCGGCCGAGGACTTCCTCAAGGAAAATCCTGTCCGACTGGCGCAGACCGGGGATCCTGCCGACTCCATCACAGAGTCGAAGAATCCTCGGTCGGACCAGTTGCAACCAGACTCTGCGGGTGCGCCTGCTCCAGCAGAGTCGGTGTCAGTCCTTGATCCTGCCCCTGCGCAGAAGGATGACAGCTACAAGGAAGACAGCCGCCCAGCGCAGCCCCCTGTCCTCGGTCTGGGACATGGCGCTCGGTTCGGAGGCAGTCTGGAAGATATTGACAGTCATGCCAATGCTGATATGGGTGAGGATTCCCTGGCAGGTCGCCATTCCCATGGTCGCCGTTCTGCCCGGGGTTCCGACAGGAGGACCCGCCGCCGTGGCCGTCGTCCACATGCTGGCGGCTTTGGCGGAGGCTCCGCACCTGCAGCCCCTCGAGCGGATGCGGATGATGCGGATGCTTGCCGGGAGGCTGCCCTGACCCTGCTGGATGCAGCGGCCCGTTCGAGTGGAGCCCTGGCCCGTCGCCTGGTCGACAAGGGGTTTGATACGAACGTGGTCGATCAAGTGATCGACCGGCTGACCAAGCTGGGTCTGGTAGATGACCAGGCCTATGCCCAGGATCTGCTGCGTTCCTGCCTGCATCGCACCATGGGGGAGCGCGGCGTGCTCTCGGAGATGACCCGCAAGGGTCTGGATCCGGGACTGGCTGCGCAGGTGGTGGCCCAGGCCTCCCGTGAGGGGCTCTTCGTAGACTCCGCCTACGAGCTCGGTCGCAAGGTGGCCCGGAAGACAGCCGGACTTGATCTCAAGGTGCGCAAACGGCGATTCTGGAGTGCTGGATCCCGCAAGGGCCACAGTCCCGGCCTTCTCAACCAGGTGGCAGCCGACCTTTTCGTCTCTGACGACCCTCTCGATTGAGCCGATTGCTGCATAGGCGCCACATGGTAAAAGAGAAGATGAGACCTCTCATATACCCCGGGTTCTGTCATCGACCGGATGATATCCGGACGACGGATGGCCATCCATCTCGACCTGACGTTGCCGCCAGGCTCTAGCGGCCTACCCGAAGGCGGGACGAGCAGCCCCTGAATGCCTTCTGCTTGGCCTTGCTCCCGATGAGGCTTGCCATGCGGTCGGCGTTACCGTCGACCCGGTGGTCTCTTACACCGCCGTTTCACCCTTGCCCGCCTTATCAGGCGAGCGGTCTGTTCTCTGTTGCGCTATCTCTCAGGTCGCCCTGGGCGGACGTTATCCGCCATCGTGCTCTGTGGAGCCCGGAAGTTCCTCAGCCCTTCCCAGGAGGAGGGGCCGCGGCCATCCGAGAGGTCTCGGGGATTCAGCATAGCGGAACTGAACGACCGGACCGGCGGTCATGATCCCGCTCTGGCCTCAAGCTCAATCAGTGAGTCAGCCCTGCTCTTCGGATACAATCGGAAGCACAGTCGATGGTGACCAAGTCCGCCATCGCACCAGCGGTTCGTCCGCTCACAAGTGCAAGGAGATTCCCATGGAGATCGTCATTACCGGTCGACATACCCAAATCAAGCAGCGGTTCCGCGATGTTGTGGACAGCAAGATGAATAGGGTGACGGCCATCGCCCCCGATGCCCAGCGCATCCAGGTCGTTCTGACACATGAAGGCAATCCCCGCCAGGCTGACAGCGCCAAGAGGGTGGAGCTCACGGTCCAGGCCGGCAAGACCGTGATTCGCGCCGAGGCTTCCAGCGCCGACGAGTTCAGTGCGCTGGACATGGCCCTGGACAAGCTGACCCAGCGTCTGCGCCGGGTTCGCGACCGCCGCAAGGACCACCGCCGCGGACTGGAGCATCCGCCCCTGCCCGCCGATCTGCCCGTGGATGACCAGCCAGGCGATGAGGGCGATCAGGGAGACCAGGGCCAGGAGTCCAACCCCGATAACAGCGCTCAAACCGCCGTGGCCTCGGACCTGGCTCCGGGCCAGTCGGTCGAGGTGCAGGTGGGGGACACCCCCATTGTCATCCGCCGCAAGCTGCACATCGCCGAGCCCATGAGCATCGACGAGGCCCTTTACGAGATGGAGCTGATCGGCCACGACTTCTTCCTCTTCGTCAACAAGGAGACCCAGCGGCCGTCGGTGGTATATCGCCGGCACGGATGGAGCTACGGCGTCTTCGAGATCGATACGACTGAGCATGTAGGCCAGAAGAAGTAACAGCAAAACGGATAGACGAGCGGATATTGAACTGTGGGGCGATTCCCCGGCGGCAAATTGGCCTGACGTGCGGAGAATCGCCCTTCTTCAATGCCCTGTCCGGCTGCCAAGGCCGCAGTTGAGTTCATGGAACCATCGGTTTCGAGAAAATCGGTGCATTCGCGTAAGATAATCAAGGTCTGGGCCTACGTCAGCTGAGGGCGTGCGAAGGCCATAAAAGAACGGTAGGGAGCGCAACGTGGTAGCAGTCTTGGACAAGGTCCTCCGTATGGGCGAGGGTCGTCAGATTCGCAAGCTTCAGGGGGTGGCCAAGGCGACCAACGCCTTCGAGGATCAGATCTCGGCCATGAGCGATGAGGAGCTCAAGGCGCAGACGCCCAAGTTCAAGCAGCGACTGGAGAACGGCGAATCCCTGGATTCCCTGATGCCCGAAGCCTTCGCCACGGTTCGCGAGGTTTCCAAGCGCACCCTGGGCCAGCGGCACTTCGACGTCCAGCTGATGGGCGGCGCGGCCCTGCACTGGGGCAACATCGCCGAGATGAAGACCGGCGAGGGCAAGACTCTGGTGGCCACCCTGCCCAGCTATTTGAACGCCCTGGAGGGCAAGGGCGTGCACGTGGTCACGGTCAACGACTACCTGGCCTCCTACCAGAGCGAGCTCATGGGGCGCATCTTCCGCTTCCTGGGCATGAGCGTGGGCTGCATCATCACCGACCAGCGCCCCAACGAGCGCCGCAAGCAGTACCAGGCGGACATCACCTACGGCACCAACAATGAATTCGGCTTCGACTACCTGCGCGACAACATGGCCTGGGACAAGGACGAGCTGGTCCAGCGCGGCCACCATTTCGCCATCGTGGACGAGGTGGATTCCATCCTGATCGACGAGGCACGAACTCCTCTGATCATCTCCGGACCCGCCGAGGGCGATGTGACCCGATGGTACCGGCAGTTCGCCAAGCTGGTCCCCAAGCTGACCAGGGACGAGGACTACGAGGTCGACGAGAAGAAGAAGGTCGTCGGCATCCTGGATCCGGGCATCACCAAGGTGGAGGACTACCTGGGCATCGACAACCTCTACGAGCCCGCCAACACCGCCCTGATCGGGTACCTGAACAACGCCATCAAGGCCAAGGAGCTCTTCCTGCGCGACCGCGACTACGTGGTCCAGAACGGCGAGGTCCTGATCGTGGACGAACACACGGGCCGTCTGCTCAAGGGCCGCCGCTACAACGAGGGCCTCCACCAGGCCATCGAGGCCAAGGAGGGCGTGGAGGTCAAGGCCGAGAACCAGACCTTCGCCACCATCACCCTGCAGAACTACTTCCGCATGTACGACAAGCTGGCGGGCATGACCGGCACGGCCGAGACCGAGGCCGCCGAGTTCATGAACACCTACAAGCTGGGCGTGCTGCCCATCCCCACCAACAAGCCCATGATCCGCAAGGATCAGGACGATCTGATCTACCGCTCCAAGAAGGAGAAGCTGGCCGCCATCGTCCGGGACGTTGCCAAGCGGCATGCCAAGGGCCAGCCCATCCTGCTGGGCACTGCATCCGTGGAGTCCTCCGAGGTGGTCTCCTCCCTGCTGGACGTAGCCGGCATCGACCACCAGGTGCTCAACGCCAAGCAGCATGCGCGCGAGGCTGCTGTCGTAGCCGTGGCAGGGCGCAAGGGGGCCGTGACCGTGGCCACCAACATGGCCGGGCGCGGCACCGACATCATGCTGGGCGGCAACGTGGAGTTCCTCGCCGATCAGAAGCTCAAGGAGCAGGGCTACTCGCCCGACGACACCCCTGAGGAGTATGAGAAGCGCTGGCCCAAGATGCTGGATTCCGTCAAGGAACAGGTCAAGGATGAGCATGAGGAAGTCGTCAAGCTGGGCGGCCTCTACGTGCTGGGCACCGAACGGCACGAGTCCCGCCGCATCGACAACCAGCTGCGCGGTCGTTCCGGCCGTCAGGGCGACCCCGGTGAGTCCAGGTTCTACCTGAGCCTGGAGGATGACCTGATGCGCCTGTTCAACACCCAGCTGGTGGCTCGAATGATGTCCTCCACGAGCCTGCCCGAAGGTCAGCCCATAGGCACCAAGAGCGTCTCCAAGGGTGTGCGCAATGCACAGAAGTCTGTCGAATCCCGCAACTACGAGATCCGCAAGAATGTGCTCAAGTACGACGACGTGATGAACAAGCAGCGCCAGGTCATCTACGGCGAGCGTCAGGCCGTGCTCAAGGGCGAGGACATCCACCGGGACATCCTCCGCTTCATCCGCGAGACCGTGACTTCATACATCCGTGGGGCGCAGAACGGCTCGGACAAGCCTCAGGAATGGGATGCTGACGGACTCTGGAAGGCGCTGGCCTCCGTCTATCCGATCAGTCTCGACCAGGATGAGACCATGGACTCCCTGGAGTCTTTGAAGGGTGACAAGGCCGTCAAGGCCCTGGCGGACAAGATCGTGGAGGACGCCGAGTCCATCTACCAGGAGCGCGAGGATGAACTGGGCGAGAAGGGCTCAAGGCAGCTGGAGCGCCAGGTGGTCCTCTCCGTCCTGGACAGCAAGTGGCGTGAGCACCTCTACGAGATGGACTACCTCAAGGACGGCATCGGCCTGCGCGGCATGGGTCAGCGCGACCCCCTGGTCGAGTACCAGCGCGAGGGCTACCAGATGTACAACTCCATGATCGACGCCATCAAGGAGCAGACCGTGCAGCTGCTCTTCAACGTGGACCTCAAGCAAATTGCCGCCAGCCAGGAGAACGAGCGGCGGGCCCGCGAAGAACGCGAAGAAAACGAGGCGAGCCAGTCCGAAGAGGTCAACTACCAGGCGCCTGAAGAGCCTGACGCCGAGGATGAGACCACCGACATCGACGAGACGGCCGAGGAGCGCGATGAGGATGCCCCGGCGGGCAGCGTCCAGGAGGACTCCGACGAGGATGCGTCAGAGGATGCCGCCGACGCGCAGTCGGGTCTGAGCACGTCCGTCGAGGACTCGGAGGCTTCCGACGATTCGGCCCCGGCCCCGGTTGGGCCTGCTCCCATCAGCCATGCCGAGGGCAAGGTTCCTGCTAATAAGAGGCCCAAGGCCGTAGAGGACCACTCGCCCTGGGCCGACGGCCGCACCTTCCCGGGCACGCCTCGCAACGCGCCTTGCCCTTGCGGTTCTGGACGCAAGTACAAGATGTGCCACGGTCAGAACGAGAAGAAATGACAGGTACGCGTAATCAGTAGCGGCTTTTGCAGATAGGGTTGCTGATCTGATTGACGGCCATCGCTCACCAGGGCGGTGGCCGTTTCCATATAGTGGATTGCCTTCTTTCATATATTGGTAGCAAAATGACCAAAATATGGGATGGCCTTGTGCAGGGGAGGGGCAGGGCAGTAAACCTAGAGCAAACAGCGGGGCATCCAGCCCCGCTTCTTCAAAGGAAAAGAGTCATCATGCGGCCACTTAGCTGGAAATCCATCCTGAACTCCTTGGTGTCCGGTCGGCACCTGAGCGCGGATGAGGCCGAGTGGTGCATGAACGACCTGATGGACGGGAATGCCGACCCGGTGCAGGTGGGCGCCGCCCTGTCCATGCAATCCACCCTGGGACTGACCAGCCCGGAGGTCGAAGGGGCCGCCAAGGCCATGGTGGGCCATGCGGTACCGCTGAAGGTCAGCGGTGATGTGACCGACATCGTCGGCACCGGCGGCGACGGGGCAGCGACGGTCAACCTGTCGACCATGGGCGCCATCGTGGCTGCAGCTGCGGGGGTCAGGATCGTCAAGCACGGCAACCGGGCCGCTTCCAGCAAGAGCGGCACCGCCGACTGCCTGGAGCAGCTGGGCCTGCCCTTGGATCTGCCGCCGCAGGAGGTGGCTGCCATGGCTGACCGCTACGGCATCACCTTCGTCTTCGCCAAGACCTTCCACCCCGCCATGCGGTTTGCCGGACCTGTCCGCTCGTCGCTGGGCATCCCGACGGTCTTCAACCTCCTGGGACCCCTGACCAATCCGGTCAACCCCCGCTATGTGGCCATCGGATGCGCCCAGCGCCAGCTGAGCCCCATGCTGGCCCAAGTCTATGCCTCCCGCGGCCAGGAGGGCATGGTTTACACCTCGGCCGAAGGCCTTGACGAGATGGCCCCGACCGGGCCGGTTTCCATCTGGGAGATCCACCAGGGCAAGGTGGAGGAACGCTCCTTCGACCCGACTCGTGAACTGGGCATCGACCCGGTGGATTTGGATGATCTGCGCGGCGGCGATCCCGCCTTCAACGCCAGCGTCGTCAGGGACTTCCTGGCTGGAAAGTCGGTTCCCTCCCGTTCCACGGCCCTGCTCAATGCGGCTTCGGCCATCGTGGCCGACGGCACGCAGATCGACGCCGGTTCCGAGGACGATTTGGGCATTCGATTTGCCCAGGCCTATCAACTGGCTACCGAGGTTGTGGACCAAGGCAGGGCCGCCGACCTGCTGGCAGCCTGGATCCACGGAGCCCAGGAAGCGCAGTCCCGCTGCCAGCAAGAGAATCGGGCATCCCGTCCGGTCTTAGTCTAGGTTCGCGGCTGCCAAGCCTGTTCGGGCCTCGCTGGCTGATCTCTCTGCCAGCGAGGCCCGACTGTTTTGGAGGCTTGTATACGGCGGCACACGGCATTATCGCCGGTAGTGCCGTTGGTCGTCATCGAAGAGCCCGCTTGAATCATCGCGGAAATTCTTCCGGTCGATGATCAGTCCTGCGATGCCTATCAGCAGGAGCAGTCCCGCCAGCAGGCCGGTCAAGCCGGACCAGCGGGGAATGAAGATGGTCAGGAAGAAGCAGACCAGGCCCAGCGCCGTCATGATCATGAAGGCCACCCGCCTTTTGCCCAGGTCGCTCAGGTCGGGGTTGGGCGGCACAAAGTCCGACGACTGGTCCATGACCTCGTCGGTGTCCAGCCAGCTGCTGCCTTGGAAATCGCGCGGTCCGGAGCCGCCGACGAAGGAGTCGCGCTTCAAGTCCTCGGCCCTCAGCGCTGCCTTCTTCTCGGACTTTCGAGCCTTCTTCTCGAATTCCTTGGCCGTCCTGGACGATTCCAGGGAACCCAGCTCGTCAGCGTGCGAGTTCAAGAAGTCCGCCCATTCCTCGTCCCCCTGTGGGGACCCGGTTCCCGCCTCGCTGTTATACTGTTTCCCGGCGTCGTTATGCTTGTGCTCGGTCATAGAACCATCGTAACCTCGGCCGCACGCATTCGCTACCAAGGAGTCTCTGTGCTGTACTGGTTCTTCGTCAAACTGCTCGGTCCGTTGGCGCGTACCTGGTTCAAACCGACCGTTGAAGGCACGGAGAACATTCCCAAGCAGGGGGCTGCCATCATCGCCTCCAACCATCTGGCCGTCATCGACGACGCCCTCCTGCCCATCACCTGCCCTCGGATGATCCACTTCATGGGCAAGGCCGAGTATTTCAACGGCAAGGGGATCAAGGGCAAGTTCAAGAAGTGGTGGTTCAGCTCGGTCGGTGTCTTTCCCGTGGACAGGTCAGGCGGCTCCAAGTCGCTGGGAGCCATGGAAACGGCTCGTTCCATCCTTGAGCACGGGCACATCTTCGGCATCCATCCGGAGGGCACGCGCAGCCCTGACGGCAGGCTTTACCGGGGGCATACCGGGGCGGCGCGGCTGGCCTTCGAGACCGGGACGACGGTGGTGCCAGCAGCCATCATCGGCACCAGGCAGCTTCAGGAGCCCGGCCATGTGATTCCGCATAAGGGCCGGACCAAGGTCATCTACGGCAAGCCCATCACCGTGCCCTACGTTCCGGTCAACAGCCTCACCCACGAGGAGATCCGCAACCTGACCGACCGGATCATGCAGGAGATCCAGGAGATGAGCGGGCAACGCTACGTGGACGTGTATGCCCAGGTCATCAAGGCGCATGAAAACCATGAGAACAACCAGGAGCTGGACTGACTTCCCGGCAGTTCAGACCACAGTCAGGGTCACGACGGCCGGCGAGCCGTCATCGTTGAGCACCTTGACCTGACTGCCGGGATTGGGGTCCTGGATGCGCACCGTGTGGGTCAGGTTGCCCAGCGGAGCGGAGATGTTGACCTTGAGCCCGTATCCCTCCAGGATCCTGGTGGCTTCGTCCTGGCTCTTGCCTTTCACGTCGGGCATGGTGATGGACTGCGGCCCCTTGGAGATCACCACGTTGACCGCATCGCCCCAGTGCAGCTGCTCCTGGGCCTGGTGGGAGGCGGAGATCACCTGGTTGCGTGGCACCTTGTCAGACCAGTCCTCGCTGTAGCTGACCTTGAGCCGAAGGGCTTCCAGGGCCGCCTTGGCCTCATCCCTGGCCTTGCCGACGATATCGGGCATGGCCACGGGCATGCGACCCTTGGACAGGACCAGGCTGACCTTGGCATCGTGGCGGGTCTTGGTCCCTGGTGCCGGATCCACGGAAATGGCCGCTCCTTCGGGGATGTCCATGGAGTACTGGTCCTTGGAGGTGTCGTGGTCTATCCTGTCGAACCCGGCTGCCTTCAAGGCCTGCACCGGATCCTTGCCATTGGGTGTTTCCGGCGTGAGGATGTCCTTGGGCACCGTGGCCTGGCGCACCCCCTTGGAGACGGTCAATTTGAGCCTGCCGCCCCTCTTGCTGATATGGGCTCCGATCGTATCGGGATCCGCGGCCATGACGGCTCCCTTGGCCACCTGGTCGCTGAAGTCATAGGCGGTGTCGACCTGGATGCCGGCGACCTTGAGTGTGCGGGCGTACTTGGCGAAGTCGGCGCCGACGACCTTGCACTCCTGGTTCTCGGAGCAGGAGACGTCATCCGGCTTGGGCAGGGCGACATAGCTGCCCGGACCCAGGAAGTACCACCAGGCGCCACCGCCGCCTCCTGCCAGGGCCAGGACCAGCAGAACCACCAACACGATGATCAAGCCCCGATGCCGGTGCTTGGGTTGAGCCGCTTCAGCGCCTGGCTGCACGATCTTCGCATCGGCGGAAGATGCTGTCGGATCCTGAGGCTGCAGAACGGTCGTGGCCTCGGCTCGGGAGGGGGTGTCCACATCGTTGAGCCGATAGCGTCTGGTCGCTGCCTCCGCATCGGTTTCGGGCGGGGCGGGCACAGACGGAACCGTGTCCGAATTCTCCGGGTCTGTGGCTGCCTCTTCGGTGTCGTCGCTGGGTGCCATAGCCGCGCGCTCTGAGGTTCCGGCGATGGCGGACTCGGGCTGTCCACTGGCTGCGGCTGCTGCGGCCCCTGCAGGCAGCACGTAGTCCATGGCCTGTCGGTCCAGTCCCTTGACCACCTTCCTCAGGCTCTCCAGGGCCTTGCCTGCGTCATCCGGGCGATGCTCGGGGGAGCGGTCGGTCATCTCGGAGACCAGGGCGGCCACAGACGGGTCGATTCCCGGGCAGACCCTGGCCAGGGAGGGGACGTCCTCGTGGACATGCTTGAAGACGATGGTCACCGGATTGTCGCTGGCGAAGGGGACCGTGCCGGTCAGCATCTCGTAGGCGATAATGCCCACGGCGTAGAGGTCGCTCTGGGGTGAGGCCTCATTGTTCTCGATGGTCTCGGGCGCCAGGTAGGCGGCCGTGCCCATGAGCATGCCCGTCGAGGACAGGGTGGCCTGGGCGGCGGCGCGGGCCAGGCCGAAGTCGGTGATCTCCACGTGGCCGCGGTCGTTGATGAGGATGTTTTCCGGCTTGATGTCGCGGTGGATGACGCCGGCTCGGTGGGCGGAGGCCAGGCCGTCCAGGACCTCGCCCAGGATGCGCAGGGTCTCCTTCAGGGGATAGACGCCCTGCCGGGCCATGTCCCGCCGCAGGCTGATGCCGTGGACATACTCCATGACCAGGTAATCCAGCCCCTGATCGACGCCCGTGTCGTAGACCTGGACGATGTGGGGGTTGGCGATGGCAGCCGCGGACCTGGCCTCCCGGCGGAAGCGCTCCTCGAACTGGGCCCTGTGCGGCCCCTGGGCCAGCATGGTGTGCATGATCTTAACCGCCACATGCCTGGACAGCCTCTGGTCCAAGGCCTCGTAGACCGTGGCCATGCCACCCTGTGCGATCTCACGCAGAATGCGGTAGCGCCCGTCGATGATCCGGTCGCTGGTCCTCTCGTCCGCTTCACTCATGCTCGTCTTGTCCGGCCCTCTGCACCTCGGAGGCCTGACCGGCCTCGGCATCAATGGAAGATACACGTTCATGATACCCGGCGGTGGTGGCAAGCGGCAGGAAGCGTCGGCAGGCCTTGAGGAATATGGTTCGGCCCCCTGTCGACAGATGCAGATCATCGGCCAGTGCCTGGGCTCGGGCCTGGGCTCGGACGGATAGGTCGGCCATGCGTCGACGGCTGGCCTCTACGGCCCCGCAGGACTGCATCAGGTCACGGACCATATTCACCTGGGTCTTGTTGCGGACTTGGGAGGTGCAACTGTACAGCCGGCGGATTTCCTTGGCCTGGTCAGGATCGACCATGGCCAGGGTGTCGGCCAGGAGGACGGTCCGCTTGCCCTCGCGGATATCGCCACCCACGGGTTTGCCGGTACGTCGGTCGTCGCCTGTTACATCCAGCAGATCATCCGCCAGCTGGTAGGCCAGACCCAGATCCAGACCCAGGGCGCGCACGGACTCTTTATGCTCTTCCAGGTCTGCTCCAGAGGCCAGCAGGCCCAGAGCCAGCGGGGCCAGGGTGGTGTAGGAGGCGGTCTTCCAGGCCATGGTGTGCAGGGCCTGGCGGCGCAGGCGTTCCGGATCGTCCAGACAGGCCTCCTCCATGCCCATGTCCAGGACCTGGCCGGTGACCACAGCCGTCTGCATGGCTTGAAAGGCCCTGCCGATGGCCGTCCCCTGAGGCAGCTTGGCAGCCGCCTGGAGGGCCATGTCCGTGCTCAGCGATGCCAGCAGGTCGCCAAGGAGGATGCCTAGGCCGGCGCCGCGGGCGTCAGGTTTTGCGGGCGCCCGGCCGCTCGAATCGTTTCCGGCAACCGACCGGCTCAGGGCCAGATGGGCGGCAGGGCGGCCCCGACGACGGGGGGAGCCGTCGATGATGTCGTCGTGGACCAGCGCGCTGGTCTGATAGACCTCCAAGGCGCAGGCAAGGTCCACTACCGCCTGTTCACGGTCAGGATTCTGCTCGGACTCCAGAGCCCGCCAGACGTCGCAGAGCAGCAGGGCGCGCAGGCGTTTGCCGCCGCGGCCAGCCTCGATCGCCTGGAGGATGACCGCCTGCAAAGCCTCCTGGGAGGGGTTCTGATCCAGGGGTTGGTCCGGTCCGGACTCTGGAGCAATCAGATGGTCGCAACGGCGCTGGAGCAGTTCCTCCATGCGCTGTTCGACCCGTGCTGCAGTCACGCTTTTCATGCCTTAGAGCCTATCCGCATATCTGCCCAGCGAACAGGCTGCCAGGACCATGGTGGATGGATGACACCACTTGACCACATGATCGGTTGTGGCTTTCCTCGCGATTCCAGCTGGATCAGGATGGTGCCAAGGCTCCCGGTGCTCATACCGGGAGCGGATGGGAGGCGATGACGGCATGGACGATGCGCATGAATACGGCATGAAAGACCTGGTGGAGCACTACCGAGAGGGCCGACGACGATGGGGTGTGGAAGAGGCCGACAGACGATGGCTCCAGCAACCTCTGACAGACTGGACCGCTGGTTTGCAAGGGCCGCAGGCGTGCCAGCGGTTGGACTCCGACTCGGCCGACTGCCTGGCCGTGGCCATTAAGGAGACGCTGGCCATACGCGACGGGCTTATTTTGTCCATTCTGGCACCCGGGCCTGGCCTGGACAGCGATCGGCTGATGGATCTTTGCGTTCGTCCCAACGATCCATCGAATGTGACATCGCTCTGCAGCATCCTGGATGCGGTCTTCAAGGACACCGCAACACGGCCGGACCAGCCCCGTTGCCATGCTGGGCTTGCCATGCTTGAAGCCATGGCAGATCAGGTTCCGCCGGGGTTTCGGTCCCAGCCACTGGCGGTCGCGGCCTATGTCGACTGGTGGAGTGGGGGATCCCGAGCATCGGGGTTTGCGCAGAAAGCTCTGGCAGACGACCGCTCCTGCAGCCTGGCCGCCATCGTCCTGGCCTTGATAGGCCGCGGCATCCACCCGGCTTGGAGGCAATTGGGCTGAATCGGGAATAATCGTCCCCCTGGGGTGGTTCACTTTAATGAGTCTACGATTTGACCTTGCCAGAGCTGTGCCCTAAAAGCAGTGTCGGCGGGTGGGATGATCCAGGAGGAGAATTTGGCCACGAAGGACACCAAGTCAGCCAAGACAGCCGCAGTGGATACCGAAAAGGGCCGGACCAGTTCAACTGCCGGCAAGACCAAGACCGCCACCAGGTCCAAGACCAGCAGCAAGGCGTCCCGCAAGACCGCGTCCCGCAAGAGCGCCGCCACTAGCACCTCGGCGACCAAGACGAACCGCCGTCCGGCCTCCAAGACCGCCAAGAAGGTCGAAGAGAAGCCCATTCTGCAGCAGGATGAGCAGGAGCCCGACGAGGATCTGCTTGAGGATCAGGAGGACGACGACCAGCTGGAGGACGAGCCCGACGAGGACGATCAGGAGGAGGATGAGGCCTCCCAGGTCCAGGACGAGGCCGAAGAGGACCGCAAGGCCGCCCATGCCCTCGCAGCCAAGGTCAAGGGCGCCTTTGTCGTCGACGATTCCGATGACGACGAGAATGTCACCCCCTCAGGCAATCCCAAGCGTCGTGTGGTCACCGCCGGCGCCACTGCCGATCCTGTCAAGGACTACCTCAAGCAGATCGGCCGCGTCAGCCTGCTGAACGCCGAGCAGGAGGTGGACCTCTCGGAGCGCATCGAGGCCGGCCTCTACGCCCAGCATCTGCTGGATACCGAGGGCGAGGACATGGACTTCAAGCGTCGCCGCGAGCTCAAGTGGGCCGCCAACGACGGGAAGAAGGCCAAGGACCATCTGTTGGAGGCCAACCTGCGACTGGTGGTCTCCCTGGCCAAGCGCTACACCGGCAGGGGCATGCTCTTCCTGGACCTGATACAGGAAGGCAACCTGGGTCTGATTCGTGCCGTGGAGAAGTTCGACTACACCAAGGGCTACAAGTTCTCGACCTACGCCACCTGGTGGATTCGTCAGGCCATCACCAGGGCCATGGCCGACCAGGCCCGCACCATCCGCGTGCCCGTCCACATGGTCGAGGTCATCAACAAGCTTTCCCGCGTCCAGCGTCAGATGCTGCAGGACCTGGGCCGCGAACCCACCCCCGACGAGCTGGCCAGGGAACTGGACATGCCCGTCGAGAAGGTCCAGGAGGTCCAGAAGTACGGCCGCGAGCCCATCTCCCTGCACACCCCTCTGGGTGAGGACGGCGACTCGGAGTTCGGCGACCTGATCGAGGACACCGACGCCATCGCCCCCTCTGACGCCGTGGCCTTCTCCCTGCTGCAGGAGCAGTTCCAGCAGGTTCTCGAGACCCTGAGCCCCCGTGAGGCCGGCGTCATCAAGATGCGCTACGGCCTGGAGGATGGACAGCCCAAGACCCTGGACGACATCGGCCGCGTCTACGGGGTCACCCGTGAGCGCATCCGCCAGATCGAGTCCAAGACCATGTCCAAGCTGCGGCATCCCTCGCGCTCGCAGACCCTGCGGGACTTCCTGGATCAGTGACCTCTGCGTCCGGCGGGGAGGTCCTGATGCTGTCGAGGCCTCCTTGCTAGAAATGGTCATCGGTGCGTAAGCGACCGCCCATGCGAGGACTCCTGTCCCCGTGGGCGCCATGAGGTGAACGGCGAGGTAAATGGTGGCGAAAAAGCCTGATAAGGGAAAGTCCTATGGTGCCGGCAGTCTGACGGTTCTGGATGGGCTGGACGCAGTGCGCAAGCGTCCAGGCATGTACATCGGAACCACGGACAGCCAGGGGCTCATGCACTGCCTTTGGGAGATCATCGACAACGCCGTGGACGAGGCCTTGGCCGGCCAGTGCGACCACATCAAGGTCATCCTGCACAGGGACGGCTCCATCGAGGTGGACGACAACGGCCGAGGCATCCCCGTCGATACTGAGCCGCGGACCGGGCTGACCGGCGTGGAGGTGGTTCTGACCAAGCTTCACGCGGGCGCCAAGTTCGGCAACTCTTCATACACGGCTGTCGGCGGCCTGCACGGCGTGGGCTCTTCGGTGGTCAATGCCTTGAGCTCCCGACTGGACGTGGAGGTGGACAGGGACGGCAAGACCCACCGGATGCGCTTCCACCAGGGCCATCCCGGCACCTATCAGGACCCTGATCCGGAGCATCCTTCGCCCGATTCGCCCTTCAAACGCACCAGGAAGAACCGACCTACGCCCCTGGAGGTGGTGGGCAGCGTGCCCAAGTCCCGGACCGGCACCAGGGTGCGCTACTGGGCCGACCCAGAAATTTTCAACTCGACGGCCCGGTTCAGCTACGCTCAGCTGATCGACCGGGTGCGTCAGACCAGCTTCCTGGTGCCCGGCCTCAAGATCACCGTGGTCGACGACCGCATCCCCGCCACAGGAAGCGCCGAGCAGGATCTGCGCCTGGAGGTTGACGGCGAACCCGCTGCGGAGTCGAGCGGCCAGGACGATCAAGGGAGCCTTCGCGAATCGCTTGGCAGCGGCGACCTCCCTGAAGAAGATGCCGGAGAAGAAGGTGCCGGAGACGCGCAGGCGGACGATGCCAGCCTTTCGGCCACCGAGCAGGCCGACCGGGCCATGCTGCAGCCGGAGGACGAGTCCGGCCATCAACGGGTGGAGGAGTTCCTGCACACCGGCGGGGTGACGGACTTCGTGGACTTCCTGTCCAAGGGCGAGCCAGTCAGCGACATCTGGCGGATCAGCGGCCAGGACACCTACCAGGAGGAGACCCAGCGTGTGGGCTCGGACGGGGAGCTGCACGCCGAGCAGGTGGAACGGGTCTGCGGGGTGGATATCGCCCTGCGCTGGGTCAACGACTACGATTCTGTCGTCCGCAGCTTCGTCAATGTGGTGGAGACGCCTGGCGGAGGCATGCACGTGGACGGGTTCATGAACGCCATGACCCGTCAGGTGCGCAAGGCCGTGGAGGCCAACGCCCGCCGCCTCAAGGTCAACCTCAAGGACTCCCATACCAAGGTGGAGCGCGACGACGTCCTGGCCGGGCTGGTGGCCGTGGTCACCGTGCGCATTGCCGAGCCGCAGTTCCAGGGCCAGACCAAGGACGTGCTGGGCACGGCCCAGGTCAAACCCATCGTCACCCGGATGACCGACGACCAGTTCGGCCAGATGATCAGCGGCTCCAAGCGCGGCTTCAAGGAGCAGTCCGGCCAGGTGCTGGAGAAGATCGTGGGCGAGATGCACGCCCGCGTCCAGGCACGCAAGACCAAGGAGGTCACCAGGCGCAAGAACGCTCTGGAATCGGCTTCCATGCCCTCCAAGCTCTCGGATTCCATGCCCGGCAACGACGACATCGCCGAGCTGTTCATCGTCGAGGGCGACTCCGCCCTGGGCACGGCCAAGGCGGCACGAAACTCCATGTTCCAGGCCCTGTTGCCCATCCGCGGCAAGATCCTCAACGTGCAGAAGGCCTCCCTGTCCCAGATGCTGACCAACAAGGAGTGCGCCTCCATCATCCAGGTGGTCGGTGCCGGCTCGGGAGCCAGCTTCGACATCGACCAGGCCCGCTACAACAAGGTCATCATGATGACCGATGCCGACGTGGACGGCGCCCACATCCGCATCCTCCTGCTGACCCTCTTCTACCGCTACATGCGTCCGCTGATCGAGAACGGACGGGTCTACGCAGCCGTGCCGCCCCTGCATCGAATCGCCCTGGCAGGCAAGAACAAGGGGAAGTTCATCTACACCTATTCGGACGATGAGCTGGAGGGCAAGCTGGCTGACCTGCAGGCCAAGCACATCGACTACAATCCCGATGTGCAGCGCTACAAGGGTCTGGGCGAGATGGACGCCGACCAGCTGGCCGACACCACCATGGATCCCAGGACCCGCATGCTGCGCCGCATCCGCATGGAGGATGCCGCTCAGGCAGCCGGCATCTTCCCCCTGCTCATGGGGGACGACGTGCCGCCGCGCAAGCAGTTCATCGTGGACAATGCCGACGACTTCGACCGGAGCAAGATCGACACCTGATCGACTTTCAGCAAGGCCCAAAAAGGGCGGGGAGGGGAGTATGACGCATATGGGCGATCCCTTGGACAATTTCTCCCCGCAGACGGCCGACTGGTTTCGCCGGACCTTTCCTGAGGGGCCCACGCCGACCCAGGTGCAGGCCTGGCCGGCCATCCGCGCAGGCGGCGATGCGCTGATTATTTCGCCCACCGGTTCGGGCAAGACCCTGGCCGCCTTTCTTTGGGCCATCGACGAGCTTATGACCAGGCCCCGGCGCTCCCGGAAGCCTGGGGTCGCCGTGCTCTACATCTCGCCCATGAAGGCCCTGGGGACGGATGTGGCCCGCAACCTGCAGGCTCCGCTGGAGGGCATAGCAGAGCGATTTGAACAACAGGGACGCCAAGCACCCAAGGTCCGGACGGGCATCCGCACCGGAGATACCGACGCCCGCGGCCGCAGGGCCCTGGCCGCCCATCCGCCGGATATTCTGGTCACCACCCCCGAATCCCTCTATCTGATGCTGACCTCCAAAACGGCCAGCACGCTGAAGAACGTGCAAACCGTTATTGTGGACGAAATCCACGTTTTGGCGGGCAATAAGCGCGGGGCTCATCTGGCCCTGAGCCTGGAGCGCCTGGACGACCTGGTCGGAGGGCCTGTGCAGCGGATAGGCCTGTCGGCTACGGTCCGCCCGCCCGAGCAGGTGGCACGTTTCCTGGGTGGCAGCCGTCCGGTCAGTCTGATCCAGCCCAAGTCGTCCACAGCCATGGACCTGCGCCTGATCGAGCCCCTGGAGGACATGGCCGATCTGGCGGCGCCGCCCGGCGAGCCCGGTCAGGAGGGTCAGGAGGGCGACCAAAGAAGCGGATCCATCTGGCCAGCCATCGAGCGGGCCATTCTGGATCAGGTGCTGTCCCACCGCACCACCCTGGTCTTCGTAAACTCCCGAGGGCTCGCCGAACGCCTGACCGCCCGGCTGAACGACCTGCATCAAGCCGATGTAAGCCAGGGCGGCCGGTATTGGAACGGGCGTGACCGGTCAGGTCCCTCTGACAAGTCCGAGCCGGCCAGGGAGCCCGCCCACTACGATTCGGCCACCGGGTCCACCTCCGAGAGAACCTCTGGCCAAACTGTCGACCAACCCATTGCCATGGCCCACCATGGATCGGTGTCCAAGGAACGCCGGCGCCAGGTGGAGGATGACCTCAAGGCCGGCAGACTGCGCTGTGTGGTGGCCACCTCCAGCCTGGAGCTGGGCATCGATATGGGCTCGGTCGATCTGGTCATCCAGGTCAACGCCCCGCTGTCGACCGCCTCGGGACTGCAGCGGGTGGGCCGGGCCGATCACCAGGTCGGTCGGGTATCGCAGGCCAGGCTGTTCCCGCTGACCCGCGAGCAGATCCTGGAGTGCACAGCCAGCATGGAAAGCATGGTCCAGGGCGACATCGAACCGACCATCATGCCCAGCAGTCCCTTGGATGTTCTGGCCCAGCAGACGGTGGCCGCAGCCGCCATGGGGCCGCTCAAGGAGCAGGACTGGCTGACCACGGTCAGACGGGCCGCGCCCTTCGCCCACCTGGATCAGCAGGTCTACCGGGCGGTGCTGGGCATGCTCAGCGGCGCCTACACCTCCCAGGATTTCACCGCTTTCCGCCCCATCTTGGTCTGGGACCACCAGACCGGCATCCTGACGGCCCGCCCCGGCGCGCAACGACTGGCGGTGACCTCCGGGGGCACCATTCCCGACCGTGGCTCCTACAGCGTGGTCATGCCCTCCGAGGCCGCCGGCGGCAAGCCACGACGAGTGGGGGAGCTGGACGAGGAGATGGTCTACGAGTCCCGCAAGGGGGACGTGATCACCCTGGGCACCACCTCCTGGAGGATCCAGCAGATCACCCGCGACCGTGTGGTGGTGGTGCCCGCTCCGGGGCGCTCCGCCAGACTGCCTTTCTGGCACGGGGAGGGCACCGGCCGTGACTCTGTCTTCGGCCGTCGTCTGGGCAGGCTGGCCAGGGAACTGTCCCAGGGCCTGATACCGGCAGTCCAGACTGCCTCCGGTCGGCCGGGCTTCACGCAACCCGTCTGTGCTCGTCTGCTGGAGGACGGCCTGGACCGTCCTGCCATCAACAATCTGGCCGCCCTTCTGGCCGAGCAGCAGGCCTCCACCGGCCGGGTGCCCGACGACCGGCATTTGGTGGTCGAGCGCTGCCCCAACGAGGAGGGCGATCTGAGGCTGATCCTCCATTCGCCATACGGCCGCAGGGTCAACGAGCCCTGGGCCCTGGCCATCGCCGCCCGGCTCTCCCGCGAGCGGGGATACGACGGATCCGTCTGGGCGGGGGAGGACGGCATCGTCGTGCAGATCCCGGGCACAGATGCCTTCCTGGAAGACCAGCGAATATTCGGATTCACCTCCGATCAGGTGGAGCGCGAGGTCCGACGTCATCTGGTCGGCTCGGCGCTCTTCCAGGCCCGCTTCCGCCAGTGCGCAGCCCGCTCGCTCTACATGCCCAGGATGGAGCCGGGCCGCAGGGTTCCGCTCTGGCAGCAGCGTCTGCGGGCCTCCCGTCTGCTGGACGCGGCCCTGAAGGAGGACGACTTCCCCCTGGTTCTGGAGACCATGCGCGAATGCCTCCAGGATGTCTACGACATGCCTGCCCTGCGCGAGCTCATGACCGACCTGGAGCAGGGGAGCGTCCGTCTGGTCCCGGCCTCCACCAAGACCCCCTCGCCCATGGCCTCAGGACTGCTCTTCGGCTACCTAGGGACCTTCATGTACCAGTACGACATGCCCAAGGCCGAGCGCGACGCCGCCATGCTGGCCATCGACTCCGACCTGCTGGAGCAGATGGTCGGCCAGGTGGACATGGCTGACCTCCTGGACCAGGAGACCGTCGATCAGGTGACTGCTGACCTGCAGCGGCTTTCGCCCAAGACCCGGGCCAGGGGGGCCGAGGGACTGGCCGACCTGCTGCGCACCCTGGGCCCCATGGATCTGGCCGGGATTGGTCGGCGCATGCGCGGGCAGGAGGACGAACCGGTGACGGAGGCACAGGTCCGGGCCATGCTGGAGGAGCTGCAGGCCCAGTCCAGGGTGGTTCCGGTCAGGTTAGGCACTCGCGACTGCTGGGTATGGGCCGGCCAGGCAGGACGGCTGACGGCGGTCCTGGGCCCAGGCGTCATCCAGCCATCCGCCCAGCCGACAAAGGAATCAGAATCAGACAGCGAGGCCTTCGACCAGCTGGTCAGGCAATATGCCGCAGTCCATGGGCCGTTCACCACCGAGGACCTGGCCGGCCACCTGGGTCTGGGCGGTGCTCTCTTGGAGGACAGGCTGCGTTCCCTGGTCGCACGCGAGCTGCTCATGACCGGGGTCTTCCCCCGTCCCGACCTGAGCGCCTATGGCGAGCCCGGATGGGAGGGAGGCGAACCCCGCCGAGGATGGCTGGATCCCGAGGTCTTCCGTCGGCTGCGCTCGCGGTCCCTGGCCAAGGCCAGCAAGGCCGCCAGTCCCGTCCCCGGCCATGTCTACAGCGACTTTCTTCTTCACCGGCAGGGTCTGGCGCCCCTGGGCCAGGAGCCCTTGATGGGCACCGAAGGACTGCTGGAGGTGATCGGGCAGCTGGAGGGGCTGGCTCTGCCGCCCGAACTCTGGGAGTCGGCCATCTTCCCGGCCAGGGTGCGTGATTACGGCCCGGCATTGATGGACGACCTGCTGGCCTCGGGCCAGGTGGTCTGGGTGGGGTCCGACCAGGGGGAGGGCCCGCTGGGCGCCATGACCTTTTATCTGGCCGAGGACCTGGACGAGGAGCTTCCAGCACAGTCCGCCGGCCCTCCGTCAGTCACGAATGAGGCCGGCAAGGCGGGCAACCCGGGCAAGGCGGGCGATCGGGAAGAGGCCCTGCTGGGTGTTTTGGCCGATGGGGGAGCCTACCGCTTCGATCGGCTTCTGCGCGCCTGTGCCAGTCGGGGCGGGGACGACATTGAGTCCCCTGTTTCTGAGGCCCCCGACCAGGAGGCCATGGCCCGGTCGCTCTGGGGCCTGGTCAGGCGTGGGCTGGTCACCAATGCCTCCCTGGCTCCGGTTCGGCGCCTGGTTCGAGGATCAGGCTCACCGACCTCGGGCAGGACGCGCCGGTTGCCCCATGGTCTGCGTGGACACGGCAGGTCCTTGGCGCGCGCTGCCTTGGCGCGGGCGACCGGCTCGTCAGCGCTGTCAGCGGCGGCGGAGGGATTCTGGACCCTGGTTGCGGATGAGCGCTCAGCAGCGAGAGGTGCAGCGGGGACTGGCATGGCTGATGCAAACCACAAGCTCAGCGGTGGCCAGGATGATGACCGGGAGCGGACCGTCCGCCTGGTCCACGACGAGCAGGCCATTCTGGACCGCTATGGGCTCCTGGCCCCGGTCCTGCCAGAAGTGCGATCCCTGCCCGGGGGATTCTCGGCCCTCTATCAGGTCTGCAGACGCATGGAGGAGGCCGGCCAGCTGACGCGTGGGGTCATCGTCGACGGTTTCGGCGGCGCCCAGTTCGCCCCCCGGGAGGTGATCGACCAGCTCAGAGGCTTCCAGGAGGATGAGCGCAATGACGATGGCGAAGGCGGATCGAAGCAGCGCCCGCCCGAGCCCGTGGTCATGGATGTGACGGATCCTGCCAACCTCTATGGCACGGCCCTAGCATGGCCGGCCACATCAGGGGACGGCGGCGGACGGCCCATTCGGCGGATAGGGAACCTCCTGGTGCAGAATCGAGGCCGCGCCCTGGTCTATGCGGCGCCCAAGGGGCATCATCTGCTGGTCTTCGGTGAGCCCGAGCGTGGATTGCTGGAGGCCGCCTTCGCCCAGCTGGCCTCATGGCTGAGGCGGGGCGGACAGGGACGCATCCTCTTCAGTGATGCCAATGGCCGGCCCCTGACCATGCGCGAACCGGTGGGCATGGCCCTGGCCGCAGCCGGGTTCACGGCCGGTCCGGGCGGCATGGCACTCTACTGAGCCCTTGCTGAGCGCCCTCAGGCCACGAAGGCGATGGGCGCTGCCAGCTCCTGGCCGGAGGCGTCCCGGCGCATGTCCACTTCGGGCAGTTCGACCGGAGAACCGGCAGCGGTGCTGGCGTGCAGGGGCCAGGCGCCCACCCGGGCCAGCAGCAGGCTGTCCTGGCCCTTGAGGAAGCGCTGGGAGCGCACGCCTTTCGTTCCACGGCCCTTGACTGGATACATCTCCAGCGGGGTCAGCTTGGCGGATCCGTTCTCGGTGCCGGGCAGGGCCTCTGAGTCGCCGGCCACGGTCAGGACCACGGCCCCGGCCTGGGTGCTCATGCCATCCTCGCCGGTCTCCTGATAGGTCCAGCCGATCTCTCCGGCCGGCACGACCGCGAAGGCGGCGACCTGGCAGCCCTGGGCCAGACGGATGCCGGCCATGCCGGCCGCATTGCGGCCCTGGGGGCGAACCTTGTCCCCGGTGAAGGTCAAGAGGCTGGCATCCGAGGAGATGAGTACCATGCGGTCCCCGTCCTGGCAGGGGGCCGCGAAGACTACCTGGTCGTCACCCTTGAGGTCGATGACTGGCCATGAGTCCATGGTGGTCGGGGATTCGCGGTTCCAGCGCTTGACCGTGCCCTGTCGGGTGCCCAGGGCCAAGGGGCGGGTGTCGGCCATGTCGATGACGGTGACGGCGTGCTCGTCGGCCTGAGGCTCGGTGCTGGCGGTCCCGCCCAGGAGCTCGTCAGCCACGATGCCCCCGCTCAGGTTGGGGTTGGCGGTGGCGGGGATCAGCGGCAGGTCGGCCACGGGGGCGGTGATCAGCCGTCCGGCCGTGGTGACCAGGCCGTAGGTGGCCAGGGTGGTGGTGGCAAATATGGCGATGATCTGGTCGTCATGCCCCCGGTCCTGGTTGCGCGGGCGCGACCGCCAGGCATCCAGGGCGCCCGGGGTGCTGCGTGCCAGCAGGCCGGTGGCGCTCATCATGACCGTGCAGGGCTTGTCCTCCATGTGCAGGTCGCCGTCGCCACTGCCGCGGCTGGTTCCTCCGCTGGCTACCAGCGCAGCCTGCGACCCAGCGCCCACTTTGCCGGAGGTCTGCTGAGTGGTCTGCTGATCGCCAGCTGCTGCTGACTGCACGGGGGCCAGGTCGCCGGAAGGCTCCTGGTCCAGGATGACCGTGCGCCTGGGCGTGCCCCACTGGGCCACCGCCTGATCCATCTCCTGGATGACCACCCGGTCCAGCTCGGCCGAGGAGCCCAGAATCCGCTCCAGCTCCTCCAGCTGCTTGTTGAGCTCGTCACGCTCGCCCTCCAGCTCGATCCGGCTCATCTTGGTCAGCCGCCGCAGCCGCAGGTCAAGAATGTACTGGGCCTGGGTCTGATCCAGATCGAAGACCGCCATCAGCCTGGTCTTGGCCGCATCCGCGTCGTCCGAGCTGCGGATGACCTGGATGACCTCGTCGATGTCGACCAGGGCCAGCAGGAGCCCCTCGACCAGGTGCAGACGCTCCAGGGCCTTCTTGCGGCGGAACTCGCTGCGCCGATGGATGACCGTGCGTCGGTGCTCCACCCAGACCTCCAGCAGCTCCTTGAGCCCCATGGTTCTGGGCCGTCCATGGACCAGGGCCACGTTGTTGATGGTGAAGGAGTCCTCCAGGGGCGTGTACTTGAAGAGCTTGCCCAGCACCTTGCCCGGGTCGAATCCCGTCTTGATCTCGATGACCAGGCGGGTCCCGTTGTGCCGGTCGGTCAGGTCGATGGCGCTGGAGATGCCCTCCAGCTTGTGGTTGCGCACCCCATCCGAGATGCGTTCCAGAACCCGCTCAGGGCCCACCATGAAGGGCAGCTCGGTGACCACGATGGCCTTCTTGCGGGCGGTCACGTTCTCCAGGTGGGTGACGGACCTGGTCACGAAGGCCCCTCGGCCGTGCTCGTAGGCCTTGCGGATGCCGTCCCGTCCCACGATGACTCCGCCGCCGGGCAGATCCGGGCCGGGCACGTAGCGCATGAGCTCGTCCAGCCCTGCGTCCGGGTGAGCCATCAGATACTTGGCGGCGGCCACCACCTCGCCCAGGTTGTGGGTGATCATGTTGGTGGCCATGCCCACGGCGATGCCCGAGGCCCCGTTGACCAGCAGGTTGGGGATGGCCGAGGGCAGGACCTGGGGCTCCTTGAGCTTGTTGTCGTAGTTGGGGGAGAAGTCCACCGTGTCCTGGTCGATGTCGGCGTTCATGCCCAGGGCCGCAGGAGCCAGCCTGGCCTCGGTGTAGCGGGAGGCGGCAGGTCCGTCGTCCAGGGAGCCGAAGTTGCCGTGGCCGTCGACCAGGGGCAGGCGCATGGCAAAGGGCTGGGCCAGCCGGACCATGGCCTCGTAGATGGAAGAGTCGCCATGGGGGTGCAGCTTGCCCATGACCTCGCCCACCGCCCTGGCGGACTTCATATAGGGGCGGTCGGGGTTGAGGTTCATCTGGCCCATCTGGTAGATGATCCGCCGCTGAACAGGCTTGAGTCCGTCGCGGGCATCGGGCAGGGCCCGTGCGTAGATGACCGAGTAGGCATATTCCAGGAAGGACTTGCTCATCTCCTCGTTCAGAGGGGTTTCGACGATGTGCTCCTTGACCTGCCGGGGGTCGTATCCCGCCGCCTTGCTCCTGCGATGAGTTGCCATGCTCAAGCTCCTGCTCCTTCACGTTCCGCCTTATGATAACCGGACGGTCCGCCAAAGCATTCGCAGCAGGCATGCGGTGTCGGCCTGGGGTCTGACCGTGCTTGAATGGAAGGCATGGGTCTGGATACACCTGACATGAAGGAACTGCTGCAGCCGAGTCTGCCTATCCAATACGGGGACCAGGCGGGGAATAACCATGTTGGCGGGGCCAGGCATCTGTCCGCCGTCCTGCCGGCCCTGAGCGCCTGTCTGGGAACGCCTGTGGCCACTGATGTCCATCCGTCCGCCAAGGCCCTCCAGGAGGCCCTGGGACTGCCGGAGGCACGGTCGGCGGTCGTCGTCCTGGTGGATGGGCTGGGATTCTGGAATCTGGTCAGCCGGCAGGGCCATGTGCCCTACCTGCGCTCGCTGCTGTCCGAACCCATCAACCAGCGTCCCCTCTACACCAGTCTGCCCTCGACGACCGTGGCGGCCATGGGAGTCTTCGGCACCGGAACCAGCCCGGGGCTGACCGGCATGACCGGCTACACCCAGCTGAACCCGGACACCGGCCAGCTGGGTCAGATGATCCAATTCAGGGGGGCTCAGGATCCCGAGCGTCTGCAACGCCGTCCCACGGTCTTCGAGACTCTCCAGGCGCAGGGGGTCCGGGTGACCTCCTCGGGCCTGCCGCGTTTTCGCGACTCAGCCCTGACCCGTGCGGCTCTGCGCGGCGGGGAGTACCTGGCCCACAATCACTCCCGTCAGCGTCTTCTGGCTGCCTGCCAGGCTGCCCGCCAGCCGGGGCTGACCTACCTCTATATCCGCGATGTGGACAAGGTGGGCCACCACAGCGGCTGGGAGGGCGAGGAATGGGTGGCCGCTCTGGAAGCGACCGATGCACAGCTGGCCGAGCTTCATCGCCGCCTGCCCGCCGGGACGCTGACGGTGATCGTGGCCGATCATGGCATGGTTGAGTCCGATCCGAACCAGCGCATTGACATCGCCCAGGACCCGGAGCTGAGCCGGGATGTGCGACTGGTGGGCGGCGAGCCTAGGGCGGTCATGCTCTATCTGGACCAGAGGGCGGATCCCCAGGTCGTGGCCGCCCGTTGGCGGGGGCGTCTGGGGGAGCGAGCCTGGGTGCTGACCCGGGACCAGGCCATCGAACGGGGAATCTTCGGTCCTGTGGATGCCCGGATTCGACCCATGATCGGCGACCTTCTGGTGCTGGCCGGCGATCGGATCACCTTAGTGAATTCGGCTGATCAGACCGATGCAGCGACCAGGCTGCCTGGCGTCCATGGCTCCTGGACCCGTCTGGAGACGCAGATCCCCTGCCTGATCGATCTGGTCTGACTACTTGCCGAAGAGGATCTCATCCCAGCTGGGTACGGCCGACCGCCCGGAGTGCTTTTTGGCCCGCTTGCTGCGGCGGCCCTCCTTGGGCTGATCCTCCTGCTCGTCCTGCCCGGCATCATCGCCTTGATCCTGTTGCTGGTGCTGCCCATGGTTCTGCACGGGCAGGACCATGGTGGATTCGTTGTCTCTGATGGGAGGATGCTCGGCCGTATCGGGATCCTCGCTCAGCTCGGCACGGGGTTGACTGGGCTCTCGGTCGGCTGTCCGCTCCTGGCCTTCCTTGGGCTTGCCATAAAGCCAGGCCGTGAGTGCCGCCTGGCGTTCACCGTTTTCTTCTTCGATTGGGGCAACGGTATCCTGCTGGCTTGGGGGCCGCCTGTCGGTCTGATCGTCGATTTCTTCGGCGGGTCCCTGGTCTCCAGCGGGTCGCTCCTGTCCGTGGTCGTCTGTGGAATCGTCCAGCAGCATCCTTGCCGCCCCGTTCAAACAGGTCACGGTGTTGTCATGCATGTTCCAGGCCCAGCGGGCGTTGAAAATCCGCTTGTCCAGCGTAAACACGCCGTTGATGTTCCAGGGTTCGTACCCTCGTCTGGTGGCCTGCCAGGAAACCTGGGTCAGGCTGACCCCCGCACGGGCCAGCACCTTGCCGATCAGTTCCTGATAGTTTCGTCCCCCCGACCCCTTGGGTGCCGGCATGGTCAGGAACTGCTCGATGGCGTACTTCTTCTCGGTTTCCACAGGAGCCGCGAAACGCCGTACCAGCGCTTCGTTGACAGCGTATTGCTGAGCCACCTGCTCGGGGCGGGCGCCGGCGCGCACAGCGGCCTGAATCGCTGAGACGGGCAGGGGCTTGGACTTGCCGGTCTGGGGGTCCACGTCCTCTTCCTCCTTGACCTGCTTGGCCTCAAGAATGGCGCGATCAAGCGCATCGTCGACTCTTACGGCGAAGTGCCGGTGGTCACAGACGAAGACCAGATCGCCCCTGTCGTCGACATGGTCAAAGCTGGCCACCCTGGTCCCATTCTCAGACATGCACGCCCCTATCCTCTTACGGTTCCTTTACACGGCCTCAGGTATTTCCATTGTGCCCTATGGTTCGTATTTTACGTGCTTTTGAAATCGTGTATCCTATGCGCAGTACATATCGTGTGAAATGACCGGCATACGAGGTGGCTGGTCGAACAAGGAAAGGGTACACGATGGCACAGGATTACGATACCCCGCGAGACAAGGACGAAGACGAGGAATCCCTGCAGGAGCTGGGCAAAAGCGGCCAGGATGCCGGGGCCGACCTGGACGACGACGAGAACGCCATCGCCGAGGACTATGAGCTGCCGGGCGCTGACCTGAGCAATGAGGACTCTTCGGTGACCGTCATCCCCATGCAGGGCGATGAATTCATCTGCTCCAACTGCTTCCTGGTCAAACACCGGAGCCAGCTGGCCTATATGACTCCCGACGGCAAGCCCGTCTGCAAGGAGTGCGCCGCCTGATGGCCTACGACGAGTCCTACAACGAGCCGGAAACGGTCGAGGTCCTGTTCAAATCCTTGGATGGGGCCGAGGTGCCGGAATACGCCATGCCTGGCGATGCGGGGGCTGATCTGCGAGCCAGGGTGGCCGTGGACCTGGCCCCCTTCCAGCGGGCCCTGGTTCCCACTGGTGTCGCTCTGGCTCTGCCCAACGGGTACGTCGGCCTGGTTCACCCACGCTCAGGGCTGGCAGTCAAGATGGGGGTGACCGTGCTCAACGCGCCCGGAACCATCGATGCCGGGTACCGGGGCGAGATCAAGGTGCCGCTGATCAACTTGGATCCGCATGAGTCGGTTCACTTCGAGCCTGGGGAGCGCATTGCCCAGCTGGTCATCCAGCGTTACGTACAGGCCCGTTTCGTGCCCGCAGAACGTCTGCCTGGCTCGGTGCGTTCGGATGCCGGATTCGGCTCGACTGGCCGCTGAGGCATCCTTCGGACACGGACGGCCTGAATGGGTCAGGCGCAAGTGTAGGATTGGTGCATTATATCAGGACATTGGAGGCTTGAATGGTCACTCCGGAGGGCAGCGTCTGCAGCAATGATGTCGGCGAGCAGGCCCCGTCCGGCCTGTCCTCCAGAGCCTTGGGCTGCGAAATCAGCGACGATCCGCTCAACCCCCTGATGCCCATCCGGGAGATCTGCGCCGCCCACCATCCCGGCGAGGACCTGTCCATGCTCCAGCGCGCCTATGACCGGGCTGTAGTCCAGCATGCCAACCAAAGGCGCAAGTCCGGCGAGCCCTACATCATTCATCCACTGGCTGTCGCTCAGATTCTGGCCGACCTGGGCATGGGTCCTACGGTGGTTTCGGCCGGTCTGCTGCACGACACGGTGGAGGATACCGACTACACCCTGGAGCAGTGCAGAAATGACTTCGGCGATACCGTGGCCGGCCTGGTGGATGGGGTCACCAAAATATCCAAGATGGACTACGGCGATTCGGCCCAGGCCGAGACCATCCGCAAGATGATCGTGGCCATGAGCCGGGATGTGCGCGTCCTGGTGGTCAAGCTGGCCGACCGGGTCCACAACGCCCGCACCTGGCGCTACGTCAAGGCTTCATCAGCCCAGCGTAAGGCCCGCGAGACCCTCGATGTCTACGCCCCTCTTGCCAACCGTCTGGGCATGAACGCCATCAAGACCGAGCTGGAGGAGCTCAGCTTCAAGACGCTCTATCCCAAGATCTACAACGAAATCGTAGTGCTGGTCTCCCGCAGGGCGGGCCAGCGGGAGGTCTACCTGAAGCAGATCCTGGACGAGATCCACGAGGATCTGGATGCCCAGGGCATCAAGGCCCAGGTGACCGGACGGCCCAAGGACTACTTCAGCATCTACCAGAAGATGATCGTGCGCGGACACGATTTCGCTAACATTTACGATCTGGTCGGGGTGCGCATCATCGTGGACACCATCCGCGACTGCTATGCGGCCCTGGGCGCCGTCCATGCACGCTGGAGCCCGGTGCCTGGGCGATTCAAGGACTACATCGCCATGCCCAAGACCAACCGCTACCAGTCCTTGCACACCACGGTGGTGGGCCCGGGCGGCAAGCCGGTGGAGATCCAGATCCGCACCTGGCAGATGCACCGTCGTGCTGAGTTCGGCATCGCCGCCCACTGGAAGTACAAGGAGAACGGGTCTGCCGGCCGCGAACTCTCCCAGCCTGACAAGGCTGACGTCAAGCGCGAGCGCCAGGAGGGGGAGCTGAGCCAGGAGGACAACCTGACCTGGATCCAGCAGCTGGCTGACTGGACCAGCGAGACCCCTGACTCCAATGAGTTCCTGGGCTCCCTCAAGGACGATCTGGGTTCGGCCGAGGTCTATGTGTTCACCCCCAAGGGCAAGATCATCTCCCTGCCGGCCGAATCCACACCCGTGGACTTCGCCTACGCCGTCCACACCGAGGTGGGGCACAGAACCATGGGCGCCAGGGTTAACGGTCGTCTGGTCCCCCTGGACACCAAGCTGCGCAACGGGGATACGGTCGAGATCCTGACCAGCAAGTCGGACACCGATGGGCCCTCGCGCGACTGGCTCAGCTTCGCCAAGAGCCCCCGCGCCCGCAGCAAGATCCGTCAGTGGTTCAGCAAGGAGCGCCGTTCGGAGACCATCGAGGAGGGCAAGGACGAGCTGATCCGCGCCATGCGCAAGCGGAACCTGCCAGTGGCCACCCTGCTGACCCCCGAAGCCATGGTGGGGGCCGCCGACGAGCTCAACTATCCCAATGAGAAGGCCGTCTACGCTGCCATTGGCGACGGACAGGTCTCCACCCAGAACGTGATCTCCCGGCTGGTTCATGACGCTGGCCGGTCAGCCCTTGAGGACGAGGTGGAGCAGGAGGCCATACCTCTGCAGCGGGTGGCCAAATCCAGCCGGCCGGAGACCTCCCAGGGGATCTCGGTCAAGGGTGTGGACGATGTCTGGGTCAAGCTGGCCCGTTGCTGCACCCCAGTGCCGGGAGATCCCATCACCGGGTTCATCACCCGCAACCAGGGCGTCTCGGTCCATCGGTCCGACTGTCAGAACCTTCTGGACCTGCGCAAGAAGCAGCCCGAACGGATCATCGAGGTCTCCTGGACGGGCAAACAGGGCACCTTCATGGTCCAGATCCAAGTGGAGGCCCTGGACCGGCCCCACCTGCTCTCTGACATCACCCAGGTGCTGTCCGACCACGGCGTCAACATTCTGTCGGGCAGCCAGTCCACTGGCCGTGACCGGGTGGCCGTCAGCCAGTTCGTCTTCGAGATGGGCGACCCCCAGCATCTGAACACCCTCTTGTCGGCCGTCAGGAAGATTGACGGGGTCTTCGATGCCTACCGTCTGACAGGAGCCAAGGGTTCGGCCAGCCCCCATATGCGGGCCATCTGACCTCCTCTGCAACCAGGCTTATAGCCCTTTCCCTGACCTGCTTTTCTGGCTTGTGATCTCTGCATGCTGTTCCAGCTGGTGGCTGTCCGGAAGTTCTGCTGGACCAAGGTCTCATGGATGGATACGAAAGGACCCCCGGTGGTCGATGACCAGGTCGGGGGTCCTAGCTGAACGGATGCGATCAGCGCACAGCGTTCATCCACTGCTCCTTGGTGGCCTTCTCGGCCTCAAGCTCCTGCTTCTTGGCCGGATCCTGCTCGGCGGCGATCCGACGATCCAGATCCTGAAGCTGGGCGGCCAGCTGCTGCTCGAAGCTGGAGACGCGGGCATCGGCCTCGGGGTCCGACTGGTTCCAGGCTGCATCCTCCACGGCCTTGATCTGCCGGTCCACAGCATCCATCCTGCCCTCGATCCGGCGCACGTCGTCACGGGGGACAAAGCCGATGCCGTCCCATTCCTCCTGAATCTTGGCCAGCTCCTGCCGCGCCTGCTTGGCGGCCTTGGCATCCTTGACGGGCAGCAGAGCCTCGGCCTTGGCCACCAGGGCTTCTTTCTTGGTCAGGTTCTCGCGCTCGTTGACCGAGGTCTTGTCCCGGTCTGCCTGACGGGCGTTGAAGAAGACATCCGCGGCCTGACGGAACCGGGCCCAGAGGGCATCGTCATCCTGACGCCCTGCCCGTCCGGCCTGCTTCCAACGGTCCATGAGCTCATTGAACTGGTGGGAGGTGGGTCCCCAGTCGGTGGAGTCCTTGATCTGGTCAGCCTCGGCGATGATCTCCTCCTTGATCCGCTTGGTCTCGGACCGTTGGGCATCACGCTGCTGGGCCCACTTGCGACGGGCCTGGTTGAAAGTGGTGCGGGCGGATGAGAAGCGCTTCCAGAGGACGTCCGCGTCGGCCTTGTCGATGCGGATGGTGGTGCGCTGGTGCTGCTGCCACTGCTCGAAGAGGGAACGGAATTTGTCCGCTGTGGAACGCCAGTTGGTGGAGTCGCCCAGGGATGCGGCCAGTTCTTCGGCCTTCTCCACGATGGCAGTCCGCTCCTTGATGGCCTTGGCCATGGCGTCCTTGCGGGCCTGCGCCAACTCGGCCTTGCGCGCCTGCCCCTGCTCAGCCAGCTGATCCAGCTGTGTGCGCAGGGCGGCGAGGTCGCCGACGGCCTCGGGCTGCTTAGTCTCCTCTTTGAGCGAGGTGAGGGACTCGTCGATCTCGTGGGCCTTGATCTTGGGGCTGCGCAGCCTGGAGGCGAAGAGGTTCAGCTTTTCCTTGAGGTCCAGGTATCGGCGGGCATAGAGGTTCAGGGCCTCCTTGGCCTCAGCGTTGGGGAACTGACCCACCTGGCGCTCCTGGTCGCCCTCGCGGACGAAGACGTTGCCCTGCTCGTCCACCCGTCCGAAGGCTTCGGCCTTGTCGATCTCCTCCTGGCTGTAGGTGGGGGCGGCCGGAGCGGCCTTGACGTGAGGGGCCTTGTGGGCCAGAGCCGCAGGGGAGGGGACTGCCTTGGGCTTTGCCGGCTTAGGCGCTACCGGTGCACTCTGGGTCGGTGCATCCTCAGTGGGAGCAGGTTGTTCCTGTGCGGCCTCTGGTGCCGGCGCAGCGGCGACCTGGCCAGCCGCATCCACGGTGTGGTCCTCCTGCGGTGTCGAGGTGTTCTCGGGTGTGATGGCGGTGTTGTCGGCCATGGCCAGCTCCTTAGGCTTGTGTGTTGGAGAGATCGCAAAATATGGCAATACCATTTTCCTTGACCTCCTATAGTATAGGTTCTTATGGCAAAAGGCACATCTCTATCCGGTTTCCCTGAATGGCTTCCTTCACAACGAGTGGTGGAGCAGCGCATCATCGACACGCTCCGCAAGGTCTTCGAATTGAACGGCTACATCGGCATTGAGACCAGGGCCGTCGAAGAGGGCTCCAGCCTGCTCAAGAAGGGGGAGACCAGCAAGGAGATCTACCTGCTCTCCCGGCTGCAGGATCTGGGCCAGGAAAAGGATGTGCCGGTGGAGCGCCGGCTGGGCCTGCATTTCGACCTGACTGTGCCGCTCAGCCGCTACGTGGTGGAGCACAGCAACGACCTGACCTTCCCCTTCAAGCGCTGGCAGATTCAGAAGGTCTGGCGAGGGGAGCGCCCCCAGGAGGGACGGTTCAGGGAGTTCGTCCAGGCTGATATTGATGTGATCGGCAACGGGGAGCTGCCCGACCACTACGAGGTCGAGGTGCCCCTGGTCATGCTGAGCGCCCTGGAGGAGCTGCGGGCCTTCGGCCTGCCCAAGCCCACCGTGCACGCCAACAACCGCAAGCTCTCCGAGGGGTTCTACCGGGGTCTGGGCCTGGAGGACATCGAAGGCGTCCTGCGCGAGATCGACAAGCTGGACAAGATCGGCCCTGACGAGGTGGCCAACCTGCTGGTCAGTGAGTGCGGAGCCAACCAGGACCAGGCCAGGGCCTGCCTGGATCTGGCCGAGCTGACCGCCGACGATGGCGAGCAGCTGCGCCAGCGCTTCGACGCCCTGGTCGACAAGGTTGGCATCGACAAGGAGTCTCCTGCGTACGCTCTGGCCATTGAGGGTCTGGAGACGCTGGTCATGATCATCGACGAGGCCGCGCGCATCCGGCCGGGCTCGGTCATCGCCGACCTGAAGATCGCCCGCGGGTTGGACTACTACACCGGCTCGGTCTACGAGACCTTCCTGGAGGGGGCGCAGTCCCTGGGGTCCATCTGCTCCGGCGGCCGTTACGACAACCTGGCCAGCCAGGGCAACCGCACCTATCCGGGTGTGGGGCTGTCCATCGGACTTTCGCGCCTGCTCTCCTACCTGCTGGCCCAGGGGGCCCAGGCCTCCCGGGTCTCCCCAGCGGCGGTCATGGTCGCCGTCTGGGATGAGGGGGATCGCACCGCCAGCAACCACATCGCCCAGGATCTGAGGGCCAGGGGGATCGCTGCCGATGTGGCTCCGACCGCAGCCAAGATCGGCAAGCAGATCCGCTATGCCGACCACCTGGGCATCCCCTATGTCTGGTTCCCGGCCAAGGAGGGCCAGCAGGAGGGCGACCAGGTCAAGAACATCATTACCGGCGAACAGGTTCCGGCCGACCTGGTGTCGTGGAGGCCAGATAGCCTGTATGCCCGGCAGAGTGTGGAATACCAGGCCTGACGCAGGGGCAGGCCGATCATTATGGAGGTACAGGAGAGCATGGGCCAGTCGGCTTACAGAACCAGCTACGCCACGGATGTCACGCAGGATATGGTCGGTCGCCAGGTGACGGTGGCCGGATGGGTGGATCGCCGCCGGGATCACGGAGGCGTGGCCTTCATCGATCTGCGTGACCGCTCCGGTCTGGTGCAGATCGTCATCTACGACGAGGAAGAGGCGCGCCCCCTGCGCAGCGAGTACGTGATCCAAGTCACCGGCAAGGTCCGCGAACGCCCCGAGGGCAATGACAACGAGCATCTGTCCACCGGGCACATCGAGATCGTGGCCGACAAGATCGAGGTTTTGGCCAAGTCGGCCGCCCTGCCCTTCCAGGTGTCCACCGCCCTGGAGAACGAGGCCGAGAACAAGCTGCCCGGCGAGGATGTGCGGCTGCGCTACCGTTATCTGGACCTGCGCCGCCCCTCCATGCAGCGCAACATCCGCCTGAGGGCCGCCATGAACCGCGCCGCCCGTGCCGCCTTGGACAGGATGGACTTCTGCGAGATCGAGACGCCGACCCTGATCAAGTCCACCCCCGAGGGTGCCCGTGACTTCCTGGTGCCGGCCCGTCTGGTGCCCGGATCCTGGTATGCCCTGCCGCAGTCCCCCCAGCTGCTCAAGCAGCTGCTGATGGTGGGCGGCTTCGAGCGCTACTACCAGATCGCCCGCTGCTACCGGGACGAGGACTTCCGTGCCGACAGGCAGCCCGAGTTCACCCAGCTGGACATCGAGATGAGCTTCGCCTCCCAGGAGGACGTCATGGCCATGGCCGAACAGGTCATCGCCGAGGTCTGGAAGGCTGCAGGATTCGAGGTCGCCCTGCCCATCCCCAGGATCAGCTGGCAGGAGGCCATGGACAAGTATGGCTCAGACAAGCCAGACCTGCGCTTCGGCAACCCCATCGTCGAGCTGACCGAGTACTTCAAGGACACCCCCTTCCGCGTCTTCCAGGCTCCCTACGTGGGCGCCGTGGTCTACCAGGGTGCGGCCAACCTGCCCCGCAGGCAGTTCGATGCCTGGCAGGAATGGGCCCGCCAGCGGGGTGCCAAGGGTCTGGCCTACGTCCAGTTCACCGGCGACGGCACCCTCAAGGGCCCTGTGGCCAAGAACCTGTCTGATGCCGAGCGCCAAGGCCTCAAGGAGGCCGTGGGTGCCTCGGATGGCGATGCCGTCTTCTTCGCAGCCGGTCCCCGTGAGGCTTCGCAGACCCTGCTGGGTGCGGCCCGCGTGGAGATCGCCCGCCGCCAGGGGCTGCTCAAGCCCGACGAATTCGCCCTGACCTGGGTGGTGGACTTCCCGCTCTTCAAGCCCACCGACGACCCGGATGACGACGATGTGGCTGTGGGTCATTCCAAGTGGACCTCCATGCACCACCCATTCACCATGCCCTCGGCCGACTGGATCGACCGCTTCGACAAGGATCCCGAGCATGCCATGAGCGACTCCTACGACATCGTCTGCAACGGCGAGGAGATGGGCGGCGGCTCGGTGCGTATCCACCGCGACGACATCCAGGACCGGGTCTTCAAGGTGCTGGGCATCGGCCCCGAGGAGGCCCAGGAGAAGTTCGGCTTCCTGCTGGATGCCTTCAAGTACGGCGCTCCGCCCCACGCGGGCATCGCCTTCGGCTGGGACCGGACCGCACAGATCCTGACGGGAGCCGACTCCATCCGCGATGTCATCGCCTTCCCCAAGTCCGGCGGCGGCCAGGATCCCATGACCGGGGCTCCGGCGCCCATCTCCGACCAGCAACGCGCCGAGACCGGCGTAGACTGGGAGCCAGACCAGGAGGATGCCGA
Organism: Bifidobacterium apousia; assembly: GCF_007559275.1. Classification (GTDB taxonomy): domain Bacteria; phylum Actinomycetota; class Actinomycetes; order Actinomycetales; family Bifidobacteriaceae; genus Bombiscardovia; species Bombiscardovia apousia. Next base: position 47,064 of record NZ_VMHK01000007.1, read on the forward strand.
TTGAGCGCATCCCGCCGCTGATCGACGAGAGTCGTAAAGGGCTGGAATCCTGCGGGAGACCGGCCCTTATTGTTTCTGCCCTTCTATGCATTATCGGGTCAATCGGTCGCGCTTGGCCAAGGCTCAGCTTTTCATGAGAACCGTTTCTATGGCCGTTCTGCAACAAAGGATGAGTAAACTGCCCAATATGAGCGAAACAACCAAACAGCCGTCGGAGCGGATTCTGCCGGAGAAACCCGCCTCGGATCGCCCCGTCAAGGACAAGTCCGGGCCGCTGGTCGAGCTGGCCCACGTCGAGAAGCATTTTGGCAGCCTGCACGTCCTCAAGGACATCAACCTGCAGGTCGACACCGGCGAGGTGCTGGTGGTGGTCGGACCCTCAGGCTCCGGCAAGTCCACCATGTGTCGGACCATCAACCGTCTGGAGTCCATCGACTCCGGCGTCATCAGGATCGAGGGGGAGCCCCTGCCCCAGGAGGGACGCGACCTGGCTCGGCTCAGGGCCGAGGTGGGCATGGTCTTCCAGTCCTTCAATTTGTTCGCCAACAAGACCATCCTGGAGAACATGACCCTGGCGCCCATCAAGGTGCGCCACATGCCCAAGAAGGATGCCGAGGACCTGGCCATGGACCTCTTGGCCCGGGTGGGCGTGGAATCCCAAGCCTCCAAGATGCCCTCCCAGCTCTCCGGCGGGCAGCAGCAGCGTGTGGCCATCGCCCGCGCCCTGGCCATGCAGCCCAAGATCATGCTCTTCGACGAGCCCACATCAGCGCTGGATCCTGAGATGGTCAACGAGGTGCTGGATGTCATGATCCAGCTGGCCAAGGAGGGCATGACCATGATCTGCGTGACCCATGAGATGGGCTTTGCCCGTCAGGCGGCCGACCATATCGTTTTCATGGCCGATGGGCGGATCCTGGAAAAGGACGATCCCGACGATTTCTTCGACCATCCCAAGACCCAGCGGGCCGCTGACTTCCTGTCCAAAATTCTGACCCACTGAAGCAGGAGGGAAGCGTATCCGCATGAATGCAAGCATGCATGGCATGGGCCGGCCGCTGAAACGGCTGGCCAGGAATCTGACCGCGATCCTGTGCGCTCTGGGTTGCCTGGTCTCCCTGGCGGCCTGCGGCTCCGACAAGGAGGCAGGCAAGATCCGGGTAGGCATCAAGTTCGACCAGCCCGGTCTGGGCTTCAAGAAGGCCGGGACCTATGTGGGCTTCGACGTGGACGTGGCCACCTACATCGCCGACAAGCTGGGCTACAGCGCCGACGACATCGTCTGGAAGGAGGCCCCCTCCAAGCAGCGGGAGGCCATGCTCCAGAACGGCGACGTGGACATGATCCTGGCATCCTACTCCATAACGGACGAGCGCAAGCGGGCGGTCTCCTTCGCTGGGCCCTACATCGTGGCCGGCCAGGACCTGCTGGTGCGCAAGGAGGACCACCATATCCGCGGCCCCGAGGACCTCAACGGCAAGCGGCTGTGCTCAGTGACCGGATCCACCTCGGCCGTCACCGTCAAGAAAAAGTTTGCCAAGGAGGTCCAGCTGATGGAGCAGCCCGGCTACGCCGAATGCGCCACAGCCCTCTTCTCCGGCATCGTCGATGCGGTCACCACTGACGACATCATCCTGGCCGGGCTGGCCTCCGCCTCCCGGGGAAGGCTGCGGCTGGTGGGCAAGCCCTTCACCCAGGAGTACTACGGCGTGGGCATCAAGAAGGGCAATACCCAGCTGGCCCACAAGATCAACGCGGCCCTGGCCGACATGGAGGCCAACGGCTCCTGGCAGCGGGCGCTGGAAAACAACACCCGGGGCACCCACTACAAACCCGACCCGCGGTTCAATCCGCCCAAGCCCACGGAAGGGGAGTGAGATGTCAACCATCATCGAACTGTTTTCCGACTACGACATCCCGGCAGCTTTCTGGGTCAACATCCAGTTGACCCTCTGGTCGGCCCTCTTCTCGCTGATCCTGGGCATCATCCTGGTCATCATGCGCATCTCGCCCATCTCCTCCCTGCGGGCCGTCGGTCGGGGGTACGTGGAGTTCTTCCAGAACATGCCGTTGACCATCATCATGGTCTTCATGGTCCTGGGGGCCTTCGCCCAGCTCAAGATCAGCTTCTCGCCGGAATTCTCCGTCAACTTCTTCTGGCTGGCGGTGACGGGCCTGTCCCTGTACACGGCGGCCTTTGTCTGCGAGTCCCTGCGCTCGGGCATCAACACGGTGCCTCTGGGCCAGGCCGAGGCGGCCCGTGCCCTGGGGCTGAGCTTCTTCCAGTCGGCCTCACAGATCATTCTGCCCCAGGCCTTCCGCGGTTCGGTGGCGCCCCTGGGCAACACCTTCATCGCCCTGTTGAAGAACTCAACCGTTGCCGCAGCGGCCTCCGTGGCCTCCGAGAGCTCCTCCCTGATGAGTGAGATGATCGAGTTCCACGCCAACGCCATCGTGGCCATCTTCCTGATTTTCGCCTTGGGATACGTGATTCTGGTTCTGCCCATCGGGGCTTTGACCACGTACCTGTCCAACAAGCTGGCAGTGAGGAGGTGAGCGGCCATGGCACAGGACAATGAGAGCTCGCTGCTCTTCGATCAGCCCGGTCCCAAGGGCCGGCGCACCATACGAATCGCCAACTGGATAGCCGCCATCATCTTTGCCGTAGTGGTCATCCTGGTGCTGATGCGGCTGCACAACCCCCCGGACGGGGAGAACCAGTTGAGCTGGGAGCTCTGGCGCCCGGCCCTGGACTATGAAGCCTGGTCGGACTTCTACCTGCCCGGGCTCTGGCTGACCATCAAGGCCTCGGTCGTTGCAGTGATCGGCTCGGTCATCTTCGGGTTCATCTTCGGCATCGGCCGTCTGCTGCCCAACGGGTTGGTCAGGGCAGTCTCAGGCATCATAGTGGAGTTCTGCCGGGCCGTTCCGGTGTTGATGATGATGATCTTCTTCTGGCGCTGGTTTGCCTTTGCCGGAATCAGCCAGGCCTCCTACTGGGCCGTCGTGTTGGGCCTGATTCTCTACAACGGCTCCGTGGTGGCTGAGCTGATCCGTTCGGGCGTGGGCAACCTGCCCAACGGCCAGCGCGAGGCCTCCCTGGCTCTGGGGCTGACCAGGACCCAGTCGCTGATGCAGATCGAGGTTCCCCAGGCCGTCTACGCCATGCTGCCCGCGGCTGTGACCCAGCTGGTCGTGGTCCTCAAGGATACGGCACTGGGTTCCATCATCATGTACACGGATCTGCTGCAGGAATCCCGTCGTCTGGGTTCCATGTACTTCAACATCCTGCAGACCCTGGTGGTGGCCTCGGTGGTCTACTTCTTCGTCTGCTTCCTGCTGTCCCACTTCGCCCGCTGGCTGCCCAAGAAGATGCAGGAGCGCACTGCCGCCCCAGCCGACTTTGTGGAGCCGGCGGCGCCGGTGGCCATCATGGATCCCTCCAACGTCAACCAGATAGCCGTGGCCAAGGAGGTTGACGAGGACCGGTACGGCGGCGCCCCGCTGCAGTACCACGCCCATCACCGTGGATCGAACGCCTCCATCCAGCACTGGAGGAAGACCCGCTACATCCAGGGCTATGACCGGACCCAGCCCGACACGCTGGTCGATCCGCACAAGGCGAGCCTGGAGATTCCGGACTTCCTCAAGCCCGGACGCGGCAACCGCTCCGGTGGCGAGCAGAAAGCCGAAGACAAGACCGGGAAGGACGGGAAAGGCGGTAGCGACAAAGACAGCAGGAACAGGAGCTGACGAAGAGCTCCCGGCCGCTTTGTTGCCTGGACGGAGCCGGCCTCCGGCCGGACTTGTGTGCCTTGCCGGATAGACTGGTGGACATGGTCCAAGAACATGCTGATTCCTCAACCGCCCCAACCGACCAGCCTCCCTCCCTGGGCGACCTGGTCCCCGAGGCGGGAGGCCCCCGCAACCTGACCGAGGATCAGATCTACGACCGCTTCTTCTCCTGGGTGGCTTCCCGGGGCATCACCCCCTGGCCGCACCAGGAGGAGGCCGTCCTCTCCCTGGTTTCTGGCGACCATGTGATTCTGTCGACCCCGACCGGCTCGGGAAAGTCCATGGTGGCCCTGGCCATGCATTTCATCGCCCTGTGCACAGGGCGGCGCTCCTATTACACGGCCCCCATCAAGGCCTTGGTCTCCGAGAAGTTCTTCGACCTGGTCTCGGTTCTGGGCCGCGACCGGGTAGGCATGATCACCGGCGACACCCATATCAACACGGATGCCCCGGTCATCTGCTGCACTGCCGAGATCCTGGCCAACCAGGCGCTCAGGGAGGGTCGCCATGCCGATATCGGCTGCGTGGCCATGGATGAGTTCCACTATTACGGGGACCCGGACCGAGGCTGGGCCTGGCAGGTGCCCCTGCTGACCCTGCCCGATGTGCAGTTCCTGCTCATGTCGGCCACCCTGGGCGACGTGGATCAGATCGCCGTGGACCTGGAGCGCAAAACCGGGGTGGGTGTGGACATCGTCGCCGATGCCCCACGACCGGTGCCTCTGGACTACCGGTATGTGGACACCCCATTGCCCAACACTGTGGAGTCCTTGCTGGCCGATGGGGATTCGCCGGTCTACATTGTTCACTTCTCCCAGGATGCCGCCCTGGAGACGGCCCAGGCCCTGTCCAGCACGGGGGTCTCCGACCGGGGACAGCGGGACCGGATCAAGGAGGCCATGGCCGGCACCCGCTTCACCACGGCCTTCGGTAGGATTCTGCAGCGCTTGTTGCGCACCGGGGTCGGGGTCCACCATGCGGGCATGCTGCCCCGGTATCGGCGTCTGGTGGAGCAGCTGGCCCAGGATGGCCTTCTGCCGGTCATCTGTGGCACGGACACCCTGGGGGTCGGCATCAATGTGCCCATCCACACGGTCCTGCTGACCGGGCTGACCAAGTTCGACGGCTACAGGATGCGTCGCCTGAGGGCTCGGGAATTCCACCAGATTGCTGGCAGGGCCGGGCGCATGGGCTTCGATACCAGCGGGCTGGTCGTGGCCGAGGCCCCCGAATACGAGATAGAGAACGCCAGGGCCGTGGCCAAGGCGGGCAACGACCCCAAGAAGCTCAAGCGGATCAAACGCAAGAAGCCCCAGGAGGGGTTTGTCACCTGGGGCAAGGGAACCTTCGACAAGCTGATCGAGGCCCGTCCCGAGACCCTGACGCCGCACCTGAAGATCTCCCATGCCATGGTGCTCAACGAGGTCGACCAGGGCGGTGATGCCAGGAGACGGGTCGAGGACCTGATCGAGGACTCCTGTCAGACCCCGCAGCAGAAGGAGCATCTCCAGGACCGGGCCGACGAGATCTTCCAGACCCTGACCGACACCGGGGTCATCGAGACCGAACGAAACCCCGACGGCGGCCTGGACTACTTCACGACCGTGGACCTGCCCGAGGACTTCGCCCTGGACCAGCCCCTCTCGCCCTTCCTGCTGGCCGCCCTGGAGCTGCTGGATCCCGAGGACCCTGACTACGACATGAATCTGCTCTCCATGGTCGAGGCCACCCTGGAGGATCCCCGGCAGATACTCAAGGCCCAGCAGCGGCAGGCCCGCGACGCGGCCATCCAGCAGATGAAGGAGGATGGCCTGGAGTACGAGGAACGGATGGAACGCCTGCAGGAGGTGACCTGGCCCAAGCCCCTGGAGGAGCTGCTGGGGGAGGCCTTCGACCGCTACCGTCGGGACGTTCCCTGGGCCAACGACTATGAGATCCACCCCAAGTCCGTTCTGCGGGACATGATCGAGACGGCCTCGGACTTCAACGGCTACATCGCCCGCTACGGAATATCCCGATCGGAGGGGACCCTGCTGCGCTATCTGTCCGATGCCTATCGGGCGCTCAGCAGGACGGTTCCCGAAGAGTTCATGGATGAGCGGCTGGAGGACATCCTGGCCTGGCTGGGACTTATAGTGCGCTCGGTGGATTCCAGCCTGGTGGATGAGTGGGAGGCCGCGGGCAGGGCTGAACATGGCGAGGTCGCAAGCGGCCTGGATGCCGCTCCGCCCAAGGTGGAGAACCAGGTGGTGGCGGACCGGCGGGGACTGACCCTGCTGGTGCGCAACGCCATGTTCCAGCGGGTGGAGCTGGTTGCCGCCGACCGGCCGGAGGCCCTGGCCGACCTGGATGCGGACTGGGGATACGGTCTGCGGGCCTGGAGCGACGTGCTGGACGACCTCTACGAGGATCATGAGCAGATCCTGACCGATGCCCAGGCCAGATCCACGGACTTCTTCAGCCTGGATGACCGGGACGAGCGTCAGGGGCACACCTGGCGGGTCCGGCAGATCTTCGATGATGCCGAGGGGGAGCGCGACTGGGGCATCGCAGGCATCGTGGACCTGGATGCCACCCAGGAGAGCGGCCAGGCGGTGTTCAAGGAATACCGGGTGGGTCCCATCGAGGAACTGATGGACCTCTAGACCCGGATCCTTAGAGGACCTTGGAGAGGAAGGACTGCAGCCGAGGGCTCTGCGGGTGGCCGAAGATCTGCTCGGGCGTGCCCTCCTCCTCGATGATCCCGGCATCGGTGAAGATCACCCTGGAGGAGACCTCCCGTGCAAAGGCCATCTCGTGGGTGACCAGAATCATGGTCATGCCGCCCTCTGCCAGGGAGCGGATGACTTCAAGCACGTCGCCCACCATCTCCGGATCCAGGGCCGAGGTGGCCTCGTCGAAGAGCATGATGTCCGGGTGCATGGCCAGGGCGCGGGCGATGGCCACACGCTGCTGCTGCCCGCCTGACAGATCCGTGGGCCGCGCGTCCGCCTTTTCCTGAAGCCCTACGGTCTCCAGCAGGTCCAGGGCCTGCTGCCGGGCATCCTCCTTGGGTGTCTTGTGCAGCATGTGGGGGGCCAGCGTGATGTTGTCGGCCACGCTCATGTTGGGGAAGAGGTTGAAGTGCTGGAAGACCATGCCCACGTGCTCGCGCAGCTTGTCGATGTTGGTCTTGGGATCGGAAATGTCGATTCCATAGACGCTGATGGTTCCCGAGGTCGGCATCTCCAGGGCGTTGATGCAGCGCAGCAGGGTGGACTTGCCTGCGCCCGAGGGGCCGATGATGGAGATGACCTCGCCCGGCTTGACCTCCATGTCGATCCCTTTGAGGACCTCGGTGTCGCCGTAGCGCTTGTGCAGGTCGCGGATGGATACGGCCGCCTGGGAAGTTCCCTGGTTGAGGCGACTTTGGTTCTGGCGGATGCGACGGGTCAGTCGTCCGGTGTCCATGTCCGGGTCCTCGAAGTTCATCGATGCAGCCTCCTATCGAGCATATTGGCCATCCAGGTCAGGGCGCTGATGGCGACGAAGTAGATGACGCCCACCATGAACAGGGTCTCGGTCACGCGGAAGTTGGCCGCGTAGATCTGCTGGGCCTGGTAGAGCAGCTCGCCGAAGCCGATGGCCAGCAGCAGGGAGGAGTCCTTGAGCATGATGACCAGCTGGTTGATGATGGAGGGCGTGGCGAATCTGACGGCCTGGGGCAGGATGACCCGACGCAGGGCCATGCGACGTGTCAGGCCCAGGCTGCGGGCTCCCTCCATCTGCCCGACATCCACCGACTCGATGGCCCCGCGCACGATCTCCACCAGGTAGGCTCCGGAGTTGAGGGACAGTGTCAGTGCGCCGGCCAGCCAGATGCTGATGCGGTGACCGATCAGCTGGGGGACGCCCAGGTAGAAGAAGAAGGCCCAGACCAGGACGGGTGTGCCCCTGAAGACCGCCACGTAGATCCGGGCGATCCAGGACAGTATCCGATTGGGGCTGATCCGCCACAGTCCCAGGATGATGCCGATGGCCAGGGCGATGACGAAGGATATGGCTGTGATGGCCAGGGTGTTGCGCAGGCCTAGCATCAGGGAGGGGAAGGCCTGGCGGACCAGCTCGAAGAATCCTGGCCTGGAGGCGGGGGCGCTCTTGCTGGACTGGCCGCTGCCCACATAGGAATCGACCAGCTGTTTATAGCTGCCGTCGGCCTTCATCTTGGCCAGACCCTCGTTGAAAGCGGCCACGAACTCCTTGTTCTCGCCCTTGCGGACGGCCGCCCCGTAGGAGGCACCAGGCTCCTTCTTGGTCACGGTCTTCAGCCCGTTGCCCTGGGCGATGCCGTAGGCCAGGACCGGGTAGTCGTCAATGACCGCCTGGGCATTGCCGGACTTGACCATCTCGTACATGGTGGAGGACTGGTCCACCGCCTTGACGGTGAAACCGTACTGGGCCGCCCGCTGCTTGGCGAAAGCCTCGCCCTCGCTGCCGGTTTTGACGGCCACCACGGTGCCTCGAAGATCCTTGTAGCTGTGGATCTGGTCGTTGTCCTTGGCAATGGCCATCTGCACGCCGGAGTCGAAATAGGGGTCGGTGAAGTCGTAGACCTGCTTGCGCTGGTCGGTGATGGTCATGCCGGCTATGACCACATCGGCCTGCTGGGAGTTCAAGGCCTGGAGGGCGGCGTTGAAGCCCAGGGACTGGATCTGCACCGAGAACCCCTCGATGTCGGCGATCTTGCGGATCAGATCCATGTCGATGCCGACCAGCTTGCCGGAGGAGTCGCGGAATTCGAAGGGGGCAAAGGTGGTGTCGGTGGCGACGCGGAAGGTGCGTCCGTGGACCGCCTGCGCGGCGGGTGAGTCCTGGGCCGCCTGCGCCGGCGTGGCCAGGGGGGCGACAATCAGGGCTGAGAGCCCCAGGACCAGGGCAAGCAGGCCCATGGCCCACCTGCCTGGACCCGATGTCCATCCCTGGCGAACATGCTTGGCGATCACTGGCGATTCTCCTTATTGCTCCTACTGTGCCGGTCCCGGTTTTTCATGGGCCTACCTGAAGATGTTCAGGCGGATGACCAGTAAACTGTACACACACCGGGTTTCCGGGACCCAACTACGCGCTGGGCGATACGGTCATATAGGTTTCCAGTCTAGCGCGTTCGTCTTGCTGTTTGTGGCAGGCGCAGGCCTATGCTGGTGAAGGCGGGGAGCCATAGGGCCCCGAGGAATGAGGTATTGCAGATGGTTGATGATCTCTTCCAGGCGGCGGATCCCCCCGAGGAGCACACTCTGCCTCTGGCGGTCAGGATGCGGCCCAGGAGCCTGGACGAGGTGGTCGGCCAGGACAAGGTCACGGCTCCTGGAACCCCCTTGGAGCGGCTGGCTCGGTCGGATCCGAACAACCGCCTGACGGCTCCCAGCTCGGTCATTCTTTTCGGACCTCCCGGGGTGGGCAAGACCACCCTGGCCTACATCGTCGCCCGACAGTCCGGGCGGCATTTCGAGGAGCTTTCGGCCGTCACCTCGGGGGTCAAGGAGGTCCGGCAGGTCCTCGCCCAGGCCCGGGAGCGGCTGGTCAGCCAGGGGCAGGAGACGGTCCTCTTCATCGATGAGGTCCACCGCTTTTCCAAGTCCCAGCAGGACGCCCTGCTGCCCAGCGTGGAGAACCGGGATGTGACTTTCATCGCAGCCACCACGGAGAATCCCAGCTTTTCGGTCATTGCGCCCCTGCTTTCGCGCTCGGTGGTGGTCAAGTTGGAGACCTTGGACGACCAGGACCTTGCCAAGCTGGTCCGCCGGGCTGTCAAGGACCAGCGGGGGCTCAAGGACCAGGTGCGGCTGGATCCGGCGGCTTTGGACCAGATCGTGCGTTTTTCGGGGGGTGACGCCCGCCGGGCCCTGACCATTCTGGAGGCTGCGGCCGGGGCTGTCACCGAGGGCGTGCCTCGTGCCAAGGGGGCGCGTCGGCCCCTGATCAATGCCAAGGTGGTCTCCTCGGTCATGGACGTAGCCGCTGTCCGCTATGACAAGAAGGGCGACGACCACTATGACGTGGCCTCGGCCTTCATCAAGTCCATGCGGGGTTCCGACGTGGATGCGGCCCTGCACTACCTGGCTCGGATGATCCGGGCTGGCGAGGACCCGCGTTTCATCGCCCGACGGATCATGATCGCCTCCGCCGAGGAGGTGGGCATGGCCTCTCCGGAGGTGCTGGAGATCGCGGTCGCGGCTGCCCAGGCCGTGGCCATGGTGGGCATGCCAGAGGCCAGGCTGATCCTGGCTGAGGCAGTCATCGCCGTGGCCACTGCGCCCAAGTCCAACGCCTCTTACATGGCCATCAACCAGGCCCTGGAGGACGTGGACGCCGGGCATATCGGCCAGGTTCCCCTGCACCTGCGCAATGCCCCCACCAAACTGATGAAGGCCTGGGGCAACCATGAGGGCTATCAGTATGCCCATGATGCCCCGGATGCGGTGGCGCCCCAGCAGTACATGCCGGACGAACTGGTCGGGCGACGCTACTATCACCCCAATGACCGGGGCTATGAGCGTCAGCTGGGTCCCCGTCTGGAGGCCATCAGGGCCATCCTGGACAGGGCCGCCGGACCGGAGGGAAACGCCGGGTCTGGGCAATGACCGTCCAGACTCCTATACTGGGCACCCAATAGACGTTGAGCAGCCACACAATGACCGAAACGCCGCAGGGTCCAGGCCTTCCATAGTGACGGTCGCCATGCTCCCAGAAGGAGCCTGTCGCCGTCGGCGGGTCTGGCATGGACACATGGGGCATGCCTGCCTCATGGACGGGCGCGAGGGTGACGATGTCGACAGCGGTCATTGACAATGCAGACATATCCGAACAATCCAAAGGTCTCGGCGTGGCCGAGCACGACTTGGCGGTCCGCGAGATTACCCGGCGAGTAGACAATGCTCGTGAATCGGCTACTTTTTACAAGATCGTGGCCCTGGTGGCCGCGGGAATGCTCATGGACAGCATCGATGTCTATGTGGGCAGCGCTGTAGCCAGTTCAGCCTTGAGCACCGGGTGGTCCACGGTCGCCCAGAACTCCCTCTTCCTGTCGGCCGGCTTCCTGGGGCTCCTGGTGGGTTCGCTCCTGGCCGGGTTCATCGGAGACCTGCGGGGGCGCAAGACCGCCTATCAGATCAATCTGCTGCTCTTCGGCGGCTTTACCCTGCTGGGTGCTCTGGCTCCGAACATGGCCGTCCTCTCGGTCTGCCGTCTGGGGGCGGGGCTGGGGCTGGGCGCCGAAATCGTCACCGGCTTCTCCATGGTCAACGAATTCGCTCCCATCCGGCATCGCGGTCGCTGGAGTGCCATCGTCTCCCTGGTGGCCAACACCGGAGTGCCCCTGGCCATGCTCCTGTGCGCCTGGATCATTCCGCGCTGGTCCTGGCGACCGCTCTTTGTGGGCATTGGTCTGGCAGCGGCGTTGATCTGGTATCTGCGGCGTGACATCCCTGAGTCCCCTCGCTGGCTGGCCCTGCACGGGCGAATGGACGAGGCCACCCAGGTGGTCGAGCTTCTGGAGGCCGACAATGGCCGGGGAGGGGCAAGCTCCGATTCTGCCAGCGGCTCAGCACTTGCTGGCAAGGATGAGGGCGTTGAGGCATCCGCCAAGGCTTCGGGCAGCATTGTCCGCGGCCTGATTGTGGCCACTGTGGCGGTTTCGGCCACCAATGTCTGCTCCTACGCCTTCACCTCCTGGGTGCCCACCATCCTGCTCAAGCGGGGCATCAATCTGAGCGGATCCCTGTGGATCAGCACCCTGATGATGCTGGGCGCTCCGCTGGGCTGCCTGATCGGATCCCTGCTGCTGGATCGCATCGGCCGCAAGCGGATCATCGTCACGGCCTTCCTGCTGACGGCGGTCTTTGGGCTGCTCTACGCTGCACAGACCAGCCAGGTAACGGCCATCCTGGTGGGCATCCTGCTCATGGCCAGCCTCTACGTGCTCATGTCTTCTGTGGTGGCCGTCTATGCGCCCGAGCTCTTCCCGACCACGGTCCGCTTCCGCTGCGTGGGCATCGCCAATGCCGTTGCCAAGCTCTGCAATGTGCTCATGCCTGTGCTGATCGGTGCCATGCTCAGCGTATGGGGGAGCACCTCAATCTTCGTCACCATCAGCCTGGTGGCCTTGGTCTCCATGCTGGTCGTGGGCCTCATGGGTTGGGAGACCTCGGGTCGTTCAGTGGGCTGATTCTGCGGTAAGCGGGTCAGAGCTGATTGGCCAGCAGACGGTTGTAGACGCAGCGAAGCTCGGACTGGAAGGTCTCGGGGTCGATATCGGGATTCTGCTTGAACAGGTCCGTCCACCAGTTGTTGACCGACCTGATCCGTTTGCGCGCGATGTCTGCGCCCGACCTGGTCAGGGCGATGATATTGACGCGGTGATCGGCGGGGTTCTGTTCACGGCTGACCAGGCCCTGGGCCTTCAGAGCCTTGAGATCCCTGGCCAGCAAACTGGGGTCTACGCACAGATCCCGGGCGATCTGCCGCTGGCTGAGGCCTGGATGATCATAGAGATATACGATCAGATCACCTTGAGTGCCCCGTAAGGTGGAGTCGCCCATGTACCGGCTGGTGTCATTGCGTGCATGCCGGTAGATTCCGGCTATGCAGCTGCTCAGGTTGTGGTAGTGGCTCTTCTTCAACATCGCTGCTGCCCCCTAGCTGGTAAGGAAAATCAAAGAGCTCGGCGGACATGATTGACCGCATGGACCCCTTCGGCGCCGTTCCCCTTCCAGGCCTATTTTCGACAAGTCCCAAACCTCGGCCTTATGTGAACAACGCATTTTCATCATATCAATACCGTCGACACCATGGGGATGATCCACGATCAGGACATGGATCAGGCAGGCCACGATTGCCCAGACGACGATTCCGATCGAGGCCTGTCACGGTCGATCGTCTAGGGATTGTCGGTCTCCTTCGTGCTTGTCGGCTGAAAAAGGACTGCCTATTCGTGAGGCTGTACAGGTCAGCATTTGGGGGAGTATGACCCATGGAAGTCGGGGACTATCACCGTCATTGCTCCACGGTATGCTAAGATGTTCGCTTTTTAGCGCTGAGATCTGGAAAGGACTGGCATGCGGGTACTGGACTTCGACGGCACCATCTACGATGGCGAGAGCCTGCTTGACTTCTACCTGTTCACTGCCCGCAAGGATCCGCGGGTGCTTGGCTACCTGCCGATTGCCCTCTTCTATGCCGTCCGCTATCGTCTGGGCCGGGTCACACTCGAGCAACTGGACTCGGCCATGCGCCGGGTGGGCTCGCGCTACCTGCGTCGCCTGACCTCGCGTCCCGGCTTTGACATGGACCGGTTGGTCAACCAATTCTGGGATGCCAACATGCACAAGATCATGGATTGGTACACCCCCCAGGCTGATGACGTGGTGGTGACCGCCTCCTTTGATCTGGTGGCGGGGGAGGCCTGCCGCCGACTGGGCATCACCCGCTGCATCGGCTCCACCCTGGATTTGGAATCCCTGACCGTGGGCTACCTCAACTTCGGGCCTGACAAGCCCCTGCACTTTCAGCAGACCCTGGGCCGGAAGACGGCCATTGACGCCTTTTACACCGATTCGGCCTTCGATCTGCCCATGATCGATCTGGCGCGGCGAGCCTATATGGTGGAGCATGGCCGGGTCCGTCGCATCAAATAGGTCAGCTCTGCCAATTCCCGCCAAGATCCGTCGGCGGGTGCAGCCCCGACCAACCCTGCTATCGTTCTGCTTAGAAGCAAGTGAGCATAATGGCATGCTGAGAACGAGGGAGGGCTTCTTGTGAAAGAGCCGGCCACGATACTGATTGTCGACGATGACAGGGATCTGGGCGAGATGTTGTCAATAGTGCTGCAGACGAAGTCCTACAGGCCGGTGACCTGTACGGATGGATCCAGGGCAGTGGAGATATTCCCTACGGTGGAACCTGATCTGGTGCTGCTGGACATCATGCTGCCCGGCATGGATGGGATCGGCATCGCCCGCTGGATCAGGTCCAGATCCAATGTCCCCATCATCATGCTGACGGCCAAATCCGATACCAAGAACATCGTCGAGGGTCTGGAGGCTGGAGCCGATGACTATGTGGTCAAGCCCTTCAGCACCGATGAACTCCTGGCCAGGATTCATGCACGTCTGCGTCCGGTCTCGGTCCGGGCTGATCAGGAGGGGCAGGAGTCACCGGCCGCCATCCATGGCCTGATAGAGATCAACCGCCAGGAGCACACTGCGGTCAAGCGGGGCAGGCAGCTTTCCCTGACACCCACGGAGTTCGAGCTGCTCTACGTGCTGGCCTCGCATCCCGGGGAGGTGCTCAGCCGGGGAGAGCTGTTGCGGAAGGTCTGGGATTACCAGGATATGGGCGATACCCGTCTGGTCAACGTCCACGTGCAGCGTCTCAGGCAGAAGATCGAAGACGATCCTGAAAATCCCAGAATCATCGAGACGGTTCGGGGCATCGGTTACAAGTATGCGGCTGAGCAGCCAGGATCATGAGCAGTCGCACGAGGCACAGGGTGGTGTCTTCCGCAGTCGGGATGTTCCTGCGCAGGCTCTACAGAGCAGTCAGGAGCTCCCTGCAGATACGGATGGTCCTTCTGGCAACGGTTTCGGCACTCCTGATCGGCGTCGTCTTCATGACAGCCTCCCTGTATTCGGTCAGGACCTCCCTCTTGAACCAGGTTCTGCGACAGGCGCAGGCCGACTTTGCCGCTGAGCTGACCAGGGCTCAGGGAGGACTTGACTCCGCAGACATCACCGGTGATGAGGGCAGCTATCAGAAACTGGTGGTCAATATGGCAGCCAACGTTCAGAATGAGGGGGCGCCCAACATGGTTGGGGTCTTCATCTGGCCAGATGACTCCACAGCCCGCAGGTTCGTCCCTGTATCCACTGCCCCGGGAGACAGCGACCTGATCACCCCGGAAATCAGGAATGCCGTCGTCTCAAATGGCAGCCACTCATACTCGCAGATGATCAACACGGCCGACAAGGGTCAGTACCCGGTCCCGGGCATCGTCATGGGGTCAATGCTGAGGCCGGCCACCACCGGAGGGATCGAGTTCTATGCCATCTACTCCTTCGCAGACCAGCAGCGCTCCGTGCTCTCCGTGCAGATGGCCCTTCTTGCGGTCAGCGTGGTGACCAGCGTTGTGATGGGGATCATCGTGTTCCTGGCCCTTCACTCAGTCATCCGTCCGGTGACCAAGGTGGCAGGTGCCGCCAAGGGATTGGCCCAAGGGGAGTCGGACGTCCGGGTCACCGAGGACCGGACCGATGAGCTGGGCACCCTGCAGCGTTCCTTCAACGTGATGGCTGATTCCATCAATGAGAAGATCGGTCAGCTGGAGGAGGCCGAAGCCTACCAGCGCAGGTTTGTATCAGACGTCAGCCATGAGCTGCGGACCCCGGTCACCACCATCCGCATGGCTACGGACCTGCTCTTCAAGACTCGGGACGACCTGGATCCCAGCAAGCGCAGGACCGTGGAATTGCTGGACAAGCAGGTGTCGCGCTTCGCCAGCATGCTTGAGGATCTTCTCGAAATATCCAGGTACGAGGCTGGCCAGACATCGCTGAATCCAGACCTGTGCGATGCCTGCGATCTGGTCCGCAACGTGGTCCAGCAGGTCGCCCAGATAGCCAGGACGAAGGGGGTTCCCGTGAAGGCGCTCCTTCCCGACCACAAGGTGATGATCACCGTCGATGCCAGCCGTTGCACTTCGATTCTGCGCAACCTGGTCAACAATGCCATCGATTTCGCCGAGGACGGGCCGGTGCAGCTGCGGCTGGCCGTCTCGGAGCACGCCGTGGTATTCAGTGTGCGCGACTGGGGAACCGGCATTGCGCCCGAAGACCTGACTCATATATTCGAACGGTTCTGGCGGGCCGATCCTTCGCGGTCTCGGTTGACGGGCGGTACAGGTCTGGGGCTGTCGATCGCCTTGGACAATACCGACCTCATGCATGGCCTGCTCCAGGTGCGCTCGCAGGTTGGGCAGGGGACCTGGTTCCTGCTGACCCTGCCCAGGGATGTCTCCGAGCAACTGGATCAGGGGAGTGCGCCGGTCCGATTCCAGCCTGGCCATGGTCTGGACGTGGAAGGCTTCTTCGAAGAGGCTGCATCATGAGCATTTTCAGACCGTCACGCTGGCCAAGAGCCTTTCGCCCTGTGCGGATGCTGGGGATGTGTGTGGCCATGGTGGCTGCTCTGGTCGCAGGAGGCTGCGCCAATCCATTCGGGCTGCCGACCTCAGGGTCGGTCCGTCAGCTCAGTCCCATCGAGAATCAGCCCCATCGCGTCTTCTCCTCCCCGGAAGGTCCTGTGGACGGAGCCGTGCCAGAGAGCATTGTCAAGGGCTTCCTGGCGGCTCTGCCTACCGGCATTCAAAGCGATGGCTTTGCTGTCGCCAAGTCCTACATGACCAAGCGGGCCTTTGCGGGATGGGATTTCAATGCATCCGTCTCGATCTATAAGGGTTCCCCTGTCTATGACCGAGTGGATGACGAGGGCAGCGGGAAGAGGACTGCCCTTGACCTGACCACCGAGTGCATTGGCTCCTTGGACGCCCATGGAATATTCTCCGTCACCGAGCAGGACTGCGGCTCAGGGTACAGGACCGAACGGTTTGAGCTCGCTCAAGTGCGCGGCCAATGGCGAATCAGCAAGGCCCCGGCGGGGATAGTGATCTCTTCGGATGATTTCATGCAGGTCTACCGTCAGGTCGTCATCTATCAGTTCCCCTTGGCCAAGGGTGTGCCTGTTCCCGACAACCGCTGGTTCGGCTGGCGAAACTGGAGGACCCTGGCCCTGAAGGAACTGCTGAAGGGCCCTCCGGCCTGGCTGCGGGATTCCGTGACGAACTTCAACACCGCCAAGGTCTCCCTGGCAGTCGATGCGGTGCAGCAGGTCAAGGGACGCATGGAAATCAGGGTCAGCAGCTCCTTCGCCTCCCTGAGCAGCGAAAACAGGGCCATGCTGGTCCATCAAATGCGGATGCTCTTGGGCGACGGCAATGGCGAGTTTGATCTGCGGGTGGTCGATGCGTCAGGGATTGACTACTCCCACGCGGATGACGACCTGACCATAGCTTCAGGGCAGACTTCCAACCGCATCTACAGTCTGGGCAGCAGCGGGGTGGTAGGTTTCAACTCCTCGAACCTGATCAGGGTCGGTCAGCCTCCCGTCTTTCATGAGCCCAGGGGGCTGGTCTTTTCCTCCAATGGCGGTGCGCTGCTGTCTGATCAGGGCCAGGTGACCTGTCTGAAACCCGATGCTTCATCCTGCGGAAAACTGTTTGCCGGCACACCCATTACCGCCATAGCCGGCAGTTTCACCGATGAGGTTTGGGCTGTCAGGCAGAGTGATTCCGCCATCCTGGTCGACGCAGGCAAGCCGGGTGCCTTGGAATTCGCCCTGCCCTGGCTGCATGGGCGGCGTGTGGTCGCCCTGACTGTGGCACCTGAGGGGCAGCGTCTATGCCTGGTGCTCGATGACGGTTCGCAGGGTATGAACACCCTGGTCATGCTGGGTATCGTCCGAGGCGAGAATCAGCGGCCGAAGGGCTTGAGCGACCAGATCCAGGTCATCGCCCGACATCGGGATATCAGGGCCTTGACCTTCTACAACGACGACACCCTGGTCTACAAGGATGGCGACATGGATGCGGGCGGCCATTCCCAGATCGCCCCTGGTCCGGAGACGATCCAGCATTTGCCGGCCGGAACCACAGGCTTGGCTGCAGGGCAGGTCAATCAGATGCAGAGCCTGATCGCCCTGGACCGTTCGGGCATCGTTCACTGCCTTTCCGGAGCCCTGGAGGGCATGTGGTACATCATTGATTCCCAGGTGGATACGGTTACCAGCGGCAGGTGACAATCACCGGGATGGGTGGGACCGGCTGCGGCTTGGCTGTCGGTGTGGTTGAACTGTTATCGATTTGTTATCACTGCGCCTTGAGCTCGGCAAGAGGAAAAACGATACTGAAAATCGTGGATGTCATCATCGATGATCATAATGCTGTGGCTTCGATGCTGACTACTCAAGGAGGAGAACAATGAATACAGTACTGAAGAAGGCGCTGACCATCGCCACGGCCTCGGCTGCGGTCTTGGCCATGGGAGCTTGCGGCTCTTCCGGATCCAGCTCCAGCAAGGGCGGCGACAAGCAGAAGACCATCGGATTCGTTGCTGTGGGTCCTGAGGGCGGCTTCCGCACGGCCAACGAGAACGATCTGAAGAAGGCCTTCAAGAACGCCGGATTCAACATGATCTATTCGCCGACCCAGAACAACGATCAGCAGAAGCAGATCCAGGCCTTCAACAAGTTCGTCAACGACGAGGTTGATGCCATCGTCCTGTCCTCCACCGAGGACAGCGGATGGGATGAGTCGCTGAAGAAGGCCAAGGAGGCCGAGATCCCGGTCTTCCTGGTCGACCGCAACGTGCAGACCAAGGACGAAAGCCTGGTCGCCTCCCACATCGGACCTTCCAACGA
The DNA here is from genome assembly GCF_007559275.1 of Bifidobacterium apousia. Lineage (GTDB taxonomy): Bacteria > Actinomycetota > Actinomycetes > Actinomycetales > Bifidobacteriaceae > Bombiscardovia > Bombiscardovia apousia. Next base: position 65,364 of record NZ_VMHK01000007.1, read on the forward strand.
GTGGGCAGGGCAGCAGGCGGCAGAGTTCGTCAACAAGAACTTCCCCGATGGAGCCAATGGCCTGATTCTGGAGGGCCCTGCCGGCCTGTCGGTGGTCAAGGATCGCCAGAAGGGCTGGGATTCCAAGATCGGCGGCAACATCAAGGTTCTGGAGAGCCAGTCGGCCAACTGGTCCACTGACGAGGCCAAGACCGTCACCGCCGGACTGCTGGACAAGTACAAGAGCCAGAATGTCCAGTTCATCTTCTCGCAGAACGACGAGATGGGCCTGGGCGCTGCACAGGCTGTCGATGCCGCAGGTCTTAAGGGCAAGGTCAAGATCATCACCATCGATGGCACCAAGCCTGCTCTGAAGGCCCTGATCGACGGCGATCTGTCGCTGGTGATCGAGTACAACCCGCTCTTCGGCGAAACGACCGCCAAGACCGTCAAGGATTACCTGGACGGCAAGAAGGTCAAGAAGAACATCGTCATTGATTCGAAGGTCTTCACCGCCGACGAGGCCAAGAAGGTCATCGATTCCAGAGCGTACTGATCTATCGCTGATCGCATAGGACGCACAGGACGGCGCACCCGGGAAGGTTGCGGTACGCCGTTTTTCATGGGCGGGAAAGGGTCTTTGGGCCGCGGTACCGCCCCCGATCAGCATTCAGTTTGATGAGGCAAGACAATGACAAAAGAAGCACCCTTGGTCTCCATGAAGGGAATCAGCATTGAATTCCCAGGTGTCAAGGCGCTCGACAATGTCGATCTGCGTCTGTTCCCCGGTGAGGTCCATGCCCTCATGGGGGAGAACGGCGCAGGCAAATCGACCATGATCAAGGCGCTCACCGGGGTATACAAAATCAACGCGGGAACCATCACCGTCAACGGCCAAAACAGGATTTTCAACGGCACAGCCGATGCGCAGAACGCCGGCATCGCCACGGTCTACCAGGAAGTCAACCTGTGCACCAATCTGAGCGTGGGCGAAAACGTCATGCTCGGGCACGAGGTGAGGGGGCACCTGGGCATCAACTGGCGCAAGACCCATGAGGCGGCCAAAGGCTTTCTGGCCCAGATGGGCCTGACGGATCTGGATCCTCACACACCGCTCAATGAGATATCCATAGCCATGCAGCAACTGGTGGCCATCGCCAGGGCAATGGTCATCGATGCCAAGGTCCTGATCCTGGATGAGCCGACATCTTCGCTGGATGCCAATGAGGTTCAGGATCTTTTCCGGATCATGCGCAAGGTCAGGGACCGGGGCATCGCCATACTGTTCGTTTCCCACTTCCTGGACCAGGTCTACGAGATCGCCGACAGGATGACCATTCTGCGCAATGGCAAATTCGTCGAGGAGACCATGGTCAAGGACATGCCGCGCGATGTCCTTATTACCAAGATGATCGGCAAGAACGCCGATGAGCTCTCGCTGATCGGCACCAAGTCGAGGAAAGAGACACCCCAAGCCGCAACAGACCGGCCTCTGGCCAGCGTCCGCGGCTTCGGCAGAAAGGGCAGCATCTACCCCTTCGACATGGATCTTTTCAAGGGCAAGATCATGGGACTGGCCGGCCTGCTGGGTTCCGGCAGAACCGAAATCGGCCGCCTGCTCTTCGGCGCAGACAAGCCCGACAAGGGCACCTACACCTTTGATGGGAAGAAGATCTCCATCGACAGCCCGGCCAACGCCCTGAAGAACAAGATTGCCTACTCTACGGAGAACAGAAGGGATGAGGGCATCATCGGCGACCTGACGGTCAGGGAGAACATCATCCTGGCCCTCCAGGCCACCCGGGGCATGTTCAGGCCAATCCCCAGGAAGGAGGCTGACCGTATAGTCGACAAGTACATCAAGGAGCTCAATGTTCGCCCGGCCGATCCCGACAGGCTGATCAAGAACCTTTCAGGAGGAAACCAGCAGAAGGTCCTGCTGGCCAGGTGGCTGGCCACGGATCCTGAGCTGCTGATCCTGGACGAACCGACCAGGGGAATCGACATCGGCGCCAAGGCGGAGATCCAGCAGACGGTGCTGGATCTGGCCGCTCAGGGCATGAGCGTGGTCTTCATCTCCTCTGAGCTTGATGAGGTCGTCCGCCTCTCCGATCAGATAACCGTCCTCAAGGACCGTCACAAGATCGACCTGATGGACAACGATGACACGGTTTCCCAGCAGACCATCGTGGAAGACATAGCCAACACCTCAGTATCCGGACAATCTCAAGGAAAGGAGGAAAGATGAGCAAGCCCGCCAAGCAGCAATCGGAGGATGAAGGTCCATCCTTCCTGCGCCGCATATTCGGCAATCAGCTGATTTGGAGCGTGGTCGCCTTCCTCGCGCTGATTGTGGTCTGCACCCTAGTGGATCATTCCTTCCTCAGCCTGTCATACAATCCGCGCACAGGCGGCCTGGCAGGACCCCTGATCACCATGATCCAGGAGTCTGCGCGATACCTGATGATCGCCACCGGCATGACCCTGGTCATCTCGACCTCGGGCATCGACCTTTCGGTCGGCTCGCTCATGGCCGTGGCCGGAGCTGCAGCCATGCAGATGCTGATCAACGGGGTGAACGTCTGGATGGCTATTCTGATCTCCCTGGCCGTAGGTCTGGTTCTGGGTTGCATCAACGGTGCCTTGGTCTCCATTCTGGGACTCCAGCCCTTCATCACCACGCTGATCATGATGCTGGCAGGCAGGGGACTGGCCAAGGTCATCACCAATGGGCAGAATGCCGATGCTTCAGGCGTGGCCGGCAGCGGACCGTTGCGCTGGATGGCCAATGGCTTCATTCTGGGAATCCCGGCCAATTTCGTCATAGCCGTGATCATCGTCTGCCTTGTCGGTCTTCTGATGAGGAAGACGGCAGCCGGCATGATGATCGAGTCGGTGGGCATCAACCAGGAAGCCAGCCGAATGACCGGCATCAAGCCCCGTCGGATCCTCTTCCTGGTCTACGCCATCTCCGGTCTGCTGGCCGCTGTGGCAGGGCTGTTCGCGACTGCTTCAGTGATGAGGGTCGACGTGGTCAAGACCGGTCAGGACCTGGAGATGTACGCCATTCTGGCTGTGGTCATTGGAGGCACCTCCCTGCTGGGCGGCAAGTTCTCGCTGCTGGGAAGCGCTTTCGGCGCCGTGATCATTGCGATGATCCGCAAGACCATCATCACCCTGGGCATTGATTCAGCCGCCACGCCAGCCTTCTTCGCCGTGGTGGTCATCATCATCTGCGTCATGCAGGCGCCCAAGGTGCACAACGCGGTCGCTGAGTTCAAACGCAGGCGTGCCATGAGGCAGTCTGCAGAGGTGGTGGCATGATGAAGAAGAGTGCAAGCAGACAAGCAGGTTTCCGGCTGAGCCCCAGGGCCATTCCGACAGTTGCTGCCGTGGTCATCTTCCTGCTCATGCTGATCATGGGCCAGGTGCTCTTCGGCACTTATATCCGGCTGGGATTCATGTCCTCGCTGTTCATGGACCATGCCTACCTGGTGATTCTGGCAGTAGCCATGACCTTCCCCATTCTCACCGGTGGCATCGATCTGAGCGTGGGGGCCATAGTCGCCATCACTGGCGTCGTCGGTGTCAAGCTCATGATCGCCGGCGTGCCGGCGGGGTTGGTCATCGTCATCATGATCGCCATTGGCGCAGTCTTTGGACTGCTGGCCGGCGTGCTCATCGAAGAGTTCAACATGCAGCCCTTCATCGCCACGCTGTCCACTATGTTCCTGGCCAGGGGCATAGCCTCCATCATCTCAACTGATTCGCTCAATATGCCGCAGAACAACAACTTCAGCTGGATCGGCGGCGAGGGCCTGAAGATCATTGACAACCCGAAGATTTCCAATGACCTTTCGCTGAATTTCGGCGTGATCGTCGCGCTGGTTGTTGTGGCAGTCAGCTATGTCATCCTCCACAAGACCAGGACGGGCCGTACCATCTACGCCATCGGCGGTTCCCGGTCCTCGGCCGAGCTGATGGGCCTTCCGGTCAAGCGGACGCAGTATGTCATCTACCTGACTTCGGCTGTCCTGGCCTCCATCGCCTCCATCGTCTATGTGGCTGGCATCGGTTCGGCCAAGAACACCATGGGCGTCGGCTGGGAGCTGGACGCTGTGGCTGCAGTCGTCATCGGCGGCACCTTGATCACTGGCGGTTACGGCTACGTGCTGGGTTCTGTCATAGGAGCCTTAGTCCGTTCGATCATCGATCCTCTGACCTCGGACTTCGGCGTTCCTGCCGAGGCCGTCACCATCGTGGTTGGTCTGATGATTCTGGTCTTCGTCATCCTCCAGCGTCTGGTGACCTTCGTGAGAAAGGAATGAAGCAGGGTTTTCCTGGATGATCCGAATGGGGGCTGATGCCGTGGCGATTGCGGCATCAGCCCCCATTCGCGCTGCTAGTTCATGATTCGAAGGGGAAGACCAATCCCCACTGGCGGCGCAGAGAGTCCATGAGCTCCATGATGCGCAGGGTGTCCTTGTGGGGCATCTGGGCGCACTCGGTCTTGCCGTCCAGGATGGCCTGTGCTGCGCTGGACACCTCATACTCATAACCGGTCAGCTGGTCGGGGACGGGGTAGCGCTTCTTCAATTGGTGATCCGCGTCGTACAGGTCGATGGACTCGACGTTGTTGATGTTGGCGCACTGCAGGTAACCCTGGTCTCCCCAGATGCCGCCGGTCCGGTCGCTGGCCGAGACCATGGAGCTGGTCGCTGCCCCCATGGATCCATCCTGGTAGAAAATGGTCGTGGAGTTCTGGCTGTCCACGCCCTCCGGGCTGCGGACCCAATCCGTGCAGACCCGCTCAATGGGCTTGGGCCCCATGACCATGTCGATGAAGTTGAGAGGGTAGACGCCCACGTCGAGCAGGGCGCCGCCGGCCAGGGCCGGGTCGGTCATTCTGGCCTTGCCCACGGTCACATATCCCAGGTTGGCGGTGACCGTTCTGACGGTGCCGATTTCCCCTGAGGAGACGATGTCGTCGATGATGGAGCGCGAGGGCATGTACCTGGTCCAGATGGCCTCGGTGCAGAGCAGGCCGGTGCTCTCGGATGTTTCGATGACCTGTTTGGCCTGGTCGGCGTTGGCCGTGAAGGACTTCTCGACCAGCACGTTCTTTCCCGCCTTCATGCAGGCGATGGCCTGCTCGGCGTGGAGGCTGTGAGGCGTGGCGATGTAGACCAGATCCACTTGGGGATCGTCCAGGAGCTCCTGGTAGGAACCATAAGAGTGCTCGAATCCATATTTTTTGGCAAAAGCGGCTGCGCGATCCCCATCCCTCGAGGCCACGGCGTATGGGGCAACCAGATGGCTGTATTGCTGGTCTTTGGCCATCATGACCACCGTCTTGGCCAGCGCATTGGCTATCCGTCCGGCGCCGAGAATGGCGAAGTTGACCCGCATGCCCTTCTGCTCAGCCTCTTGTCCTTTGCCGTTCAATCTACTCATCCTTGACTCCTTCGTTTGGATGGCCATCAGCCGTGATGGCCTCATATAATGTTTGCAGGGTTTCCTGGGCATGGCGGGCATCCAGCTGGCACTCCCAAACGGTGAAAACCCGCCAACCCATGGCTTTCAGTTTTTTGCCCTGCTCCTGATCCCGCAGACGGTTCCTTGTCAGCTTGGTGGTCCAATATTCCACATTGGATTTGGGAAGGGAGAATTTGGCACAGCCCTGATGCATGTGCCAGAAACAGCCATTGACGAATACCATGGCCCGCCACTTGGGCAGGACCACATCAGGATGGCCCGGATACCGCTTGTCGTTTTTGCGAAACCGCAGACCGCGCGAGAAGAGGTAGGACCGGACCTGGCGCTCTATTGATGTTTCCGTGCCCCTGATGCGGGACATGGTGTAGCTGCGTGTGCCGGGCTGGAATCTGCTGGGTGCCTTTTTCGAAACCATCCCCGGCACGGCTCAGAGGACTTCGACGCTGTTGATGAAGACCGGCTCGAGGGGACGGTCGCCCGGGTCAGTGGCCACGGCATCCAGCTTGTCGACCACCTTCCGGGAATCCTCATCGGCCACCTGGCCGAAGATGGTGTGATGCCCGTTCAGCCAGGGGGTGGGCACGGTGGTGATGAAGAACTGTGATCCATTGGTGCCATGGGTCTTCCCTGTGGCGGGGTCACGGCGCAGTCCTGCATTGGCCATGGCCAGCTTGTAGGGTTCCTCAAAGGTCAGGGAGGGGTCGATCTCATCGTCGAACTCGTAGCCGGGGCCGCCTGTGCCGGTGCCCAGCGGGCAGCCGCCCTGGATCATGAAATCCTTGATGATCCGGTGGAAGGTCAGCCCGTCATAGAAGGGATCCTGACGCTTCTGGCCCGTTTCGGGGTCGGTCCAGTTTTTGCGGCCTGCGGCCAGGTCCAGGAAGTTGGCTACGGTTTCAGGGGCCTGATCGTCAAAGAGGTCCAGGCGAATATCGCCCTCCGAGGTATGCATGATAACTGTGCTCATGTCACCAATCCTTTCATAAGATGGCGACTCACACTGAGGATCCGAAGGGCATCAGGGCCAGGCGGGCCATCTTGAAGGCCTGCAGACCGAAGGGGATGCCCACCACGGTCAACATGGTGACCAGTCCGGCCACCAGATAGGCCAGGGCCAGCCACCACCCGCCCAGGATGATCCAGAGCAGGTTGGCCAGCCAGGATCCCAGTCCGCCTCCATAGATGACCTGTCGGCCAAAGGGGGTCAGGGTGAGTCTGGCCATCTTGAAGGCCTGGATGCCTAGGGGGATGCCTACTACGGTCAGGCAGAGCACGATACCCACCAGGGTCCAGGCCAGGGCGATGGCCAGTCCTCCCAGCAGCAGCCAGCAGATGTTGCCGATCAGGCGCATGCGGGTCCTTCCGTCAGGGTGGCGGTGACGGCCTTGGCGCAGGCGGTCACCTTCTCAATGATGATGGTCAGTCGTTCCTGCCGTTGTTCGGGAGCGAGATCCAAGTCCAGGGCGTCGATCAGTCGCATGCCGGATTGGACGATGCCCCGCGTCACCTCCACGCCCATGGCCGGATCCGCTGGGCGCAGGGCTGTCCACGCCTGGATCAGCGGCTGGTTGACCTGCCGGTGGAAGTTCAGCAGGGCTTGGATCTGCCGGTCTGTGGACCGATCGCTCCTTGAGGTGGGCTCGTGGGGATTCGAGGGACTGCCGTAGATCAGGGCCCGGCGTAACTGCTCGTCGTGCTGCTCGGCGTAGAGGTTCATCAGCCAGCCGTGTCCGTGCAGTCCGGCCTGCTCCAGATTGGTGCGGGTCCAGACCTCAATCGTCCGCCGCGGGTCGTCTGTCCTGCCCAGGGCCTGGTCCAGGGCTTGGCCCCAGTCAGGCAGATGCCGTTCCATGACCATATCGCAGAGCTGATCGGCATCCCGGGCATAGCGGTAGAGGGAGTTCCGGGCCAGGTTGGCGCGTCGGGCCACCTCGGCCATGGTCAGCTGGCCTCGTCCGCCGGTGCGCAGGATGGCCTCGGCGGCGGCGATGATCTGGTCCAGGGTTTTGGCGCGGTGCTCCTGGAGCGTGGATTCGCGGATCCTGGGCATGGTCCTCCTTGGTCCGGCCTCCTGGGAGTGGGCCGGTCATGGGGCATATGATATGGCCTATTTGCTGCGGAACCAAGCTGCCAGGACTGGTTCAGCGTGCGGCTTGTCCGCGCAGAGTGAACTTGCCAGACGAGTTTTCGCGACGTATAGTCGCAAAAAATTCGCAGGCCAGGGTGAGGGGAGTTCAGATGACCGGATTGGCAAGTGCGGACGTGAAGATGGGCAGCCAGAAGAACCGTCAAGAGTCTCAGGAGGCAACGCCGCCCTGGCGTGCCCTCTGGGTGTTGGCCCTGGGTCTGGCCATGATCGTGCTGGATTCGTCCATCGTCAACGTCTCCATTCCTTCCATCATCGCCGCCATCCACATCAATCTGGCTCAGGCCCAGTGGGTGACCGCCCTCTACAGCATCGTCCTGGCCGCCCTGCTCCTGCCTTCCGGTCGACTGGGGGACATGATCGGACGCAAGCGGATCCTGCAGGTGGGCACGGTCATCTTTGTGCTGGGTTCCGTCTTCGCCGCATCGGCTTCCTCCGGCACAATGCTGCTTCTGGCCCGGCTTGTTCAGGGAATCGGCGGCTCCCTGGTCATGCCTTCCACCCTGTCTACCGTGTCCGCCACCTTCAGGGGTCGGCACCGGGCCACCGCTTTCGGCATCTGGGGGGCCGTCATGTCATCCGCTGCGGCGGTCGGCCCCTTCCTGGGCGGGGTCTTCACCAGCACCATCGGGTGGCGGTGGATCTTCCTGGTCAATCTGCCCCTGGGACTGATCGTCCTCCTGACCAGTGCGGTCTTTGTGCCCGAGACCAAGTCAGCGCCCGGGCAGACCGGTGACCGGTGGGGAATGCTTGCCGACTGGAAGGGCATACTCCTTTCGGCCCTGGGGTCGGCCCTGGTGGTCTTTGCACTGATCGAGGGGCAGACCTACGGCTGGTGGCATCCACGCGCCGCACTCGATTTGGGCCCTCTGCACTGGTCCGCATCGGCACCCCTGTCGCCGGTCCCGGTCAGTCTGCTCCTGGGGTTGGCCCTGCTGGCCGCCTTTGCGATGACCGAGCTGTCCAGGGCGCGCAGGGGCAGGATGGTCATCCTGGACGTTTCCATGTTCGCCATCGGCACTTTCGGCTGGGGCAACCTGACGGCCGCCATCGTCAACGCTGGTCAGTTCGCAGTCATGTTCATCCTGCCCCTCTACCTGATCAACGCCAGAGGCCTGAGTCCACTGGGGGCCGGATCCATCCTGGGCGTCATGGCTCTGGGGTCAGTTGTTTCGGGCGGTCTGGCCCGGGTTGTCTCAGCCCGTCTGGGGGCCGGTGGCACGGTGCAGACGGGCCTGCTGATGGAGATCGTCGGCGTGGCCCTGTCCATTCTGCTCATGCGCGGGTCGGTGCCGGTCTGGCCCATGACCCTGACTCTGATCATCTACGGTGCCGGCCTGGGCTTTGCCTCGGCACAGCTGACCAGCCTGGTGCTCTCCGGTGTTCCGGTGGCCCAGTCCGGACAGGCTTCGGCCACCCAGTCCACCATTCGTCAGTGGGGGACCGCCCTGGGTGCTGCAGTCTCCGGTTCCGCCCTCTCCCTGGCTCTGAGCCTGGTGCTGCCAAGGCATCTGACGGCGCTCAAGGGGATCTCGGCGCAGATGGCCGATGGCCTGGTCAGATCCGTTCAGTCCTCTGCCGGGAATGCCATCGTCGGCCTGCGCGCCCAGGGCACACGGGGTCGGCTGGGAGCCCTGGGTCCTCAGGTGACCAATGCCCTGACCGAGGGATTCACCCAGGGCGCCCAGTGGGCCATGGGCTTTGCAGTCCTGCTGCTTCTCGTGGGACTGGCTGCCTCGGTGCTGGTGCGTCGGGCCGCCCGCAAGGCTGGCGCCGACAAGGTCTGAGGCGTCCGCGATCCCGTTTTTCCCGGGTCCCTCCCTGCACGGAACTGTCTGCCCGCCGGCTGGCCCGGCACGGTTTAGAATCATGGGTATGGGCATACAAGACGAACAGCCGCAGCGGGATGGCGATCTGCTGGTGGCTCTGGCTCAGATCGACACCTGTGTGGGCGATCTTGACGGCAACGCCGACATTATTATGGATTACTCCCATAAGGCAGCTAAGCAAGGGGCGGCCCTGGTGGTCTTTCCTGAGATGAGCCTGACCGGTTACCCGATCGAGGACCTGGCCTTTCGCGCCAGTTTCCGTCGGGCCGCCTGGTCCCGGGCCGACCGTCTGGCCAGGGAACTGGACGAGCAGGGTCTGGGCCATTTGCATGTGATCGTGGGGACCGTGGGCACCGACGCGGATCAGGACAGGCCCCGCAATCGGCTGGTAGTGCTGCACCAGGGGCGTGTCGAGGCCGGCTATGACAAGCACTTCCTGCCCAACTACGGAGTCTTCGACGAGTACAGGATTTTTACTCCGGGGGACAGAACCGTGGTCCTGGAGGTGCAGGGGCACCGGATAGGGCTGGCCATCTGCGAGGACATCTGGCAGGAGGGCGATCCCATCAGCGACCTGGCTGGCCGGGACATCGACCTCCTGGTGACCATCAATGGCTCCCCCTTCGAGGAGGGCAAGGGGCATGTCCGCTACGAGCTGGCGGCTCGCCGGGCCAAACAGGTCGGTGCGCCTCTGCTCTACCTGAACCAGGTGGGCGGGCAGGATGATCTGGTCTTCGACGGCGGCAGCTTTGTGGTGGACCAGGATGGCACCCTGCTGGAGCGCTCGCCCAGGTTCGTCCAGGATCTGTCCACGTGGACCTTGCCTGCACGAGGGGAGCGCCCAATGCCCAGCAAGTCATGCATGGCCGAAGAGATGCCTGGAGACGAGGAGGTCTATCGGGCCTGCGTGCTGGGGCTACAAGACTATATGGCCAAGAATCACTTCACTGGCGTCTGCCTGGGGCTCTCAGGCGGGATCGACTCGGCCCTGGTGGCCACCATGGCCGCCGATGCCTGCGGGGGGGAGCACGTGCGCGGCATTTCCATGCCCAGCCGCTATTCCTCGGAAGGCTCCCGGGATGATGCCGCCGACCTGGCCCAGCGTCTGGGCGTGCGTTACGTGGTCCAAGCCATAGGCCCGGAATTCAATGCCTTCCAAGGGCAGCTGCATCTGGAAGGGGTGGCTGAAGAGAACCTGCAGGCCCGGATACGCGGCGTCATCGTCATGGCTTACGCCAATGCCGAGGGGCTTCTGGCCCTAGCCACAGGCAACAAGTCCGAGCTGGCCTGCGGTTACTCAACTATCTATGGTGATGCAGTAGGCGGCTACGCGCCCATCAAGGATCTGCTCAAGACCCGGGTCTGGCAGCTGGCCCGCTGGCGCAACGCCCAGGCTCAGGCACGGGGCGAACGTGAGCCCATCCCCGTCAATTCCATCGTCAAGCCGCCTTCGGCCGAGCTGCGCCAAGGGCAGAAGGACTCTGATTCCCTGCCCGACTACAGCCTGCTTGACAAGGTCCTCGAGGCATACATCGAGCGTGCGCATGGTCGGGCCGACCTTCTGGCCGATGGCTTCGATCCCGACACGGTCGACACGGTCATGCGGCTGGTGGATCGAGCCGAGTGGAAGCGGCGTCAGTACCCGCTGGGGCCCAAGGTCACCTCCCTGGCCTTCGGCCGGGACCGTCGGCTGCCTGTCACCAACGCCTTCAGGGAATGATCACCATGGGTTCCGAACAAGAGCAAACGGCCTGGTACTTCAACACCGTCACCGGCGAACCCGAACAGGGCAAGCTGTCTCCCCAGGACAGGCGGATGGGCCCCTACCGCAGCAGGCAGGAGGCCCTCGATGCCTGGAAGATCGCCAAGCGCCGGAACAAGGAATGGGATGAAGAAGACCGTCGCTGGCGGCAGGCCTGGGAGGGAGACCCTGGGCAGGGACAGTCATCAGCTGACAGATGAAGCTCCTGCTGGATCGCTCACTAGCGTTAGCGACCAGTCGGCCATGCAGGCAGAACGAATCGGGACTCAGACGGTGTGCCGGGCGAGTTTGCAAGATATGGGCGTGGCGCCCATTGCGAGTCCGCCCTTAGTGTGATATAGCTCACGTCGCGATTCGGTTTCCCGTGGTAGTGCGCACCCTATACTTGAAAGTGACAGTGGTGTGAGGAAGCGCCATTGACCATATCAACAAGGAGTTGACTATGACAGCAGTTGAGACCAACACCGTCTCTCCCGCAGAGCTGCAAGCCAAGGCTTGGAAGGGCTTCAAGGGCGAGGACTGGAAGAAAGACATCGACGTTCGCGACTTCATTCAAAAGAACTACACTCCGTACACCGGTGACGAATCCTTCCTGGCACCGGCCACAGAGAAGACCAAGTTCCTGTGGAACTACCTGGATGACAATTTCCTCGCCGTGGAGCGCAAGCAGCGCGTCTACGACGTGGACACCCACACTCCGGCGGGCATTGACGCCTTCCCGGCCGGATACATCGACGGCAAGCCTGCCGGCGAGACTCAGGATGACGTGATTGTCGGCATACAGACCGACGTACCCTGCAAGCGTGCGATGATGCCCTACGGCGGCTGGCGCATGGTTGAGCAGGCCCTCAAGGAGGCCGGCAAGGAGCCCGACCCCGAGGTCAAGAAGATCTTCACCCGGTATCGCAAGACCCACAACGATGGCGTCTTCGACGTTTACACCAAGAGGATCAAGCTGGCCCGCCACAACAAGATTCTGACCGGTCTGCCCGATGCTTACGGCCGTGGCCGCATCATTGGCGACTACCGTCGTGTGGCCCTCTACGGCATTGACGAGCTGATTGCCCGCAAGAAGGCCGACAAGGATTCGATTCCTTACCGCAACGACTTCACCGAGGAAGAGATCGAGCACTGGATCCGCTTCCGCGAGGAGCACGCCGAGCAGATCAAGGCTCTCAAGCAGCTGCTGAACCTGGGCAAGGAGTACGGCCTGGATCTGAGCCGTCCTGCCATGAACGCCAAGGAAGCTGTCCAGTGGACCTACATGGCCTACCTGGCCTCGGTCAAGAGCCAGGACGGCGCCGCCATGTCCATCGGCCGTCTGTCCGCATTCTTCGACGTCTACTTCGAGCGTGATCTGGCCGCTGGCCTGATCGACGAGACCGATGCCCAGGAGATCATCGACAACATCGTGATGAAGTTGCGCATCGTGCGCTTCCTGCGGACCAAGGACTACGACAACATCTTCTCGGGCGACCCCTACTGGGCCACCTGGTCCGACGCTGGCTTCGGCGATGACGGCAGGCCCATGGTCACCAAGACCTCCTTCCGTCTGCTGGCAACCCTGACCCTGGAGCATCTTGGACCCGGCCCCGAGCCCAACATCACCATCTTCTGGGATCCGAAGCTGCCTGAGGGCTACAAGCGCTTCTGCGCCCGTATCTCCATCGACACCTCCGCCATCCAGTACGAGTCCGACAAGGACATTCGCGCCCACTGGGGCGATGACGCTGCCATCGCCTGCTGCGTGTCCCCCATGAGGGTAGGCAAGCAGATGCAGTTCTTCGGCGCTCGCGTCAACTCCGCCAAGGCCCTGCTCTACGCCATGAACGGCGGCCGTGACGAGATGACCGGCATGCAGGTCATCGACAAGGACGTGATCAAGCCTGTCACCCCCAAGGAAGACGGTTCTCTGGACTTCCAAGAGGTCAAGGACAATTACGAGAAGGCCCTGGAGTGGCTGAGCGAGACCTATGTCGAGGCCCTGAACATCATCCACTACATGCACGATAAGTACGACTACGAGTCCATTGAGATGGCCCTGCACGACAAGGAGGTCTACCGCACCCTGGGTTGCGGCATGTCCGGCCTGTCCATCGCCGCTGACTCCCTGTCGGCTATCAAGTACGCCAAGGTCTACCCGATCTACAACAAGGATGCCAAGGGCACCCCTGAGTATGTCGAGGGCGCTGACGACGACCTGATCGTCAACTACAAGACCGTCGGCGAGTTCCCGGTTTACGGCAACGACGACGATCGCGCCGACGACCTGGCCAAGTGGACTGTCTCCACCGTTATGGGCCAGATCAAGCGCCTGCCTGTCTACCGTGGCGCTGTGCCGACCCAGTCCATCCTGACCATTACTTCCAACGTGGAGTATGGCAAGAACACCGGGTCCTTCCCCTCCGGCCACAAGAAGGGCACTCCGTACGCTCCCGGCGCCAACCCCGAGAACGGCATGGATTCGCACGGCATGCTGCCCTCCATGTTCTCCGTGGGCAAGATCGACTACGACGACGCCCTGGACGGCATCTCGCTGACCAACACGATCACCCCTGACGGCCTGGGCCGCGACGAGGATGAGCGCATCAACAACCTGGTGGGCATCCTGGACGCCGGCAACGGCCACGGGCTCTACCACGCCAACATCAACGTACTGCGCAAGGAGCAGCTGGAGGATGCCGTCGAGCACCCCGAGAAGTACCCGCACCTGACCGTGCGCGTCTCGGGCTACGCCGTCAACTTCGTCAAGCTGACCCGCGAGCAGCAGCTCGACGTGATCTCCCGCACCTTCCACCAGGGCGCGGTGACCGACTGATCGCCCTTGTGCGATAGTCAACCGTTGATGAGACGGTGAATCATGGGGCGGGGCGCACCAAGGCCCCGCCCCCTTTTCGTCTTTTTCAGGAGGATCCAATGACGGAGACCACCACCTTCCATACCACACAGCCGCACATGCTCAAGGAATCCAAGGTCTACCAGAGCCAGACCCTGATGGGCGGCCTTTCGGGGTTCGAATCGCCCATTGGACTGGACCGGCACGACCGTATGAATGCCCTGCGCACGGGCGACATCGGATTTGTTCACTCCTGGGACATCAATACCTCAGTGGACGGGCCGGGCACAAGGATGACCGTCTTCATGAGCGGATGCCCCCTGCGCTGCCAGTACTGCCAGAATCCTGACACCTGGAAGATGCGCGATGGCCAGCCCGTATACCTACAGGCCATGATCGATAAGGTGGCCCGTTACCAGGACCTCTTCAAGAGCACGGGCGGAGGAATCACCTTCAGCGGCGGTGAGTCCATGATGCAGGCAGCCTTTGTCTCACGCGTCTTTCGCGCTGCCAAGGAGATGGGCGTCCACACCTGCCTGGACACCTCGGGCTTCCTCAATCGCAACTACACCGATGCCATGATTGACGATATCGACCTGTGTCTGCTGGACGTCAAATCCGGCGACGAGGCCACCTACAAGAAGGTGACCGGCGGCACGTTGGCCCCCACAATCGAATTCGGCAAGCGTCTGGCTGCCCGTGGCAGCAAGATTTGGGTTCGCTTCGTGCTGGTGCCGGGGCTGACCGACTCCGAGGAGAACGTCGAGAACGTCGCGCGGGTGTGCGAACAGTTCAAGGATGCCATCGAGCACATTGATGTGCTTCCCTTCCATCAGCTTGGACGGCCCAAGTGGCATGAGCTTCGCATCCCCTACCCGCTGGAGGATGCCAAAGGCCCTTCGGCGGCCCTGAAGGATCGGGTCAAGAAGCAGCTTGAGGCCCACGGCTTCGTGGTCTACTGAGCCGCAGAACCCACTGTGGTTCCCGGGCGGTCCTAGGACAAACCCGAATAATCAACTTGTGACTCCTCACGGCAGATGCCGTGGGGAGTTTTGTTTGCTTGGGCGCAGGCCAGCCAGCCAATCAGCGAATGACCGACTCACTGAATGCCTTGCACGCTGAATGACCGACTTAATGGTTGGAAGAGCCAATGGGTGGCGGATCCAATGGATGACCGACACTGTAAATCGATAAATTGCTGACCAGTCATGCTCGGTAAACGATTGTCAGCGGGTTGAGGCCATGGACTATGCTTTCAGGCGAGTGTTTTCCGGGCCTGGTCGGCCCGGTGGCGTTATGGAAGACAAACTAAAAAAGAGGTTGAGCGCAGGTGACCACGGATCCTAAGACGCAGCTGCTTTCAGAGCCCGCCCAGGGTGTACCGTCGGTCATCGACGATATGGCCGGATATCGCCGGGCATGTCGGCTGCTGTCCCAGGGGAGCGGTGCGCTGGCCGCGGACGCTGAACGCGCATCAGGCTTCCGCTATGGCCACGACGACTACCTGGTCCAGTTCAAGCGCCAGGGGGCGGGGATATTCCTGCTGGACCCACCGGCTCTGACGCAGGCGGGCTGCGACTGGTCGGAATTCAATAAGGCCGTTGATGGTGCCCAGTGGATCATTCATGACTCCCCCCAGGATCTGCCAGGCTTCTACGCACTGGGCATGAGGCCCTCATCGCTCTTCGACTCCGAGCTGGCGGCCAGGATGCTTAATCTCGGTCATTACGGCCTGTCTGCAGTTACCGCACACTATCTGGGGCTGACTCTGGCTAAGGAGCACTCCGCCGCAGACTGGTCCTACCGCCCACTGCCGCGTGATTGGCGCAATTACGCCGCCTTGGATGTGGAGCTGCTGGATCAGGTGCGATCGTGCGAGCTGGAGGATCTGCGCCGTCACGGCAAGGATGAGTGGGCCAGGCAGGAATTCACCTGGCTGCTGGAGCAGGGCAAAATCCCCAAGCCGGAGCCCGAGCAGCCCTGGCGGCATATTTCGCATATCAATGCCCTGCACAATGACCGTCGAGGCCTTGCTGTGGCCCGTTCGCTGTGGACCACCCGAGACCAGCTGGCCCGGCGCAACGACATCGCTCCGACGCTGCTCCTGCCCGACAAGGCCATCATCGAGGCCGGCAGGCTCAAGCCCCGCAACAACGCCCAGTTCCGAGCCATCCGATCCTTGAATGAACGGGTCAGAATCCACACCGGCGGTGAGCAGGACCGCATGTTCGAGCGCTATGCTCCCATCCAGCGCCGGGTCAGACCCTCAGTCTGGAAACAGGCCATTTTGGATGCGTTGCATCTGCCCACCGAAGAGCTGCCTGTGCCTCCCAAGCCGCGGTGTGAGGAGACCAATGCCCCTAAGTCCATGCAGGTCTGGCGGCACCGCCACCCGGAACGATATGCCAGGCTGGAGGCAGCGCGCAAGGCGGTGACAGAGGTGGGACGCCAGACCAACACCCCCGACGAGATTCTGATCAAGCCCCGCTACCTGCGCAACCTCTGTTGGACCGATCAACCGGAGAAGCGGGATGTGGCTGACTTCCTGCGTCAGGAGGGCGCCCGTCCCTGGCAGGTTTCGCTCCTGTCAGAGTCCCTGACTCGCGCTATTATGTAACGGTTGCCTTACTGGCAGATCAAACGGTTTGGATGAATTGGAGCGCAGCGTGAAAATCAGCGTCAGAAACCTCGAGCCCACCAAGGTCAGGCTCACCATCACCGTCGATCCCGATGAGCTGAACCCCTACCTGGATCAGGCCCGTAAGGAGATCGGCAAGCAGGTAACCATTCCCGGCTTCCGCAAGGGCCATGTGCCCGGACCCATCATCGATCAGCGTGTGGGCTTTGCCAGCGTGGCGGGCGAGGCCGTCAACGCCGGCGTGCCCGAGCTCTACTCCAAGGCCCTGGAGGAGAAGCAGCTGCACGCCATGGCCCAGCCGCAGATCGATGTCAAGGACATGCCTTCCTCGGCCAAGGACGACACCAAGCTCAAGTTCACCGCTGAGGTGGAGATTCGTCCCAAGTTCGAGCTGCCCGACATCGAGGGCATGGAGATTGAGGTCCCCAAGCCTGCCGTCACCGACGAGGACGTGGACAAGCGTCTGGACAACCTGCGTCAGCGCTTCGGCACCCTGGTCAGCGTGGATCGTCCCGCCTCCAAGGGCGACTATGCCAACATCGACCTGGATGCCGTCATCGACGGCGAGTCCGTGGACTCCCAGCAGGGGGTCAGCTACGAGCTGGGCTCCAACACCATGCTGGACGGCCTGGATGAGGCCCTGGACGGGTTGTCCGCCGGGGAGGAGACCACCTTCGAGGGCACCCTGGAGGCCGGCGAGCACCAGGGCGAGAAGGCCCAGATCAAGGTCAAGGTCAACTCGGTCAAGGCTGAGGAGCTGCCCGAACTGGACGACGAGTTCGCCAAGGAGGCTTCGGAGTTCGAGACCCTGAAAGAGCTGCGCGAGGACGTGCGCAAGCAGTGCCAGGTGGATGCCGAGGGTCGGCAGGCCACTGACGCACGCGACGCCTTCATCGCCAAGCTCCAGGACGGCCTGGACATCCCGGTGCCCAAGGGCATCAAGCAGTCCATGGTGACCGATCAGCTCAAGAACACCGGCAAGGATCCCGACAAGGCCAGCAAGGATGAGAAGTCCGAGGCCGAGAAGAGTGTCGAGAAGGAGCTGCGTGACCAGATGACACTGGACGCCCTGGCTGAGAAGCTGGGCATCACGGTCAGCCAGGCCGACGTGACCAACTTCCTGGCTTCCATCGCTCAGCAGTACGGCATGGATCCCAGCGCCTTCATCAACGGCATCGTCCGCAACGGCCAGCTAGGTTCGGCCGTGCAGGAGGTCGGCCGCTCCAAGGGCATGCTGGCCGGCATGCGGGCCGTCACCTTCAAGGATCCCGATGGCCAGGAGGTGGATCTGAGCCGCTTCCTAGGCGAGGATGAGCCCGAGGCCCAGGAGGAGCAGGACGAGAGCGTCCAGGCTGCCTCCGCCGCGGCTGAAGTGGCCGACCAGCTCTCCCAGGATCAGGAGTAGCTTTCAAAGCAGCGAACAGGGCCGCACCCAGTGGCGAAACAGCCTGGGTGCGGCCCTGTCGCAACGGTTGCGCAAAGAGCAGAAAGACCAAGACCGCGTCGATTGCGGGGGCTACTCTCAATACAGATACGTTTATCGAAGGAGACAGGGTGAACAACTCATTGGCAACCAGTCCCGTGATGGAGGAGGGGGAGGCCCCTACGCCGACCGATCCCATCTTCAATCGACTGCTCAAGGACAGGATCATCTGGCTGGGGGACGAGGTCAAGGACGCCAACGCCAACGTCATCTGCGCACAGATGCTGATGCTGGCGGCCGAGGATCCCAAGAAGGATATCTGGCTCTACATCAATTCGCCAGGCGGCTCCATTACCGCGGGCATGGCCATCTACGACACCATGCAGTTGATCGAGCCTGATGTGGCCACCGTCGCAGTCGGCATGGCGGCCTCCATGGGCCAGTTCCTGCTCTCCAGCGGGGCCAAGGGCAAGCGCTTCGTCACCTCCCATGCACGGGTGCTCATGCATCAGCCCTCGGGCGGCGTCGGAGGCACGGCCACTGACGTCAGGATCAACGCCGAACTGATCATGGACATGAAGCGCACACTCTCCCAGCTGACGGCCGAGCAGACCGGCCACACCCTGGAAGAGATCTACCGGGACAACGAATACGATCACTGGTTCACGGCCCAGCAAGCCCTGGAGTACGGCTTCGTCGACCGGATCGTGACCACCCACGGCACTATGACCGCGGATCAAGGGAAGTGAGCACTCCACATGGCATCTGAAGAAGCGCAATTCGTAGCACGGGCCCGTCGACTGGCCGGCCCTCGCGGCCTGGGCGCCATGCCCACCGACCGCTATGTGCTGCCGCAGTTCGAGGAGCGCACCCCCTACGGCTACAAGCGCCAGGACCCTTACACCAGGCTCTTCGACGACAGAATCATCTTCATGGGCGTCCAGGTGGATGACACCTCCTCGGACGACATCATGGCCCAGCTCCTGGTTCTGGAGAGCCAGGATCCCAACCGCGACGTGATTATCTACATCAACTCGCCGGGGGGATCCATGACGGCCATGACCGCCATCTATGACACCATGCAGTACATCAAGCCCGATGTGCAGACTGTCTGCCTGGGCCAGGCTGCCTCGGCTGCTGCCGTTCTGCTGGCGGCCGGCACCAAGGGCAAGCGGCTGATCCTGCCAAACGCCCGTGTGCTGATTCACCAGCCGGCCATGGAGCAGGACTTCGGCAAGGCCACCGAGATCGAGATCCAGGCCAAGGAAATGCTGCGCATGCGCACCTGGCTGGAGGAGACCCTGGCCAAGCACACTGGCCAGGATGTCGACAAGATTCGCAAGGACATCGAAGTGGACACCATTCTGACCGCCCAGCAGGCCAAGGATTACGGAATGGTGGACGAGGTCCTGGAGCACCGCAATTAGCTCCGGTGACTGCGTACATGATTGATCGTCCGGATGGCGGCGGGTCCTCGGGACCCACGGCCTCCGGACGTTTTTGGCATCATGGACGATGCCGGTCATATATGATTTCGGCGATCCTAGCGGATTCTCCAGGAAGGGAGAGCCATGGGCCGTGTGGTCAGCTACAATGACGGACTGAATCGATGCGAGTTCTGCGGCAAGGACGAGCACCAGGTGCGTCGCCTGGTCAAGGGGCCTTCCTGCGCCATCTGCGACGAATGCATACGCCTATGCGCCCAGATCATCCAGGAGGATATGGCCAAGGATGCCGCCGACCGGCGGGTGACCCTGCCTGCACCCTCAAAGATATTCGCCTATCTGAACCGGTATGTCATCGGCCAGGAGGCCGCCAAGCGCACCCTGGCTGTTGCTGTCTACAACCACTACAAGCGCGTCAATATGGACCTGGGCGACCGTGGCCGTGTTACTGACGCAGCGTTTGAACAAAAGGACGCAGCCCCACGCGTCCAGGTGGACAAGTCCAACATCCTGCTCATGGGTCCCACCGGCGTGGGCAAGACCTACCTGGCACGAACCCTGGCCACCATCATGAACGTCCCCTTTGTCATTGTGGATGCCACCAGCCTGACCGAGGCGGGGTATGTGGGCGAGGATGTGGAGTCCGTCCTGCAGGGGCTGCTGCAAGCCGCCGACGGCAATATGGACCTGGCCCAGCGGGGGATCATCTACATCGACGAGATCGACAAGATCGCCAGAAAATCCGGCGAGAACACCTCCATTACCCGGGACGTGTCCGGCGAGGGGGTCCAGCAGGCTCTGCTCAAGATCATCGAGGGTACCCAGGCCCGTGTGCCGGTCCAGGGTTCGCGGCGGCATGGGGATGTCCGCACGGTCGTCATGGACACAGCCAACATCCTCTTCATCTGCGGTGGCGCCTTCGTCGGTCTTGAGGAGATTGTCCGTCGGCGGCTGGGCCTGCGGGAGAGCGGATTCTCGGCTACTCAGGGCAGCGATAGGGTGCCCGACGACCGGGTCATGAGCCAGGTCAGGGCCGAGGACCTGGAACAGTTTGGCCTGCTTCCCGAGTTCGTGGGGCGGCTGCCGGTCATCTCCACCCTGGAGCCGCTGGGCGCCGATGAGCTGCGGCGGGTGCTGACCGAACCGGATAATGCCTTGGTCGACCAGTACCGGCGCATGTTCCTGGACGACGGGGCTGATCTGGTCTTCACGGATGCCGCCCTGGATCGGGTTGCAGCCATCGCTCTGGAGCGCAAGGTGGGCGCCCGTGGGCTGCGTGGAATCATCGAGCACACCCTGGAGGCGACCATGTTCGAGCTGCCCGACAGGACGGATGTCTCCCGTGTCGTGGTGGATGCCGATGCCGTGGATGGGACCGGATCGCCCCGGTATGAGACCGGGCAGGGCATGGCCACAGCTGCTGGTCGTCGTTTGGCCTGACCCCGCCACGATGGGCGCCGCTGTTGGCCGGGCCCGATAGGATGAGCATTGTTGCCGGAAGGGAGGCCCCATGGGTGCTCGTAGCGCTGTCGTGGTCACGCACAGCCGGGTCCGGGCAAGCGGCCACCTGGTTGACGAGGTCGAGGAGCAGTTGCGCCGGGACGGATTCCGCGTCTCGATTGTCGACAACATTGCCGCCCCGGAATTCGGCAGTCCCAGCCAGCAGGTGGCCGACGACACCGAGATCGTCATCGTCCTGGGCGGCGATGGGACCATCCTGCGGGCTGCAGAGCTGGTCAAGGGTACCGAGGTGCCCATCCTGGGGGTCAATCTTGGCCACGTGGGGTTCCTGGCGGAGTTCGAGAGCTTCCAGATTGGTGAGGCCATTCGCCGGGTGGCCGATCATGACTACTCCATCGACGAGCGCATGGTGGCCCACGTGGACCTGTGGATACCCGGAGCCGATCGACCACTGAGCGACTGGGCCCTTAATGACATGACCCTGGAACGATATGATCGGGGCAAGATGATCGAGGTATCGGTCCGAGTGGACGATGTGGAGATGAGCTCCTTCGGCTGCGACGGCATGATTGTGGCCACCCCGACCGGATCGACGGCCTATGCCTTTTCGGTGGGCGGGCCCATCGTCTGGCCGGATGCACAGTCGTTGCAGATGGTGCCCATTGCTGCCCACGCCCTCTTCGCCAGGTCCCTGATCATCGGCCCGAAGTCGCAGTTCACCCTGGATGTTCTGGGTGATTCCCAGTCGGCCGGCTGGATCTGCAACGACGGGCGCCGTCAACGGCCAGTGCCCAAGCGGTCCCGCATTGTGGTGCGGCAGTCCCATGACATCCTGCGGCTGGCCAGGCTGTCGGGGGTGCCCTTCACCAGACGGCTGGTCTCCAAGTTCGACCTGCCGGTGGTCGGCTGGAGGGAGCAGCATCGCCCCTCGGTGGCTGCGAACGGGCAGGACCAGAGGGAGCCGCCGGAGTCGAACAAGGAGCACTGATGCTGGAAGAGCTGGAAGTACGAGACCTGGGTCCCATCCATCATGCCCTGCTGCGCCCTGCTGCCGGCATGACGGCCATCACCGGGGAGACCGGGGCTGGCAAGTCCATGCTGCTCAACGCCATCCGGCTGATCTCGGGGTCCACCGCCCGTCCGCAGCTAGTATCGCCTGGAGCTCGGGAGTCCTGGGTGCAAGGAATTTTCGATGCTGGAACGGCAGGAGCCGAGAATCCAGTGACCGCATCCATAACCGGGGCTGGCCTCCCCTTGGAGGATGAGGGGCAGATCTTCCTGGCGAGGACCATGCCTGTCAAGGGGCGTTCCCGTGCCGCCCTGAACGGCAGAACTGCTCCTCGAGGCCTGCTGCAGGAGGTGGCTGGGATGCTGGTCACTGTCCATGGCCAGGCAGATCAGATGCGTATGGCCAGCCCGGCCCGGCAGCGTGAATTTCTGGATGCCTACGCTGGTGACGGTCCGCAGCTGGAGGCTTTTTCCAAGGCCTGGAGGCAGTACCGACAGGCTCAGGACCATCTGGAGGAGCTGCGCAACCAGCAGTCTGGCGCTATGGCCCAGGCTGATTATCTTCGCGAGTCCATCGCCCGGATCGACCGTGTCGACCCCCATCCCGGCGAGGATCGTGAACTCAAGGCCCAAAGAGACCGGATCGAACATGCTGCCCAGATCAGTCAGGGAGTCATGGCCGCACTATCCGCCTTGGACGCCGGCCAGATTGACCCGGATGCAGACTCACCATCGGCTACGGCCCTGGTAGAACGAGCCATCGCCGCCTTGGAGGGCATCGGTGTAGAGGGGGTCTTTCAGGAGTCGGCCCAGCGGTTGCGCTCGCTGAATGCCGATCTGTCCGACCTGGTCTTCACCCTGAGCAGCCAGCTGGACGACGAAGGCCAGGAGGGCGATCTGGACAAGATCAACGCCCGCATCCACGATCTGGATGAGCTGACCCGGCGCTGGGGACCAGACATCGACGACGTTCTGGCCTGGCGCAAGAAGGCTGCGTTTGAACTTGAGGACATGGATGCCTCACCTGAGAAGCTGGAGGAGCTTCAGGTCCAGGTTGAGCAGCTTCGCGGGAGCGCCCTGAAGGCCGCACGGAATCTGTCTGCGTCACGGGGCAAGGCTGCACGAAGGCTGAGCGAACTCGTCGACGGCGAATTGCGCTCCCTGGCCATGTCGGGTGCCGGGCTGGAGATCCGTGTCAGGCCACGCCAGGACCAGGACATGGACGGGCATGGTCTGGATCAGATCGACTTTCTCTTCAGGCCGTATCCGGGTTCGGACCTTCTGCCCATGGGCAAGAGCGCCTCGGGCGGCGAACTCAGCCGGCTCATGCTGGCCCTGGAGCTGGTGGCCGCCGAAGGCCGGACCTCATCGGGATCTGACGGCGCTGGAGATGGGCATAATGGTCTGGATTGCCAGGTTGGCGACCCGACGATGACCTTCATCTTCGACGAGGTGGATGCTGGAGTCGGCGGTCGGGCTGCCGTCGAGCTGGGTCGTCGTCTGGCCCGGTTGGCCGTCACCGCCCAGGTGATCGTGGTCACCCACCTGCCGCAGGTGGCTTCCTGGGCCGATCGGCAGTTCGTCGTGGCCAAGGGGCGTGAAGGCGGCGATGCCGTAGAGACCCTGGTCCGCCAGGTGGAGGGCGAGGACAGGGAGCGGGAGATCGCCCGGATGCTGGCGGGCAGCGAGTCCACTACCTCCCTGAAGCACGCCCAAGAGCTTCTGGCCTCCAGCAGGCTCCAGGCCCGATAGATCTGATTGTCGGCTCAACTTTGCCATGCCGAAGTCCCTCGATTCAGCGACTTTGACCAGTTGCGACGACTTTGTTGCTGACGACTTTGTCGCTTTTTGCGGCCGTGCTGCTGCATGCTCGACATCTGTCCTTCTGTTGCTTTTCATTCTGACGCATTGACGGTAGTCAATCGGCTGTTGGCGGCCGTGCGGCAACGAACATGCTGGATTTTCGTTGATGACACCGTATCCGCCCTCGACATGAACAATGCGGCGGCGACCTGGCCCAAATGGATTTTGTCTGAAATTGTGATCGGCCGGGGATTTCGGCACTAGAGACGTATCTATCAATCCATGAACCACCCCTTGGAAGATCAAGGTCGGAGTTTGTCTTCATGATCAAACTGTTATAGTGTATACATGAACACCGGCACAGCTTAGCCAGAGTCGTGCCGCCCATCAATGAAAGGGGCTTGGATGAAGCTGATCATCTCATCCCTGTCCGGGCAGCCGATTTATCGGCAGATCGAGGACCAGATACGTTCGGCCATCCTGACCGGAGACCTGAAAGCGGGGGAGGGACTGCCCTCCCTGCGACATCTCTCACAGGAGCTCAGGGTGTCCGTGCTGACCGTGACCCGCGCCTATACCGAACTCGCTCAAGAGGGTTTGGTGGAGAACATCCAAGGCAAGGGGACCTTCGTGGCCGACAGCGGCGACCAGGTCATGCGGCAGCATCTGGAGGACCGCGTGCAGTCCCTGCTAGGCGAGGCAGTCGATACGGCTCGTCGGGCCGGCATGGAGCCGGATCGGATTCGCGGCCTGCTCGACGGCCTGCTTGGCGACAAGGGTTCTGCGCCCGCGTCCGAAGAGGGAAAGGAATAGCAGCATGTGCGCATCACCGGTGATGACAACCTCTGGCGAAGAGGTCGACTATGCCCTGCGCGTCAGTGACCTGGGGAAAAGCTACGCCAAGGCCGACGGCACGGGTTTCCGCCTGCACCAGGTCACCATGGACCTGCCCATGGGCTACATCATGGGATTGATAGGCCCCAACGGCGCAGGCAAATCCACCCTGATCCGGCTCTTGCTGAATATGACCCGCCGGGACAGCGGAGCAATCAGCATTTTGGGCCGTGATCCCTTGAGCCAGGAGGAGGAGGTCAAAGCAGACCTGGGCGTGGTCTTCGATTCCATTTATTTCCCGGAGGCATGGAAGGTCAAGGCCGTCGAGCCAGTGATGGCACCCATGTATCCCTCTTGGGACAGTGATCGCTACCACGACTATCTGCGTCGGTTCGGTCTGCTGGAAAACCGCAAAATCGGCAAGCTTTCCCGTGGCATGCAGATGAAGCTGATGCTGGCCGTCGCCCTCAGCCACGATGCAAGGCTCTTGATTCTGGACGAGCCCACCAGCGGTCTGGATGTCCTGGCCAGGGACGAGCTCATGGATATTTTGCTGGACTACATCGGCGACGGTTGTCACTCGGTGCTTTTCTCCACGCACATCACCGCGGATCTCGAACGGGTGGCTGACTTCGTCACCTATATCAATCGGGGGTCTGTCTTCTACACCGGCCCCAAGGACGAGTTGATGGAGGCTTTCCAGATAGTGAGAGGGGGGCCGGACGATCTGGCTGGAGGGCAAATGCCGCATCTGATGGGCTTGCAGCGCTCCGCCACAGGTTTTGAGGCTCTGGTGCCCACTGAACGCTTGAAGGATTTTCTGGCATCGGCTTCCCCAACCGCCATGGAGCCTTCAGAGGACCGCTACCTGGTGGAGCGGGCCGACTTTGACAACATCATCAGACTGACCGCAGGCCCACCTGCTGCGGCCGACAAGAACAAGGAGGTGGAGTCATGAAGGCGATAGCCGAGCAGATCAGGCTGGACATGCAACGTTTCTCAGGAGCAGGGAGAACTTGGGTTGGTGTGCTGATTTTCCTGTCTGCGCCCGTCATCGGAATCCTGCTGAACCTGGTCATGGCTCTGACAGGCAATGATGGGGATGATGCACGGACTGCGTTGACGGGATTGGTGGCCGGCATGGGAATCGGACTGATTGTAGGCCTGGTATCTGGTTTGTTTGTCGATTTCAGCAATGCGGCGATTCGGTTGAACGGTCTGCTGCCCATAACACGTGATCACCAGGTATTCGGACGCTATGCTGCTGTAAGTCTGCTGGTCCTGGTTCAGTCTTGCGGCTATGCAATATTCTATTTCTGCGTTGCTGATTCGTTTTTGCAGGGTCAGGACCATTGGCGTGCTACCGTCCTGTTTGCTCTGGGATTGTTCATGTCGGAGTCTTTGCTCTTTGCAGTAGCTGCCCCCCTGTTTTATTGGCTGGAAATGGCCAAAGCCGTGATAGCTTTTCTGGCGCTTCTTGGTTTGGTACCAATAACGGCCCTTGTCGGCAGTTGGCTGCCCTTTGGCTGGGGGGCCGTCTGGAATTCAATCATGCGTTTTTTGACATCCGACCTGTGGCGGCCGGTGCTCCTCGGGCTGGCGGTGATTCTGGCGGCTGATATGGTTTCGATAGCCATATCTCGCAAGGTCTATGCCAGGAAGGAAATCTGAGCCGATTCGCTCAGGCTTCAGGACTGCATGACCGCGTGGCGGACGTAGTCGGACATATCTCCGGGATCGATGCAGTCCTGGAAGCGCACAGGCGCGTTTTCCAGGGTGCGCAGAGCCTTGGGGGGCCTGGTGTTGGTGGACTCGGCCAGGATGTCCATGCAGTCGAAGTCGCTGTCCGGGGTCTCCAGGCCCAGGGATTGGCAGACCACCCGGGGGAACTTATAGGGGCTGGCCGTGGACAGCAGCACCCGGGGCACGGCAGGATCCCTGTCGGTCTGCCCGGTCATGACCTGGTAGCCGCAGGCCGTGTGCGGATCGATCAGGTATCCCCGGTCCTCCCAGCAGTCGCTGATGGCTGATCCCACCTGGTCTTCGTCGGCCCAGCCGCAGGAGAAGAGCCCGCGGATTCTGGTCATCAGGGCCTCAGGCACCTGGTAGCGTCCCTTGGACTCCAAATCGGCCATAAGCGAGGCAATCAGCTCGGTGTCGCCGCCGGCCATGTAGTAGAGCATCCGCTCCAGGTTGGAGGAGATCAGGATGTCCATGCTGGGGGAGGTGGTGGCGTAGAAGGGGCGGTTGCGGTCATAGACGCCAGTGGTCAGGAAGTCGTTGAGGACCCGGTTGCGGTCCGAGGCCACGGTCAGGCGGGCCACCGGAAGGCCCATCATCTTGGCGTAGTATCCAGCCAGCACATCGCCGAAGTTGCCGGTGGGCACGCAGAATTCGACCGGATCCCCAGGTCTGATCACTCCCCGTTCCATCAGGGACCCGTAGGCCCGGAAGTAGTAAACGACCTGCGGGGCCAGGCGGCCCACATTGATGGAGTTGGCCGACGAGAGAACGGTTGAGGCCTTCTCGTCCAGCTCATGAGCCAGATCAGTGTCGGCGAAGATGGACTTGACTGCGGACTGGGCATCGTCGAAATTGCCCCGAACCGCGCAGACCTGCAGGTTGCCGCCCTCCTGGGTGACCATCTGCAGGCGTTGGATCTGACTGACCTTGCCCTGAGGATAGAAAACAGTGATGCCCGTGCCCGGCGCGTCTGCGAAACCGGCCAGCGCCGCCTTGCCCGTGTCTCCGGAGGTGGCTGTGAGCACCATGATCCGTTCGCCATCGTCCCCGGCCAGAGCCATCAGTCTCGGCAGCAGCTGCAGGGCCACATCCTTGAAGGCCGAGGTGGGCCCGCGGAAGAGCTCCAGTACGAAGTCGTTGCCGCCCAGGTCCACCAGAGGGGTGATTGCCGGATCGGACCACTGCTCTCCGTAGGCTGCGTCCAGGCAGGAGTCCAGCTGAGCGGAAGAGTAATCGCTCAGCAGTCTCGAAAGGACCAGTTTGGCCGTGCCCTTGTAGTCCAGGCCGGCAACGTCGGCAGGGTCGATGGTCAGTGCGTCCAGTCCATCGCTGACGTAGAGTCCGCCGTCAGGAGCAAGGCCTCGTCTGATGGCCTGCTTGGACTGCAGCTGCTCCTTGCCGCCTCGGGTGCTGTGGTATGTGCTCATGGTTGCCTGCCCCTCCGCCATGTCGCCGAACTGATCATTACCAGGGCATTCTACCCCGTGCAGGGGTCTGAACCATGGCCTTGCTCGGCTCGCGGAGGAAACTGTCTGTGGACGCCAGGGCCTGCCAGGGGTCGGCATGGCGTACAGTGTTGCCCACCAGCCCCTGTATCCGAGGCTGTACGTTACAGACAAAGGAGCGACCCATGGTCGAAGAGAACCCGGTACAGCAATCCTACGATGTCCTGAACTCTTCGATCTCGCAGGTGGATCCGGAGATCGCAGCACTGCTGGATGGAGAGTTGGAGCGCCAGCGCGGCGGTCTGGAGATGATCGCCTCTGAGAACTTCGTGCCCAAGGCTGTCTTGCAGGCCCAGGGATCCGTGCTGACCAACAAGTACGCCGAGGGCTATCCCGGCAAACGCTACTACGGCGGATGCGAGTGGGTGGACCAGGTCGAGAACCTGGCCCGGGACCGCGCCAAGGTCCTGTTCGGCGCCGAATATGCCAACGTCCAACCGCATTCGGGCGCCCAGGCCAACGCCGCCGTCTATCAGGCCCTGATCAAGCCCGGCGACACTGTGCTGGGCCTGGCCCTGGACCATGGCGGCCACCTGACACACGGCATGAAGATCAACTTCTCCGGACGCTTTTACCATGCTGAGTCCTACGGGGTCGATCCGGACACCTTCCGCATCGAGCCCGAGATCATCCGCCAGCGGGCCCTGGAGACCCATCCGGCCCTGATCATCGGCGGGTGGAGCGCCTATCCGCGCATTGAGGACTTTGCAGCCATGAAGGAAATCGCCGACGAGGTGGGGGCCAAGTTCTGGGTGGATATGGCCCACTTCGCCGGCATGGTTGCGGCCGGCCTGCACCCCAGCCCGGTGCCCTATGCCGATGTGGTCTCCTCCACGGCCCACAAGACCCTGGGCGGACCCAGGTCCGGGTTCATCCTGGCTCGTCAGGAGTATGCCAAGAAGCTCAACTCCTCGGTCTTCCCCGGCAACCAGGGCGGCCCGCTCATGCATGTGATCGCCGCCAAGGCTGTGGCCTTCAAGCTGGCCGGCACGCCTGAATTCAAGGAGCGGATGGAGCGCACTCTGGAGGGCGCCAAGATTCTGGCTGAGCGCCTGATGGCCAAGGATGTGGCCGACAACGGCATCACCGTGCTCACTGGAGGGACTGATGTCCACCTGGTCATGGTGGATCTGCGCAACAGCGAGATGGACGGCCGTCAGGGGGAGGACCTGCTGGCCAGGATCGGCATCACCGTCAACCGCAATACGGTCCCCTTCGATCCGCGTCCTGCCTCTGTGGCCTCCGGACTGCGCATCGGGACCTCCGCCCTGGCCACACGCGGATTCGGCCCGGCCCAGTACGAGGAGGTGGCTGACGTGATCGGCACAGCGCTGGCCCAGGGTCCCCAGGCGGATTTGGATGCCCTCAAGGCCCGGGTGGACCGCCTGGTCGAGGCCTTCCCGCTCTATCCTGAGCTGGACCAGACCCACTGATCGGCCCTTGGAGGAGGCAGGCGCGGCAGTGCCCTCCCTCCTCCTGTCGTCATTGCCCTCGCTGAGGGTTACAATCGGTACAGAATACGGGTCTGGCAGACCCGTGAGGGCGAAAGGATCTGACGAACATGAGTGAAAGCGAGAACTCCGATCGTCAGGATGTGTTCGATCGTGTCTGTGCCATGGCCGATGCGGCGGCCGCTGCACAGGCAGGCCTGGCAGGCATGAACGGCCAGGCCAGGAATGCCCTCTTGCTGGCCCTGGCCGATGCACTGATCGATCAGGCCGATCAGATTGCCGCAGTCAATGAGCAGGACTGCACCCAGGCTTTTGAAGAAGGAATGAGCGCCGGTCTGATAGACCGTCTGCGCTTGGACAAGGTTCGTATCGCGGATGCCGCCCGGGGCGTGCGCATGGTGGCGGGGCTGACCGATCCCCTGGGCGAGGTGGTTCGCGGCCATGACATGCCCAACGGCATGCGGCTCAATCAGGTGCGAGTTCCCCTGGGCGTGGTGGCCATGATCTACGAGGCCAGGCCCAACGTCACCATCGATGTGGTGGCCCTCTGCCTCAAGTCCGGCAATGCGGCCCTCCTGCGAGGGGGTCACGCGGCCCAGCGTACCAACCGCGCCCTGGTGGAACTGATAGGCGGGGTGCTTAGTGAGCAGGGGTTGGATCCGGCTCTGGTGGCTTCCGTGGACCGATACGGTCGCGATGGGGCCCAGGCCCTGATGAAGGCACGCGGTCATATCGATTTGCTGGTGCCCAGGGGTGGCCGAGGGCTGATCCGCAGCGTAATTGAGCAGGCCACCGTGCCCACCATCGAGACCGGGGCTGGCAATGTCCATATCTACGTGGATCGCTCGGTGGACATGGATCAGGCCATTCCCATCATCATCAACGCCAAGACCCAGCGGGTGGGCGTCTGCAACGCCGCCGAAAAACTGATCGTCCACCGGGATGTGGCCGCTGAATTCCTGCCCCGTGTGGCCCAAGCGCTGACGCAGGCCCAGGTCGAGCTGCGCCTGGACGCGGTCTCCATGGACATTCTCGCCGGGCATGGTTTGCCTGAAGAACTGCTGGTTCGCGCAGAGGAAGCCGACTGGGACCGCGAGTATCTGGATCTGAAGATGGGGGTGCGCGTGGTGGACTCCCTGGATCAGGCCATCGAGCACATCAACCGTCACTCCACCGGTCATACCGAGGCCATCCTGGCCCGGGACTACGAGGCCGTGGAGGAGTTCTCCCGCCGGGTGGATTCGGCAGTGATCATGGTCAACGCCTCAACCAGATTCACCGATGGCGGCATGTTCGGCATGGGCGCCGAGCTGGGCATCTCCACCCAGAAGCTGCACGCCCGAGGACCCATGGGTCTGCAGGAGCTGACCACCACCAAGTGGATCGGTTACGGCAGGGGGCAGGTGCGGCCGTGAACGAGAAGATCGAAGAGCTCTTCCAGCGCGAGCACGACAATCCGCGCATCTGGCTCAGGGTTGCTTCAGAGCGGTTGAGCCTGCTGCGGTACGTCTTTCTGGTCCAAATCGAGGACGGCATTCCGGATGCAGACCAGCGCTCCTGCCTGGAGTACGCCGACGCTGTCCTGATTGGCTGGCCTGACGAGCATGCCGATGATGTGTACGACCTGGACAAGGACCAGCTCAACGAGGTCAGGCATGACATCACCGTCATGGAGGAGCGGGTGCCGGTCTTCCGCAAACAGGAGCAGGAGGGGCGCATTGCCGACCTGTCCGATTCATTGGTAGCCATCACCGGATGCGTGGCCCAGGTTCGTCGGGCCTACCAGCCGGGCTTCCCACTGCCCACCTACTCCGAGATTCGCCGCGTGGTCCAGGAGGAGTGGAATGCCGACATGGAGCGGATCGATCCCGACCGGGTCAATCCCAGCGCCGAGCAGATGCGCGAAGAGGCCAAGTCTGAGAACGAGGAGAACGCCTCGGAAGCCAGACGGGAGGGCGAGCAGGCGTGAACCGGATGATGTCTGAGCTGTCCAAGGAGGGGGAATCCGGGCAGGAGCCACCAGATATTGACGGGGCATGTAGGCCTGCCCACCATAACCGCCGACCCCGGGTGGGGATCATGGGCGGCACCTTCGACCCCATTCACAACGGCCACTTGGTGGCTGCCTCGGAGGTGGCCTGGGTCTACGACCTGGATGAGGTCATTTTTGTGCCCACCGGCCGTCCGGCCTTCAAGCTGAACAAGACGGTGACCAATGCTGAGGACCGCTATCTGATGACCGTGATCGCCACGGCCTCCAACCCCAAGTTCACCGTCTCCCGGGTGGACATTGAGCGTCCTGGCATCACCTACACAGTGGACACCCTGCGCGACATCAAGCGGATGCGTCCCGACAGCGACCTCTTCTTCATCACCGGGGCGGACGCTGTGGCCGAGATCATGCGCTGGAAGGATGCCAACCGGATGTGGGATCTGGCCAAGTTCGTGGCCGTTTCCCGGCCCGGCTACTCCTCCAGCCTGGACGACCTTCAGGTGCCTGCTCAGCGGGTGGATACCCTGGAGATTCCGGCCCTGTCCATCTCGTCCACAGATGTGCGCCGTCGTTCGGCCAGGGGCATGCCGGTCTGGTACCTGGTTCCGGACGGGGTGGTGCAGTACATCAACAAGCACGGGCTCTACCGCTCGGCTTCCTGAGCTTCGCATACTGTCGGACTCGCCAACACGGACAGCCCGGCCGTGTCAGCGCGCGCCATTATTATGGAGGCTGTCCGCTTCAGCGAAAACAACGTTTGGAGATATGGTGAGCGCGATACTCAAAGGCAGACCAGGAAAAAATCTCATACTTGTCACAGGCCGGGCCCATCCCAGACTCGCGGCGGACGTGGCCGATCAACTCGGTATCGACGTCCTGGAGACGACGGCATACGACTTTGCCAACGGCGAGATGTATGTGCGTTATACGGAGTCGGTGCGCGGTGCGGATGTCTTTGTCCTGCAGACCCACTCGGACCCGGTCAACAAGTCCATCATGGAACAGCTGATCATGATCGATGCCCTCAAGAGGGCCTCGGCGCGATCCATCACCGCGGTCTGCCCGCTCCTGGGCTACTCCCGTCAGGACAAGAAGCATCTGGGCCGCGAGCCCATCTCCTGCCGGCTCATGTTCGACCTGCTCAAGACGGCTGGCGCGGACCGGATCATGTCGGTTGACCTGCACGCCGCCCAGTCCCAGGGCTTCTTCGACGGGCCTGTGGACCATCTGATCGCCATGCCTGTGCTGGTGGACTATGTGCGCGACCGGATGGATCTGTCCAAGGTGGCCGTGGTCTCGCCGGATGCCGGCCGCATCCGGGTGGCCGAGCAGTGGGCCCAGCGCCTGGGAGGCGTGCCCCTGGCCTTCATCCACAAGACCCGTGACATCACCCAGCCCAACAAGGCTGTGGCCCATCGGGTGGTGGGCGACGTGCGTGGCCTGGACTGTGTGCTGGTGGACGACCTGATCGACACCGGCGGCACCATCACCGAGGCCTGCAACGTCCTGGAGGAGGCCGGCGCCAACTCCATCACCATCGTGGCCACTCATGGCGTCATGTCCGGGCCTGCCGTGGAACGGCTCAAGTCCTGCCAGGCCAAGGAGGTCATTGTCACCGACACGGTCCCCATTCCCCAGGAGAAGCGTTGGGATGGATTGACTGTGCTGTCCATCGCCCCCCTGCTGGCCTCGGCCATCAAGGCGGTCTTTGAGGATGGCTCGGTGGCCCGGCTCTTCGACACGTATCCGGCTCATCACGGCCAGGGCTTCCTCTTTGCCTAAAGCCCTGCCTGCCCGGCATGGCGTGGCGTAATCGTCCGGCTGTGGCATAATAAACCTGGCGGGGCCTCAAGGGTTCCGCCTTTCCCCCATGGTGTAAAGGCAGCACACGGGTCTTTGGAACCCTTAGTCTTGGTTCGAATCCAGGTGGGGGAGCTTACGCTCGCCGATTCCGGTCGGAGACGGCCTCCTTGGGGTCGGTGACCAACCGAAAGGAACTGTCTTGGCAGTCAAGAAGATCGAAACCTGGCTCACCGACATGGACGGCGTGCTGGTGCACGAGAACACGGCCCTGCCCGGAGCTGCCGAATTCATCGACACCCTCAAGCGCAACAACCGCCAGTATCTGGTGCTGACCAACAATCCCATCTACACCCCACGTGACCTTTCGGCCCGCCTTGGCCGTTCGGGCATCGACGTGCCCGAGGATCGGATCTGGACCTCAGCCCTGGCCACCGCCGACTTCGTGTCCCGGACCATGCCGCAGGGATCGGCCTATGTGATCGGCGAGGCCGGGCTGACCACGGCCCTGCACGAGGCCGGGTTCATTCTTTCCGACATCAACCCGGACTATGTGATCCTGGGCGAGACCCGGACATACTCCTTTGAGTCCATCACCACAGCCATCCGCCTGATCCTGGGAGGCGCCCGCTTCATCTGCACCAACCCGGACGCCACCGGACCCAGCGAGAACGGCGTCCTGCCGGCAGCCGGCGCGGTGGCGGCCCTGGTGACCAAGGCCACCAACCGGGAGCCCTACTTCGTGGGCAAGCCCAACCCCATCATGTTCCGCACGGCCCTGAACAGGGTGGGCGGCCACTCCGAGACCACGGCCATGATCGGCGACCGGATGGACACCGACGTGGTGGCCGGAGTCGAGGCCGGTCTGAACACCTTCCTGGTGCTGACAGGCATCACCACACGTTCCGAGGTGGAAACCTTCCCCTACCGCCCTGACCAGGTGGTGGATTCCATTCAGGATCTGATCGACATCGCCGAGAGCGGGGTGGTGGAGTTTTGAGCGGCGGGCAGACGCTGACCGCTGGCATCATCCTGGCCGCAGGCGAGGGCACTCGCATGCATTCGGCTCATCCCAAGGTTCTGCACACCTTGGCCGGCAAGACCTTCCTGCAGAGAGTCATGACTTCGGTGATCGCCCTGAATCCCGAGCTGACGGCCGTGGTGGTTCATCATCAGGCCGACTTGGTGGCGCAGGCTGCACGCTCTTACGATCCCCAGGTCCGCATCGTGCGTCAGGACAGCCGACCGGGCACGGGGCGTGCGGTCCAGTGCGCCGTGGATCAGCTGGATGGCGAGCTCCAGCACGACGGCCAGGTGCTGATCGTGGCCTCGGACATGCCCCTGCTGGACGCGGATACGCTGCAAAGCCTGCTTGACTATCATGTCAATTCCGGCGACGGGGCCACCGTGCTGACGGTTAATCTGGACGACCCTAGCGGATACGGCCGCATCATTCGTGATCAGGATGGACGGGTCCTGCGTATCGTCGAACAGCGGGACGCCACCGGCACCGAACTGGCCGTCAAGGAGGTCAACACTTCCGTTTACGTCTTCGAGGCGGATCTGCTGCGCCAGGCGGTCCGCGGTCTGGACGACAGCAACGCCCAGGGGGAGTTCTATCTGACCGATGCCCTGGAGACAGCCCGCCGCTTGGGCCGGGTCGGAGCCTTCGCTGCTCCTGATCCGCTCAAGGTCGAAGGCGTCAACGACAGGGTCCAGTTGGCTGAACTGGCCAAGGCCCATAACCTGCGGGTCTGCCAGGAGTTCATGCGCCAGGGGGTGACCATCCTGGACCCGTCTACCACCTGGATCGAGGACGACGTGGTCATCCAGCAGGATGCCGTCATCCTGCCCGGATGCTTCCTGCAGGGTCATACCGAGATCGCCTCGGACACGGTCATCGGCCCCTATACCACTCTGATTGACGCCATCGTCGAGCCGCAGGCCAGGGTGGAGCGTTCCCGCGTGCAGGAGACCCGGATCGGGGCCCGGGCCAACATCGGCCCATGGACCTATCTGAGGGCCGGCAACGTCCTTGCCGAGGACACCAAGGCCGGGGCCTTCGTGGAGATGAAGAAGGCCACCATCGACCACGGGACCAAGGTGCCCCACCTTTCTTATGTGGGTGATGCCCACATAGGCCACGACAGCAACGTGGGCGGCGGGTCCATCACGGCCAATTACGACGGCGTGCATAAGAACCGCACCGAGATCGGGTCGGAGGTGCACGTGGGCGCAGGAAACCTCTTCGTGGCACCCGTCCAGGTGGGCGACGGGGTCACTACCGGGGCCGGATCGGTCATCCGCCATCCGGTCGAGGACGGGGCCATGGTCTACTCCACCAATGATCAGCATCAGGTTCCGGACTGGAAGCCCGCCTGGGAGCGGTAATCATGGGAGCATCGGCTTCACAACAAGGAAAGGCGTGACAAGTGCCAGCATTGCAGGAATCCATCGACGCGGTCCGGGTGGCCGCTCGGGCTGCCAACGATGTCAAGGCCATGGACATCGTGGCCTTCGACGTCTCCCGGCCCATCGCCATCACCGATATCTTCATGGTGGCCACCGGCAGCAACGAACGTCAGGTCCTGGCCATCGCCGAGGAGGTGGAGAAGCAGCTCCACCTGCAGAAGAACCTGGATCCCCGCTCGCGGGAGGGCGTCCAGGAGGCCCAGTGGGTTCTGCTGGACTACGGTGACTTCGTCATCCACATCATGCACAAGCAGGCCCGGGCCTACTACGATCTGGAACGGCTTTGGAAGGACTGCCCCCAGGTCGACCTGCAGCTGGAGCACCCCTTCACCCTCGCCGATGACGACCAGGACAGCCAGCTGGCCTCCAAGGCGGACGATCTGAATGGGGATGATCTGCGCAGCCGTTTCGCCGACCCTCAGGAAAGCCATGACTGACTCGGTTGCCACCGTCGAGGGTGGACGGCATGTGCGCTCCATGACCGTGGTTCGTCACGGGCAGACTTCATATAATGCAAAGCACCGGATGCAGGGCCAGATCGACATTCCCCTCAACAGCGTTGGCCGCTGGCAGGTGGAGAGGGCTGCCGAGGAGCTCCGGGCAGAGTACGTGGATGGCGCTCCTCAAGACCGTCACCTGCTGGTGGTCTCCTCTGACCTGGGTCGGGCTGCCGCCACCGCTCATGCCTTTGCCGACCCCTTGGGCCAGACGGTCCATCTTGATTCCGGGCTGCGCGAGCGCAGCTTTGGCGAGTGGGAGGGGGCCAGCGCCGAAGAGGTTCGCCAACGCTGGCCCGAGGACTACGAATCCTGGTCCCGAGGCGCCGGGGGAGAGCTGCTTCACGGTGCCGAGACCAAGGCACAGGTAGGCAAACGAGGCTTGGAAACCCTGAATCGTTGGATTCATCGGGCTGGTCCGGATACGGATCTCATGGTCTTCTCCCATGGGTCCTTCATAGCCCAGGCCCTCCAGGCTCTGCTGGGCATGGCCAGTGAATATCCCGAATACCTAGGTCTGGTCACCATGCGCAATGCCCACTGGGCGCGATTGATGCCACGAGACCTGCCAGACGGCGGTCTGCGCTGGTCCATGATCGACTACAATCGCGGTCCTGCCATCGCCATGCGGGGGGACTGGGACAATCCCCGAGGGCTGGTTCAGACCGACTGACCATCACAGGATCGCCATGACGACCAGCTACCATAAGAGCGCAGCAACCAGCCGTTGGATCAAAAGGGGTCGTAGTGAAGCAGTTCTTTCATGACATTTCCTGGGCGCAGATCGTCGCCGGCGCTCTTGCAGCCATGACCTCCTTCTGGCTGGCCGCCAAGATCGGCGTGGCGGGATCCATCATCGGCGTAGCCATCGGTTCCATCGTCTCTGCTGTGGCCTCGCAGATCTACAAGAATGTCTTGGAAGCCTCTGGTCAGAAGCTGCAGGAGTCTGTGGTCGGCAGTGCCGACCAGGATGATGACGATTCCAAGACGGATACGGACAGCGATTCAGCCGCTGATAGGCAGACCAGGGTCTTGCCGGCACAGGGGAAAGGCGCTTCGGACGATTCCAGCGGTGCTGCCGACGGGTCCACCCAGGTCATGGCGCCGGTTGATGGATCCACCCAGGTCATGCCTCCTGTCGGTGGCGAAAAGTCGGCAGCCAAGACCGGCAGAACCATTTCGTCCAACAATGGTCCTCGGGCCCATGCGGCCCCCATTGCGGCAACCAGCAAAAAGAA
Organism: Bifidobacterium apousia; assembly: GCF_007559275.1. Lineage (GTDB taxonomy): Bacteria > Actinomycetota > Actinomycetes > Actinomycetales > Bifidobacteriaceae > Bombiscardovia > Bombiscardovia apousia. Next base: position 102,723 of record NZ_VMHK01000007.1, read on the forward strand.
ACTGGATCAGCGCCGCCGCAACGTCATCATCGTCTCAGTGGTCAGCGCTCTGGTGGCCGTGCTGCTGTCCGCCCTGGCCATCAATGCCCTGACCAAAGGCGAAGGCACCGACAAGGTGGTCCGCAACGTGGTCAGCCCTTCGACCAGCCAGGTAACCCCCAGCCAGGAGGAAGAGACCCCCTCCAAGCCTGCACAGCGTACTGAGCAGCCTGAAGACCAGGCGACCCCGGGTGCCCCCCAGAATCAGCCTTCGGGAACGAATCAGCACCAAGGCAACGAACAGGGATCCGGGCAAGGTCAACAGCAGGGAGGGAACCCCACGAGCACGCCCTCGCCGTCTGCGGATGCGACAGGCTCCACGCCCAGCCCCTCAAGTACGGCTTCCACACCCCAGTCGTCGCCGACGAGCACGACCAATTCCTTGCCTCATAACTGACCGGTCGCCCGGCGCGGCACACCCATCTCACCATGTAATGTGACTAGGGTCACTTTCAGACGGGCCAAGAGGCTCGTCACTAAGGACCTGGTCCCGAAGGCGGGATCAGCGATGAGAAAGGTGTATGTATGCGCAAGGTTCTGTGCTCTCCCGGCTCCTATGTTCAGCAGGAGGGCGCCATGGGAAAGCTGGCTGGAGAATACGCGGCTCTGGGCACCAAGGGCGCCCATCTGATCGTCGATCCGGTCATCGACGGGCTCTACCACGACGACATTGTCGCCTCCTTTGAGCACGATGGGATCCCCTACGAACTGATGAAATTCGGCGGCGAGTGCTCCATGGAGGAGATCGACCGTCATCGTGCCCATTTGGGCGACAGCGACGCGGTGATCGGCATCGGCGGCGGCAAGACCTTGGATACCGCCAAGGCTGTGGCCCACTTCGCCCATCTGCCGGTCATGATTGTGCCCACGGCGGCCTCCTCGGATGCGCCCTGCTCAAGGCTGTCCGTGCTCTACACGCCCGAGGGGGTCTTTGACCGTTACCTGCCCCTGCCTGCCAACCCCAATGTGGTCCTGATGGATACCGACGTGATCGCCAAGGCTCCGGTGCGCTTCCTGGTATCAGGACTGGGCGATGCCTTCGCCACCTATTACGAGGCAGCCGCCTGTGTGCAGTCGAATGCCGTGACCATGACCGGGGGACATGCCACCATGGCCGCCTTCGCCCTGGCTCGTCTCTGCCGCGACACCCTGCTTGAGGATGGGGTCAAGGCCGTGGCCGCTGCCAAGGCCGGTGTCCGCACAGCCGCCTTGGAGAAGATCATCGAGGCCAATACGCTGCTGAGCGGTCTGGGCTTCGAGAGCTCCGGCCTGGCTGCAGCCCACGCCATTCATGACGGGATGACCGCCCTGGAGGGCACCCACTCCATGCTGCACGGCGAAAAGGTGGCCTTCGGCACCTTGGCCCAGCTGGTCCTTGAGGATCGGCCCCTGGAGGAGACCCGCGGGGTCTATGACTTCTTCCGCAGCGTGGGTCTGCCCACCTCCCTGGAGCAGATCGGCATCGGCCAGGCCAGCGAGGAGGATCTGCTCAAGGTCGGTGAGCATGCCTGCGGCCCTGACGAAACCATGGGCAACATGCCATTCGAAGTGACCCCTACCGATGTGGCTCACGCCCTGCGCGCAGCCGATCAGCTGGGCAAGCAGCTCTGATACGTCATTCTCTGGTCCCTCGTTGAGAGGCCAAGCGGCCGTCGGCATGAAGTCGGCGGCCGCCTTTGTTCCCTCCGGTTTTGCTCCGGTCATCATTGCAGGGAGCTGGCGGCCTTTCGTATGGCTTCTTCACTTGGGCATGTGGCTGGACCCCGCTGGGTAGTGGAAAGTGCTCCTGCACAGTTGGCCAGCACCAGGGCCTCCTCAATGGGCAGACCTTGGAAGATGCCCGCGCAGAGGACACCCGAGTGTGCATCGCCTGCACCGTTGGTGTCTATGGCATGGACCTGCGGGGTGGGAATGTACTGGCTCTGCTTTGCATCCTTGGGCTGGCAGTACCAGGCACCGCGGGCGCCGGCTCTGAGAACCACCGGACTGTCCAGTCTCAACGAAAGCGAGCGGCAGAGGGATTCCAACTCAGTAACGTCGCCAGTTTCGGGTTGGCACCCTAGACGTTTCGCCAGGATTGGTCCCTCGCGTTCGTTGAGGGACCAGATAGGATGCAGACCGTTGACCGCATCAAGAACATCCGGTGCAATATCTGCCACCATGGGTCCCAGGTCGAAGAGCACCGGAAATCCTTCGCCCTGGTGTTTCTCAGCAAAACCGAGCAGGCTTCGGGTATTGTCCTTGTGGCAGAAGGAATACCCACTCAGGTAGATGACATCACCGGGAACCAGATTCATGCTTTCGTAGGTGCCCTCCGGTACCCGGGTCTCTGCGCCCCTCGCCGACACAAAGGTGCGTTCACCCGAGGGTTCGATCATGGCTACCGAGTATCCGGTGTCACAGTTATCCAGCACAGGCCCTTGTGCGGGAACCTGCAGGGCAGCAAGGGCTCCACGGGCCATGTCCGCCATCGGACCTGTGCCGATCGCCCCCATGTAGGCTATGGGTGCCCCCATCCGCCTGGCTGCCTGGATCACGTTGTATCCGCCGCCGACCTTTATGGCGGTTCGCCTGGCGAAAATGTCCCCGCCGCGTTCCGGGAGGTGGTCGATGTTCATGCTCAGGTCAATCACCACCTGACCGAGATGAAGGATGCTGGGTTCAGTCATTACTGCTGCTCCTCACCGCCACGGAGTCCTTGGAGAGGAGGTGCAAAATGGCATAGAGGATTCCTCCCAGCAGGAGGGATACCAGCCATGCCAGGCCGTTCCTGCCCAGGAAGCTGCCGGCCAGCGGTCCTGAGAACCAGACCTCGTTCTTGGAGACCTGGGCCGTCACGAACAGGAAGCCGACGACTATCCCCACCAGCCAGCTGACGATGGCCGGGAGGTTGATGCCGTGCCAGTACCAGTATGGGGAATCGGCTTGAAGATTCAGCAGGCCGTCCGAATCGTAGCGCTTGCGGAAGATCATATCTGACAGGAAGATGCCTGCCCAGGTGCTCAGCGGCACTGCCAAGAGGGAGATGAAGGTGACGAAGGGGCCGTAGAATCCGTCGGAGCCCAGCGTGAAGTACAGGGCTCCGCAGGTGGTCACCACCACATCGACGACGACCGCATAGACGCGGGGAATTCTGATGCCCAGGGTGATGGTGGTCAGGCCGGCCGAATATACGGACAGGTTGTTTGACATGAGCAACCCAGCGAAGGCGGCAATCAGATAGGGGATCGAAACCCAGGCGGGCAGGGCGCTTCGAACCGCGGCGACCGGATCAGCGGCGGAGGCAATGGTGGAGTTGCCTGCTGTCAGGACCGATCCCAGGCCGATAACCACGACCAGGGGGATGCCGGCGCCGGCTGCTGCAGTCAGGATCAGAGAGCCGGATTTTACCGAGGTCTTTTGGTAGCGGGCCATGTCTGCGCCGGAATTGACCCAGCCGATGCCCGTCCCTGCGGCTATGGTGCCGACTCCGATAAGGAAGGCGCTGGCTGACCCGGGGGCATTGCCGATGAAGGAGGACCAGTCGACGGTCGTGGCCAGATAGATGGCTACCAAGAGGGTAAGGGCTCCGAATATCCAGGTGGCCCACTTCTGCACAGTGAGGATGAAGGCGTGGCCTGCGGCCGAGACCACCACGGTCAAGGCTACGAAGACGGCAATACAGACGAAGGTCAGGAAGGGGGAGCGCTTGGCATCAGCTGAGGTGCCGTAGATGATGGCGATCAGGGAGAGCAGGGCAAAAGCGCCAGTCATCGTGTTCACCGTCTCCCAGCCCAGCCTGGATAGCAGAGCCACCAGTGTGGGGCCCGCATTGCCTCTGACGCCGAAAATAGCTCGGGACAGGGTCAGCGTGGGGGCGCCGCCTCTTTTGCCGGCTATGGAAATGATGCCGACCAGTGCGAAGGATCCGAAGGCTCCGATGGTCGTGGCGAGCACGGCCTGCCAGAGGTTGAGGCCCTGGGCAATCAGGGTAGCTCCCAGAGGGATTCCCAGGATCGAGATGTTGGCGGCGAACCAGACCCAGAAGAGCTGGCCGGGCGACCCGTTCCTCTGATCCTCGGGCACGGGTTCGATGCCCCTTTGCTCAACTCTGGAGAGGATGGTGCCCTCTTTTGGTGCAGTTGACATGGATTGTCTCCTTTGACTCACGATGTACTGGATGCAGCGATGGATTGTCTGGTCAGACCTGTGGTGTGGTCTGGGTGGACCCCATGATCTCGGGGTTGACTGGATTTTACATTCTTGTATTCCTGAAGGATTCTGTCGTATCCGTTTTGCGCTTTACCTTAGGGTAATCAGGCCACGGGCAGTTTTCTGCAGGTCAAGGTGAGATACCGAAGCCACCTGGGAGCAGAGTGCAGGGTCGAAGACCTCGGGGCCGGTGCATGCGCCGGTCATTGCGCCGGTCATGGCAGCGATGGTGTCCGTATCGCCGCCCAAGTTGACTGCGACGAATAGAGCCGATTGGGGATCGTCGGCGAATCTCCAGGCCAGGGCAAAAGCGGCTGCCACAGACTCATTGGCCTCCACCGAAGTGCCGCAGTCTTCGATGAGGTGGCGTTCGAAGTCGTCCTCATCGCTGAATTCTTCGGACACTTGTATTGCCTGGCGGGCCCGAGCGGGAACCGATGCCTTGGGTGTCCAGGCTCCGGCGGTTTCCATGGCGGGTACCAGGCGCAAGGACTCATTCAGTGCCTGGCGAACGGTCATTCCTTCAAGTCCCAGACTGACTGTCGTAGCGATCAGCGCTGCGCTTTGAAAGCCTGTGACCGTGTCGTGGGTGACCTGGCAGGACTCGTAGATGCGATTGGCCAGCCGTCTAGTGTCTTCGGGCCTGTTGGCTATCCCTACCGGGGCGACTCGCATGGCCGCCCCATTGGTGGTGCCGGTCCTTCCTGTGGTCATGATGTCCGCGCCATGGCGAACCTGTTCCAGAGCCAGCTTGGTGGATGGCCCGAGCAGGTCGAGTGATCCGCGTGACTTCATGCCGTCCTCCCAGGTCAGAAGGCGCTTAGCGAACTCTTTGGGATCGATGTGTCCTCTGCCCTCGATGATCAGCTCTGCGACAATCAGTGCCTGCTCGGTGTCATCGGTCACAGATCCCGCAGGCATACCTGGAGCGATCGGCTGATCCGCAATAGCATCACGAAGGGTGTCAACCCTGCCGTAGGCCTCATGGATGGCTGCTGGACTCATGCTCTGCGTGGGCATGCCCAGTGCATCTCCCAAGGACAGCCCAGTAAGCGCGCCGAGTGCGCCTTCCTCAATCGTGCTCATTGCCGCGCACCCCTCCCGAATTATTCGTTGTTTCGGACCAGGATCTTCTTAGCCTGAGTGAATAATATCAATACAATTGATCTGATCAGCCCGATAAGCATGATTCGTCATGATGATTGAACCTTATATCAGCCCTTGGTAGGGTAGTACAGTTGTAGTGATCGCTTAATCGTTGAGCAAGCATCTTTAAAGGTCGAACGAACCAAGACAGTTGCAAGGATATGCTTCGCGCTCGAATACTATGAGTCGCAATCGTTGGAATCCATTGATCGCTTTGATTGCTGATTTCTTGTTGCAATCAGGCAAGGTTTGAGCTTCGCAATGAATGGGAGCCCATCTTATGTGACCATGAACTCCATCCTGTGTGCTTGCCAATCAGCAAAACGGTAAACTCTCAAATTGACAAGGAAAACTACGCGCGTAGAATTTTGCATTGTTGGCAAATGGAAACGCGCAAAAAGTCGCTTTCCAATCTACGCGGGTAGAACAACGCTATTCAGCATCGAATCGCAATGATCCCCTGCAAGGAGGCATAAATGGGAGTGAACCGGGCCAAGAGAGGAAAACCTGAAACTGTGAATCAGCGATCCAGGTCGAATTCCGAATTGTCTGATCAACAGGAACAGGCAGCTGATGTCAACTTCCGCACCAAGGAGGGCAGGAAGAGCTTCTGGACCAATATCGTGGCCGTATGGTTGGGCACAACCATGGAATATGTGGACTTTGCCTTGTATGGTCTGGCTTCAGGGCTTGTCTTTGGCGACATCTTCTTTCCCGGGCAAACGCCGGTAATCGCTCTGCTCTCTTCATTCGCAACATATGCGGTCGGCTTCCTGGCCAGGCCTGTCGGAGCCTTTGTTCTGGGCAAGATAGGTGATAAGCGCGGACGTAAGTTCATCATGGTCTTCACGGTCATGCTGATGGGTCTGTCGACTACAGCCCTGGGGCTTTTGCCGACGTACCAAATGGTGGGCATTCTTTCTCCCATTCTCTTGATACTTTGCCGCGTATGCCAGGGATTCGGCGCTGGAGCCGAGCTGTCGGGGGGAGCAGTGATGCTCGCCGAGTATTCCCCTGTCAACCACCGTGGCCTGGTTTCCTCATTGATTGGCATCGGGTCTAATTCGGGCACTTTGCTGGCTTCTGCTGTCTGGCTTCTGGTTCTGCTTTTGCCCCACGACAGCCTGATTGCCTGGGGATGGAGGATTCCCTTCCTGGTCTCAATCCTGATTGCGCTTTTCGCTGTCTATCTGCGTCGCTCCATGCAGGAGACGCCCGCATTTCGTTCCTACCAGGCCAATAGGAAGAAGGAAGAGGCTATTCTGGCTGCCGCAGGCAAGCAGGAGAAGAAGTCCGAGGGTGGCTGGAAGGCCTTCTTCATCATGCTTGGTCTGCGTATAGGAGAGAATGGTCCCTCGTATCTTTCGCAGAGCTTCCTTATCGGATACGTGGTCACACTGGGCGTGAGCAAATCTGTGCCAACTACAGCAGTGCTGATTGCCTCTTTGTTGGGCTTCCTGATCATCCCCTTCTCCGGATGGCTTTCCGACCGGTTCGGCCGCAGGATTGTCTACCGCGTCTTTTGCCTGCTTCTGGTCCTGTACGCCTTCCCGGCCTTTGCCCTGTTGCAGTCGAAGAACACCATTGTTGTCAGCCTGGTGATAATCGTGGGTATGGGTGTGGCTTCGCTGGGCATCTTCGGAGTCCAAGCGGCCTACGGTGTTGAGCTCTTCGGCATTCAGCACAGGTATTCCCGGATGGCAGTCGCCAAGGAGCTTGGCTCCATCCTCTCCGGCGGCACGGCTCCGATGGTCGCTTCGGCACTGCTGGCAGCCTTCAGCTCCTGGGTGCCTTTGGCTGCCTATTACTGCTTGATGGCAGCGATCGGTCTGGTCACGACATTCTTCGCCCCTGAGACCCGTGGCCGGGACCTGACCCTGGTTGACGATGCGATCTGATGAATCTCCATTGAATCGGTAATCTGTAAGGAGACCAGTTGCAAGGAGGGGAATGGTGACGAGGCGTCCGACAAGGGATGACGTGGCCAGGGAGGCGGGTACTTCATCTGCCGTGGTGAGCTATGTGATCAATCATGGTCCACGTCCAGTCTCCGAGCAGACCAGGCGCAAGGTCTTAGATGCCATTAGGCGAACCGGCTATGTGCCTAACAATATCGCCAAGTCGCTGGCCAACGGGACCAGCGATACCTACGCCTTGCTGGTGACAGACCTGGCCAATCCCTTCCTGGCACAGATGACCAAGGCTTTGGAGCACAAGCTTTTCTCCTTGGGCAAGACCCTCCTGGTCGGCGATTCCAGCGATGACCCCAGTCGCCAGATGGAGCTGTTGGAATCCTTCCAGCGTCAGCAAGTCTCTGGTCTGGTTTGGTATGGCGTGGACCAGCCTCTTCCCATGGATGCCCTTGAAACCTACCCGGGAACCGTGGTTATGCTCAACCAACCGGAAGGACAGGAATTGAGTCCCTCTGCAGGGCGCCGAGTTCGATTGGGTCTTGACGAAAGCGAAGAGGCCAGGATGGCTACAGCCCATCTGATAGGGCATGGCTATCAAAAGCTGGCCATCATTGCCGGCCCTCGGGAGCGTCTCAATTCGCGGGAAAGAATCCGTGGGTGGAAGAGGGCCATACGTGAATCCGGCCTTGAGCCAGGGCAGGAGATCTTCGTTCCCTACACCTGCCAGGGGGGATACGAGGCGGCGGAGCTGGTCGACGATCAGGTTGAGGCTGTCTTTGCTTCGAATGAACTTCAGGCCATGGGTTTCCTGGCAGGCATGGCCCAGCGCGACAAAAAAGTGCCTGATGATGTTGCTTTGGCGGCGATGAATGGGACTGACCAATCCGCATATTTGATTCCGTCACTGACAGCCGTCCAGCTGTCCGAGGATGAGATAGCGGACAAGATTGCCAAGGTGTTGCTGAAACCGGACGGCGCCTATCAGGACACTGGCGATGATGGAGACGACAAACCAGGGGGTTACGAGACTTCCGTCGCTCCAACAAATCGTTCGGATGCTCCTGTCCGTACTGGTTTAGGCACAATTCCGGCAGCTCCACAGCTGGTCATTGGCCGTAGCTGTGGATGCAGCCAAAATGAGGTATGAAAACAGAAATGAAAGATGCAGTCAACATTATCGTCGACTGTGACCCGGGCAACGGTGTACCCGGAGCCAACGTCGATGATGCCCTGGCCATTGCCTATGCCTTGCGTTCCGAAAAGCTCAAGACCAGAGCAATATGGACCGTGTTCGGCAACACTACCTCTGATCTCGGTTATTCCAGTGCAGAGGCCTTGCTGAGATCCATGGGACGCATGGATGTTCCTGTCCGTCGAGGGGCGGATGGCCCGCTGCAGGGATCACGCCAGCCTTGGCTGACCAAGAGGCTGAATGCGGCCAGCAGCCCCGAGGCGCCAGAAGTATGGAGAAATGCCGTGGGATCGCAGGCAGGGTTCCATGCATCAAGCGCCGATAAGGTATCAGCCATACCAGAGGTTTCCGGGCCTGATCAGCTTGCGCAGGATGTGCTTGCTTGCAGCGGTTCGGTGTCCATTGCCGCCATAGGACCTCTCACCAACCTAGCCGGGCTGATCAGTGATGAGCCGCAGGTCGTTGGGCATATTGAGAGGATCAGCATCATGGGCGGTGCCATTGGATTCGGTGATGAGGTGGACACCAACTTCGCCGTCGATCCGGTGGCAGCCCGGCGGGTGTTGGAATCTGGTATTCCCATCACCTTGGTTCCGCTTGATGTGACCAGGACCACGCATCTGAGCCAGCGATGCTGGGATCGTATGATCGCCGAGGCCGATGCAAGCAAGGCGCCGTGGAAGGACTCGATGAACCGTTGGTTGAGACCGTGGCTGACATACAGCAGACGAACTCGACCAGTCGATGGCATGTGGCTTCATGACCTGGTATCCGTCTTGGCTCTGGCTGAAAGGGACCTGGTTGCTCTTCGTCCTGCACGGGTGAATCTTGCCGACAGCGGCAAGCTGTTATTGGCTGACAGAAATGGTGACCAGCCTGTTAGTGGTGTCAGATCGTATGAGGTGGAACTTTGCACTGGCGTGGATAATTCGCGCATGATTCAGGTCTGGCAGCAGGCTGTTCTGCCTCGCTGAAGTGCCGAGCCCTTTTCACTATCTCATGAGTTAGTCATGGGGGCTGCAGCACATGTACGCGTCCAGTTATTCCGCAAGTGGTTGGACTCTGCGGTGGCGGTCATGTGCTGTTTGGCAGCCTCCTGGACCTTCGAAATCCCAGGAATATTGTCAACCTGCATATAGCAACGACCCAAAACGCTGTGTGCATGACTATCGCCGGTCATGATGCCCGATTGCCCGTGGTGACGACTCTGCCTTGCTTAGGGGGTAGCTTTGCCAAAACACAATTGCAAGAGTCGAAAAACCATGGCTTTTTCACAGATCGCCCACAGTCAATGATGGCAGTTTGACTGTGCCAACACAGTCATTGGCAATGATTCAGACATGTATCGGCTGTTGCTGAGCATAAGGAAAGAAGAGAGCGATCTGGGGGCTATAGGAACTAAACGCGTTGTTTATGTTGGGGGTTTGGCCTTGTGGCTGTAAGCGTGTTGGGTGGTTGTTAATAGGTCGGG
>NZ_VMHK01000008.1 GCF_007559275.1 Bifidobacterium apousia
AACAAACCTCCCCAAAGGATTCAAACGCTTGGCTGACCCAGTCCCCCGCAACCATGGGCAGCGCATGAGCAAATCGTATCACGCAGCCATCCGAGCGTCGAATCCCCCGGCAATTCACCTAAACACAGTTGGATCCCAGCGCCAGTCTGCTAATGAAGCCGAACGAGCCTATATGACTTATGATCTGATAAGTAAAACAGCGGCCGGGCTGGCTGCGAGGTTGCACGCCTCTTGGCCGGCCTGGCCGTGTTTCCTCCTCTCCCGGGCTGGTACGGGGGCGTGCATGCCTGCCCCTCGGCTTCTGCCTGCGGAAGTGTGGTGGGGGCGCGGGAGGGAAGTGTCGGCTCTCTTGGGGTTTGAGCCTTAGATGACACGTTTCCTCCCTGCTCCCCCTGTGTGGGCCAGGGGCGGGGGGATTGATACGCCGCCCGGCCGCTCTTACTCGTGCGAAGCATGTGACAGTTGGTGTGCTTCCTTCCGGTGGCGGCGTGAGGCCAGCACTGCGCCCATGCCGGTCATACCCGTAGCCAGGATGAGCAGGATGCCTTCCCCGCCTGCCTGGGGGAGTACGCCTGTATGCGTTGCAGGCGTATATGTGTACTTGAGGGTAGAGTCCGGTTGCTGGGGTGCGCTGCCCAGCGTGTAGGCCACGCTGACGGTGACCATGCCCGGCTGGTGCGGGGGCGTGAACACGCTCACGCTATTGCCGTCGCCGCGCGTCAAACCTGATACGGCAGTCTGGTCGAACCTGACGCCCGTGATCACCGGCGGCAGAGGAAACATCACCGGCACAGGAACAAGACTCTGAGCTTTACTGTTATGTAGCTCTGTGGGAATGCTGTCGTTGCCGAGCTTGCCATCGCTGTTCCATCCCCAGGCATAGGCGTTGCCGTCGCTGCCCAGGGCCAGCGAATGATAGGCTCCGGCGCTGACTTGTGTGGCTTTCAGTCCTTGCCTCGCGTCAGTGGGGCTGCTAGGGTCGCGCACGCGTACAGGAACAGTCGAAGAGCTGCCGCTGTTGTTGCCGAGCTTGCCATGATCGTTGTTTCCCCAGGCATAGGCGTTGCCGTCGCTGCCCACGGCCAGCGAATAACCGTATCCGGCGCTGACTTGTGTGGCTTTCAGTCCTTGCCTCGCGTCAGTGGGGCTGGCGGGGTCGCGCACGCGCTCCGGAGCATATGTATAGTACCCATCGTAGCCGCCGGTGTTGTTGCCGAGCTGGCCAACGTTGTTGTATCCCCAGGCGTAGGCGTATCCGTCGCTGCCCACGGCCAGCGAATGCTGCCATCCTCCGCTGACCTGTATGGCTTTCAGCCCCTTGCTGGCATCATTAGGGCTGGCGGGGTCGCGTACATGCACAGGAACGGACGAATCCCTGACAGTGTTGTTGCCGAGCCCACCAAACCAATTGGTTCCCCAGGCGTAGGCATATCCGTCGCTGCCCACGGCCAGCGAATGATCTAGTCCGGCGCTGACTTGTGTGGCTTTCAGTCCTTGGCTCGCGTCAGTGGGGCTGCTAGGGTCGCGCACGCGCGCAGGAACATACGAATCTGTTTTAGTGTTGTTGCCGAGCCGGCCATCGCTGTTGTATCCCCAGGCGTAGGCGTATCCGTCGCTGCCCACGGCCAGCGAATGATCGGTTCCGGCGCTGACCTGTATGGCTTTCAGCCCCTTGCTGGCATCATTAGGGCTGGCGGGGTCGTGCACGCGCGCAGGAGCAGGATTCGCGTCTTCGTCCCCGCTGGTGGTGTTGTTGCCGAGCTGGCCATGTCTGTTGTTTCCCCAGGCATAAGCGTATCCGTCGCTACCGAGGGCCAGCGAATAAGAGCTTCCGGCGCTGACCTGCACGTAGGTGAAATCCTTGGGCAGGTCCGGGTACGTGTTGCGGTCGGGCGTCTTCACCCTGACCGGCGTATGCCGTTCGGTGGTTGTCCCGTCGCCGAGCTGGCCCTGGTTGTTGTATCCCCAGGCGTAGGCGTTGCCGTCGCTGCCTAAGGCCAGCGAATGAAGGCTTCCGGCGCTGACGTGGCTAAATTTGATGCCGTTATGGCTGGTTGGTGGTGTGATGACGGTCTGCTGCCCGCCCTCCTGACCGCCCTCACTGGGGTTGATCTTCCACGTGTTGTTGGGGTCTTTGAAGGTCCATTTGGCGGTGAGGGTGAGGTTCTGGATAACGGGTTTGCTGAAATCGTAGGCGGCTTGCCCGGTGAACCACCCGTCGAACAGGAAGCCTTCGCGCACCGGATCATGGGAGGGGCGCTTTACTCTGCCGTATGGATAGGAGACATTCTGGTCTGCTGGTTCGGGTTTTCCTCCGCCCGTGTCGAATCGGACTGTAAGCGTGGATCGTGGTTCGGCGCTTCTGGTCAGCGGCTGGTCGACCGTGTAGCTGAGGTTCCTGGTGAAGGGCTGGCCGTCCTGCCTGCCGTTGATGAGGATGGCGGCTGGTCCCGGCTGGCGGGCGGGTATGTCCGCCTGCCAGGAGCTGGCGGTCTTGTAGAGTTTGAGCGGCTGGCCGTCCATGCTGGCTGATTCCAGGTTGGGCGCCTGTGTGGTGTCGAGTCTGGCCGGTTTGCCGGGCTGGCCCTGCCCGCCCAGGTTCCACATGTATATGCTGCCCTGCCTGCTGATGGCGGTGATCCTGCTGTCTGCCTTGATGGCCTGCAAGTACTGCTGGCTCCCGTCGTCCGCACGTGTGGGTGCTTCGCCGGGCTTCCAGGCCCAGACCCGGCCTTTCGAGTCTATAAGAGTTGCTTGCATAGCGTTACTGCTAATGGCCGTGATGGCAGAATGGTCGGGCAAGACCAGTGGTTCTGGTTGGGTTTGTTCGTTTTCCAGATAGCTGGTCTGGCCTGTTGAGTCCAGAAGCATAGAGCCGTGATCCATGGCTGATATCTGAACAATTCGGCTGGCAAGCTTGACGGGTTGGATCTGATCGGTGTCAATGGCTTCCGGCTTCCAGATCCAGACTTGGCCCTTGCTGTCCAAGGCGAGCAGACAGTCAGCATTGCCAGCAGCCGTGACTGCCAAGGCCTGCCTCGGCAAGCTTATGGCCTTTCCTGTTGGCTCGTCCTTACTGGTCCATGTGTGGATACGGCCATCCTGATCCACTGCCATGAGGCGATCGGCGGCCATGGCAATGCTGATGTAGGTCGTGGAGTCTGTGTCGAGCAGGGCCGGAGTCTCCCCGACTTTGCTCCAGATGTAGATACGGTGGTCACTGCTCAAGGCTGCGTAGCTGTTATCGCCAACGACTCCAGCTGTGAATCGCACCTCGCCAGACGTATCTCGAGGTGATGGCACTTGAACAGGCGTCTTATCGTTCGTTGTCCAGGTGTATAGGCGCCCATCGCCGGTCACGCCGATCAGCTTGTCGTCATGGGCTTCCAACGTGCTGAACGATGGTGAGTCCGCGTTCGGGGGTGTGATGGTGATGCTGGTGCCGCCGGAAGCCGGACCATGGTCGGGGCTGAGCGCC